>CAWHLR010000016.1:0-94309 GCA_963830235.1 uncultured Verrucomicrobiae bacterium
TCCTTCCGCGCCCGCGCCGGCTCCGGTCAAAACCAAGGCTCTGAACCCGCTCACGAGCGCCAAACCAACAGCGAACTGCACTTCAATCCCAAGAACACTTTCGAATCGTTCGTCGTCGGCAACAACAACAATTTCTCCTATGCCGCCGCGCTCGCTGTTGCCCAGGCGCCCGGCAAATCCTACAACCCTCTTTTTCTGTACGGCGGCGTCGGCCTCGGCAAGACGCATTTGCTTCACGCCATCGGCCAGCACGTTTCGGGAAACAAAAAGGGCGCTCGCGTTGCCTACCTGTCATCCGAGAAATTCACGAACGAATACATTGACGGGATCCAGAACAACCAGCTCGCCAAATTCCGCAAGAAATACCGCCAGACCGACGTGCTGCTGATTGACGACATCCAATTTCTCGCCGGCAAGGAGCGCATCCAGGAGGAATTTTTCCACACCTTCAACGCCCTGCACGAGTCCCACAAGCAAATCGTGCTCACGTGCGACCGCCCGGCCAGCGAAATTCAAGGGCTGGAACACCGCCTCGTTTCGCGGTTCGAATGGGGCCTGGTCACCGACCTGCAGCCGCCCGATGTCGAAATGCGCCTGGCCATTCTCCAAAAGAAGGCGCAGGCCATGGGCGTCACGCTGTCGGACGACATCATGAATTTCCTGGCCAATCGCATCCGCACCAATGTCCGTCGACTGGAAGGCGCGCTCATCCGCGTGGCCTCCTACGCCTCGCTCACCGGCAAGAAACTCTCCATCGAAGTCGTCGAGGGCCTGCTGCGTGAAGTCCTGCACGAGGAAGGCCGTTTTTCCATCAACATCGAGGTCATTCAGAAGAAAGTCGCGGAACATTTTGATATTCGCCTGGCCGACATGACCAGCAAGCGCCGCCCGGAAAACATCGCCTTCCCGCGCCAGATCGCCATGTATCTTTCGCGCCAGATGACGGAAAGCTCGCTCAACACCATCGGCGAAGCCTACGGCGGACGCGATCACGGCACCGTGTTGCACGCCTGCCGCCTCGTCAAAGACCGCATGGAAGTGGACGCCAATGTCCGCCAGATCGTCCATTACCTCGAAAAGCAGCTCATGCGGTGAAAAGTTTTTAATTCTTAATTTTGAGTTTTTAGTTAATTTGCGTGGCAACTAAAAATTCAAAACTTAAAACTTAAAACTTTCATGCCCGTCATTGAAGTCAGCGGTCTCACCAAGACCTTTCGCACCTACAAAAAGCAGCCGGGGTTTGGCGGCGCCATCAAAGGGCTGTTTCATCGCCAATACGAGCAGCTGATTGCCGTCAATGACGTCAGCTTCAAGATTGAACCCGGCGAACTGGTCGGTTTTCTTGGCCCCAACGGCGCGGGCAAGACCACCACGCTCAAGATGCTCGCCGGTCTGCTTTATCCCACGGGCGGTTCGGCGCGCGTGCTCGGCTACGTGCCGTGGGAACGCGCCGATGGCTACCGCCGCCAGTTCGCGCTCGTGCTCGGCCAAAAAAACCAGTTGTGGTGGGATTTGCCGGCGCGCGAATCGCTCGAGCTGAACGCGAAAATCTACGGCATTCCCGCCGACCGCTTCGAGCGCACCGTCGCCGAGATGAGCGAAATGCTCAGCGTCCGCGACAAGCTCAACGTCAGTGTGCGCGAGCTTTCCCTGGGCGAGCGGATGAAAATGGAGTTGATCGCCTCGCTGCTGCACCAGCCCAAGGTGTTGTTCCTCGATGAACCGACCATCGGCCTCGACGTGGTTTCCCAGAAGATCGTCCGGGAATTCATCCTCCGCCACAACGCCGGGCAAAAGACGACGATTTTGCTCACGAGCCATTACATGGCCGACATCCAGGCGCTGTGCGACCGGGTCATCATCATTGATCACGGCAAAATCTTCTTCGATGGCCGGCTCGCCGAAATCGTGGACCGTTTTGCCGATTCCAAACTCATCACCATTCAATGCGAAAAGCCGGACGATTATCTGGCGGAAAACCTGGCGCGCTACGGTGAAGTCGTCGAGAAAAACGCCGGCTCCATCAAGTTCAAGGTCAAGCGCGACCGCGTCATCGCCGTCTGCAAATTATTGCTGGATGATTTGCCGGTGACTGACATTGACATCCAGGAAGTGCCCATCGAAGACGTAATCCGCCAGATTTTTGCGCGATAATTCAGGTGGGGCGAGACTTCTGGCGAGCCGGTTTTGGAGTGCGGTGACATGTCACCGCTTTCAAAGCGCCGACGCGTCGGCGCAGTCCCAAAATTCCGGCTCGCGAGGACGCTCGCCCCACCAACACTTGTCATTGCTCAAGGGAAATGTTCCAATCCGCGCATGGATGCATTTCTTCAGGCCGCGATTGAAGAAGCCAGAACCGGACTGGCGGAAGGCGGCATTCCCATCGGCTCCGTGCTGGTGCTCGACGGCAAAATCATCGGGCGCGGCCACAACCGGCGGGTGCAGCGCGGCAGCGTGATTCACCACGCGGAAATGAACTGCCTCGAAAACGCCGGGCGGCTCAAGGCGTCGGTTTATCAGCGGTGCGTTTTGTATTCCACGCTCTCGCCCTGTCCGATGTGCAGCGGCGCGATCTTGCTCTACAAAATCCCGCGCGTTGTTGTCGGCGAAAACAAAACGTTTCAAGGCCCGGAGGAATACGTCCGTTCGCAAGGCGTGCAGGTGGAGGTGCTTCAGGACCCGGCGTGCATCCAGCTCATGCGTGATTTCATCCAAGCCCGGCCGGAACTTTGGGATGAAGATATTGGTGTGTGAGCAAGCCGCGGAGCGGCGATAGAAAGTAGCCCACGGCGTCAGCCGTGGGTTTTAATTCCCAAAAATCACAAGCCCCGGATAGGGCGATAGAAATTCAAATTAAAAGACCATGTTCTTTCGCCCCTTCCGGGGCTTGCGGCTTCACCGTTCTTTTTCCCACGGTTTCACCGTGGGCTACTTTCTATCGCGCCTCCGGCGCTGGAACATCTAGAAACGGTTTAAGTGTTCTTTCTAATCTTTTGCGCTGTCGCGAATTTACCGACGGCATCGAACAAAAATGGTATTTCTTCAAGTTTCGCCCTAATTATTGACCATGAACCATTTGCTTTTACGGCAAGGGATTGGGTCTCTTTATCAATTTTTGCAGATCCGACAAAAAAAGTAAACAAGAGGCCTGATATTATACATCGATACACCCGATTGCCACCAACACGGGCGAAATCGGGTTCTAAAATAAAATCTCCCAAAAGTTTATTTCGGAAGAAAGGCGCAGTAAGTAAAATGGGGTAGTCATCTTCCAATAGAGTTTCATCATGCCAAATCACTTTTCTAATCCGTTCCTCGTGTTTATTTCCAAGATCGATTCCTTTGAAAAATGGGTGCGTAGAGATGCTCATTCGCCATAAAATTGAGAGCAGCCCGTTCTTCACCTTGGTGTAATTGAATCCTTTGATAACATGCAATCTTCCATTGTCGATCCCATCAAGCGGATATCCCCCGAAGATGACTCTAGCAAGATGTTCTTCATTTTTCTGAAGACGCACATTATCACATTGGAGACAAAATAATCGTTCAGTAATACCTTTTTGTTCTTTTCGCTCCGGTCGGCTTGGATCTGTTGAAAGATGATAAAAGAAACCTTCAAGTTCTTTTAGAGGTTTGTAATGAAAATTCGGGATAATGTGCGAATTGACCAGAGTTTTTTGCTCAAGGCAAAGCCGACATTGACCAATGAATTCTCGTTTGGCCATAAAAACAACTGACTAAACTGATCACGCCGCCTTCTGATCCTGCTTGCGCCGCACAATCGGCTGGCTTTCGCCGCGCACGACCGGCCGCGTGATTTTGACGTGGATGATGTCGCCGCCGTCCGGCGCTTCATACATCAAGTCGAGCATCAGCTTCTCAATCAACCCGCGCAAGGCGCGAGCGCCGGTGCCTTTTTTGAGCGCCTGCGCCGCCAGTTCGCGCAGCGCGTCGGGCGTGAATTCCAGTTCCACGCCTTCCATGGCCATGAGCTTGGCGTATTGCTTGGTCAGCGCGCTCTTCGGCTCGGTGAGAATGGAAACCAACTGCTCCTCGGTCAATTCGGCGAGCGTGGTCAGGATCGGCAACCGGCCGATAAATTCGGGAATGAAGCCGAAGTTAAGCAGGTCCTCCGGTTCGGCGTGCTGGAGCATTTCATCGCGCGCCGCGCCAGCGTGTTTTTGCGCTTCGCCAATCGCGCCAAAACCCATCGTGTGCCGGCCCAATCGCCGCTGGATGACTTTCTCCAACCCGATGAACGCCCCGCCGCAAATGAACAGAATGTCCGTCGTGTTCACGCGGATGTATTCCTGCTGCGGATGCTTGCGTCCGCCCTGCGGCGGCACGTTGCACACCGTGCCTTCGAGGATTTTCAGGAGCGCCTGCTGCACGCCTTCGCCGGAAACATCGCGGGTGATGGACGGGCCGTCCGCCTTGCGCGCGATTTTGTCAATTTCGTCAATATAGACGATGCCGCGTTGGGCGCGTTTCACGTCGTAATCGGCGCTTTGCAGCAGCCGCAAAATAATGTTCTCCACGTCCTCGCCCACGTAGCCGGCTTCGGTCAACGTCGTGGCGTCGGCGATGGCAAACGGCACGTCGAGGATTTTGGCGAGCGTCCGGGCCAGCAGCGTCTTGCCGGAGCCGGTCGGTCCGATCATCAAAATGTTGCTCTTTTCGATCTCCACGTCGGCGTGCGGACCCGGCTTTTTGCCGGCTTCTTCCTTTTCCGCTTCCGGTTCCGGCTGGATGCGTTTGTAATGGTTATGCACCGCAACGGCCAAAGTTTTTTTGGCGTGCTCCTGGCCGATGCAATAAAGGTCAAGGTGCCGTTTGATGGCCGCGGGTTTGGGAACGGTGAACTTGGGCTGGCGCTTCTGATTTTGGACTTCAAGTTCGCGGTCGAGGACGTTTTTGCAAAGGATGACGCAGTTGTCGCAAATGAAAACGCCCGGCCCGGCAATGAGCTTGCGCACTTCCGCCTGCGTTTTGCCGCAGAAGCTGCACATCGGGATGTTGGTTGGGCGGGCCATCTCAAATTGCGGATTTCAAATTTCGGATTGCGAGAGCGGCCGGCGCAAAAAAGGTCAGGTGACGACCGAGGTTTTCTCCGCGGGACCGGTGATTTCCTTCCGCGATTGCACCACTTGATCCACCAAGCCGTATTTTTTGGCCTCCTCGGACGACATGAAATTATCGCGGTCGGTGTCCTTGCCAATGTTGTCGAAGGTTTTGCCGGTGTGTTTGGCGAGGATTTCGTTGAGCCGGTCCTTGAGCCGCAGAATTTCCTTGGCCTGAATGCTGATGTCGGTGGCCTGGCCCTGCACGCCGCCCCAAGGCTGGTGAATCATGATGCGCGCGTTCGGCAGCGCGTAACGCTTGCCCTTCGTGCCCGCCGCGAGCAGCACCGCGGCCATGCTCGCCGCCTGCCCGACGCAATAGGTGTTCACGTCGCACGTGAGATATTGCATGGTGTCGTAAATCGCCAGCCCGGCCGTGACGCTGCCGCCGGGCGAGTTGATGTAGAGATGAATGTCCTTCTTGGGGTCGGACATTTGCAGGAACAAAAGCTGCGCGATGACGATGTTCGAGACCATGTCATCCACCGGCGTGCCGATGAAAAGGATGCGGTCCACGAGCAGGCGCGAATAAATATCCCAACTGCGCTCGCCGCGCCCGGTCTGTTCAACCACGATGGGAACCAGAAAATCTTGCATGACTCAATAACTACCCCATTTTGGCCGCAAGTAAAGGCGGGAAACGTTTTTAGCCACAGATGAAACACAGATTGAACACAGATGAAAACGCGGTGCAAAGAACGTGGAGAAATGTTTCTTATATTTCTTTCGCGAGTGCTTTTCGGGGAATTGGTCTTAAAATCTGTGTTTCATCTGTGTCAATCTGTGGCTGAAATTATTTGTTCCTTGGCACACTTGGCATCTTGGCGGTTAAAAACAATTCCCAAATAAGCCAGAACGCGCCCGCAAAATCTTCCGGCTTTTCCGCGATCCGGCGCGTGATTTGTTCCGGCGCAAACCAGCCACCGCGCTCGATTTCGTCCGGGTGCAGTTGGAACGGCCCTTCGGCCTGGCCGCGATAGACCCAGACAAATTCCGCGTCCGTTTCCGGGCAGGCGGCGATTTTGAACAGCCGCTCCGGCGCTTGGACGACGGTCAATCCGATTTCCTCGCGCAATTCGCGCACCGCGCAGGCGTCGTAATCCTCGCCGGAATCCACGTGGCCCGACGATGACGAGTCCCATTTACCCGGCTCGCGGTCCTTGGTCATCGAGCGTTTTTGGAGAAAAATCTCGCCGCGCGCATTGAACACCAGCACATGCACGGCGCGATGTTTCAAGCCGAGCCGATGCACCTCGCGGCGTGTGTTTTGGCCGACCACCTCGTCGCGCTCGTTGACAACGTCAAAAATTTCTTCAGGCATAATTTTTGCAATTATGCACAAGCTTGATTCAACGCAGTTAAAAATTCCTCATTCGTGGATGGAAGCGAAAGCCGAATGACATCTTCTTTTCGCACGACATAGCCGCTCCCTTGTCTGCGCAAAACTCCGATGCCGATGGTTTCTCTTTCGGCAGAAAATATAGCGATACTTTGATGAAGTCGGCGAAAAGCTCGCTCTTCTTCCTTGGAATAGGTGGCCATCTCTGGTTTCTCTTCACTTTTGGGAGGAGGTTCACCCCAAAGGCATTTTGAAATAATTTCCAATCCTTGCTCCTGCATTTCTGCCGTAGAGACCCTCATGAATTTCCCAACAGCATAACTTCCAATAAATCTTTCAATCAAACAGCTTCCTGTTTTACGATTTCGATAAAGAGTTAGAGAGTCGCTCATAAACTTTGTTCCAGTTGGTTAGTTAATTCAGCGAAATGTTCCAAGCTCAATTTCTCCGCGCGTTCCTGCGGCGGAATTTTCAAAGCGGCAAATGCGCCTGCCAATTTTTCTGCCGGCCAGTCTTCGCGCAGCAGTTTCAGCATCATTTTGCGCCGCTGCGAAAATGCGCGTTTCACGATTTTCACAAAAGCGGCGTGCTGGTTTTCGTGCAAAAGCGGCTGGGCGCGGCGAATCAAAACCACGCAGGCCGAATCCACGTCCGGGGCGGGGAAAAAACAACCCGCCGGAATCTTGAACCACTCGTGCGGTTCGTAATTTAGCTGCACCAGCAGCGTCAGCACGCCGTAATCGTCATCGCTGGCTTTGGCCATGAGCCGCCGAGCGACTTCGAGTTGCAGCGTGGCGACCATCCGTTCCGGACGTTGGGGCGTTTGCGCCAGTTCGACGAGAATCGGCGACGCGACGGAATAGGGCAGATTGGCCACAAGCTTCCAATCGTGCCAATCGCGCGGCTCGCGCTTCAGAAGTTCCAGCGCGTCGGCGTGGAGCAGTTCAAATTGCGGATTGCGGATTGCGGATTGCGGATTGGAAAACCGTTCGCGCAAGAATTCCTCCAACCGTCCATCTTTTTCGATGGCCAAAACCTTGTCGGCATTTTCCAAAAGCAATTCTGTCAGCGGACCCAGTCCCGGCCCGATTTCGAGGATTTTGTCCGTCTTTTTTAATTCCGCCGCCTTGACGATGCGGCGGAGCTGGTTGCCATCGTGCAGGAAATTCTGGCCGAGGGATTTCGTCAGATGAATCCCGCGCGCGGCCAGCACATCGCGCATTTCAGTGAGTTTCATCGGAATAACGGAGCCACAGATGGACACAGATAAACACAGATGAAAAGGAAATGCGTTCGTGTCTCTGAATTTTATCCGTGTACATCTGTGTCAATCCGCGGCCAAAACCTTTTGGAGTTCGGCGACGGCTTTGGCCAGTTGGGCCTGGGTGATGGTCAGCGGCGGGGTGAAGCTGATGACGCTGCCAAACTCGCCTTCAGGCAAAAGAATGTATCCGCGCTGCAACATGGCTTTGATGGCCTGCATGGCCGCGTCGGTGGCGGGCCGGCCATCGGGCAGGCGCAATTCGATGCCCGCCATGAGACCCAAACCGCGCGCGGCGATTTGCAATTTCGGGCTGGAAATTTTCGATTGCAGTTCGCCGAGCAAAAACCTGCCGAGTTCCGCGCTGCGTTCCGGCAATTCGAGTTTCTCAATTTCCTGGATTTGCGCCAGCGCCATGGCACAGCCGACGGGATGGCCAAGGAAGGTGCTGGTATGAATGGCCTCGCCGCGCGACGCCGGCCACGCGGCATCCATCAGGCCGGCGCGACCAACGCAGGCCGAGAGCGGGAAACCGCCGGTGAGCGCCTTGCCCAGGCAGATGAGGTCGGGCACGACGCCGGTGTGTTCGCAGGCAAACCATTTTCCGGTGCGGCCAAAGCCGGTGAAAATTTCATCGAGAATCAGCAGCGCGCCGAGTTCGTCGCAAATTTTTCGCAACAGCGGCAGAAATTCCACGGGCGGAATCTGGATGCCGCCGCGTCCCTGCACCGGTTCAACCAGAATCGCCCCGATATGTTCGCGGCGAAAAAGCCGGCGGATGGACCATTCCACAGTGGCCAGGTCGGCGGATTTTTTGGGAAACGGCACGAAGTGCCCAAACTCGCGGAGTTGAAAATGAAACGGGTTGCGGAAGAAATTGCGGTGGGTGGCGTTGAGCGCGCCGTAGCCGAGGCCGTGATACGCGCCCTCGAAGGCAATCACCCCGCGCCTGCCAGTGGCCAGCAGCGCAGTTTTGAACGCGGACTCAACGGCTTCAAAACCGGAATTGTTGAAAATGGTTTTGCCGGAAAACGGGTTTGGGGTCTGGCTTCCGGGGTCCGGGGATTTGTTCCAGCGTTCGAAGGTGATCCGGCTCAAGTCGCGGGCGAGTTCGGCCTTGCGCGCGTGCGGATGCACGTCGCCCATGGCGTGCAAAAGCCGGGCCATTTGTTGTTGCCCGGCCTTGACGACTTGCGGGTTGGCGTGGCCGGCGGCGGCGACGCCAAACGCGGCGGTCAAATCGAGGTATTTTTTTCCGTCAGCATCCCAAACGTGAACGTCCTTGGCGCGGTCCCAAACGATGGGCCACGAACCATCCGGCTCAACAAACACGATGTTGCGCGATTCGTAATCGCGCAGCGTGTCGAGAATATGTCGTGTCTTGCTCACTAAACTCCTCGTTGTTCCGTTGGCCAGATGATTTTGTGCATCTGCACTTGAAACCGAACCGGCAGCGCGTCGGCAATGATTCGTTCCGCCAGTTCGCGCCGTGAAATTGGCGTCTGGCCGGCGGGAACCGGTTTCAACGATATATTTTGCTGCTCCGGCGCGAGCGGATGCACCCACGAAAAAAGCAGGGGGCATACCAGATTCAGCCGGTTTTCGGCGATTTTTTGCCTGGCCCACTCGTAATCTTCAACGGTGCCGATGACGAACTTGATTTCGTCGGTTGCTTTCAGGTGTTTGAGGTTTTCCCAGCGATTGCGCCCGGCCTCGCCGCTGCCGGGGCATTTCAAATCCATGATGCGCCGCACCCGCGGGTCAACGGGCGAAACATCATGCGCGCCGCTGGTTTCGAGCAGCACGGTGAAGCCGCCGTCGCAAAGCTGCTTCATCAGCGGCAGGGAGTTTTTTTGGAGGAGGGGTTCGCCGCCGGTGAGCTCAACGAGTGGAAGTTTTAAGTTTTTAGTTTTAAATTTTGAGTTGGAAAAAGGCGCGGCCAGTTTCCCGACTTCCGACAGAATTTCGGCAGCTGATTTTTTTTTGCCTTCGGCGAAGGCATAGGCGGTGTCGCAATACGAGCAGCGCAAATCGCAGGCGGTGAGCCGGATAAAAATGCACGGCAGCCCGGCGAAGGTGCTTTCGCCCTGCAAGCTCAAGTAGATTTCGTTGACGACCAGCGTGTCGGACACGCCGATAGTGTAGTGTTTCGGCTGGAAAAGGAAATGGCGGTGATTTGCCTTGGCGGGACATCGGTCTTCCGGCCTTTGCCCGCTTGTGACTTTTCGTACTCAGACAGAATGTCCGAGCGCGGAATGTCTCCCGATGCGATAACTCCGCGCAATGGCCGCGGTCACATGGCGTTTGCCGATTTCAACCGCGCGCGGCAAATCAGAGTTCGATGCGAGCGCCGCCACAATGGCCGCCGAATACGTGCAGCCGGTGCCGTGGGTCGAAACGCCCTTGATGAACGGCGCGCTCAACAGCAGTTCCGTCCGGCCGTCAAAAAAAATGTCCACCGCATCACGCAGGCCGCGCAAATGGCCGCCCTTGACCAGCGCGGCGCATCCGAACCGCGCGTGGATTTCCCGCGCCGCCGCGCGCATGTTTTCGACGGACGCCATTTTGCGTCCGGTCAAAACTTCAGTTTCGTCGAGGTTCGGCGTGACCAGGGTTGCGAGCGGCAGCAATTGTTCCCGTAAAATCCTTATCGCCGCCGGTTTCAGCAACGGCGCGCCGCTGGTTGAAATCATGACCGGATCCACCACGAGCGGCGGGCGCCCGGGCTTTTTGAAAAAATCAGCGACGGTGCGAATGATTTCGGCTGAAAACAGCATTCCGGTTTTTACCGCCGCCGGCGGCAATTCCTCGAACACGGCTTCCATTTGCCGCCGCACGATTTGAGGCGAGCACGGTTCGATGGCAAGAACGCGCCGGGGATTTTGCGCGGTGAGGCAGGTGATGACGCTCGCGCCGTGAACATGCAGCGCGGCAAAAGTTTTCAAATCGGCCTGAATGCCGGCGCCGCCGCCGCTGTCGGAGCCGGCAATGGTCAACGCCACCGGCCATTTGACGATCCGTGACATGAGTTGGAACTTACCGGCATTCGCGCAAAACGGCACGGAAAAAGACCGGCGGTGCGGGTGGCAGACCGTGGAGCCGGGAACGGCTCAAGCGTTGCGTTTGCCCGGCGAGGTGACCCGGAGCAGCAGGTCATTGAGTTCCTGCATGCGCGGCGGTTTCCCGATGACAGCGTCCACTTCCGGGGTGGTGGCTCCATCTTCCCTGATGGTTGTGCCCCAGCCGGTCATCATGATGACGGGTGTGTGCGGAGACTGGGCTTTGATGGTTCGAGCCACCTGGTATCCGTCCATCTGCGGCATGCCCAGATCCGTGATGACCACTTCATAGGGCTGGTTTTTTTGAAAGGCGGTATGGAACAACTCCATTCCTTGCTTCCCGCCTTCGGCAACCATCACCCGATGATTGAAATGGGTGAGGCAATCGTTCAGGAGTTGACGGACCTGTATGTCGTCATCAATACAGAGGATGTTAAGGGAACGGTTCTGTTTGGCTTCCGGTGAGGCGCCCCGCCTGGTTTTCAACGGTTTGTCCTGAACGGGGAAAATCAGCCGGATACAGGTGCCGCGCCCGGGAGCGCTGTCGATTTCAATCAAGCCGTCATGGCGTTGCATCATGCCATAGACCATCGCCAGACCGAGTCCGGTGCCGCCGCGCTGGGCCTTGGTTGAAAAGAATGGCTCCAGACAACGTTGCCGGGTTTTCTCATCCATGCCGATGCCGTTGTCCTTCACTTCGACCAGAAGCTGCCGCTCGGGTGCTCCGCTTTCCTTCGAAACCGGACCATTGACGGAACGGGTGGCAAAGGTGATGGTGCCGCCCTGGGGCATGGCGTCCACCGCATTGAAGACCAGGTTGATCAGCGCTTCGCGGAGTTCCCCGGCATCGCTGTGCAGCAAGGGCGGATCGGGTTCCAGTTCGCATTGGACGTTGATGGAGATTCCCTGGCGCTGTGAAAGGTCACGCCAGCGAGGACGGGTGAGATCAATCACCTCTTCAATGACCTTGCTGATGTTGACCTGGGTCAATTGCTCGTCGTCGGAACGGCGGCGATAGAATTCCCGCATGCGGGCGACAATTTGCGCTATGTCCCCGCCCGCCTGATTGATGGTTCGCAGGTAATGTTTGGAGACCTCCGGCAAATCCGGCAGCGTGCTCAGCAGCAGTTCCGAGTAGGCGACAATGGGCGACAACGCGTTGTTGACATCGTGCGCGACACCGCTGGCCATCTGTCCCAAGGCGCGGAGACGCTCCTGCTGCACCACGACATGCTGGGTCCGGCGCAATTCTTCGTAAGCCTTTTGCAGGCCCTCGGTGAGGCGCACCTGATCATAAAGGCTGCGGCATTGTTCCTCGGTGGAGAGAACTTTGACCTGCAAGGCATCCTTCTCCGAACGAACGGCCACGATTTCGGCCATGGCCTGCTCATTTTTGTATCGGACCTCCTCCAGGACGAGCACGATCATGCTGACGGCAATAAAAAGCTGCAGCACGGCCGCCATGAAAAACCCGGCGCTGTACAGGTGTATATCCTGCTGGGACAGGGGGTAACTGGCGAGGTAAACGCCCCACAGGAAAAAGCCCAGTGCCAGCATGCCCGCCCCCACAAACGGCATTTTTTTTCGCAGCCGGTAGAAGCAAACCCCGGCAAAAATGCTGCCCAGACCGAGCAGAATGAACACCGGCAATTGCATTTCCAGCTTTTTTATCTTGTCATTGGGATCCAGTTCAGGGGTCAGGACCAGCGGGCTGACGAAGGTCCAGACCAGAAGGAAGGCCATGAACAGGCCAAACAATCTCTGCGGGACCGGGAGGCTGAGAAAACGCAAACTGCCCCACAAAAGAAACACCGCCGAAACGGCCACGCAACATTGTTTGAGTTTAAAAACGGTGCCATCCAGCGGGGCCTCCGGAAACTTGAGATTGAGCGTCAGCCACAGGGCATAAAACAACCAGGCCGTGGTCCAGACGGTGAAATACTCCCGCTTGGTGTAACGATTGAGGTAAAAGAACAACACCACCAGCATCCACACGCTCAACAGCGACACCACCAGCGCCGCCTGCATGTATTGGTTGGCGTAACTCGCCGGTTGCGTGGCATCCGCCGCATTCACGCCTAAAAAATTCATCACCTCTTCCATACCCAGGAATCTCATCGTTCCGTTTCCGGCCGCACATCAATTAATCTGCAACCTGGCGACCTCGATCATCAAACCTTCAGATTTTGCATGAGCCTTTCCGAGCAAATTAAACTACATCTAATCACAAAGGCGAATTCTGTCAAAATCTTTCTGATAAACGGGGTTAAAGCAGCATTTTTCGGGCCGGGATAACAAGATGACGCTTTCGCCATCTTTCCCTTTTGAGCCTGCCTTTAAACGCTTATACTCAGGCGCATGGACAAAGAGCAAGTCGCTGACATTCTGGTCGAAATCGGCACACTGCTGGAATTGAAGGGTGAAAATCCGTTCAAGACCCGTGCTTACATGAATGCGGCACGTGCGATCGAGGGCTTGAGCGAGCCGTTGACGAAAATTGTCGCTGAAAACCGGCTCGACGAAATCAAGGGCATCGGCGAAGCGCTCACGAAAAAAATCACCGAACTCGTCACCACCGGCAAGCTGAAGTATTACGACGAATTGAAGGCTTCGATTCCGCCCGGTTTGATTGAAATGCTGGAGATTCCCGGACTGGGCCCGAAGAAAATTCAGGCGCTCAACCAGAAACTCGGCTTGGATTCGGTCGAAAAACTCGAGGCCGCATGCAAAAAGGGCAAAGTTGCCGGTCTCGACGGTTTCGGCGAAAAGACACAGGCCAATATTCTCGAAGGCATCGAGCGCCGACGCACCTACGCCTCGAAACATCTGCTCAACGAGGCATTGGGCGCCGCCGAAGTGTTGCTCGACGGTTTGCGGGAGCATCCGGATGTGATTCGTTGCAGCGCGGCGGGCAGTTTGCGGCGATTCAAAGAAGTGATTGGCGACGTTGATTTGCTGGCATCGTCAAAAAAACCGGCGGCAGTGATTGAGTTTTTTACCGCCCAACCGGACATCATCAAAATCACGGCTCAGGGCGAAACGAAGGCAAGCGTGATTTTGGAGGGCGGCATTCAATGCGACTTGCGCGTGGTGAGCGACCGGGAATTTCCATTTGCACTGGCGTATTTTACCGGCAGCAAGGAGCACAACATTGTCATGCGCCAGCGCGCAATCCAGCGCGGCCTGCGGCTCAACGAATACGGGTTGTTCAAGTCGAAGGAGGAAACGCGCGACCCGAAACTGCTGGTGCCGTGCCAGGACGAGGCGGAAATTTTCGCGAAACTGGATTTGCCGTTTGTCCCGCCGGAACTGCGCGAAGATCACGGGGAATTTGCGGCGGGCGAAAAAAACGACCTGCCGCGGCTCATCGAGTGGACGGACCTGAAAGGCGCTCTGCACAATCACTCGACGTGGAGCGACGGCCACAACCGGCTGGAGGAAATTGCCGAATACATGGATGACCTCGGTTTGGCCTACTGGGCGATCACCGACCATTCGAAGTCATCGTTTCAGGCGAAGGGTCTCGACGCAAAACGCGTACGGCAGCAAATTTTGGAAATTAAAAAAACCAACGGGCAATTGGCCGACCGCGGCAGTGATTTTCGCCTGCTCACCGGGACGGAGGTGGACATTTTGCGCGACCAGCTGGATTTTGATGATGAACTGCTCGCGGAACTGGATGTGGTGGTGGCGAGTTTGCACGTTCCGTCCAGCAACGAGGCCGAGAACACCAAACGCTTGATCCGGGCGGCGGAAAACAAATTCGTCCACATCATCGGCCACCTGACCGGCCGGCTGCTGTTGGAACGCGAGCCGTATCCGGTCAACGCGCAGGCGGTGATTGATGCGTGTGCCGGGACCGGCACGTGGATCGAACTGAACTGCAATCCGCACCGGTTTGACCTGGACTGGCGGTTGTGGCCTTACGCGAAAGGCAAGGGCGTGAAGTGCGTCATCAGCCCGGATGCGCACCGGAATGAACACGCTGGTTTTCTCAGGCTGGGCGCGGGAATCGCGCGCAAGGGCTGGCTGGAACAAACGGACGTTGTCAACACTCTAACCTTAAAATCGTTGTGGAAGGAATTAAATCACAAGCGCTTGGATGGTTGAGGCAGGCAGGGAATTAAGGGCTGTTTTGTCATTCAAAAAGGCGAAAAATGGCTTTGACTGTAATGATATGAATTTGTTAATGTTAACAAAGTTGTTGGCTATTGGTGTTTTTTTTGAAATGTTTGAATGGAAACAGGCCTGAACGGTCAAACAATTAATCCGGTGTGGTAGCGATATGAAGAAGTTTTTTGTCTCTATGGGGCTGATTGCTGCTGGCACAGCCAGCCTTCAGGCTGCCTATGCCCCTGACTGGAATTCCCAGTCAGCTTCCATGTGGAGTGTTTCAGGCACGCTGCGGGGGTTTTATGATGACAACTATGAAACCGCGTCATCGGGAGCCAAAATTGGCAGTTACGGCTTTGAATTTTCACCCCAAATTTCATTCAACGTGCCATTGCAACAAACCGAACTGGGGATGCGTTACATTTACGGTTTGTACTATTATCAGAGGCGGGAGGAGTTGAGCCAAAATCCGATTGACCAGACCAGTGAATTTGATTTGTGGTTGGATCACGCGTTTACCGAACATTGGCAGGCAAGGGTGGAGGATTCGTTTGTCATTGGCCAGGAGCCGGAGTTGCTTGACCCCAACACCTCAGTGACGAGTCGTGTTAATGGCAGCAACATTCGCAACACCGCTACGATTACCCTGCACACGGATTGGACCAGGCTGTTCAGCACCGAACTGGGCTATCAAAACACGATTTTCATTTACGAAAACAGCGGTGGGATGGCTACTCCGCCCGTGGATCCGACGCTTGGCAATCCCTTCGGCTCTCCCGGAACGGTTGATAATGCCAGTCTTGCCGGCTTGCTGAACCGGATGGAACAATCAGCGTGGCTGAATTTGCAATGGATGGTCCGGCCGGAAACCATGTTTCAAGTTGGCGCCAGATTTGGGCTGGTGAATTACACGGGAGATGAGCCCATCGCTTATTTTTCACCAGGTCCTCCGTACTATCAAAGCACTTCCATTCTTTATACCAGTTCCGACCGCGACAATCGTTCCTACATGGGTTATTTGGGTTTGCAACACGCCTTTCTGCCGAATCTGAGTTTGAACCTGCAGGGCGGCGTTCAATATACGGACCCATACAATGATCCGCTCAGTTCGACTTCGCTGTCTCCTTATGGAAACCTGTCGTTGGTTTACACTTATGGCGCGGGCAGCTATGCGCAGATCGGTTTCACGGAGATGCAGAATTCGACGGATGTGGTTCAGCCGGACGCTCAGGGGCGGATTACGCAGTACGAGCAAAGTTCGACAGTTTTTGCCTCCATCAACCACAGACTGACGCCCAAATTGCTGGGTACAGTCATTGGGCGCTGGCAACATTCGGTATTCAACCAGGGCTATTATAACAATCAGTCGAGTGATTACTATAGTTTCGGGGCAAACCTGTCGTATAGTATTTCAACGCATTTTTCGTGTGAGGCTGGCTATAATTTTGATGATGTTAACTCTCAAATCCCGGGGACAGTTACACGCGCAACCGTTTTTATTTGGGGGTTTCAGCCGCCTATTAGCCAGCCGTGTTGAACCAAAAATTCTGAACGTTTGAACGGGAGCCGGATAAATGCTCTGGCTTCCATTATTTTTTATATCATATGGATTCGTTACAACAGATTCAGCCGCAACCAGAAGCCCGGCTGCACTTCCTGGATTACTGGCGCATCATTCGCATTCGCAAGGCCATTATTATCACCGTTTTTCTGATTACCGCCATCATCGCCACGGCGGTAACGCTGCTTTTGCCCGAATCCTACGCCAGCACGGCCCGAATCAGGATCGAACCCGACATCGTTTCGGACATTTCTGGCGTTGCCGGCAATGTGACCTACGCTGGGTACGACCCTTATTTTATTCAGACCGAATTTGAAATCATACAGGATCATGTTGTTTTAGGGAAGGTTGTCGAAGCCCTTAACCTGAATGAGGTATGGGGCAAAAAATATTTTGGCGGCCAAACGCTTAAAACCACCGAGGCCATGGACTTTCTCAAAAAACGCATGAGCCTCAACCCCGTGCGCAACACCAAGCTCATCGGCATCACCGTCTATAGTGAAGACAAAAACGAAGCCGCGCGCCTCGCCAACGCCATTGCCGAAGCCTATCGCGAGTACCGTCAAAATATCCGCAAGCAGCAGACCTTGGGCGGCATCAAGGTGTTGGAAGAACAGTTTCAAGCCGAGGAACTCCAGATCCAAACCGTCCAGTCAAATGTGGACACTCTGCGCACGGAATTGAAAATCAATGACAATGATCCCAATGCCACAAGCCCCTCGGCCACGCTCACGCAGGAGCAACTGCACGATTATAATAACCGGCAGATCGAAGGGGAGACGATTCACATGAAACTGGAGAAACGGCTGACCCAGCTTAAGGCCTTGGACCCCGATAAACTGAGGGACGTTCTGCCCAGTGTGGTTCCAGATTCCGCTCTGACTGAATTATTGAACAAATTGCATGAGGCCAAACAACAATTCGTCACTTTGACAAACGACTATGCGCCAGCCTCTCCCAGTATCGCCCGGGTCCAATCCATGATAGACGAGTTGAATCGCCAGATTGACGACCGCGTCGCCGGGATCATGGCCGGCCTGGCAAATGAGCTTGAGTCGGAAAAGGCCGCGCTCGACGCACTTACAATTAGCGTCGAGACGGCCAAACAAAATGACCAGGCAGAATCCGTCAGGGGCCAGCCCTACTGGAATGAAAAACGCAAGCTGGGAAACTTGATCGAATTTCACAAACTGCTGGCCGCCAAAATTGAAACGGAAAAGCTTGACGTTAAAATCCCCAAAACCTCCATCGTGGAAATTACGGACCCGGCCCAGCCTGGAGACAAGCCGGTCAAGCCAAACAAACCCCTGAACATCATTCTCGGGGTCATCATCGGTTTGATTATGGGGGTTGGCTTGGCTTTCTTCATTGAATATCTGGATACCAGCGTCAAGACGATTGAAGAGGTGGAACGCGCATTCCAAACACCGGTGCTCGGCGTCATCCCGCAGAACGTCGGTTACCTGGTGGACGAAGGCCCCGAAAGCCAGCACGCCGAGGCCTACCGCGTGTTGCGCACCAACATCCTGTTCTCGCGCAAGGACGAAAAATTAAATACCATTGTGGTCGTCAGTGCTGGTGCGGGGGAAGGCAAATCCATCACGGTGCTGAATCTGGCCACGGTGTTTGCTCAGGCCGGCCAGCGCATCTTGGTCGTGGATTCCGATTTGCGCCGGCCAACGCTTCACAAACAGTTGCACGTTGCCAACAACATCGGCCTGACAAATTATCTCCTTAAACAGAACAAGCTCGACGAAATCATCCAGACCAGCAACGTGCCCATGCTTGACTTCATGGCCAGCGGCAAACTGCCGAGCAGTTCGATGAGCATTCTTGGCTCGGCGCAAATGAAGGAAATGGTGGCTGAGTTGAAACAGCGATATGATTTCATCTTTTTCGATTCGCCGCCCATTCTGGGTGTGAGTGACGCCTCGGTTTTGGCCAGCGAAGTGGACGTGGTCATTCAGGTTATTCAATACCGCCGTTATCCACAGCCCATGAGCATCCGCGCCAAGCAATTAATCGAAAAAGTCGGCGGCAACCTTATCGGCATCCTCCTCAATAATATCAACATGTCGCAGGACGAAAGTTATTACTACTACACCGGCTACTACCACGGCGGAAATTACTACTCGCGCAATGAAGAGGTGCAGGAAACTGCCGCGAAGGAAAAAGATTCCGGCGACACCGATCAGATCGACATTAAACAAAAGTATTGATTGTGCGCCCATTTTCGTAATGATTAGAACAATGAAATTATTTTGGAAAGCGTCAAGTTTGGGATCGTTTGTTTGTGGCCTGTTGTTTGTCGGTGCCGTTTTCACCGGATGCAGTTCGTCGCCGATTGACCCCATCTTTTCCGACAACCCCACTGCGCCGATAATGACCGGTTCGCCGGACACAGGCTATACTGTGACGGACGTTGCTCGTTTTCATGTCGGCGACACAGTTATCGTGACCTTGTCCGGCCTGCCGACGGCAATTGAGCCGCACCAGGAACCCATCAAGGAGGACGGCACCATCACCATGCCCGATATCGGTCATGTTCAAGCCGCGGGTAAAACCGCGGGCGAGCTTCAAAACGAAATATACAACCTCTATGTGCCGAAATTGTACCGCCACCTCACGGTCACTGTGAACACCGGAGAACGTGTTTACTACGTTAAAGGCGAGGTCAAGATGCCTGGGCGCCAGCTCTATGCCGGCCAGATGACCGTTACCAAGGCCATTACAACTGCGGGTGATTTCACTGAATTTGCCAATCACAAAAAAGTCTGGCTCATCCGCGCCAACGGCCAGCGCATCAAAGTCAATTGCAACGAAGCATTGCGAGACCCGTCCAAAGATCCACAGGTCTATCCCAACGATCAAATCCAGGTGCCGCGCCGATTGTTTTAATGGTTCAACTTGACATTCTTTCAGGAAAAAAGGCGGGCGCTCAATCGGCGGCCCGCCGTTTTCCTTTCCGCATCGGCCGTGCGGTCGGAAGCGATCTGCAACTCGACGACGACGGCATTTGGGATCAGCACCTCACACTGGAATTCAACCGGCAGAAAGGTTTCACGCTTATCACCGCGCCCAATGCCCTGACCACCGTCAACGGCGGACCCGTTCAGACCGCGATTCTTCGGAATGGGGACATCATCACCCTCGGTTCCGCCAAACTCCAGTTCTGGCTTGCCGTTGCCCGCCAGCGCGGCCTGCGCCTGCGTGAAGCGTTCGTCTGGGCGTTGCTGGCGGCGGTCACTGCTGCCCAGTTCGCGTTGATTTACTGGCTCATCCGTTAATGCCGGAAATGCCGCGCGCCGGTGAAGGCCATGGCCAGGTTTCGTTCGTCCGCCGCTGCGATGACTTCCGCGTCGCGCACCGAACCGCCCGGTTGAATCGCCGCCGTCGCGCCCGCCTCCGCCGCCGCAACCAAACCGTCCGGAAACGGAAAAAATGCGTCGCTGCAAACCACGCTGCCTTTCAGTAAAAGCCCGGCTTCGCCCGCCTTCCAGACCGCTATCCGGCTGGCGTCCACGCGGCTCATCTGTCCGGCGCCAATGCCCAGCGTCCGGTCCGCCGCGCCGTAAACAATCGCGTTGGACTTCACGTGCTTGGCCACCCGCCAGCCAAACAGCATCGCGCGCCATTCCTCGTCCGTCGGTTGCCGGCGCGTGACAACTTTCAAATCCGCTCGCCCCGTGGTTTTCAAATCGCGCTCCTGCAACAAAAATGAATTGGCTCCGACGCTTCGCAAATCCATCGCGCCGGACTGAAGCGGTGATTTCAAGAGTTTGAGCAGGCGGAGATTTTTTTTCCTTTGCAAAACCGCCAGCGCTTCCGCCGAAAAGTCCGGCGCGATGATGACCTCGCTGAAAATTTCCGCGATCGCCTCCGCGCAAGCGCCGTCGAGCGGGCAGTTCACGGCGATGATGCCGCCGAACGGCGCCTGTTTGTCCGTCGCAAACGCCTTGTCCCACGCCTCACGCAGGCTTGTCCCTTGGCCGACCCCGCACGGATTAGTGTGTTTCAAGATCGCCAGCGTCGGCGGGTCGGCCGAAAATTCCGCAATCAAATTCGCCGCCGCCGTCAAATCCAGAATGTTGTTGTAGGAAAGTTCCTTGCCGTGTAATTGGCGGAAAAACTCGTTGAATCCGCCGTAAAGCGCCGCCGCCTGATGCGGATTTTCCCCGTAACGCAGTGTCTGTGCCAGCGGCGCGAAAAGATTGAGCGCCGGGGGTAGGCTGGAGTCCGGTGCCGGCTGGAATTCTTTTTTCAGATGTGCGGCAATGGCGCCATCGTAAGCCGCAGTGCGCGCGAATACTTTCGCCGCCAGTTTGCGGCGCAGTTCCAATGTCGTGTTGCCGTTCCCGGAGATCTGTTTCGCCACCTCCGAGTAATCAAACGGGTCCACCACCACCGTGACGCTGTCATGATTTTTTGCCGCGCTGCGCAGCATCGAAGGCCCGCCGATGTCAATGTTCTCAATCGCATCGTGCAGGCTCACGTCCGGCTTGGCGACGGTTTGCTCGAAGGGATAAAGATTTACGACGACCAGATCAATCGGTTGGATGCCATGCGTTCGCACGGCGGCCTCGTGGTTTTCATTGCCGCGAATAAACAGCAGGCCGCCATGGACTTTCGGGTGCAAAGTTTTGACGCGGCCGTCGAGCATCTCGGGAAAGCCGGTGTGCTCACTCACGTCTTTCACCGCCAGCCCGGCTTCGCGCAGCGTTTTGGCGGTGCCGCCGGTGGAAAGAATTTCGATTCCGGCTTTGGCCAGAATTTGTGCAAACGGAACCAGGCCCGTTTTGTCCGAAACTGAAATCAGTGCTCGTTGAATTTTTGTCATGGCCCGACAAAATCCCCCATGACCACCATCGTCGTCAACGGCAAATCACGGTTTTGATGGCGCGGGCTTTTGAATCATCTCCTCGCCGATGGCGCGTTCGAGCCGGGCGCGGGCGGCGTCGTAGTCGTGCAATGCCTGGACCTCGGTGGTGCGTGCCTGCGTCAGCGACGTTTGGGCGTCGAGCACGTCGAGCTGCGTGCCGGTGCCGGCATCAGCACGCGCGCTCGCTTCGCGCAGAGCCTCCTCGGCCTCTTCCTGCACCTTGAGCTGCGAATCCAGGACTTCGCGCGCCATGATGAAACCGGAATAAGCCGTGCGCACCTCCAGTTCAATCTGCCGCGCCCGGTCGTCCAGATCGGTCTTGGCTTTGTCGTACAACGCCCTGGCTTGGGTGACTTTGCCGTGGGTCAGCATCCCGTCAAAAACATCCCAGCTCATCTGTGCCCCGGCATTCCAGCCATTGATGTCATGATTGATTTCGACCGGCTGTGTAAATTGCGCATTGTACCAGTTGTAACCGGCAAACACCTGAACCGTCGGTTTATAGCCGGCCTTGGCGTTGACAATGCCCAACCGCTGCAACTCCGCCGTTTGGCGCAGAGCGGTAAGTTCGGTGCGTCTGCCCAGCGCCTGCTGGATCGCCGTGGGCAAATCCACCTGGTACGGCGTGGCGTCGAGAGTATCGGTCAGGTTCAACGGAATGTCCTCCCAAATATCGCGTGGCAGATTGTAGCCGAGCAGGTTGGACAGATTGTTTTTGGCAATGCGATAATTATTTCGCGCCTGAATCAAGGCCGGACGTTCGTTGGCCAGGGCTACTTCGGCGCGCAACACATTGAGTTTGGGCACGGTGCCGGCCTGGTAACGGCTTTGCTGGTCATCCAGTTCCTTTTGCAGCAGGTTGACCGAGGCTTCATGCACGGTGATTTGCTGCGCGGCAAGCAGCACGTCGTAATATGCCAGGCGGACGACGAGCAGCGTATCGGCGACGGCGGTCTGATACTGGGCCAACGCCTGCTTTTTGGTGGCGCTGGCAGCCTGCAAAGCCGCCACCAGCCTCCCGCCTTCATAAATGGATTGAACGATTTGGACGCCCGCATTCCAATTTTTATCAGGCAGCGTGGTGCCCGGAAAGTTTTCAATCGCGTTCGGGTCGGTGTCCTTGTATTGGCCGGTGGCCTGGACTTGGGGCAGGGCGACGGCACGCGTTTGCACGACCACGCCATACTGCGCGTCCAGATCGTTCCCGGCCTTGAGAATCGTTCCATTTTGCTGGAGCGCGATATTGAGGCAGTCGGTCAGCGACAGCGGACGCGTGATCCAGCCAGGCAAACTGGTGTTGGTGTTTTGCGCGGTCACATTCCAGACAAAACAAATGAACAATCCAACGGCGAATAACAACTTTTTCATACGGCCCTGAATCTATCATTTGGGTATTTAAGCGCAAACTTGCAATTTCCTGCCGCATGGGCTTTCCTTTGCCGATGCGGCGCCAAAGAATTTTCATTTCAATCTTCAGTTTTGCGCTGGCCGCGCTTTTTGCCGCCGGTTGTTCTCCGAATTCTTCAAACGTCTTTCAAGGCTATATCGAAGGCGAATACGTTTACGTTGCGTCACCGCTCGGCGGCGCGCTGACGAATCTGGCCGTGGCGCGTGGCGGCGCGGTCAAAACCGGCCAGTTGTTGTTTGAGCTGGAACGCGGGTCGGAAGCCGCCGCCGTCCAGCAGGCGGAAAAGAATCTCGCGCAGGCAAAAGCCAGTCTCGCGCTTTCCGAAGCCGAATTCGCCCGCCGCCAGCGATTGCGCAACGATCAGGGGGTGATTTCCGCCGAGGAACTGGATCAGACCCGTGCGCAGCGCGACGCCGACCGGGCCCAGGTGGACTCACAAACCGCCGCGCTGGACAAGGCGCGCTGGTCGTTCGACCAAAAACAGCAGTTCGCGCCCACGAATGCGCTGGTGCAGGACACCTTGTATCGTGCCGGCGAATGGGTTGCGGCGGGCAACCCGGTCGTCGAGCTGTTGCCGCCGGCCAACGTCAAAGTGCGCTTCTTCGTGCCGCAGGCGGCCTTGCCGCGAATCAAGCCCGGCCAGACCGCCAGCGTGACTTTTGACGGTGGGCGGCGCGCGTATTCGGCCACGGTCAATTACATTTCCTCCCAGGCAGAGTTCACGCCGCCGGTTTTATATAATCGCGAGAACCGCGCGAAATTGATTTTTATGATCGAGGCGAAATTTTCCCCGACGGATGCGGCGGACCTTCGTCCCGGCCAGCCGGTGGATGTGGAGTTGAAATAAAACGTGAAACGTGAAACGTGATGCGTAAAAACCCATTGACGCCCAAATGTAATTCACGCATCACGTTTCACGTCTCACGCAATTGGACATGAACCCGCCTGACCTTGTCATTGATGTTCAAGGCATCACGAAGCGGTTCGGCAACCGCACGGTCGTGAACAACATCCCCATGCAGGTGCGCCACGGCGAGATTTACGGTTTCCTCGGTCCGAACGGCAGCGGCAAGACGACTTTTTTGCGGATGCTCTGCGGTTTGCTCAAGCCCGATGCCGGCAGCGGCCAGTGCCTCGGTTTCGATTTTCGCACGCAAAGTTCCGAAATTAAAAAGCAGGTCGGCTACATGACGCAGCGGTTCAGCTTCTACGAAGACCTGACCATCGAGGAAAATCTGGATTTCATCGCGCGCATTTACGGCATGCCGCAGCGCAAGGCCGCCGTTGAAAAAAGTCTGGAACGTCTCGGCATGACCAAGCGGCGAAAGCAGCTCGCCGGTGAATTGTCCGGCGGCTGGAAACAGCGGCTGGCGTTGTCCGCGTGTCTGATTCACGAGCCGCAACTGCTTCTGCTCGACGAGCCGACGGCGGGCGTGGACCCGAAGGCGCGCCGCGATTTTTGGGATGAAATCCAGCAGTTGGCCGGCGGGGGGTTGACCGTGCTGATCACAACACATTACATGGATGAAGCGGAACGCTGCAATCGTGTGGCCTACATCAGCTATGGAAACCTCCTGGCCAGTGGAACGGTTGACGAAGTTTTGAAAAATTCAAAACTCACGACCTGGGAAGTGACCGGCGGAAATTTGCACGAATTCGCGGAAAAAATCCGCGGAAAACCCGGCGTCGAGCAAGTTGTGGCGTTCGGCTCAACGCTGCATGTCAGCGGGCTTGACGCGGAAAAAGTGCGCGCGAGCGTGAGTCCGTTGATCACAGGCGATTATCACTGGACGCAAATCCAATCAGGACTGGAAGACGTTTTCATCAGCCTGATGGAAACCGCAAAGGACAATTTCTCGTGAACCCCAAAATGCATCGTAGCAGCCGACGTGAGTCGGCTCAATCTGGTCTTTGCGGAAAAAGTCAGAGCCAACTCACGTTGGCTGCTACGGAGAAACTGGAGAGGCTCTCGTGAATCGGTTCGCATTCAACTGGCGGCGGTTCTGGGCGATTGTGGTGAAGGAATTCATCCAGATGCGCCGCGACCGGCTGACGTTCGCCATGATGCTTGGCATTCCAATAATTCAACTCATCCTGTTCGGCTACGCCATCAATTCCGATCCAAAGCATCTGCCCACGGCCGTTTATTCCGCCGACAACAGTGTTTTTTCGCGCACGATTGTTTGGGCCATGCGCAACAGCAGTTACTTCGACATCACGCGCGAACCGCGGAGCGAAGCGGAAATTCAGCAACTTCTCGCGCAAGGCACGGTGCAATTCGCCGTGGAAATACCGGTGGATTTCTCGCGCCAACTGATTCGCGGCGGGCAACCCGATTTGCTGCTCGAAGCCGACGCAACCGACCCGATGGCCATCGGCTACGCCGTCGCCGCCTTGAATGCGCTGGCGCCAGCCGTTTTGAATCGTGATTTGACCGGGCCGCTGGCAAAACTTCACGCAGGTTCCGCGCCTTTCAATCTTGTTGTTCATCAACATTACAACCCCGAAAACATCACGCAGTATAACATCGTGCCCGGACTCATGGGCGTGATTTTGACGATGACGATGGTCATCATCACGGCGCTGGCCATCACGCGCGAACGCGAGAGCGGTACGATGGAAAACCTGCTTTCGACACCGCTGCGACCAGGTGAAGTGATCATCGGCAAAATCGTGCCTTACATAATGGTCGGCTACATCCAGATTTTTTTGATTCTGGCGGCGGCGAAATTTTTGTTCGACGTGCCGATTGTGGGCAGCGTGCCGTTGCTGCTGGCGCTGGCATTTTTGTTCATCGTCGCGCATCTGGCAGTCGGCGTCACTTTTTCCACCATCGCCCGAAATCAACGTCAGGCCATGCAGATGGGAATGTTTTTCTTTTTGCCGAACATTTTGTTGTCCGGCTACATGTTTCCGTTCCGCGGCATGCCGGGCTGGGCGCAGGACATCGGCGAAATTCTGCCGCTGACGCATTTTCTGCGCGTCGTGCGCGGGATTCTGCTGAAAGGAAATGGTTTTGTTGAAATCGCGCCCGACCTCTGGCCGATTGCGCTGTTTTTGGTCGTGATGCTGGCGATTGGAATTAAACGTTACCGGCAGACGCTGGATTAGGCTTTTGGGTCCCGACAATTGAATTGATTGCCCGCCGCCGGTGCCGCACTTTTCCACCATGCGAATCGTCAGTTCCATCGCCGCGATGCAGCGTCTGGCCAGACAATGGCAGCGCACGGGCCAGCGCATCGGCCTTGTGCCGACCATGGGCTATTTGCACGCCGGCCACTTGAGCCTCGTCCGCGAGGCCCGCAAGCGCGCCGGCCGGGCCTGCCGGGTGGTGGTGAGCATTTACGTAAACCCGACGCAGTTCGGACCGAAGGAGGATTTTTCAAAATACCCGCGCGATTTGAAACGCGATTTCGAAACTGTGCCGCGAAGCAGGTGTGGATGTCGTGTTCACGCCCGGCGACAAGGAAATGTATCCGGTTTGGGAGTGCGGTGACATGTCACCGCTTTCAAAGCGCCGACATGTCGGCGCACTCCAAAAGTTCAGCACGTACGTCGTCGAGGAAAAATTGTCGCAGAGCATGGAAGGCGCGTCGCGGCCAACGCATTTTCGCGGCGTCACGACGGTTGTGGCCAAGCTGTTCAACATCGTACTGCCGGACGTGGCGGTGTTCGGCGCGAAAGACTGGCAGCAGGCGGCCATCATCAAACACATGGCTGCCGATTTGAATTTTCCGGTGAAAATCATCGTCGCCCCGACGTTGCGCGAGCCGGACGGCCTGGCGATGAGTTCACGCAACAAATATCTCGAAGGCGATTTGCGCCGGCAGGCGGTGGTGCTCTGGCGCTCAATCCAAATAGCGCGAGCGGCAGTAAAAACGTTATCAAAACCGGTTCCCGCAGCACGTTTGAAGACGGATTTGAAACGATTCATCGAACGCGAACCGGACGCGCGATTGGATTATGTGGAATTTTTTGAACCGGATACGCTAGCGCCCGTCTCAAAAGTGACGCGCGGCGCGCACCTGGCGCTGGCGGTGTTCATGGGCAAAACGCGGCTGATTGACAACGCGCCACTTTGAAATGAAACAATTCGACTATCTCGTTCTCGGCAGCGGCATCGCGGGGTTGTCCTTCGCGTTGAAGGTCGCGCCGCGCGGGCGCGTGGCCATCGTCACCAAAAAGGACCGCGCGGAGTCGAACACGAATTACGCGCAGGGCGGCATCGCCGCGGTGACCAGCAAGGAAGACTCGTTCGAGATGCACGTGCGCGACACGCTCACGGCGGGCGCGGGGTTGTGCAAGGAAAACGTCGTTCGCACCATCGTCGAGGAAGGCCCGGCGCGGATTCAGGAACTGATTGAACTGGGCATGAAGTTTTCCGAGCGCGACGCGCCAGCCGAAGATGGCGGCAGGGAACTGGACCTCGGCAAGGAAGGCGGGCATTCCAAACGGCGGATTTTGCACGCCAAGGACGTGACCGGACGCGAAATCGAACGCGCATTGCTCGACCTCAGTGGCGCGGCAGCCGAACATCCAGATTTTCGAGAACCACATTGGGATTGACCTGATCACCAGCCAGAAGCTCGGTTATGTCGGTGCCAACCGCTGCCTCGGCGCGTATGTATTCGATAAAAAAGCCGGGCGTGTCTGGACGTTCACCGCGCCAGTGACGCTGCTGGCCACGGGCGGCTGTGGCAAGGTTTATCTCTACACGACGAACCCCGACATCGCGACCGGCGACGGCGTGGCGATGGCGTATCGTGCCGGCGCGGCGGTGTCAGACATGGAGTTCGTCCAGTTCCATCCGACGTGCCTTTATCATCCGCAGGCGAAGTCGTTTCTCATCAGCGAAGCCGTTCGCGGCGAGGGCGGCGTGCTCAAATCGCTCGAAGGCGTTGAATTCATGGACGCCTGGCATCCGCTGAAATCACTGGCGCCGCGCGACGTGGTGGCGCGCGCCATTGACAGCGAGATGAAAAAGAGCGGGGCGGAACACGTGTGGCTGGACATCACGCACAAACCGGCGCGGTTCATCATCGAGCGCTTTCCGAACATCTACCAGACCTGCCTGCGCTACGGCATTGACATCACGAAGGAGCCGATCCCGGTCGTGCCGGCGGCGCATTACCAGTGCGGCGGCGTGGTGACGGACGTGGACGGCGGAACGGACATCGCCGGGTTGTTATGCCGTCGGCGAGGTGGCCTGCACCGGATTGCACGGCGCAAACCGGCTGGCGAGCAATTCGCTTTTGGAGGCCCTGGTTTGCGCGCACCGCGCGGCGGAAAAAAGCATTCCCGTTGCTCGCGAGAAAACGGATTTAAAAATTCCGCTGTGGCAATCCGGCAACGCGCACAATCCGGACGAAATGGTCGTGGTGTCCCACAACTGGGACGAAATCCGGCGGCTGATGTGGGATTACGTGGGCATCGTGCGCACGAACAAGCGGCTGCAGCGGGCGCAGAGCCGGCTGGCGCACCTACAGCAGGAGATTCGCGAGTATTACTGGAATTTCATCGTCACGAGCGACCTGCTGGAATTGCGCAACATCGCCACGACGGCGGAATTGATTGTGCGCTGCGCGCAAATGCGCCCGGAAAGCCGCGGGCTGCATTACAATCTGGATTACCCGGGCGCCAATCCCGACTGGGCGCAGCGGGACACGATTTTGAGAAAATGAGAAACTGTAGCGGCGGTCTGTGACCGCCGCATTTTCCTGAGAAACCAGTGCGACGCTCGCAGAGCGCCGCTACATCATTTGCAGAAGTCGCTTTCGCCTCGCACCGTCAGTGAGGAATGCGCATGGAATCCAAACTTTTCCTGGCTTGTTCGATCAAGGTCTGGAACTGGGCAAGCTGGGCCGGCGTAATTAAGATTCGCACGCTGTTTACGCTGCGGTCCTGCAGAAAGAACTGAATGGCGCCCCGGCGCTGGCTGGTGTAGGCGCCGACCCGAAGCCCGGACTTGGTGGTGTAGCTGGCATAAAAGTCGGGCAGGGTCGTCACGTTGTAGTCAATTTTGGCGAGGTAATTCAGGCCGTTGAGCAGCGAATCCAATTTCGTCATAGTCCACCAACAACCTTTCCGCTCGCTGGTTGCCCTCGGTGATCTCGACGGCCACGACCATATACCTTGCGGCCGGTGCCGACTTCAGTGATTCCTTGCTGACGCACCGAGATTACGGCTTGCCGATGGACATCGAGCCGGTCTGGCTGGAGCCCTTGACGATGACCGCATTCCGGTCTGGGCCTCAAACACCTCAATTTCGGTCTTGGGCGCGTTGGTGACCTGGGCGCGGGAGACAAAAACGGGCAGGCAGCGGCGGCAATCAAAACGATCAAAATGTACGCAAAATTTCGTCCGGACATGAAAAAATGGTTTTACCGTTAAGGATTAAACTCCGCAATCATGGGAAAGCTTCTCAGCGTCTGGCGGTCGCGTCTCAACACCACCAACCGGAAACAACTCCCAGGGAGAAAGTTTGGCCTGCGTGGGTCAAAATGCGCCAAGTCGGCGTTGCTTTTAAGATTGAATTTTTGGCTGATTCGTGGCTTTATACAGAGCGGGGCGCGCTTAGCTCAGCGGTAGAGCACCAGTATCACACACTGGGGGTCGCAGGTTCAAAACCTGCAGCGCGCACCATTCTTCAGTCATATCTTGACCCCGAATTAAAAAAATGGCGGTGGCATGGGCTTGGTGCTCTGACCGGCCCGATGGAGTCCGAATAGGTGTTCAGCCGGAACTTCGTTTCGAGCTGCCAACTGACCACAATTCGCGAAGTGAACAATCCCGTTTGGGGCACCCATCTGGTGGCGGCTTTGGGAAGGCAAATCAAGTCGAAGACTCGGTTCTGAGGACGCGAAAACGGAAAAGAAATCTTTTCCGTCAGGGTATGCTTTTTCTTGTTGACCGTCCGGGCTTAATAGGTGTTAGCCCGATACGTCATGTCATTTCTCTCGTGGGTGCTCTGCCAAATAAGCTGTGACATTGGAAAGGATCAGGCTGCTCGGAGTCCACTCGTAGCCCAAGTCGTGCAAATCCTGAACGCCCTGAATATACACCCGCATATGTGTCATGGCGCGCTTGCGAAGGTCGGCAATATCTTCGGCGCGTCCAGAGTCCAATGCGTGCAACGAATATAAATAGCCACGAACTTCCAACTGCTCGGCATTCTGAGCATCCACTAACTGGTCCTGGGTCATCTCATCGCCTATCTTGTGAAGCGCCCTCCGAAGTCCGACGCGATGACCGACAGCAAACCCCAAAGCAAACATCAGCAGGCAAAATAAAATGGCGACGAATTTTTTCATAGGCGCAGTATCGGGCTAACAGGTATTCGGCCAAACCGCAGTTTGGCCTAAGTCGGGAAGCAAGACCCTTGCTTTCTTTGCCATGTCGTTAAAATAAGCTGGTTTACGCAAAAATGGCAAGTTATATGTTTGGCCTAATTCATGAATGCAAATCGCGGGTATTTTCCGGGGCGTCAAACCTTTGCGGCAGAAACTACGGTCCGGCAAAGGAAGCCTTTGGGGCGGCTGGTTCCCAATCCCAAGTTGAAGTTTCTGGATCAGTGCCGGGAAGTGATGCGGTTCAAGCAATTGTCGCATCGGACGGAGGAAACGTATCTCCAATGGATTCGGCGGTTTATCTTGTTTCATCGCAGAGCGGTCCCTGGCGGCGCGCACGGAGTGACGCGCCCTGCCGGCGGCTGGATTTGGCGGCATCCGAAGGAAATGGGCGAGGTGGAAGTGCGGGCCTTTTTGACGGACTTGGCGGCGCGGCTTCAAGTGGGTGCGGCCACACAGAATCAGGCGTTGAATGCTTTGTTATTTCTCTATCGCGAGGTGTTGGGTGTGGAATTTGCTGGAAAATGGTTATGATATTCGGACGGTGCAGGATTTGCTCGGGCATAAAGACGTCAGCACCACCCAAATCTATACTCACGTGATGCAGAAGCCGGGGATTGGCGTGCGCAGTCCGCTGGATGTGGGCGGTTGAAAGTTGATGGTTGAAGGTTGAAGGTTGAGAGTCGAAGGCTCGCGTAAATCGCTTCGCTCCACGCGGTGAGAAACATCGAACATTCAACATCGAACAACGAACAACGAACATCGAACCCTCAACCCTCAACCCTCAACATCGGAACGAGACGGGCGGGACGCGCTGTCCTACGTCAGTTTCTGTTCACATTCCGGGGCTGGCGGTTGGCAATTTTCGAGGACGAGGACGAAGCGGCTGGTTAGAACACTTCGGCTTTGAGGCCGGAGACGTGGCGGACGGTGTGGGCGATGTGGGAAAGGGTTTTGAGCGGCAGGTGTCCGCACTCGGCATGAGACATCGGCCGGGTGGCGGAGTAAATTTGCACGAGGGGAATGTCCGCGCCGCCGGATTTCAATTCCTTGAGGCGATGGGCGAATTCCTCGATTTCGCGGGCCGGCGGTTCTTCGCCGTTGATGGCGGGGAAGAGGCTTTGGATGATCACGGGGCGCTGGCGGGCGACGAGCAGGATGTTGGAGAGCACCTTGTCCAGCGGCACGTTGGACCGGTCCACCCGGCTGAAAAAATCCGGCGTGCCGCCGTCGAGCTTGGCCCAGATTTCGTCGGACTTGGTGAAATGTTTCAAGCCCTGCTGCACGTGGGGCTGGTCCAGCCCGGTGCCGTTGGTAATGAGCACGATTTTGAAGAAGGGAAATTCGCCGAGCGCCCGGATGTGCACGATGGATTCAACGGCCTGGGCAAAATTCGGCGCGAGGGTCGGCTCGCCGTCGCCGCTCAAGGCCACATGACGCAGCGTCAACAATTCCTCCGGCAGGGCGGAGTAAAAGGGGCGTTCGCGCAATTTTCCCGCCAGCACAAACGCGAGCGTCTTGTGCAGTTCGGCGGCCATCGCATCCACGTCCAGCTTCGTCTTGCGCGGAGCATTCCGGCGGTCCACCTCGCAATAGAGGCAGTCGAAGCTGCAGGATTTGTCGGGGGTCATGTTCACGCCCAGCGACAAGCCGTGGGCGCGGGCGGAGATGACCGCGTAAACGAAGCGGTTGTTGAGGAAATCTCGCGGGCAGCCGAAGGCCGTCTCTGGAATCGCAACGCGGTCTTTCCCGTTGGACGGCCTGGTTGGGGTCGGATTCAAGTTTTTTTGGATGGCGGCTTCCACAATTCTTATTGACACGATAAGTCTGCGGCGAAAGCGTCACTACACGGCTCTTGGCAAAATGCCCACATTCCTTGCCCGGCGGTTGAAGTCAGGAGGCAAGGATGGGAGCGCCGGCGTTCTGCCGGCCAGTTGGGAGCCGAAAACGGAACACGCCGGCGGGACGCCAGCGCTCCCAGGAACCGCGCCGGGTTTAAGAGTCTGTTTTTTTCGGAAATCTCCGCGCGCTGCCGCGGAACGCCGCATGTCTGTGGCAGCAAGCCCGCGGATATTTAACGGCCGGATAAATCCGGCGTTCCGGCCGAAACGATGCGACGGTCGGCGCGGCTCAACCAGCGCGGAGGGAACTCAGCGCGGCGAGGGTGCGCTGGTAAATTTCCTCCGGCGTGCCCTCGGCTTCGACGGTCACCAGCAAACCGCGTTTCTGGTAAAAATCAATCAGCGGTTTGGTGCTTTTTTCATAGACCTCCATGCGCACCTTGACGGCTTCGGGCCGGTCGTCCTCGCGCTGCTCGAGTTGGGTTCCGCAATGGTTGCAGACGCCCTCGACGCGCGGGGGGAGCGTGGTGACGTGATAGCCGGCCTTGCACTTGGGGCAGGTGCGCCGGCCGGCCAGGCGCGCGACGATTTTGGCAATGGGCAGTTCGTAATTGAGGACGGCGTCGAGCGAAATTTTTTCCCGCTCCATGATTTTGGCGAAGGCCTCGGCCTGCGGGGCGGTGCGCGGAAAGCCGTCGAGCAAAAATCCGGCTTCACAACGGAGGCAGGCCGTGCGTTCGGCAATGAGGTCGAGGACGGTCTGGTCGGGGACGAGGTCGCCGCGTTTCATGTAGCCCAGCGCGGATTCCAGTGCCGGGCTGCGCTCGCCCTCGGGGAGGGATTTGGCGGCGCGGAAGATGTCGCCGGTGGAGAGGTGGCAGGTGCCGAGGCGTTCGCAGAGCAGTTCGGCCTGGGTGCCCTTGCCCACGCCGGGCGCGCCCAGCAGCACCAGGCGGTAAAGGTGCGCGGAACGCTGTGGAAGAATGTCGCATTTGACGGGGCCGCCCTTGATCCAGGCTACTTTAATCTTTTGTGTGCTCATATCGTATTGACGGAAAATTTTCTTTTCAACCCGTCCAGTGTGTTGGAAAAATCGGGCTGATTCAAGCCGTATTTGAATCCAGGCCAATAAAAACGGTGTCTTGGTCAAAAACGGGTGAGGGGAGGTTGGGCGGGGATTCGTGTTTGTAAACATTGGCTCCTCACCAGGAACTGCGTTCCGGGCAACGCGGCAAGATTTTTCGCAATAATGCCAAACTTTTCTTTTCAGCGGGGTGGCAGGTAAGGTATAAAATGGCGTATGCAAACCATCGGTGCCCGTCTCCGGCGGGCTTTCGCAACGTTGCATTTGTCTTCAAACGAGCCGCACTCCTTTGATGAGTCGCGGGCGATTGCAGTTCCATCGTTTCCAAATTGAAAGAAATTCCCCTATGAAAAATTACGCTCCAGCAGACATCCGTAACTTCGCCGTCGTCGGTCACGCCTCGTCCGGCAAGACGATGCTCTGCGAAGCCATGCTCGCGTGCGGCGGCGTCATCAACCGCATGGGCCGCATTGCCGACGGCTCGACGGTGTCGGATTATCACGTCAGCGAAAAGAACCGGCAGATTTCGGTCTCGGCATCGCTGCTGCACACGGAGTGGGCGGGCAAGAAGCTCAACATCATTGACACGCCGGGTTACCTCGATTTCATCAGTGAAGGGCTGGGCGCATTACGCGTTGGCGATTTTGCGCTGGTGGTGATTCACGCGCAACACGGGGTCAGCGTGGGCACCGACCGGGTATGGGATTACGCGACGCGGTATGGGATTCCGAAGATGATCGTGGTGAACGGGATGGACAAGGAGCATGTGGATTTCGACGCGGTGGTGAAACAGGTGCAGGAACGGTTTGGCCGGCATGTTTTTCCGTTGAGCGTGCCGGTGAATCCCGGCCCCGGCTTCAATCGCGCCCTGGACGTGTTGCGCAACGAGGTGGTGACCTACGCGGCCGATTTCAGCGGCAAATTCAAGGAGGAAGCGGCGACCGGCGAATTGGAAACCCAGGTCAAGGAATTGCACCGCCAGTTGATCGAGCACATCGCCGAGTCTGACGACGCGCTGATGAACAAGTTTTTCGAGCAGGGCAGTTTGACGGAAGAAGAATTCCGCGCCGGCATCCACGCGGCGGTGCAAAAGGAATCGTTGATTCCGCTGTTTTGCACGTCGGCGGAAAACAACATCGGCGTCGCGCGCCTGATGGATTTCATCGCCAAATACGGTTCGTCGCCGGTGGACCGCAAGAAGGTCAAGGCCGTCAATGCCAACGACGCGGAAGTGGAGGTGGGTTTGGAGGATGCCGAACCGGTGCTTTACATTTTCAAGACGATGTCCGAGGCGCATTTTGGCGAGCTGTCATTCTTCCGCGTCTATTCGGGGTCGGTTTCCACCGGCATGGACTTGTACAACAGCGACCGCAAGACCAACGAGCGCATCGGGCAGATTTACCTGCTCAACGGCCAGACTCGCGAGGCGGTCAACACTCTCGGCGCCGGCGACATCGCGGCAGCCGTCAAACTCAAGGACACGCACACCGGCAACACGCTTTGCCACGCGAAAAAGGCCGTGACGCTGCCCAAGGTGGTTTATCCCAAGCCGAACATCCACGCCTCGCTGGTCGCCAAGGTGAAGGGCGAGGAGGACAAAATCGCCTCCGGCCTGGCCGCGTTGCACAATGAAGACCCGACGTTCCTTTATTTCGTGGATGCCGAACTGCACCAGACCGTCATCTCCGCGCAGGGTGAATTGCATTTGGAGGTCGTGGCCGACCGTTTGCGCCGCCGGCACAATGTACACGTGGAATTGACCGAGCCGCGGGTGCGTTATCGCGAAACCATCAAGGGCAAGGGCGACTCGAAATACCGTCACAAGAAGCAGACCGGCGGTTCCGGGCAGTTCGCCGAGGTCTGGATGCGCATCGAGCCCAAACCGCGCGACTCGGGTCTGGAGTTCACCAATTCGCTGGTTGGCCAGAACGTGGACCGCACGTTTGTGCCGTCGGTCGAGAAGGGCGTCAACCAGGCCTGCACCGAAGGCATCCTCGCCGGCTGCCGCGTGACGGACGTGAAGGTTGATTTTTACGACGGCAAGATGCACCCGGTGGATTCCAAGGACATCGCGTTCCAGATTGCCGGTTACTTTGCATTCAAGGAGGCGTTTACAGCGGCCAAGCCGTGCCTGCTGGAGCCGATCAACAACGTTGAAATCCAGATTCCGGATGACTGCATGGGCAAGGTGATGGGCGATCTATCGTCCCGGCGCGGGCGGATCCAAGGCATCGAGGCCGACGGTGGATTCCAGGTCATCAAGGCGCAGGTGCCGGCCAAGGAACTGTACCATTATTCGAGCACCCTGCGGTCACTGACCGGCGGGCGCGGCGTGCACAGCGAGGATTTCAGCCATTACGAGGAAATGCCGCGCGACGCGGCGGAAAAGGTGATTGAAGAAGTGAAGAAAAAGAAAGCTGCCACCGCCGCCGAATCGCATTGAGGCGACCGGTGTTGGTGGCGCGATTGGCGCCGGCAAAAACAACGCTCAGTGCGCCGCAACCGTGGCGCGGCTGACCGCGGAATAAAGCGCGTCCTTGAGCTTGGCGCGCTTGAATTTCAGTTCGTCAATTTCCTGGTCGGTGGCGAACTCAATTTCCTCCTCAATGCGGCAAATGGCGTCGTCCAGGTGGTGATATTCCTCAAACCTTTGGCGGAATTGATTGTCGCTCAGGCGCAGGTGGCGGACGGTTTCGCGATGTTCGGGGAATTCACTCAGGAACGGATGATGTATGTCCATAGTCTGTTAATGTGACTTTTGTGTAACTTTGACAGTTCACTGACCGCTTCGTTTGAACTTAATGAATAAATTTTTCCTGTCAAGCGCCTTGCCGGAAAATTGGCAAAATATTTTTACGAATTGACCGTGGCGTTGATCCGAGGCCGCCGAAGGCCAATCGGAAATGGCAAAAACCATTTCAGTCCCGGCCTCAAGTTGATGGCCAGAGTCCGGCGCGGCGCACGCTCCGGCAGCCTTTTCCCAAAAACCGCCCGGCCCAAATAGGCCCGATTAAAATGGAATTTGGTATAAAAAATGCGACATTTTGGTGTCATCACCATGAAAAATATTCTCTCAACCATCCTGGTTTTTACCCTCCTTTCCCTTCCCGCAACCGCGCAGGTGCGCATCACCGAGTTTATGGCCAGCAACACGCAGACGCTCCTGGATGAGGACGGAGACTCCTCGGATTGGATTGAAATCCAGAACACGTCAACCAACAGCGTCAATCTGTTGAACTGGGCGCTGACCGACAGCGCGGGCAATCCGGGCAAATGGCGTTTCCCGGCCACCAACATTCCGCCCGAAATCGTTTATGATCGTCTTTGCCTCCGGCAAGGATCGCGCCACGCCCGGCCAGGAATTGCACACGAACTTCAAACTTTCCGCCGAGGGCGAATATCTGGCGATGTTCGGGCCGGACGGCTCGGTGGCCACGGAAATCACGCCTCAGTTTCCGCCGCAATTCCCGGATGTTTCCTACGGCATCGGCATGCAACTGGTCACGACCAACCTGGTGGCGACGAACGCGGCGATTCATTATTTGATCCCCCAAAATTCATCCGTTAATGCCACCTGGACCCAGACAAATTTCAATGATTCAAGCTGGCCGGCGGGAACCAACGGGATCGGCTACGAAACCGGCATCACCGATCCGCAGGAGGAATCGTTCGCCGCGAAAATTCTGGCGACACAGCCGGAGGCGTACTGGCGATTGAACGAAACCAATGGCCCGACGGCGGTGAATCTCGGGAGCGGTGGCGTATCGGACAATGGGGGCTATGTGGGCGGAATTGTTTTGGGCGGCGCCGGCCCGCGCCCGCCGGCATTTCCCACGCTCGAGGCCAACAACAACGCGCCGACTTTTGATGGCTCAAGCGCTTACGTCAATGGCCCGTATGAACTGGTGGACGATCTGCCGGCGTTCACGATTGGGGGTTGGATTTATCCGACCGCCGCCCAAAACAGCCGCACTGGATTGTTCGGCCAGAATGACACGATTGAATTTGGTTTCATCTCATCGGGGACCATCCAAATCTGGTCGCCCGCTGGAACGGTGTCTGTCAATTATCCCTTCGCCAACAATACATGGCACCATGTCATGGCGGTCGGCGGCAATGGACAAATTTCCATTTATCTCGATGGCGTTCTTGCCGGAACCAGTTCCACCTCCGGAGCCAATTTTGGCGAGTCGCTCTTTGATTTTAACATCGGTGGCGGCGGCGTTTTTGATCCGACTGGGAATTATTTCAAGGGCCAGATTGACGAGGTGGCCGTCTGGTTCCGGGCCCTGGCCACGAACGAAATCACCGCGCTGTTCTCGACCAATGCCGAGCAGGTCAGCTACACCAATTACATCAACACCGACGTGCGGACGCCCATGTACGGCTCCAACGCCACCGCCTACGTCCGCATCCCATTCACGATTTCCGGCACCAACACGTTTGACAGCCTGCAATTGCTCATGCGCTACGACGACGGGTTTGCCGCTTATTTGAACGGCCATTTGATTGCCAGCGCCAATGCGCCCTTATCGCTCGCGTGGAATTCCACCGCCACCCAGCGGCATCTTGATCCGCAGGCGGTGCAATGGGCGGCCTTCGATGTCAGCGCGGCGCGAGCCTGGCTGCAGCCGGGCAACAACGTGCTGGCCATCCAGGCGTTGAACATCGCCGCGACCAACACCGATTTTCTCATGCAGGCGCAACTGGCCGGCCAGAGCGTACCGGATTCTGCCGCCGGCTGGAGATTTTTCTCCGGCCCGACTCCCGGCGCGCCCAACGGAACCAGCACGAATGATTTTGGCCCGATCATGTCCGGGGCCTCTCATTCGCCCAACGTGCCGGCGGCAGGCGGCGCGCTCGCTGTCACCGCGCAGGCCGTGCCGGGATTCTACGCCATTTCCAATGTCACGCTGCATTACCGGGTGATGTTTAATTCCGAAGTTTCCGTGCCGATGAGCCTGGCCAGCACCAACGGCACCTGGACCGGTACCATCCCCGGCGGCGTCGCGACGGCGGGACAATTGCTCCGTTATTACGTAACCGCCGTGGACACCAACGGCAATGCTTCGCGCTGGCCGATTTTCCCCGACCCGACCGATTCGCAGCAGTATTTCGGAACCGTGGTGGCCGATCCTTCCATCCAGTCGCAACTGCCCGTCGCTTATCTGTTCATCCAAGACACGACCTCCGCCGACAACCAGACCGGCACCCAGGCGTCGCTGTTTTATCTGAACGAGCTTTACGACAACCTCAACATCTACGTTCACGGCCAGTCCTCTGTTTACTGGCCCAAGAAAAGCCACAACCTGGATTTTCCCAAGGACCACCAGTTTCTCTACACGCCCGGCGGTACCCGGGAAAGCAAGGTCATCTTCATCAGCAACTACGGCGACAAGGCGCGGATGTGCACCACGCTGACTTACGCGGCAGCCACCCTGTCCGGTGGCGTGAGCATGTTCTCCTTCCCGATCCGCATCCATCTCAACGGCTCGTTCTGGGGTATCGAGGACATGGTCGAACACGGCGATGACTTGTGGCTCGACCGCATCGGCCGCGACGGCAACGGCGCGCTTTACAAGATGTACAACGACATGAGCTATGCGTCGGGCAACGAAAAGAAAACGCGTGAATGGGAAGGCACGGACGATTTGACGGCGTTGATTACCAACCTGGACGAATCTGTTCCGCTGACCAACCGCGTGCTGTATGCCTGGGACAATCTGGATTTGCCGCAAACCGCCAGTTATTTCGCGGACATGGCCCTCGCCAGCAGCCAGGATGTCGCGAAAAAGAATTATTATCTCTACCGCGACACTGAAGGCACTGGCGAATGGGCAATCACGCCGTGGGACGTGGACCTGACCTGGGGCCGGAACTGGATTGATGCCAGCGGCTATTTCACTGACACGATTTACACGAACAACGTGCTCACTTTCTACAACCAGGCCGAGCAGGCCAATTCCCCCACCAACCGGCTTTTCAGCCTGATTTTTGGCAACGACGATTTCCGCCAGATGTATCTGCGCCGGCTGCGCACGCTGATGGACACCATTCTCATGCCGCCGGGCACGCCCACCAACGCGCTGGTCATCGAACCGCTCATCCGGCAATACGAAAGCAAGTTGAATCCGCCAAGCATCTCACCCTCCGACACCGCGCTGGATTACGCGGCCTGGGGTCCGTGGTGGGGCGACACCAGCTTGAGCCAGTTCCCGAATTTTGCCGAACAGATCGTCTCCACCTTTCTGCCGGGCCGCCGGAATTATCTCTACAGCACCAACGCCACGCTCAATGGCTATCCCATCCCGCCGGCGCAGCCGGCCAACACCGTCATTCTGATTGGTTCCTGGGATTACAATCCGGCCAGCGGAAACCAGAACGAACAATACGTCGAACTGCGCAACACGAATTCCTATTCGGTGGACGTTTCCAACTGGCGGCTCATCGGCGGCATTGAATTCACGATGCGTCCGGGCACCGTCATTCCCGCCGGCAAATCGCTTTATCTCGCCGCCAACGTGAACGCCTTCCGCGCCCGCGCGGCCAGCCCGCACGGCGGCCAGGGCCTGTTCGTGCAGGGAGCGTATGGCGGTCTGCTCAGCAGCCAGGGCAACACCCCGTTGATTTTGGAAAATGACAAGGGTGCGCTCGTCAACCAGAACAGTTATGCCGGGAATTCTTCCTCGTCACCGTTCGCCCCCGGAAATCTCGCGGTGCTCCGCGTCGGCGATGGCACGGAATCATTGAGCAGCCACGGCAATTCAGTTTTCATTGACCAGTTTAACACCAGCGGCACGCTGGTCGGCAGCATCGCCATTCCCGATAACGCCACCAACGCTCTGCTTGTCAGCGGCAGCGCCTCGTCCGAAGGCGCGCTGAGCCGTTCGGCGGATGGACGGCTGCTCATTTTCGCGGGCTACAACATCGCGTTCACCAACAGCACCTCGTCGCTGGCCAGTGCCAATGCCACCAATGTTCCGCGGGTGCTGGGCATCCTTGATGCGAACGGCGCCTTTACACTCGTCGGGGTGACGACCAATCAATACAGCGGAAATAATATTCGTTCCGGCACGACCGATGGCCGCGGGAATTACTGGGGCGCGGGCGCGAACAGCGCCAACAACGGAACATTTTATTTTGGCGGCGGCCCGGCCGGCACCGTCCAAACCAACGTCGCCAACTCCATTGTCATCCAGGACCTCGGTGGAAATCTTTATTTCAGCACGCAAAAAATCACGAACGGCATCTGGGAAATTTCCGGCACGCCGGCCACGCTGGCGTCCGCCGGCCTCCTGATCAAGACCGGCAGCAGCAGCACGCCGTATGCGTTTGCCTTCAATCCCGGTTTCACCACCGCGTACGTAGCGGACGACACGCTCGCGGGCAAGGGCGGCATTCAACGCTGGGATTTCAACGGCAGTACTTGGGCGATGAGTTACGCCTTCGCCGGCATCACCAATATCGGTGCGCGCGGGGTCGCGGTGGATTTCAGCGGCGCGCATCCGGTCATTTATGCTACGACGGCCGAAGCCTCCACGAACCGGCTGGTGTCCATCACCGATACCGGCGCGGCTTCCACCGTCACCACGCTGGCGACCGCCGGTGTGAACCAGCTTTTCCGCGGCGTGGCCCTGACGCCAAACAACGGCACAGTGCCGCAATTTTTCAGTTCCGCCGGGAATGGGAACAACTTCACGCTGTCGTGGACGGCCCTGGTGAACCGCAATTACACGCTCCAATACAATGGCGACCTGAGCAGCACCAATTGGACCACGCTGACCAACCTGACCGCCGCGCAGCCGGTTTTGACCGTGACCGACCTTGGCGCGTCCGTGAACACCAATCGCTTCTACCGGTTGATTTTGAATCCTTGAAGGCGGCGCTGAACTCCGTGGGACAGAGATGTCCGTGGTTAAAACAGTTCGCGTTGGGTTGTTGGTTTCAGCGGGGCAAAGCTGCGCCGGTGGATCGGGCACGGGCCGTGTTCCGCAATGGCCGCCAGATGTTGCGCCGTGCCGTAGCCTTTGTGCCCGGCAAATCCGTATTTCGGCCATTGCCGGTCGAATTCGAGCATCAGCCGGTCGCGCGTCACCTTGGCCAGCACACTCGCGGCGGCGATGGAATAGCTCCGCGCGTCACCTTGCACAATCGCCGTGTGCGGCACCGGCATGGTCTTGACGGGCCGTCCGTCCACGAGCGCGTGTTCGGGCGCGGGCTGCAACTGCGCGAGCGCGTTGTTCATGGCGCGATGCGTGGCGCGCAGAATGTTAATGGCGTCAATTTGTCCGGCTCCAACCTGCGCGATGGCAAATTGCACTTCGGGACACGCCGTGAGAAAGGCAAAGTATTTTTCGCGCTGCGCAGCGGTGAGCTGCTTCGAATCGTTCAAGCCCTCAAGTTCGGGCGGCAGGCCGGATACCGCCCATTTCGACGGCAAAACCGCCGCCGCCGCCACCACCGGCCCGGCCAGCGGGCCGCGTCCAGCCTCGTCCACGCCCGCGACGCGAGTCATCCCCTGGGTCCACAGCACGCGCTCGAATTCAAAGCGGTCTGAAAATTTGGCGGCCATTGCTTGGCTCCGAGCCTAGCGCGTTTTGCGGCATTGTCAGCCATGATCTTTCGAGGACGAGAGGACGAGAACGAGGAGCTCGATTTTTTCGCTTCAAAAATCCGTGTTCATCCGTGTCCATCCGTGGTTAAATTTCCCCCATGAAAATCGAATCCCTGCATGTCGGCATGAACGTCCGCCATCCGCAATACGGCGTGGGCGTGGTCAAAACCATTTCTGAAATCACGGCGGAAATCCTCTTCGGCGACGGCAAGCGCGCCGTCGCGCCGGAGGCCGCCGGCCTCGAACCCGCCGAACCGCAAACCGCCGTCAGCGGCCTGAACCTGCCGCTCAAACAATTCATCGAGCAAACCGTGGATGCCGCCGTGGTCCGGCTCGGCCTGGAAAAACCGGAGGCCGTGATTGATAAACTCGGCCTCCGCTGGCACGGCGGCAAACTGGTCATGCATCCCGCCGACCCGGCGTTGCAGACCAAGGAAGTGCCGCTGGAAACCTTTTTCCACAAGATCGTGATGGTGCGGAACAACCTGCGCGTGCTGGAACAGAAAATCAACGCGCACGAGAAGCTGACCGACGGCGAAAAGGTGGAGATGCAGCAATACATCACGCGCAGCTACGGTTCCCTGACCACGTTCAACGTCCTGTTCAAGGAAAAGGAAGACCAGTTTTGACCGGCTTGCCGGGACCAAGCCGGATCGTTGAGGCTGGTCCTCCACAAAAATCCGTGTGCATCCGTGTGCATCCGTGGTAAAAATTCCCCCGCCATTATGGAATACGAAGCGGTCATCGGGCTGGAAACGCACGTCCAGCTTAAAACGAAATCGAAAATGTGGTGCGGTTGCGCCAATGCCTTCGGCGCGCCGCCGAACTCCAACGTCTGCCCCGTCTGCCTCGGCCTGCCCGGCGTCCTCCCCGTGCCCAACGACGAGGCGCTGCGCCTGACCGTGCTCACCGGTTTTTTGTTGAACTGCGAGATTCCCCGCTTCGCCAAGTTCGACCGGAAGAGCTATTTCTATCCGGACATGCCCAAGAATTACCAGATCACACAATACGACAAGCCGTCCACGGCCAACGGCCACGTCGAGTTTGAATTCAACGGCGGCCTGGCGCGCGTGCGCATCACCCGCGCGCACCTGGAGGAGGACGTGGGCAAGAGCACGCATTTCGAGCGCAACAGCGGCGTGGATTTCAACCGCGCCGGCGTGCCGCTCATGGAAATCGTTTCCGAGCCGGACCTGACCAGCGCCGACATGGCCTACGAATATCTCAACGCGCTCAAGGAAATTTTGCTGCAAGGCGGCGTGAGCGATTGCGACATGGAAAAGGGCATGGTGCGCTGCGACGTGAACGTGAGTGTGCGGCCCGGTCGGCACGAAGGAACTCGGTGCGAAGATTGAAATCAAAAACATGAACAGCTTTTCCGGCGTGCGCCGCGCGCTGGAATACGAAATCCCGCGCCAGATCGAAGTCGTGTCCAGGGGCGGCAAGCTGATTCAATCCACGCGCCGCTGGGACGACGTGGCTGGCATCACCGAGGAAATGCGCACGAAGGAAGACGCCCACGATTACCGCTATTTTCCCGATCCCGACCTGATGCCGCTTGAGCCGACGGACGCCTGGCTGGCCGAGGTGAAATCGCGCGTGGTGGAACTGCCGCTCGCGCGGAAGCGGCGGTTCATGAAGGATTACGGTCTGCCCGCCTCCGACGCCCAGACATTTGTGTGGGACGTGCAGCTTGGGAATTATTTCGAGCCGATTGCCAAGCAATCCAGAACCCTAAAGCTGTTGCCAACTGGGTCATCAACAACCTTCGGGCGATGATATCTGCGGAATCGGGAACAGTTACAGATTTTGACCACATACCAACTTTTGGAGGCCCGATATTCAAATTGGAGTCGCTTCTGTTCAAACCGGTATCTATCAACGAACTCATTGAACTGGTGGATGGTGGAAAAATTAGCAGCAAAATTGCGCAGGATGTTTTCAAGGAAATGTTCAAGACCGGCAAATCGCCGGCGGCGATTGTCCAGGAAAAAGGCCTGGCCCAGGTCAGCGACACCGGGGCGATTGAAAAATTCTGCGACGAGGCGATTGCGGCCAATCCCGGTCCAACTGCCGATTTCAAGGCCGGCAAGGCCGCCGCGCTGAATTTCCTCAAGGGTCAGGTGATGAAGTTGAGCAAGGGCAAGGCAAACCCGGCGCTGGCCGGGGAAATCCTGGAACGGAAGTTGAAGGGTTAGGCATTCTTTCCGGCAACCGAACCCGGCTGGCGCCCGCTTCAGCACCGGGCCGTCATGGCTGGCGCAAACGAAAGAAACGGCTCGGCTCCGCAGTTTGGATGGTGGCGACTTTCTCAACGCCGACGAAGCTGGCGGGCTCGACAGCCGGGGACCAGATTGAGGCAGGTGAAAGATTGGTGTTTGATTCCAGCACTGCGTCCGTCGGCAAAAACGGCCAGCTCACAACCACACTATTGGTCCCCGGTGTCACGGAGATTTTTGCCGGCGAAACGAACGCGCTGTAAATCATGGCATTGATTTGCTGCGCCGCTGTGATCAACTCCCCATAAGGCGTGTCGGCGCCCGAGACGAAACCGATGTTGTAGTTCTCGCCATCGGAACGCCCCACCAGCGGCTCGTCGTAATACTGGAACCATTGGCAGCCGACGAATGCCGGGAGGGACAGGACGCTTCGGACATACTCCTGATAGGCCTGGCCGCGGTCGGCCTGATTGGTAGCTTGGACAAGCCCCGGACTGAACATCCCGCGATCGAGCGCGCCAAAGTGGAATTCACCCACCAGGCACGGTTTGCCCAGCGTTTGTGTGAACGCCCAGGCATTGGTGTCCAGCGACCGGCTGTAAATGTTGAACGTGATCACGTCGCACGATTGCGTTGCGGCGCTGACGGCTTCGATTGTGTACGATGCGAACCGGCTGCCGAGGTAAAGTTGGGAGGGCGCATACCATTTCATCTTCGCATTGACGACCGAGAAATAGCGTCCGGCGAAATTGGTGAGGAACGCGCTCAAGTCCGTCACACACGCCGCGGTCCACGATGACGGCAGCGTCACCACCTGATTGGAGAACGCGCTCCAGGAGGCGATGCTCGTGTTCCAGGCGGTGTTCAACCCGGTGATCGCCGGATATTTCAATTGCATCTGCCGTGCAAACTCAGCCTTGGCCGGCAGGCTCCCGCCATAGGCCAGCACCCCCGCCGGCAGCGCATACTGGTCGCTCGTGGCGCTGCCCCCGCCCCAAGGCAGTTCGTTGTCAACAAAGTAGCCCAGACACCACGGGTCGTTTTTCCAAGGCGCCGTCCCCGAGGCAATCGCGGCATCCACCCGGCCCGGAAACCCGGGATCGAATGGGTCAATCATCGTCTGCGCAGCCGAGGTAAAACTCGCCAGCCCGGTCCAGTCGTACCAGACCGATACCGTGTACGGAACCCGGTGCCCGCTGAAAAAGTCCGAGGATGACCAGTTGCCAATGGTATTGAATCCCCAGGCATCGAGCCGGTCGTAAACCCGGGAGCGGGCAAGGCTCAGCGAGTTCGTCCCGTACTTTCGCCAGAGGTTCATGCCGTAGAAGTTTGCCGTTCGATTTGCGCCCGGCTGGGAGAATTGGGCCAGCGGATCGCCGGCGGCGGGCAGCCAGGAAAACATATTTTCCCGGCCGCTCACGGCGGTGGTTTCACCATAGTCAATCACGTCGATGCCGAGCGAAAAAAAGAGCCGGCCGGACGGCGCCACCAGCCACCAGCGCCCCCGGTTGGTGCTGCCTGGCGACATTTCGTTCGTGCCGGCCACCCACGCGGTACGGAAATAGCCGCTCGCGGCGAGTTGGGGTCCGTTTTGCCACGCTCCGTAAACGTCGCGGTCGGCGGGTCTCGGATGGGCCGCGAACCACTGCTGTTCCTGGCTGTTCTGATCCGCGAAATCGGCGTCCTGGTGGATTTTGCCGGGCCAGTCAGCGCCGGTGTACTGACCGTAGGCATCCACAATTCCGTCGAGATCCGGCACGGGGAGCACCCGCAGGTTGTCGAGGAAGAGTGTGGTTGGGGTCGGCGGGCTGGAGAGGAAAATCTGGAATGCCACGATGTTCGACCAGTTCAGCGCCACGCCGTACACGGAGGCGCTCAAGGCGTTTGACGCGACGAGTGGCGGTCCGGCGCGCATGCCGGTGACGGCGCCTTGCGGAAACGCCATGACGATGGTGCCGGAGGCATTGGCAGGAAAGTTCAACGAAGCCGTCTGGCAATGCTGGCTGCCATCCGCGGAAAAATCGTCGTCCACGCGGATGAAAACCATGATCGGCACCGCGTTGGTGTTCAGCACGTCAACCGCCAGTCCGCCGCGCGACCGCCAATCGAGGTTGGTGAACGCAACACCGCTCTTGAAATAGATGTTGGGCCAGGCGCTCGAGTTGAACGTGACGCAGCCGGAATGCTGGCCGAGCGTCACGCCGTTGGTGGAGAGGGAGACCGTGGTGTCGTTACTGGAAATGACAGCCAGGTCGGCGCTGGTTTCAAAGGAGTTGACCAGCCATGAGCTGGTCTGAGCTTGAATCGAGATGGCGGCGGTGGACAACAGCGCGGCCAGGCAGGAATAAAGGAGTTTATTCATCGGATATAATATATCACAGACGGAGAATGATCTCCATCCGTTCCGCGGGTTCCGCGAAGAACCGTGCTGAATTTCCTCAAAGGTCAGGTGGTGAAGTTGAGCAAGGGCAAGGCGAACCCCGCCTTTGTGGGCGAAATTTTGGAAAAGAAACTGAAGGGCTGATTTTGAAGTGACTCCGCTGGCGCGCGAGCGGAAAGAGCAATGCGGTTGATGCTGCAACCTAAGGAATGCGGACAAAGCTGTCCGCGCTCCTGAAAAATCAACTTCTCACCATCGTCGTACACGATAATACCGTTGCGAGTTGGTGGCGGCGGTGTCGGTCAATATCTGTATTCCTCCGACCCCGGCCGCGAGCGGCAAAGCGGTCCAGTTGCTGTCCGTCAATGACTTTTTGTATTCAAGCATGAAGACCCTGCCGTTTTGCGTGGGCAAAGAAACGCTGAAGCTGTTGGTGCCGAACTTCGGCTGTGACAAGGGTGTGAAAAGGACCGGCGATCCGTCTGACACCAGCGCGAGACTATGTGCGCCACCGCCGCTGACGGCAATGATGTTTGTTGCCATGGCCGGCACGTCCGTCTGACCAGCGTAGTCGCCTCCCCAAGCTGCGATCGTGCCTCCAGCCTGCAAAGCCAGGCTGTGATCACCTCCCACGGACATGGCAACCGGATTCGTCACGGCAACCGGCCCAGGGAGTGGTTCATATGTATTGTTTCCCCAGCCGATCAGTGTTCCATCGGTGCGCAAAGCTAGCAAATAGTTATCTCCGGCCGCAATCGCCACCACGTTAGTAGCCGAAGCGGGCACGAGATTATTACCCCACCAGCAAACGACCATACCGTCCTGCCTCAAGAACAGGCTTTGATAATCGCCCGCCGCAGTGGCAACGACATTAGTCGCTGTTGCTGGAATAGACTTCTGGTTCTCAGGTTTTCTCCCCAAATAATGACACTGCCGTTCCGAAGCAGCGCAAGGCTGTGGGCATTCCCGGCCGCGATGGCCACCGCATTCGTAACCAAAGATGGCACCTGGGTTTGTTTGTAGCTGTTGTCTCCCCATGCGAGCACGGTGCCATTATTCATCAGGGCCAGGCTGTGATTTTCGCCGGCGGCGACGGCGACAATATTGGTCGCTGACGACGGCACGTTGATTTGGCCATACGAGTTATCTCCCCAGGCTACAATGCTGCCGTCGGCACGAAGGGCCAGGTTGTGATTTCCGCCAGCGGCAACCGTCAGAATGTTGGTGGCTTCAACCGGCATTTCGAGCTGGCCGGACGAGTCATCACCCCAGGCAAGAATGGGTGTGACGATTACGTTTGCCACCAAACCGGTAACGCTCCCGTAAGCATTCGTCGCCACGAGGGTGTAATTTCCGTTGTCCTGATATTCCGCAACGTTGAAGCCAAGCGTTGGCGATGTTGCTCCGGTGATTCGTCCATCATTCGTCAGCATGACTCCGTTTTGATACCATTGGAAACCCATCGGTTGGGCGCCGGAAACGGCAGCCGGCAGACATGCTGAATTTCCAAACAGCGCGTGGCCCGGCAGCGGTTGGGCAGCCACGGCTGGCCCGGAAAGAACCGTCAAGGTCACGGAAGCATTCGTCGTCTGGCCAAGGGCGTTCGTCACCATCAAAACATAGGTCCCGCCATCCGCTGTCTGCGTGCCGGAAATTTGCAGCCAGGAATTGGTTGCGCCGGAAATGGCGTTGCCATCGTGATACCACTGGAGGCTCAAAGGAGATGCGCCAGTCACACCGGCGTTGAATATCGCCTGCTGGCCGGCGTGAGCAACCACCGAAACCGGCTGCCGGTATAACTGCGGCTGCCCCGATCCGATCACTGCCAAACTATAGTCTTCTCCGATACCGATGCTCACCACGTTGGAAAGGCTCATGGGGATGTTCGTCACTCCAAACCAGCCTTTTCCCCAGGCGATCACCGTCCCATCCGCCCGCAAAGCCAGGTTGTGATACCATCCGGCGGCGATGGCAATAATATTGGTGGCCGATGCCGGGACACTGGTTTGACCATAGGAATTGTCGCCCCAGGCAATCACCATTCCGTCCGCCCGCAAGGCGAGGCTGTGCCACCATCCGGCGGCTATCGCCACGACGTTCGACACGGAAACCGGAACCGTGTCCTGTAATCCCCAGGCCACTATGCTGCCGTCGGCACGAAGAGCCAGGTTGTGGTAATAACCAGCAGCCACCGCGACCACATTCGTGAGGTAAAAGGGAACATTGGTTTGCCCATAATCGTTGTTTCCCCAGGCGACCACTGTGCCGTCCGCACGCAAAGCCGCGCTGTGCGCCCAACCGGCGGCGATGGCGATGACATTTACTGCCGTCGGCGGCACGTTGGTCTGGCCGTCCAGGTTGCGACCCCAGGCAATGACCGACCCATCCGCACGTAGCGCCAGACTGTGATCGCTGCCCGCCGCAATCCCCACGACATTCATAAGCGCTGGCGGCACGTTGGCTTGACCGCTCGCATTCTTTCCCCAAGCGACGACCGTGCCATCAGCGTTCAAGGCCAGACAATGCCTGTTGCCGGCGGCAACCGCCAACACGTTTGAGAGACTCGCAGGAACATTGGTCTGGCCATTGCTGTTGTTGCCCCAGACCCAAACCGGCACCACATCCAGCGTGCTCGAACAACTCGCGATACCAAGCGAGTTGCTGGCCACCACGGAATAGGTTCCCGCCTGTTCCATCTGAATATTGGACAAGGTCAGCGTCGCATTGGTTTGCGCCGGGAGAATGGTTCCATTGAATGACCATTGGTAATTCATGGGAGACAAACCGGCGACCGCGATTTGCAGTGCCACCGGTGCATCCTTGAACGCGGTCTGCCGCAGCACCGGCCTTTGGGTCAGGAACGGTGAACCATCACTCACCAGCGCCAGACTGTTGCTGCCGCCCCCCGCTATCGCCACCACATTGTTCAAGCCAGAGGGCACATTCGTCTGGCCGAGACCATTCTCACCCCAGGCAACGACCGTACCATCGTTCTTTAACGCCAAGCTGTGGTAATTACCCGCTGCAATTGCAGCAATGTTCGTCACCCCCGCAGGAACACTCGTTATGGAATTAAACCCCGCTATGGGACCCCACACGGCGACTGTCCGATCCGCCTTCAATGCCAGCCCGTGGACGGACCCGGCCGCAATCGCCACCACATTGGTCATGTTTGGAATATACCCCAGATCAATCCAATTCCCCGTACCATAATAATCCAAATCAGCCAACCTGCCCCCGAGGAATATGGCTCCATCAGTTTTCAGCACCATGTTGAACCTGACATACCAAGCACCTTCGTAAACATTAGAAACTTCGTAACCCTTGCTGACAGCAATGGCGGTTACATTTCTAAGACCTAGTAAACAATTGGTTTGTCCGTAGGTATTGTCTCCCCAAGCGATCGGCACCCCATTGGCCTTCAACGCCAGACTCTGGGCATCGCCTGCCGCAATGGCCACGACGTTCGTCAGGTCGGCGGGCACATTGGTCTGGCCGTAAGAATTATTTCCCCATGCCACAACGGTTCCATCCGCCTTCAGTGCCAGACAATGTGCCGGACCTGCCGCAATCGCCACCACGTTGCTCAAACCGGAAGGAACATTGGTCTGGCCATAAGTATTGTCTCCCCATGCGATTATTGTTCCGTCGGCTTTGAGCGCCATCTCGCTGGAATTGCCGGCGGCAACCGCCACCACGTTCGTCAGCCCCACAGGTATGTTCGTCTGGCCGAAAGAATTGTCCCCCCAAACGACAACTTGGGTAGCCGCGTTGCTGGCAATCAAAGAGGAGAGCAAACCTATAAAAACCAACAACGATTTGCGGCCGAGGAGCTTAAGCCGGATTGTTTTCAGTAATATTTTCCAAGGGTTTATTTATCAGCCGCACCAACCATGGTGCAGCTTCATTAAAAACTCGTTAGCACAGGCACGGTTCTTTCAAATATTTTGAAGATTTTCCGCAAGCAGGCGATCGCCTGCCCGCCGGGAACAGTAAAAACTCAAAAAACTTTGTACCTGGGCGGTTTGGCGGTTAATCTCCAACGATGTTTTCATCGGAAGTCAAATCGGTTCATTTTGTCGGCATCGGCGGCACGGCCATGGCGTCCGCCGCCGCGGCCATGCAGGAAAAAGGCTTTGCCGTCACCGGCTCGGACCAGAATGTGTATCCGCCCATGTCCACGTTCCTCGCGGAGCGGAAGATCGGGGTGATGAACGGTTACGCGGAGCGGAACCTCGCGCACAAGCCCGGCTTGGTGGTGATTGGCAACGCCATCTCGCGCGGCAACCCGGAGGCCGAGTTCGTGCTCGACCACAAGCTGCGCTATTGTTCGCTGCCGGCGCTGCTGGCGGAATTTTTCATTCGCGGCAAACGCTCCATCGTCGTCTCCGGCACGCACGGCAAGACCACCACGACCTCGCTGCTGACGTGGGTGTTCGAGCACAACGGGTTGAATCCAAGCTACCTCATCGGCGGCATCCCGAATAATCTCAGCCAGGGCGCGCGATTCACCAACAGCGAGTGGTTCGTCATCGAAGGCGACGAATATGACACCGCGTTTTTCGACAAGCGCAGCAAGTTCATCCATTACCAGCCGGAAATCGGCATCGTCAACAACCTCGAATTCGACCATGCCGACATTTTTGAAAACCTGGACGCCATCAAAAAAACCTTCTCGCACTTCATCCGGCTCATCCCGCGCAACGGCCTGCTGCTCGGCAACGGCGACGACCCGAACCTCGCGCCGCTGCTCAACGTGACCCATTGCCCGGTCAAGCGTTTCGGGCTTGGCGCCAGTGGCACGGGCATCCTGCCCGTGCGAACCGCAGACGAAACACACGGGCAGGATGCCCGCGCCACTACAGCCACGCCCTTGGCAATTCAGGCGTTCAATATTCGTTACGGCCCGACGGCGACGGAGTTTGAAATCCCCAGTTTCAAATTTCATCTGAACATGGTTGGCGAACTGAACGTGCGGAACGCGCTGGCGGTCATCGCCTGCGCCAAGCATTGCGGGTTGAAGAACCAGCAAATCCAGTCCGCGTTCGACACGTTCAAGGGCATCAAACGCCGGATGGAAGTGCGCGGCATCGCGGGCGGCGTGACGTTGATTGACGATTTCGGCCATCACCCCACCGCGATTCGGGAGACGCTGAAGGCGCTGCGCTTGAAATATCCGCACGAAAAAATCTGGGCCATCTTCGAGCCGCGCTCTAATACGACGCGGCGGAACGTGTTTCAATCCGAACTGGCCACCGCTTTTGCCGATGCCGACGCGGTGGTGGTGGCGGAAGTGGCGCGGCTGGAACAAATCGCGCCGGAAGAGCGGCTCGACCCGGAAAAATTGATGCAGGATTTGAAAACCGCCGGCAAGGATGCGGCTTATCTGCCCGACGTGGACGCCATTGTCGCACACGTCGCCAAAAGCGCGCAGGGCGGCGACATCGTGGTGGTGTTCAGCAACGGCGGTTTCGGCGGCATCCACGCCAAGCTGCTGGAGCGGCTGGGACGGCGGTAGATTTCCCGCCACTTACCCGGCGTAGTAACCGGTCTAATTTTTCCGACCGGCGTACGCTGTTTCCTTGAAAAACCGGAACTCCCCGTTCATTCTAAAGCATTATGAATTGTGCCGTGACGGTTCCGGTGAAAAATTCCCGGTCGCGCGGCGCAGGAAAGACGACCATGTCCTATCGAGCCTGGTTTCAATGTATTAATCCGGAGTGCGGGCAGACCTACCCGCTGAACTCCATCGTCTATCAATGCCAGCGCTGCCGTTCGCTGCTGGAGGTGCAGCATGACCTCAAGGCGCTGAAACGCCGCAGCGCCGCAAGCTGGAAAAAACTTTTCGAGAAGCGCTACAAAAGCAACGAATGGCCCTACGGCTCCGGCGTGTGGGGCAAAAAGGAATGGATCCTGCCGCAGATCAAAAACGACGACGTGGTTTCACTTTACGAAGGCGGCACCAATCTGTTCTGGGCCGAACGCTTCGGCAAGATCATCGGGGTGGACGAACTTTGGGTCAAACTCTGCGGCAACACCCACAGCGGCTCGTTCAAGGACCTCGGCATGACGGTGCTCGTGTCGCAGGTGAAGCAGATGATTTCCGAGGGCGCGCCCATCAAGGCCGTCGTCTGCGCCTCCACCGGCGACACCTCGGCGGCGCTGGCCACCTACTGCGCCGCGGCGGGCATCCCGTCCATCGTGCTCCTCCCGCGCGGGAAAATTTCCGGCGCGCAGCTCATCCAGCCGATTTCCAACGGCGCGCTCGTGCTCTATCTCGACACCGACTTCGACGGCTGCATGAAGCTCGTCCAGGAAATTACCAGGGACGAAACGCTCTATCTGGCCAACTCGATGAATTCGCTGCGGGTCGAGGGCCAGAAGACCGTGGGCATTGAAATTGTCCAGCAGTTTGACTGGCAGGTGCCCGACGTGATGATCATTCCCGGCGGCAATCTCGGCAACGTCTCCGCGCTCGGCAAGGGCCTGATGATGATGAAAGACCTCGGCCTGATCTCAAAGCTGCCGCGCATCGTGGTGGCTCAGGCGGAGCGGGCCAATCCGCTTTACCTATCCTATCTGAAGAACTTCGAGACGTTCGAGCCGGTTCAGGCGCAAAAGACTTTGGCCAGTGCCATTCAAATCGGCAACCCGGTCAGCATCGAAAAAGCCGTCCGCACGTTGAAACAATTCAACGGCATCGTCGAACAGGCCAGCGAGGAGGAACTGGCCAACGCCGCGGCGCTGGGCGACCGCACCGGCATGTTCAACTGCCCGCACACCGGCGTGGCGCTGGCGGTCCTGATCAAACTGCTCAAGGCCGGCAAGATTGACAAAAAAGAGCGCGTGGTCGTCATCTCCACGGCGCACGGACTGAAGTTTGTCGAGATGAAGGTGAGGTATCACAAGCGGGAACTGGATTTTCCATGCCGCCATGCGAACCAGCCCATCGAACTGCCGGCGCGGCTGGACGCGGTGAAGAACGCGCTCAAGCTGGCCCTCAAGGAAAGGAACCGGTTCAATGTCTAGCATTCGGAGGGGCGAGTTACACGAGTCCCAAAATTATTTTTCACGGAGAGTCAGGGGCTCGCAGAGTTCGCCCTTCCGAAACAAGGCTTTAAATTGTAAAAAGCTTGCGTTGGCGCGGCAGCGTCTTGGACTGCGGTGGCCCTCCACCGCTTTGGCACTGCCGTCGTCTGTACAAAGCGCCAGAGGGCTGGCGCACTCCAAAACCTGGCGGACGTTCGGACGGTTCATGGAGAGTTTGGGGCTTGCAGAGCTCGCCCCTCCGAAAGGACAAGGATTTGTTCAATGACTTCTAAAATTCACAACTCGCAAAAGTGGGGACCGGCGACGCTGGCGATTCACGGCCACGGCAAGCATCGCAAGGCGCACCACGCCGTTTCCACGCCCATCGTCCACACCTCGAACTACAGCTTCGAGTCCACGTCCGAAGTTTTCGAATTCATGCAGGCCAAGGGCCAGGGCCGCGTCATCCGCGAACACGAATACGGCCGCTACGGCAATCCCACGCAGCAGGAGACCGAGCGCAAGCTCGCCGCCGTTGAGGGCGCCGAACGGGCCATTCTGTTTTCCACCGGCATGAGCGCGGTCATTCTCACGCTCATGGCCTACATGCAAAAGGACGGCCACATCATTTTCACGAGCGACTGCTACCGGCAGACGCGCGATTTCGCGAACAACTTTTTGAAGAAATTCGGGATTCAAACCAGCCTCGTCGCGCCCACGGCGGCGGCCATCGAAGCAGCCATCCAGCCCAACACCAACATCATATTCACCGAGCTGCCGACGAATCCCTACCTGCGCGTGCCGGACCTCCCGGCCATCGTGAAGGTCGCGAAACGGCACAAGTTGCTCACGATGATTGACGCGACACTGGCCACGCCCTTCAACATCCGTCCGCTGGAAATTGGCGTGGACATCGTCATCCACTCGGCCACGAAATATCTCGGCGGCCACAACGACCTGCTGGCCGGCGTCACGCTGGGCCATCACCAGCAGCTCGAAGACCTGAACAAGCTGCAGCGCATGATCGGTTCCATTCCCGGACCGCTCACCTGCTTTCTGCTGGAACGCGGTCTGAAAACCTTCGGCCTGCGGATGGAACATCACAACCGGGCCGGACTCGAAATCGCCCGCTTCCTCGAAGCGCATCCCAAAATCCTGAAGGTCTGGTATCCCGGATTGAAATCGCATCCGGACAACCGGCTGGCGAAAAAACAGATGCGCGGCTTCGGCAGCGTCATCAGTTTCCTTGTGAAAGGCGACGACCAGGAAACGCGGCGGTTCATTGACTCGCTGGAACTCTTTCTCATCACGCCCAGCCTCGGCGGTTCCGAGAGCCTCGTCACCCAGATGTCCATGATGTCGTTCTTCGATTATCCGGTGGCCTACCGCAAATCCCTCGGCATGGTGGACAACCTCGTCCGCATCGCCCTCGGCCTGGAAAACGTCGAGGATTTGATCACCGACCTGAAACAGGCGCTGGCGAAGATTTGAATTTGATTAAACCGAGGTCATTCCCGGCCATGAGCACACGCCAGCAAAATGAAAGGAAATTTGGCCGCTGGGAAGCCTTGCCCGGTGGCGGACGGCGCTATCGGCTGGAGGTGACGGGCCGGCTCGGCTGGCAGGCGCGCTATTAGAAGGAGGTGGATGCGAACGAAACCACTGTGCGGTTTTGGCAGGAAATTTACGATGACGCCGGCAAATTGGTGGAGACCCATGAAAAATTCCCGGTGGATAAAGGCCACCAGAAAGTGTAGGCTACAGCCATGACGATCACGAAACAAACCGTCGCCGACAAAATCGCCGCGTATCTCCACCATGAGTTGACGCTGGAGCAGTTGGTGGATTGGGCGGAACAAGTCATGCTGGATGGCAAACTGGCCGAACGTGATGCCCAGACGCTTTCGTCCGTGGTCGCCCGCCTCGGCGTGGCCGACGTGCGCGCGTTTGGCCTGGCCTGGGAAGATTGCGAAGCGCTGCTTCATAAACTCGGTTTTTCTCCGCGCGTGGAAGTGGTCGCGGCCTGATCACGGGCTGCGCGCCAGCAAGCGTTAAGGCAAATTGTCGGTCTCTCAACCCTCAACCAAGAACTCTCATCGCCTTTCAGTGATGAACATTGTCGGCCAGATTCCGCTGGAAGATTTGGATTGGGTGGTGGACGGCCGCCATCAGAAATTGATTCCCAACCCGGAACACAAACCCGGCGAGCTTTCCGACGAGTTCTGATTCCTGCCTCTTAAATTGGTTGCTTTGGCGTTGAATCTTGTAAAGCCAAAGGGCATCATTGCTTCCGAAAAATCGTGGCTACGATCAACAAACTTTCAAAACTGTTTACTGCGCTCGCGGAACAAAATGTTTCCAGGGCGGAGGACATTGCCTCCGACATCGTTTCCGAGGAAGAGCGAAGGGGGCACCACGGCGCGGCTAAACTGTTGCGCGGATCTTTGCGTCCGAATGGAGGGAATGGAGGGCAATCTTCAAACGGCTCGCTACAACACCCAACATTCAGCAGACTTTTATCGGACGCGCTGTCGCCTCAGCATGTTTCTACGAAACTGAGCGATGTGGCGCTCCGGCCGAAAGTACGAGAGGAACTCGATACGATCATCCGAGAGTGGCGTTACCAATCGGAATTGGCGGCGGCAGGAGTTCGCCGAAGAAGCCGCCTTTTTTTTCATGGACCGCCGGGCTGTGGGAAGAGCCATACGGCGAGGGCGCTGGGTTTTGAATTCGGCTTGCCGACGTTTCTGGTTCGTTTTGACGGCGTCATTGGAGCTTACCTTGGTCAGACGGCCATTCACCTGAGAGAAATGTTTCGTTTTGCGGAGAGAACCCCATGCGTGCTGGTGTTCGATGAAGTCGATGCACTCGGCAAGAGGCGCGGCAATCCACTTGATGTTGGTGAATTGGATCGAATCGTCATCGCGTTCATGCAGGAGCTGGAGCACTCCCAACCAAAAGGTTTGGTCATTGCGACCTCGAACCTTCCTCGCGAGCTTGACCATGCACTCTGGCGGAGATTTGATCTGATTCTTGAATTTCCTGCCCCCACAAAGGCTGAGTTGGCTTCTTTCTTGTCATCGCTCACAAAAAAACACCCTTCAGCTTCTGCGCGCCATTCCAAGAATGAAGTGTTGAGAGCCAGAAGCTACGCGGAGGCCGAGCGCATTGTCGAAACGGAAGTGAGAAAAGTCGTTCTTGACCGTTGCAAAGGCAACCATGCCACCAAACACCACAAAGGTTGAGCCTCGGAATTTTTTCCTCAACGAGCAGCATGAGTTGGCCCGTGCGGAAAAGCCGGGGGGTGGGAGAATCCCTGAATTCATCGGGGTCAATTGGGCGGCGAGAGGGCGCAAAATCAGTGGTTCACTTACTCGTATTCGTGATTTTGTTTCTCGGTCGCACGATCCCCTCAAAAAGTCACGGTATTTCGTGCTCGCACGCCCTATTGTGGGACTCGAGAAAAAGTCGAAAGACAAACGCGCCGAGCAAGGAAAACTCGCGGTGGAAGTCAGTTACTCCGAAGACGATTCCCTCATCTTTGGAAGACTCGGATTAGACCTGATCCAAGTCAATAGGGATGGTTCTGCCACAGTCCATGCTAGCCCCGCTCGGTTCGAAAGGCTGGTTCATTCGTCCGAGATGCTGGAGCAATTCGGGAAACGAGAAAAAGCCCGGTGGGCCACCCTAGATTCATTTGACGTGATTCCTCATGACTTCCGTGTGGATCAAGAGTGGTTGAGAGAGATGAAACCCAAGGCACCGGTCGAAGCGATAATCGAACTCCAACCTCTGCTGACGACTGTAGAGGCGGACCAGGTTGCACGAGCGATTGCTGAATTACTTCGACGATCTGAAGGTGAAGCGTTGAAAGGCATCGGCACTGATTTCTCAGGACGGAAATGGCTGAGAGGATGGATGCTCAAAGAGTCACTGCTCAATCTCGCTAAAGTGTTCTTCACGATACAGTCAATTCACCCACCACTTTTCTCAGTATTTCACAGTGTTACTGGCAAATCTCATAGCTTGAAGGATGTCTTATCGAAAATTGCGCCGGTGGATGCGCGTGAACTTCCTTGTGTCGGCATACTGGATACCGGCGTTCCTCCCGATCATTTGCGTTTAGCTCCATATCGCCGTGGACAGTTCATAGCTCCGGACTCGGTTGGTTCAGCGGCTGGCGATCACGGTTCGTTTGTTGCTTCTCGCGTTGTATTCGGAGATGTGGATTACAGTAACGGGTTACCCACCACAGCACCTATCGGCGATTGTTCATTTTACGACGTCAACATCGCAGAGAATGAAGATCGAACACACGAAAAGAGTGTGCTCCCCGCGTTTGAAGCGATGGCTGGCGCTGCGCCTGATGTGCGGGTATTCAACTGTAGTTTTGACAATCTCCGTCCGCTTGACTCGGAATTACCAACCGTACGCAGGGAGAAACTGATACTTTTGCAGGACTTGGATAATTTCATTTTTGCGCGAGATGTGCTGGTTGTTGTTGCAGCGGGCAACAGCCCTCGCGGCATCGCTCCTGCGACTCCGTATCCACGACACTACGGTGATCCTCAGTGGGCCTTGGGTACATGGCCGAGGAGCTTTAATGCTTTGACCTGTGGTTCGTTTGTAAATCGCCCCCACTCCGACGGCGTAGCGCAAGAAATAGGCGCTCCGAGTCCTTTTACTAAAGTCGGCCCTGGGTTATGCGACAGTCCGAAGCCTGATTTTTCCGAGCATGGTGGCAACGGTAATCGTGATTATAGATTTCAGCCTGGTTTGGGCGTATGGGGATGCACCGCTTCAGGTTTGTGGGAAGATCGGTCAGGAACTTCATTCGCTGCACCGCTCCTTGCTCGACGGGCAGCCTTAGTCTTGCGCCATCTTCAAAAGTTCTGCGAAGCTGAAACGCGCCCCTTCGCGGTGACGGCAAAAGCCTATTTGACATTGAGTGCGACCCAGACATCGCTCAGTCCCGCCTTAAAGCCACTCGCTGACAGGACTTTGGGATATGGCCAGGCGAGCACTCAACAGCTTGAGAGGGCACAAGCCGACAGAGCGCTGTTGCTCTGGCAAGGAATCTTGGACGGTCCATCTGACTTAATTCGAGTCCAACTGCCGGTTCCTCGGGATTGGTTAAAGTACGCCAAAGCCCCGAGTTTGCGACTAGTACTGGCGTGGGACTCCCCAGTCAATGCAGCGGTTGAAAATCTCTGGGCGAGCCGGAAAGTAAATGTACAGCTTCGAACTCAATTGGGGGCTGCTGCGCTTCGCGGTTCGCGAACAGGGCACAAAACCTATCCACTTGTCGAACGCCTCTACGACCTAAAACGTTTACCAGATGGCGTTGAGGTGAAAGATGATCTTTGGGTGCTTGAGTTTTCCTATGAGCAGGCGGCTGAATATTACTCAGCGATTGATTTCAACCCAAAACAGCGATTGGCGTTTGCTGCAGAGTTGTATGATCAAGCTGAAAAGCCTATTTCTCCTCAGCCGATGCTCCAGGCCTTACCCATCGTTGATTCTATGAATCGCTTCAGCATTGGGATCACTCCCATCCGGAATCCTATTGTTTTGAAAAATCGCGTGTAACCACAATCACTTCGTCGTGTGATACGGTTACGAGGAAGAATTGATCAGCTCAAGTCGTGTCAAAACCTTTGCGTCTCCGCGTCTCTGCGTTGGAAAAATCCGTGTCCATTCCGCCTTCGCCAGCTTCGGCGCGACAAGCCGTGGTTAAAAAATGCTTTCGTGTGTTTGGTGTGATTCGTGGTTAAATTGCGCGCGTGCCGAGTTCTGAATTGGTTTTTCCCGCCGCGTTGATGGTCACCGAGCAGACCATTGACCTCTCCAGCTTTTCCCCGCGGCAAAAGACTTTTTATCTGAACCTGTTTTGGGAAACCGTGGACGTTTGCAACGCTGCCAGGAAGCCCCGCGTCGTCATCGGGATGGCCGGCCCCACCGGCGCCGGGAAATCGGTCGTGGCCGTCCTGTTCCAGGAACTGGCCAAACAAGCCCGCCTGCCGTTCGCGTTCGAGGCCATCACCATTGACGCCTATCATTATCCGAACCGCCACCTGCTGTCGCATTTTTCGGACGGCGTGCCGCTGAAACAGGTCAAGGGCCGGTTCGACACTTATGACGTCGCGGCCCTGGCCAGGGACCTGAAAGCTTTCGCGGCGGGCGAAACCATCGCCTTCCCGGCGTATTCACGAAAATTGCACGACCCGGTCCCGAACCGCATCCGGGTGGAGACGCCCGCGGCCCTGCTGTTGGTGGAGGGACTCTGGCTGCTGTCCGATCACGGCGACTGGGCGCAGGTGCGGCTGCTGCTGGATTTTTGCTATTTTATTGAATCCGACAAGGAGCGGACGCAGCCGGCTGTAATCAAGCGGCACATGACCGGCGGCAGGACTTATGAGGATGCGGCCCGGCATTACGCCGAGGTGGACGGCCGGAATTCCGATTTGGTGCTCCAGACCCGGCACAAGGCCGACAAGGTCATCCCGCCATACTATCGGGTCGAATGACCCTGCCCGTGCCGCGAGCAACCAGCCTTGAAGAGAAAAGAACCTGCGCTTATCCGCGTTATCTGCGGTTGAAAGCATTGCCGAGCCGTTAATTTACCGGCTTTGCCGGTCTTGTTCGCAACACCAGCAAGGCGCCGAGGGAAAACAAAACGGCGCTGTAACCGAACGCCACGCTCGTGCCCTTCGCCGTCCACAACGCGCCGACGATGATGCTGGACAGGAAATCGCCAACGCCGTTCACAGTGGCCAGCACGCCGAACGCCATGCCGTGCTGTTCCTCGCCCACCAGTTCCGCGCAGAATGAGTCTTCCAGCGTTTCCCCAATCGCCACATGGATGCCGCTCAGAACAAAAATGATGCCTAGGAGCCCAATCGTCATCGGCGCGGCCACAATCAACAGCGCCATCACCGCCGCCAGCGCGTAACCGGCCGCGAGCACGTATTGTTTTTTGAAATGGTCCGCTAGCCAGCCCGCCACATAGGCGAACCCGGCGTAAAATATGTTTCGCAGGACGTAAAATCCCACCGCCACGCTGGTTGCAATGGCCAGACCCATCGCCGGTGCGAGCCTTTGTGTCGCCAGCAAAATCAACAGCGTGGGGGCGAAGTCGCCCGCGCCGAAAATTCCGACGGCAACAAGGAATTTTCGGTAAGGCCGCGGTAGCAAACGCAGCCGTTCGCCGAATGAGATGTGCGACACGGGTTTGCGCTCTTTTTCCCGGACCAGAAGCGCGATTACGCCGGCGGCGCAAATGCCGGGAATGAGCGTCAGCAGGAAAACGTGGCGGTAATTGTGTTTTAGCGCGTTGAGCAGAACCAAAGCTGTGGCCGGGCCGGCAATCGCGCCGACGGTGTCCATCATCCGCTCGAAGCCAAAGGCGCGGCCATAAGTTTCCTTCGTGACTGCGGCGGCGAGCAGCGCCTTGCGCACGGGCGTGCGCACACCTCGTCCGAGCCAGGCAAGCGACCGCGAAAGCAAAATGTGCCAGGCGGCGGTGGCCAGTCCGAAAGACGCCGTGCCGAGCGCAGTGACGAGATAGCCGGCGACGGCGATGGGTTTGCGGTGCTGGAGTTTGTCCGTGTAAAAGCCGGACGCCATCTTGGCGAAGCTGGACAGGCCGTCGGCAACGCCTTCAATCACACCCAGCCACGCCGCCGCCGCGCCCATGGAGGCGAGAAACGCGGGCAGGACGGTGGTGGCGATTTCGTGCGACCAGTCGCTGAGCAGCGACGCCAGCCCGATGCCGAGCACGGTGCGGTTGAGCCAGCGTGGCGGTTGTTTTTCTGTCGCCAGAGTGTTCACAAATCCATTGAACAACAAAGAAACAAAGAAACGAAGAAAAACTGGCGTAGCGGCTTCTCGGCAGAGAGCCGCACTATTCAATTTGCCGGAGGAATGTGGCGCTCTGCCGAGGCGCCGCTACGGAATCCCTCCGAACTATTTCAGGCGGCGGGTTCCGGCCCGGCGCGGTAATGGACGACCTTCACCTTTTCCAGCGTCACCAGGCCGCCGCCCATCATCGCGTCGAGGACGGGCAGGAAGGCATTGATTTTTTCCTCGCTGTCCACGATTTCGATGACGAGCGGCAGGTCCATCGAGAGCCGTAGGATTTTGGCGGTGTGCAGGTGGCTGGTTTTGCCGAAGCCCATCGGCCCGCGCAGCACGGTGGCGCCGGCCAGATGCAGTTCGCGCGCCTTGAGCACAATGGCTTCGTAGAGCGGTTTGTGTTCCCAGCGGTCGCTTTCGCCGAGGAAGATTCGCAACAAGACGGCGTCTTTTGGAATTTGCATGTCAATTTCCTTTCAGGGAGTTAACCATCAAGCCGAGCATCCAGCCAAGCCAGACGGCGGCCATGCACAGCACGACCGACAGCACCACGTTGCCGCCGGCGTAAAGCCATTCGCGGTCGCGCAGGAGATTCAGGGTTTGCAGGCTGAACGAAGAAAACGTGGTGAAACCGCCGCAGATGCCGATCATCAAAAATTGCGTGGCGAAGGCGCGCGACTGCGAATCCATCCGTCCTTCCGGATTGGCCAGCGCCCCGATCAGGCCGATGACAAACGAGCCGGAGATGTTGATGAGCATCGTGCCCCACGGAAAGGTTTCGCCGAACCGGGTTGAGATGATGCCGTTGAGCCAGAAGCGGCTCACGCTGCCGAGCGCGCCGCCGATTGCCACCCAAAGGTACGTCAGCATAAGAATACTCCTGCCAATGACCGCCGATTCAACGGGCACCGATAGGAGTCATCAGCGCTGAAACAGTCAGGCGGTTTTCCCATCGGGGAAGGCAAACTCCATTGCCGGGGAAATGAATAGCAGGCCGGTCGCGCCTTGGCAATCGCAAAGCCGATTTACAGCACTGGCAGCGTGGCTGGCAGTGGCGGAATGGCAGGTGAAAACACCTCGTGCCTGGTCCAATCTGCGCAGAAAACACAATAACTTCCCTGCAGCGAGCCGCTGCGGAAATATTCCGGGAATTGAGGCCGCGGCTTCATTCCCGGTCTGGTAACGGAAAAATCAGCCGCAAACGCTTACTTGGCCTTTTTATCGGCCCGGAATTTGGCCCAGCGCGCCCGGGCGGCGGCGGCGATTTTCCGGCGGGCCGCGAGGCTCATGGTGCGTTTCTTGGGAGCGGCTTTGGCCGTTCCTCTGACCCTGGCCCAGCGCGCCCGGGCAGCGGCGGCGATTTTCCGACGGGCTGCGAGGCTCATGGTGCGTTTCTTGGGAGCCGCTTTTCCAGCCGGAGCCGAATCGGCGACGATGGCTTGAAGCTTCGATTGCAACTTCTCGATTTTTTCCTTCAATGTGATGATGCGTTTTAGCTGGGCAGATGAGATGCTAAGTATTTCTTTCATATATCAGTGAATATTGTGGAAAATCGCGCGTTTTGTCCAGCTTCTAAATGGAATCAATTAATGCGGCCTAAAGTTGCCCGGCAACCAAGGGCGAAAATGGGTTTTGCGAAAACCGGAGATTGCGCTTGGCGGATCAACTCGCCATGATGAAGCCGTGCGATGTTTAAACCAATTTCGCGGACTGATGATGATTGGCGCCTGGACGCTGGCGTGCGCGGCCGGCGTTTCCGCCCAAACCAATGTGCCGCCGAGAATCCCGGCCGCGGCAGCCACCAATTACCTGAACCAGGAAGTCGTCGTGACCGACCGGGTGGCCCAGGTCACCCTCCGCCCGACCATCGTGTTCTTGAATTTGAACCAGCGATATCCCGACTCTCCCCTCACCTGCGTCATCAAGGGAAGCGATACGAATAATTTTCCCGATTTGAAGAACTATCAGGACAAGGAAGTTGAAGTGTCGGGACGCATCGCTGATTTTCAGGGAAAGCCGGAAATTGTTCTCACGAACACAAACCAGATCAAAATTTTGGCTGACGTCCCAGTTCCCCAGCCGGTGGTTCAACCGGCGACGAACCCGGTACCGTCACTGCCACCGGCGGCCAAACCAACAACGAAAACCGCCCAGCCCGCGCAACCAGCAACAGTGGCGGCCGCTCAACCTCCGGTTCAGGTGGTGTGGTGGATTGTCGGGGCGCTCATCGTCATCACCGCGCTGTTGGGCTTTTTGGTGTTCCGGTTCTGGCGCAAAGGCGTGGCGGGTTCCGGCGCGCGCGCGGCTCATTCGATGTCCACGCTGTCGGCGCTGCAGGAGGGCGCGGCGGCGGATGCATTAACCGTCGAGGATTGGAAACAGCGCGCCCTTGTGGCCGAGGCGATGGCGGGGCGGCAGGGAGAGTTGCTGCGGGAAAAAATCATGCCCGAGCTGACTGAATTTGCCAAACAAAGCCTGGTTCAAGGCTTGTACGCGCAGCGCAACGCCCTGATTGAGCGGCAGCAAAAGGCGCAGCAAGCCCTCGCCGAGTTTGAATCGCGGCTGGCGGCCCTCCAATTGCCGTTCCAGGAGCGCATCCGCGCTTATGAAAAACGCATCGGCGAACTGGAAAAGGAAGTCGAGAACCAAGGGGAAGAAATGCGGGAATTGACCCATGCCACGCTGGTGCTCGTGCGGAAGAAACTCGAGGATGAACGGGAGCACGAACGCACCCAAAGCCGCTTCAATTGAACGGCGGATTCTCTGGCGGGAAATTTTTCACGCGAGAATTTCCAACCAACGCCTTCTTGACTCGCTACGCGCAACTTTTATCATGGCCGCTTCGGATTTTGAAGTTTGAGAATTTAAAAAATAAATTATGAGCAAAATTACAGATATCCAGGCGCGCGAGATTCTTGATTCGCGCGGTAACCCCACGGTGGAAGTTGATGTGACGTTGTGCTGCGGCGCGTTTGGCCGCGCGGCGGTGCCCAGCGGCGCCAGCACCGGCGAACACGAAGCCATCGAACTCCGCGACGGCGACAAGAAACGTTTCGGCGGCAAGGGCGTCCAAAAGGCCGTCAAAAATGTCACCAACGTCATTGCGCCCAAACTCATCGGCCTCAACCCGTTCGATCAACTGACCGTGGATGCCACGATGCTCAAGCTCGATGGCACGGAAACGAAGTCCAAGCTCGGCGCTAATGCCATTCTCGCTGTATCACTGGCGAACGCCAAGGCCGCCGCTGCCGGACTGAACCAGCCGCTGTTCCGCTATCTCGGCGGGCCGAACGCGAAAGTCCTGCCTGTGCCGATGGCCAACGTCATCAACGGCGGCGCGCATTCCGACGCCCCGATTGATTTCCAGGAATTCATGATCATGCCGCTCGGCCTGCCGACCTTCAGCGAAGGCCTGCGCGCCATCACCGAGACGTTTCACGCGCTCAAAGCCGTGTTAAAGAAAAAAGGTTGCAGCACTGCCGTCGGCGATGAAGGCGGTTTCGCGCCGAAACTCGGCAGCGTTGAGGAAGCGCTCGAAACCATCATCCAAGCCATCAAGGACGCGGGCTACAAGCCGGGCAAGGACATTTATCTCACGCTCGATCCGGCGGCGTCGGAATTTTACGTCGGCAACAGCAAATACACCTTCAAGAAAAGCACCGGCGAAACCATCACCGGCGACGACCTGGTGAATTTTTACGCGAAGCTCGTCAGCAAATATCCCATTGTCAGCATCGAAGACGGCTGCGGTGAAAGCGACTGGACGACCTGGAAGAAACTTACCGACAAAATCGGCGACAAGGTCCAACTCGTCGGCGATGACCTGTTCGTCACGAACGTAAAGTTCCTGCAAAAGGGCATTGATACCGGCACGGCCAATTCAATTCTCGTGAAGGTGAACCAGATTGGTTCGCTCACCGAGACGCTCGATGCCGTGCAGCTCGCGCAGTTCAACGGCTACACCGCCGTCATCTCGCATCGTTCCGGCGAAACTGAGGATGCGACCATTGCGGACATTGCCGTGGCGACGAACTGTGGCCAGATCAAGACCGGCAGCTTGAGCCGTTCCGACCGTCTGGCGAAATACAACCAGCTCCTGCGCATCGAACAATTGCTGGGCAAGAACGCGGTCTATGCCGGCACCAGCGCATTGCCGAAAGGGCGGTAAGCTTGTGTTCACCCGTGGCGAGAGTTAGATTCTGACCATGGAACTGAAAGAACAGGCAAAGCCTTACATGGGCGAAGTCAGAATCAAGGTAAAGTTGAGCAACGTAGCTGACCAAGCGGCGGTGGCTGCGGGACAGCTTTCGCCCGATCAGGTCAGAAATGTCGAAGCCGATGCGATGGTGGACACTGGCGCGGTACGTTCATGTGTTCCGGCACCGTTGCTGGAGCAGTTGGGGATAAAACCCTATGATCGGGTGACAATCGAACTCGCGGACGGCCGCAAGAACGAGGTGGGCATTGCTGATGGTGTGCGCTTCGAGATTATGCAGCGCCGTTCCAGCGATGACGCTTTGATTCTGGGCGATGAAGTGTTGATCGGCCAGACGTTGCTGGAGAAAATGGATTTGCTGGTGGACTGCAACCGCCAACGTTTGGTGCCTGCACATCCTGAAGGCGCGGTCAACAAGCTCAAGTAGCATCGCCGTGGCGACGAACTGCGGCCAGAACAAAATTCAATACCCGGAATCCAGGTGACTGGTTTGCGGGTTTTCCTTTCGCTGCATTGCTCTATTTTACCTTCACCACGGCGAAGCTTGCCGGGGGCAGGACGACGTGCCAGCTGCCGGCGTCGCGGCGGAAGGCAGTTGTTTCGCCGGCCAGCGATTGCATTTCGCCCGCCTTGATTTTGCGGGGCAGGGCGGCTTCACACGGTTTTGCGGTGGGGTTGAGCGCCACGAGAATTTCCTCGCCGGCCTTCGCGCGGCGGAAGACGAACGGCCAGCCGTCCTTTGCGACGAGCACGGTTTCGTAGTCGCCGCTGGCTCCGAGTGCCGGGTGCGCTTTGCGCAAGGCAATCAGCGCACGCGTGAGGTAGAGGCTCGACGCCGGATCGGCCAGTTGTGCGGCAACCGTCGGCCGGTTGGTGGCCGAATCAATCGGCAGATAGAGTTTTTCCACAGGCGCGGTGGAAAAACCGGCGTTGGTGGAGGCGTCCCATTGCATGGGCGTGCGCGCGCCGGTGCGGCCGTAACCACCCTCTTTCGATGGCAAACCGTTCAGCGAGCGCATGCCGATTTCGTCTCCGTAATAAATGAACGGCACGCCCGGCATCGTGAGCAGAAAAGCCATCGCCACGTCCACCTCGCGCGCATCGCGTCCGTTGCCGAGGCGCGGCACCGTGTCATGGTTGCCGCTGGGAATGGCGATGAAACCTTTGCCTTTCGTCGCCGCGAGGAGCGGCTCGAACTCGTCGAGAAACACGTTGATGCTGGTTTGACCGCTGCGATCAAAGATTGGCTTGGCATTACCATCGGCGCGAAACAGCGCCTTGTAGCCCGGCTTGGCGAACGGCAGCAGAAAATCCATGTGGAACCCGGCGGGAATGGCGACTTGTGGTTGCGACCATTCCGAGACCAGCGCGCAGTCGGGATATTCCTTGTCCATCCATTGCCGGAACTCGTGCCAAAGCGCCGCCGTGGCCTTGCCGTCCGGATCGTTTTTTACGAGCGACCCCGCCATGTCCACGCGGAAACCGCTGGCGCCCATGTCGAACCAGAAACGCATGATGTTCTTCAATTCATTGCGCACCGCGCGCGGGCCGGGCGCGTCAATCGGTTGCTGCCACGGCGCCTTGGGATCGGGCTTCGCGAAGCCGTAGTTTAGAGCCGGCTGGAAATGGAAAAAGTTGGGGATGTAGTTGGCGTCGCGCTCGGCGCCGCCGACCACCACCTGTTGCCCGGGCGCGGTCCAAGTCCACACGCTGTCGGTCCAAATATACCAGTCGGTGTATTTGTTGCGCTCGTGCCGCTGCGATTCCTGGAACCACGGATGCTGGTCGGAGGTGTGCCCGGCGACGAGGTCGAGCATCACGCGGATGCCGAGCCGGCGCGCCTCGGCGAACAGCGCCCGCAGGTCGTCGTTGGAACCGTAGCGCGGCGCGACCTTGTAGAAATCGGAGACGTCGTAGCCGGCGTCACGAAAGGGCGACTCGAAACACGGATTCAACCAGATGCCGGTGATGCCGAGGTCGTGCAGGTAAGGCAGTTTTTCCGTGATGCCTCGCAGGTCGCCGATGCCGTCGCCGTTCGAGTCGCGGAACGACTGCGGATAAATTTCGTAGAAAACCGAATGTTCAAGCCATGCGGGCATGTTGGTGGAAGTTTCGACGCCTTGGGCCAGAGGTGCAAGTGCGATCATCGTGGCGGCGAGCACCGCCGCCCGGCGGAATGGGATGTTATGATTCATAATCGGCAATTGTTTATTGGCGCGAATCTTGGCGAAGAGCGGCAGGCGAATACAAGCGGCAACTTGGGCCGTCCTTGGTGATTGCTCCGGCGAAACCGGGACCGCAGATTTTAGGTGGATTTTCCGCCGGATTTTGCGATGTTAGGCGCTTACATGAAACCGATCATCAAACTTTTGCTCGAAGGCGGCGGTTTGAGCAACGCCCAAATGGCGCAAGTACTCAACCTGTCCGAGGCCGAAGTCAACCGCCAGTTGGACGAATTGCGCCAGCAACGCATCCTGCTGGGCCATCGCCCGGTGCTGAATCTCGCCAACGAAGAGGCGGGCGCCGTGCGCGCCGTCATCGAGGTGCGCATCACGCCGGAACGCAGCGGCGGCTTCAATCGCCTGGCCGAGCGCATCAGCCGCTTCGACGAGGTGGAATCGTGCTATCTCATGTCCGGCGGCTACGATTTGCTCGTGTTTGTGACCGGCTCCAGCCTGCAAAAGGTTGCGGGGTTCGTTTCCGAAAAACTCGCCACCGTTGAGGGCGTGCTTTCCACTGCCACGCATTTCATGCTGCGCTCCTACAAGGAACAGGGCTTCATGATGGACGTGAAATCGGAGGAAACCGAACGGCTCAACGTCACGCCGTGAACTATTAATTGTGAGATTCGATAGCAATATAACTAATTGGCTGCTTCGCTTGCTGCCGCGCTTAATACCAATAGCTTTAAGCATTGTTGGCTGGAATTTTGCGCGGTGGACAGGCGCAGCCATTGGTTTTTTCATCGGATGTTTGATCGCGGTTGTATCATGGGCAATTGCATATTATCACCTACGAAAGTTGCAGATACGGAAACGGATGGCAGAAATTTCTGCTTTATCGGACGAACAATTGAAAAAAATTGCTGTTGATCCAACTTCTCGTGATTTTGGCTATGCCATCTCAGAGTTAAATCACCGCGGAATTAACATTCGTCCGTCTGTTGAGACTCTGTTTGAGCTTTTGACGTTTTCAAACCCCAATAGACGGGCAATAGGATATTCAAATCTTGCCATAATGTATCCAACAACTTTTGAGAAAGTTGCGAAACAAGACTCGTCATCGGCCGATACACCCGAAGTTTGGCGAGAAAGAATTGCGGCTTTCAAAGCTGTAAATTGATTTTCAAAAGACAGAATTTTCTATGAATCATTCTGGTTTCATCGCCCGGCACGTCATTGACCTGCCCAAGTCCGGCATCCGCGACTTTTTTGAAGTCGTCGCGAAGATGAAGGACGTGATTTCGCTCGGCATCGGCGAGCCGGACTTCGACACGCCCTGGCACATTCGCGAAGCCGCGATTTACGCGCTGGAAAAGGGCAAAACGCATTACACCTCCAACCTGGGCCTGATCGAACTGCGCCGCGCCATCAGCCGGTACGTCGAAAAAAACTTCGGCATCGGCTACCGGCCGGAAGACGAAATTCTCGTCACCGTGGGCGTGAGCGAGGCGCTGGACATTGCCTTCCGCGCCTTCGTCAATCCCGGCGACAAGGTGATGTTCCACCAGCCGTGCTACGTCAGCTATCATCCCAGCGTCACGCTGACGCATGGCGTGGCAGTTTCCGTGCCGACGTACGCCAAGGACAATTTCGCCCTCACCTCCGATGCCTTGCGCGCCGCCTGGCAGCCGGGCTGCAAATTGCTCGTGTTGAACCTGCCGTGCAATCCCACCGGCGGCACCTGCAACCGCGCCCAGATCGAAGCCATCGCAAAATTTGCGGTGGAAAAAGATTTGCTGGTGTTGAGCGACGAAATTTATTCCGAACTGACGTTTGAAGGCGAACACGTCAGCATCGCCGGCCTGCCGGGCATGAAGGAACGCGTGATTTTTCTGCACGGATTTTCCAAGGCCTTCGCCATGACCGGCTGGCGCATCGGTTATGCCTGCGGACCGGCGGCGCTCATCGAGGCCATGATGAAGGTGCATCAATACTCCATGATGTGCGCCTCGATCATCAGCCAGGAAGGCGCCATCGAGGCGTTGCAACGCGGCGAGGACGCCATGAAAGCAATGCGCGACCAGTACCATCGCCGCCGTGATTTCATCGTCCGCCGGCTCAACGAAATCGGGTTGAAATGCCACCTGCCGCGCGGGTCGTTCTATGCGTTCCCGTCCGTGGCTGTTTCGGGGATGAATGAAAAGGAATTCGCCGTCGGTTTGCTGCAGGCCGAGCGCGTGGCGATGGTGCCGGGCACGGCCTTTGGCGAAAACGGCGCCGGCTTCTGCCGCGCCTGCTTCGCGACCAGCTACGAACAACTCATTGAAGCCGGCAACCGCATTGAGCGCTACGTGCAAACACTGGCGAAGAAGCGGTGATTGGGTGGTAAACTTCAATTCATGGTTGCATTGACTTGATTTCTCGGGGTGTGTCTTTGGAATCTGTTTGTAGCTGCGGAGCAGCGACCGATGGTAGCCCACGGTGAAACCGTGGGCTTGGCCGCCAAAAGAATCAAAAGCCCCGGCAGGGGCGATAGAAAATCGGCAACGAAAATTTCTTTCGCCCCGTCTGGGGCTTTTTCCATCTGTGCGTTGATACCCACGGTTTCACCGTGGGCTACTGGCTTTCGCGCCTCCGGCGCTGACACACTTCGAGGACGAGGACGATTTGGATTCAATATCCCTGTTTCAGCAGCCGATGGGTGATGAACATCAAGGCAATGCAAGCCAGTGACATCCACAGTGCGCTGACAATCAAAAAAGACGCGGCGGTCATAGCCAGCCCGCCGAGGAACGGCAGCAAAGCCCGTTGCCGCCAGCCGTAAATCATATAGCCGCTGGCAATCGCGCTCCAAATGCACGACGCCCAGAGATAATGTTGGTTGAGCAAATCCACGCATCAACAATATGGCGCAATCTGCCGCCGCTGGCCAGCTTCTCCGGCTGCGGGCTTGTTTTGGGTGTGTGTTGTGCTAAGTTTTTTGTGTGAACCGGTTCTTTAAACCGAACCTTGACCGCCACGGACGCATGGCGCGCGGCGTTATGGGCGCGCTGTGCCTCATCGCGGGCATCATCGTCGCCGGCGATTATTTGTGGTGGCTGGGGCTGATTTTTGTGGTGGCAGGTCTTTTTGCCATTGCCGAATCTGTTAGCGGATGGTGCATCGCCCGCGCCTGCGGCATCCGAACCCGGTTCTGATGCGCATAAAATTGTTTTCCCCGCGCGAATTTTGCCTATCCTGCGTGCAGAATGAATCTCTGGCTTGAAGCGGCTTTTGCGCTCATGGTGGCGGCGGCGGGCGTGGTGCTGGGTCGCTGGTTTTCGCGCTTTCGCAAGCCGTATTGGACATTCGGCTATTTCATTCCGCTCGCGCTGGTCCTGATTTACGCAGTGGCGGTTCATTTCCCGGCGTTGTTCTTTACGCCGCCCATTTCGTGGATGATGATGGGCCGCAAGAAATTTGCCTTCCTTGGTTTTGTGACGACGATGGTATTGACCACACCGCTTTCCCGGGTGCCGAAGAAACGGGACCGCATCATGATTTCCATCTTGATGGCCGTCATTGTTTTTGCGGTGTCGGTCTGGCCGTTTATTGTGCCGGCGTTTGAGCGAAATGAGATCGCCCGCCTACAGACGAACATTGACGCGAATGGGATTTGTATTCAAACCACCGGTTTCACCTGCGGACCGGCGGCGGCGGTCACGGCGTTGCGCAAACTTGGACTGTCGGGCGAAGAAGGCAAAATCGGGATTCTTTCCGGAACGAGTTCCGCGACGGGGACACCGCCGGATATGCTCGCCGAAGCATTGCAAAATGAATATGGCAGGGACGGTTTGGTTGCCGAATGTCGTTCGTTTAAAGATATTTCGGAATTAAAACAGGCGGGATTGACCCTGGCGGTCATCAAATACGCGTTCATGGTTGATCACTACGTCACAGTTCTCGAAGTAACCGACACTGAAGTGGTCGTCGGTGATCCGTTGAATGGATTGGACAGAATGTCCCATGCCGACTTTCAGAGGGAATGGCGTTTCGTGGGGATTGTGCTCAAGCGAAAGCTTTGACCAAACGAAATCCATTTTCCTGGTGCCGGCAATGCTTATCCTCTGTGCTCAAGAATTTGTCGTTTGGCAACGGCGTTTGATTTTTGTGTTTATCGGCCATAGACTTCCGATTTACCGCAGCGGTGAGAAAACATAACGTTGTTCACATAAAACCCGTCGCAGTCATGGCAGCAACCAACAAAACCAACGCCCCTCCACTTGCCGTCCAGGCCGGGGGAGGCTGTCAGAGAAAGGAAGTTCTGCCTTCCATCGTTCTGGCGGTTTGTCTGGCGGTTTTTCTGGTCAAGGCCATGACCAGCATGATCCAGGAATCGGCGACCTGGGATGAAACATCCTGTTTCGGCCTCGGCAAATATATTTTGCAAACGCACCGCTGGGATGTGCCCGGGGCCATACTTCATCCGCCACTTTCGTATGTTATTCATGGTATTCCCCTGTTGTTTTTTTCAACGGATCAGAGCGTTTGGACGGATTATCCGGATCAACGGGATCGTGAATTCCTTGCCTTGTCCGACAATATCCGGGGACAGGCATTGCTCTCCAGTCCGGCAAATCGGGGGGATCGCCTGTTGTTTCTATCGCGCCTCATGATGGTGTTGACCGGGATGTTGCTGGGCTGGTTTGTGTATCTGTGGAGTTACTCGCTGTATGGGAAATGGAGTGCCATTTTGGCAATCATATTATATTCGTTCAGCCCCAATATTTTGGCCCATGCGCGTTTAATCACACCCGATATCACCCTGACCGCCTTCTTGTTTATAACCTTGTATTATTTCTGGAGGCTTTTGCGGAACAACCGGATGAGCCATGCGGTTTTGGGCGGCGTTTGCTTTGGGCTGGCCCTGCTTTCCAAGTTCACCAGTGTGCTGTTGTTTCCGATTTTAATTCTCCTGATGGTGTTATGGGGGATAAAACAGAAAACACTGAACGCGCATTATTGTGTTGTATTTGTGTTGATCGGGATGGGGGTTTTGTTTTTCGGATATGGAATGGATCTGAACCCTTATTTTGACGGCATCACTTCCCAGCAAGAACAGGCAAATAAAGGCCACCCCGCATTCCTCATGGGCAACTATTCAGCCACCGGCTGGTGGTACTATTTTGTCGTGGCTTTCCTGGTCAAGACCCCGATTGCCACGATGATTTTTCTGGCGGTGGCGCTGGTTTTGTTGGTGGGAAAAGCTCCGAAGGGGATGTGGATGGATGAGATGTTTCTTCTCATCCCGGCGGCCACAGTTTTTGTTTTTTTCAGCCTGCATCACAAAGACATCGGACTGCGCTACATTTTGCCGATGTACCCATTCCTTTTCGTGTTTGCCAGCCGGGCGGCGCAGTGGTTCCTCTCGAACAAGCTGCTGGCCGGTTTGTCGGTGGCATTGACTGGCTGGTATGTGGGCGCTTCCTGCTGGATACACCCGCACTATCTTGCATATTTCAACGAATTGGCCGGCGGTCCGGACAAGGGATACAAATATTTGGCGGATTCCAACCTGGATTGGGGGCAGGACCTCAAGGGATTGAAAAGCTACATGCAGAAACATGGCATCCCTCGAATTAGTTTGAGCTACTTCGGCTCCGACTCGCCGGCCCGGTACGGCATAGCCTATGACTGGCTTCCCAGTTGCGACCTGGACAACCCGGACCCCGGAAAAACGAATACCGCACCCAAAGGCTGGGTTGCCATCAGCGCCACCAACCTTGAGGGGGTTTATTTTGACAACAAGGACTTGTTTGCCTGGTTCAGAGATCGTCAGCCGGTGGCCAAGATCGGCTACAGTATTTTTATTTACAAGGTGGACGATTGATCCGGCTCGATTCGCGGGCCGCGGGTTCGGTGTCCCGCCGGGGTTGAATGTCCGGGGGACAATATGCTGGTCGCGCCGAAGCCGGGCGAAGGCGGAAGAAACGTCGGTTGTTATCTGATTTTTGCCGGTTTGAGTCTCGTGGTCTCGACTCCGGCAATCATTTCATTTATTCTTTGCGCATGGATTTATTGCCGTTTGGAAAATTGCCCGCGGATCAGCCGCGCAAGTTTGTTCCGCCAGCCATTGAACTCGGCGACTGGCCGCAAATCGCGCCGCTGTTCGACCAACTGGAGACACGTGCCGCGCAGTGCCGGTCCGCCGCCGACCTCGAACGCTGGCTGCTGGACTGGAGCGAACTCAGCGCCGCGCTCGACGAGGAATCGTCCCGCCGTTACATCGCCATGACCTGCCACACGGATAATGCCGAGGCGGAAAAGGCCTACCTGCATTTTGTCGAAAACGTCGAGCCGAAACTCAAGCCGCGCCAGTTCGAGCTGGAAACCATCTACGTCACGCATCCGCTGCGCGCGGAACTGCTCAAAATTGGATCGCGAAGTGTTGGAGTTCAGGCTTCAGCCTGCGCTCTGGAGGACAAGCTAAAGCTTGAACTCCTGCGCCGTTATGCAGTCTTTGACCGGGACGTGAAGAATCACGTGGATTTGTTCCGTCCGGAAAATGTCGCGCTGGAAACCGAGGATGCCAAGCTTTGCCAGCAATACCAGAAATTGGCCGGTTCGCTCACGGTGAACTTTCGCGGCGAGGAAAAAACGCTCGTCCAGATGGGCCGCTACCTGGAAGAGCCGGATCGTGCGTTGCGGCAGGAAGTTTGGGAACTGGTGGCCAAACGGCGCTTGCAGGAGGTGGAAAAGTTTGAGGACATTTTCGACCGGCTCATCGAACTCCGCGAACGAATCGCCCGGAACGCCGGTTTCAACAATTATCGCGATTACGCCTTCCGCCGGCTGGCTCGGTTTGATTACACGCCGGCGGACTGCGCCCGGTTTAACGACGCGGTTGCCCGGGAAGTCATGCCCGTCGTGCGCGAACTCCATGCCGACCGCCGCCGCCAGCTCGGCCTCGACAAATTGCATCCGGGCCACCTGCGTCCGTGGGATTTGGCGGTGGACCCGCAGAATCGTCCGCCGTTAAAACCGTTCGCCGAAGTGGGTGAAATGGTTTCGCGCACGCAGAAGATTTTTGACCGGCTGGACGGCGAACTGGCGGGCGGTTTCCGGCGGATGCAGGATTTGCATCTGCTGGATCTCGACAATCGCAAGGGCAAGGCGCCGGGCGGGTATCAATCCACGCTGTGCGAATCGCGCCTGCCGTTCATTTTCATGAACGCAATTGGTTTGCAGCGCGACGTGGAAACGATTTTGCACGAGGCCGGCCATGCATTTCACGCGCTCGCGACGCGCGGCGAGGATTTGCACGCCTATCGCAACGGTCCGCCCATTGAATTTTGCGAAGTCGCCTCGATGAGCATGGAACTGCTCGGCAACGAATTCATCGAGGAATTTTATTCCGCCGCCGATGCCAATCGCGCGCGCCGGGTTCATTTGGAGGGCGTGGTCGGGGTATTTCCGTGGATTGCGACGGTGGATGAATTCCAGCACTGGATTTACACGCATCCCGGCCACAGCCGCGCCGAACGCGCCGCGGCGTGGCTGGAATTGATGGACCGGTTCGGCGGCGACGTGGACTGGAGCGGGTACGAGGCCGCGCGGGCGCATTTGTGGCACCGGCAGCTTCATATTTTCATTCACCCGTTTTATTACATCGAATACGGCATCGCGCAACTCGGCGCGTTGCAGGTCTGGGCGAATTCCAAACGCGACAAGGTGAAGGCGCTGGCTGATTACAAAAAATCTCTCGCGCTCGGCGGTTCCCGGCCGTTGCCGGAATTGTTTGAAGCGGCGGGCTGCAAATTTGAATTCAGCGCCGCCACGATCAAACCGCTGATTCAACTGGTGAGAAGCGAGCTGGCGAAGCTGTAGCGCAAAGCATTCAAATAAGCCGTTGAACCACGAAAGACACGAAAAACACGAAATGACACGGCATTGCCAGGCATCGCTGGGTCAGAAAGCCGGTTAAATCTTTCGCCGTGTTTGAATGTCCGGTTTCAGTCCTATTTTCGTGTGCTTCGTGTATTTCGTGGTTTATCTCCTCTGCCGGTTTGAATTCAGCGCGAAGACCATTCAGCCGTTGACGAAATTACTGCGGGATGAACAGGAAAACTTTGAACCGGAGGAAAATTTGCAGCCTGTCCTCATATTAGGCACCATCATCGTGTCTCTGCCTTTCTTGCCTGCTCCAAAATCGAAGCAATCTTGGCATCTATGTCGGCCATATATCCAGATGTGCGATAAGTATAATTGGATGGATACTCTGCCCGAAAGGCTGCTATCCCTGCCAAAATATTGGTCGCCATCTTCCGGCTGCGAACATCTGAATAATCACCAAACGCCCAAATAGTGACAACGTCGCTATCTAACTCGGAGCGAAGCAAACTCCTGGCGGAGTCGATATGCCCTAAATCCAACTCATGCAAAATCCTCGCTCGAATAGCTGCGTCGCCGAGCGACTTGTCGAGCGCCGTCGCCGAATAAGCATCAACCATATAACGCTGGCCAAAGCCGAGCCAGTAACCGACAGCTACCAAAATTGCTGCGATGAGAACGATGCCAAAAATAAATGCGAATCTTTTCATAGGTGCGCGCAATGCTGCCTAATAGATAATGTACAACCTGTTTTGCGGTCTATCCTTATTCAGGATTAAACTACGCTTTTACGTAAAAGCCTTGTCAAACAAACTTTTCGCGTAGCCGCGCTTGTGAAAGCGCGGAATCCGCGTTTTTACAAACGCGGCCACCTTAAACCTCAATCCCGTACGCTTTGATTTTGTTGTAGAGGGTCTGGCGGCCGATGCCGAGGCGTTTGGCGGTTTCGAGCTTGTTGCCGCCGGTTTCCTTGAGCGTCTGGATGATGGCGTTGCGTTCCACGCCTTCGAGCAGGGTGAAGCTGGTGTCGGTGCCGTCGGCGTTGCCCACCTTGGCGTTGGCGACGGAAAGGTCGGTGACGGCCACTTCACTGCCTTCGCAGAGCAGGACGGTGCGCTGGACCTCGTTTTGCAACTGGCGGACGTTGCCCGGCCAGTCGAAGGCGGTGAGCCTTTCGATGGCTTCAGGTTTGAAGCCCCGGATGTCCCGGTTGGCCTGCGCGGCGAAGCGCTTAAGGAACGCGGTGGCCAGCGGAATGATGTCGTCGCGTCGTTCGCGCAACGGCGGCAGATGCACCGAAATGGCGCTGATGCGGTAAAAAAGGTCCTCGCGCAGCTTGCTTTCCTTGATGGCTTCCTCGGGCTTGCGGTTGGTGGAGGCGATGAGCCGGCAATTGGTCTTGTAACTGGACTTGCCGCCGACCGGGCGGACTTCCTGGTCCTGCAAAACGCGCAGCAGCTTGCTTTGCGTGTCCACGGGCATCTCGGAAATTTCGTCCAGCATCAGCGTGCCGCCCTCGGCCTGCCGGAACAGCCCCTCACGGTCGGTGTGCGCGCCGGTGAATGCGCCCTTGACCGAGCCGAACAATTCGCTCTCGATCAATTCGCGGGGCAGGGCGGCGCAATTGATTTTGATGATTTTGTTTTTGCTGCGCGGACTGAGCGCGTGGATGAGGTCGGCGATGACTTCCTTGCCCGTGCCGCTTTCGCCGGTGATCAAAATGGTCACGTCGCTGGGCGCAATGCGTTCGACGGTGCGGACAACTTCCTGCATGGCGGCGCTGCGGAAAATCGGCGAGGCGGTGCCGCTCATGGTTTCCAGGGCGCGGCGGAGCGTGTTGTTTTCCGCGTTTTGTTCTTTGCGCTCGATGGCGCATTTCACGTCGGCGAGCAGCTTTTGGTTTTCAAACGGCTTGGCGAGAAAATTGTAGGCGCCGCCGCGTCCGGCTTCGACGGCCATGCTGATGGTGCCGTGGCCGGTGAGCACGATGACCTCGGTGTCGGGCCAGCGTTTTTTGATTTGCGGCAGCAATTCCAGGCCGTCGGCGTCCGGCAGCTTCACGTCGAGCAGCACCACGTCGGGTTGGGGTTGGGAAAAGGCCTTCTGCAAGCCTGCGCCGTTGCTGGCTTGAACGACTTCGTAAAGGTCTTCGAGCACCGAGGCGAGCAGATTCCGCAGATCCGCCTCGTCATCCACGATCAGAATTTTGGCTTTCATGTTTTGCGTCTCCGCCTGCACGTTTCAACAAACCGCCGAAAAATCGCCCGATGTTCGGCGTATCGTCCGGTCAATCGTTCCGGATGAAATTGCACACTCAACAAAAACGGCATTCGCCGCTCCGCTTCCGGTTTTAATTCCATCGCTTCCACGATTCCATCCCGCGTTCGCGCCACCGCCATTAACGGCTCCGCCGGTTCCAAAACCGCCTGATGATGCGAACTGTTCACACCTAAAATCCGCTTCCGCACGATATTGGCCAGTAATGAGCCCGATGTCAACGGCACTTCATGCACTAAATTCATCCGCTTTGTCCATCCGCTGGTGGTTCAGCGCGCCGGGCATCTGGCGGCGAATGTCCGCGATCAACCGGCCGCCAAGCGCGATGTTCAACAACTGATGGCCGCGGCAGATTGCCAGAAGCGGCTTGCGTTGGCGAAAAATTTCGTCAATCAAAACCAGCTCGCGCAGATCGCGCCCGCCGCCATCGGGCGTGGTGCCAACGGTCTTGCGCACGGCGCGCGGCAGATTTGGGTGTAAAGATCGGGGTTAATGTCGTCACCGCCGGTCAACAACACCCCGTCCGCGCGGCGGACAACTTCAGCGAGCATTTGCCGGTCAGTGGTTGTGGTGTGGTGACGGGGATGCCGCCGGCCTGGAGCACGGCATAGTCGTATTTGACCGAGAGGCTGACGGAAAGGTCATGAAATTCGACACCCCGTTTTTCGATGCTCGGAGAAACCAGAATCAAGGGCGGATTGGCCATGCGCGCGAAATGTAAGGGAACTGGGTGGTTTTGTCAGGAAAAAATGGGCCTGAGATTTAATAATACATTGCTGGCCAGCCATTTACACATTAAAAAAGTGCTTTGGCCCGGTTTAAGCTTAAAGGCAGGCATGAGAGTATATGCGAACGAAATTCATCGGAGCGCCGTTTACCATCTGATCAGCACAGTCATCCCCATAAACCATGCATTAAAGGCCAAACTGGACACTTATGGTTCGGTGATTGTCGTGGGTTTGATTGTGGGATTGGTGGCCTTGATGCGGTTGGTTCTGGGCGGGACGCACTAATTGCGGGACGGTGGCGTGCCAGTTTTTTGGGCAGACGCTGGGGAAACGACCGTGATTTACGGAGAAACTAAATTTTTACTTCGGGAAAGCGCTCGCGAATTCGGCGGCGCAGATGCTCCTCGTGTTCCGGCTGCAACCGGCGGCGGGTGATGAGCCGTTGCACCGCGTCGAGCAACGCCAGCCAGTCCTCCAGCGGCGGTTCCGGCACGGGCTGCCATTGATCAAAACGCTTTTCACGCCGGGAGAACCGCCACTCGCGGCTCACGCGCTGGGCATTCACCTGCAGCTTCACGCCGTCTTCCGTGACCCGCTTCCAACTGATTTCGGCTTTAATGGCCATGGGTTAAATGATGCGTGATTCGTAAAACGTGCAGGGGAAAATCATCCGCCGGTTCCGCATTTCACGTTTTACGTTTTACGGTTCACAAATCATTCAGGCAAATCCACGCTCGCCACCGCCATCGCGGCAATGCCTTCCTCGCGGCCAACAAAACCCATGTGTTCGTTGGTGGTTGCCTTGATGCCGATTTGTTTTTCAGACACGCCGAGCGCGGCGGCAATGCGCTGCTTCATTTCGGCGATGTGCGGATAAAGCTTTGGTTCCTGTGCGATGAGGGTTGCGTCCACGTTCACGATTTTGCCTTTGCGCCGGGCAGCCTGCCGGGCAGCTTCTTCCAGGAACACCTTGCTGGGCGCGCCTTTCCAGCGCGGGTCAGAGTTCGGGAAAAAGTGGCCGATATCCGGCTCGCCGAGCGCGCCCAGCAGCGCGTCACAAATCGCGTGCATGAGCGCGTCCGCGTCCGAATGGCCATCCAGGCCCTTGGTGTGCGGAATCTCCACGCCACCCAGGATGAGCTTGCGGCCTGCCACCAATTGATGAACGTCGTAACCGATGCCAACATGAACCATGTTCAGACTGTAAGAATTTTACGCGCGCCAACCAAGAATTTTCGTTGCCAAACTCCGCCGTCGGCTGAAACCAAAATCCGTGCGAGTTTCGGTCACGAGCCAGCCGGGTCTTTTTGCGAAGTTTGGCAAGTACATCAAGATCACGTTGCTTGAATTGGGCATTTGTCCAGCAGCTTTCAAGTATCCTTAATCTTGATTCAGCTATTTCTACAATTTTCTGTCCATTGGGCAATCGCTTGGCAAAGGCAATTTCCGATTTGATGCAAAACCGAGTCCTGTGCCACCTTGCTTATGCGATCGCGCTCCGCTTTCAGCCAAAGTTCATCACCCCCGCGCGACATTCTTCTTTTGCGGAAAGAAAAAATTTGCCACGCTGGCGTCATGCCAGTGCCAGTCATCAGCATTGCTCAAATGCGCGAATGGGAACGCGCCAACTGGGCGGCCGGCAAGACGGAGATGGAAATCATCCGCCGGGTCGGCGCCGTGCTGGCCCGACGCGCGTTGGAACTCACAAGTCCCGACGACGCGATTTTGATTCTGGCCGGCAAAGGCCATAATGGTGATGACGCCCGCGCTGCGCAGGATTTGTTGAACGACCGCCGCGTCAAAGTGCTCGATATCGTAGCGCCCGAAAGCAATTTGCCGGAACTCGAGCCGGCGCTGGCTCAAAAACCGGCGTTGATCATTGATGGCTTGTTCGGCATCGGGCTAAACCGGCCGCTGACCGATGATTGGAAAAAATTCATCGAGACGGTCAACCGGTCGGGGATTCCCATTTTGGCGGTGGATGTGCCGTCCGGTTTGAACGCCGACACCGGCGAGCCTGTCACGCCGGGCGCGGCAATTGAAGCGGCGGTCACCCTGACCATCGGCGCGCCCAAAACCGGCTTGCTCGCGCCCAGCGCGTGGGCGTTCGTCGGACGGCTCGAAGTCGCGGACGACGTGGGCCTGACTCCGTGTTCGCACGCAGGCGAGTTGAACTGGACATTGCCGGAAGATTTCAGGAATTTTCCGCCCCGCCGGGCCGTGGCCGGCCACAAGGGCATGTTCGGGCATTTGGGAATCGTCGCGGGCAGCCTGGGCTTTCACGGCGCGGCGGTTTTGGCCGCGCGCGCAGCCCAACGCGCGCAGCCCGGCCTGATCACGCTTTTCACCCAGGAATCCGTTTATCATGTCGTGGCGGCGCAATTGCAGGCGGTGATGGTGAATTTGTGGGCGCCCGACTTGAAATTGCCCGACACGGTGAGCGCGGTCCTGATCGGCCCCGGCCTGGCGGCGCCCGGCCTGGCCGACGCCATGTCTCTAGCCACGCGGCGGATCTGGCGCGACTCGCTCTTGCCGGTGGTTGTGGATGCCAGCTCGCTTGACTGGCTGCCGATGGGGCCGTCAGCCAAAAACGCCATTCGCGTCCTTACGCCGCATCCCGGCGAAGCGGCGCGGTTGCTGAACCTGCCCAAGCAGCAGATCCAAACGAACCGTCCGCAGGCGGTGCGCGAAATTTCGCGGCGGTTTGGCAATTGCTGGGTGGTGTTGAAAGGACACCAGACGCTGGTGGGCCGGAGCGAGGGGGAAATTTTTGTGAATCCGTCCGGCAATCCGCATCTGGCGCAGGGCGGCAGCGGCGATGCGCTGGCGGGTTACCTTGCGGGATTGCTGGCGCAACGGCCATTGCAGGCCGACGTCGGCAAATTAATCCGTTATGCCGTCTGGCAGCATGGCGCGGCGGCGGACAAATTGCAGGCCGCGCGGGCAAACTGGGTCATCGAGGACTTGATTGGCGAATTGGGGAACGCGCGCTGAATTTGGAGGAGGCGAATTCAAACGCCGTGGTTGACGGTGCTAATTCCAAGGCCGTGCTATCTCCGCCTATGGCTGCTTCGGCGCGTGATAGCGTTCCGCTGTTCGGCGGCCATCGCGCGGCAGTTTTATTGCTTGCAACCGGGAGAGCGGAGAAGAACTTTGCGGCAAGCTGTTTTAATTCACCTGTACTACGGCGGGATGTTTGATTCCCCGGTCCAGTGTGGCAAGTTTCAGTCCATTTCTCCCGGCCAGCGCGGCAAGATAACTATCGGTGACTTCATCGGAATTTTTTGGGCTGGATTCGAGGGCGGGCAAATCGTCGGGAATTCGTTGCGCCTTACGTTCAGTTAGAAACCTCTCAAAGATTTCGCGCGTTTTATCCATGGGATGACCCCAAATTTTCGGGTGCGTGCTGATCCGAATGAATCCCAATTCCGCCAACGGGCAAACGACCACGTTTTTACCAGCCAGCCAGCCGAATGCGCGGGCATGGTGCGGATGATTTTGCCAGATCGCGGCGAGCAAAACATTGACATCAAGCAGGTAGTTCATGGGAATTCGTTCAAGGCTTCTTGCAAGGCGGCCTCATTGATTTTTCGGTCTGATTTTCCAACTGAAAAACCAGCTTCGCGGATAATGCTTACTTTTGCCGGGCGCAATGCAACGGGCACAAGCCGGGTTAGGACAAATTTTTCATCCCCGAAAGCCTGCACGTCAAATCGCGCGCCCGGTTTCGTTGGCAGTGTCACACGTTTCTTGTCGTCGGCGGTTACGGTCATGGTGGGTATATCCCACTAACCCCCCCGTTTGTCAAGCGAGTTTTACCAGACATCTTTGGACGGGTTTTTGGCGGGGTGCATGTCCGCCAGCTTTGCCTTGATTCCAAAAACGGGGGTGGCAAACTGGGTCATCGAGGATTTGATCGGCGAACTGGGGAACGCACGCTGAATTTGCTTTCGCGGCGGGCGGTGGTTTGTTAATAGTTTCCCGTGCGCAGAATTTTTTGGACAATTTTTGGTTGCTGGCTTTGCGGTCTCGTGGTTGCCGTCGGGGCGGATACCTATCAGCTGACCGATGGCACGGCGATGACCGGCAGCGTCATTTCGTACAACGACAACGGCATCGTTTTCCGCCTGAGCGAGGATCAATACTCCCAGCGCGTGCCGTGGACGAAATTTTCCCAGGACGCGCTCAAGCTGCTGGCGAACAATCCCAAACTCAAACCGTTCGCGGAACCGTTCATTGAAACCCCGCCACCCACCCGGCTGAAAAAGGAGGAGGTAAAAGTCAACGAAGTGTCGCGCCTGGAATTGCCGCCCAAACAATCTTTGTTCGGTGCCCTGTTTGCGTCGTCCGTCGGGCTGATTGTGCTGCTGTTGATTTACGTGGCGAACATTTACGCGGCCTATGAAATCGCCGCCTGCCGCGCGCAGCCGATTGCCTTGGTGATGGGCGTGGCGGTGGTGCTGCCGGTTTTGGGGCCGGTTATTTTTCTGGCGATGCCCCGGCGCGCTGAAGCTCCCCAGGCGGCCGCGGCGCATCCGGCGGCGGCGGCGCACACTTTTGCCGTGGGCGGCGCGGCGGCGCCGGTGGCGTCGGGAATTCACATCGTTGAGGCGTCCTGGCACGGGGCGGCGCCGGCGGCCGGTCAGGCCGAGGCGCAGGTTTTTCAGCGCGGACAATTCACGTTCAACCGCCGGTTTTTTGAGACGAAGTTCTCCGGTTACTTCGCCATCATCCGGCGCGAAGCTGAAAAAAACATGGTGCTCACCTTGAAAACGGGGCGCGAAAACATGGTCGTCGAGCGCATCACGCGCATCGCCACCAATGAAATGCACGTGGAGGTTGGGCACAGCGCGGTGAAAAAAGAAATCATGGTGCCATTCGCTGACATCGTCGAGATTCAACTCAAGCCCAAAGGCCCGTGAAATCGGCGCGGACCAAACGCCGGCCGGTGTTCTCGCCGGCATTTTGCGCCGGGCCGTCCAATATTAATCGCCCGACTTTTTACTTTCGTCCGGGCGCATTTTCCCTTTGGCTGTCCGCATGACGGCGTTGCGAATCATCTTTCTGGGCACGGCGGAATTGTCCTGCGCCAGCCTCCAGGCGCTGGCGGACGATGCAAAATTCCAAATCGCCGCCGTCGTCACGCAGCCCGACCGGCCCCAAGGCCGGAATCTCAAACCGCAGCCTTCACCCGTCAAATCGCTGGCGTTGCGGCTCGGTCTGCCCGTGTTGCAACCCGAACGCGCCCGCGGCGAAAAATTCATCGCCGAACTCCGCGCCTGGCAGCCCGATCTCATCGTCACGGTGGCCTACGGCCAGATTTTGCCGGCGGCGATTCTGGATTTGCCGCGCCACGGCTGTTTGAACGTTCACACGTCGCTGCTGCCGAAATATCGCGGCGCGGCGCCGATTCAATGGGCCATTGCCAATGGCGACACCGAGACCGGCGTTACCATCATGAAAATGGATGTGGGTCTGGATACCGGTCCCATCGTTTCGCAGAACCGCACGGCGATTCTGCCGGGGGACGATTCCGCCACGTTGCATAACCGGCTCGCGCAACTTGGCGCGGAACTGCTCGCGCAAACCATTCCCGATTATGTTGCCGGGAAAATCCAACCGGTTCCGCAGCCTGCCAGCGGTGCGAGCCACGCGGCAAAAATTAAAAAAGAAGACGGGCGCATTGATTGGAACCAGCCGGCGCAAACCATCTGGAACCGGCTGCGCGCCTTCACGCCGTGGCCCGGCGCGTTTACGTTTTTGCCGAAGACAATGGAGGGCACTGCTTCGTCAGTGCCTTCATGTGCGAAAAGTCAGGGAAGCGACAAAGCACTTCCCTCCAAGATGATTAAAATCTGGAAAGCGGAAGTGGTTGAAAGCTCCGGTCGCCCGGGGGAGATTTTGTCGGCGGATAAAACCGGTATTGTCGTCGGCTGCGGCGGGCGCGCGTTGCGGATTCACGAATTGCAACGCGAAGGCGGCCGGCGGCTGGCCGCGGCGGAATTTCTCGCGGGTCATCCGTTGAAGGTTGGTGAGAAGTTTGTCCCGCCGCCGGTTCAGATTTAAGCCGCGCCTGCTTTTGCGCGTTTTATCCCAACGCCCTGCCCGCGATACGCCGCCAGAAAATAAACCAGCACCGCGGCCACGGCTGCGGCCAGGACGCCCCAGAACAATGACCAATGCGTGCCGGCCGGACGCGCGCACGCGGCGAACCACCAGCCGGTGGTGAGATAGCCGATGAGGCTGCCCACGCCGTTGGTCATCAGCGTCATCAACGCCTGCGCCCGCGCCCGCCATTCGGAACCCACCCGTTCATCTATGTATATTTGGGCGGTGATGAAATACAAGGTGAAGGACAGGCCGTGCATCGTGGTGCCGGCCAGCAGCCACGCCCGGCCATTGAGCGCGCATAACGCGAAGCGCAGCACACCGAAGCCCAGCCCGGCGGCAAAGATCCATTTCAACCGCCAGCGCAGAAACAGTCCGGCCAGGGCGAACATGGCGACCAGCTCCGTCGTTTGCGCCAGCGTCATCCAGGCGGAGACGTGCTGGAAACCAAGTTGTTGCAGGTGAAGCGGCGTGAACGGGTAAAACGCCGCGAGCGGAATGTTGAACAGCGCCACGGTGATGAAGACCACGCGATGGTCGTGATTTTTCAGCAGCACAAACGCGTCCCAGCCGAGTCGTTGCAGCAGCGTGGGGTGCCCGGTGGATTTGGGCGGAGGCACGCTGGGCAGCAGGAAGGTAAACGCCGCCAGCAACAGCCACGTCGCCGCGCTGGTGAATTCCGCGCGCGTGGAAGCATCGGCATTCAGCGCGCTCACCAGCCAGCAGCCGGCCATCCAGCCCACGGTCGCCCCGGCCCGAACCGGCCCGTACTCGCGCTGGGAATTTTTCAGGCGCGAAAAAATGATGGCGGTGATGATGCTTCCGGTGGGCGCGGCGCAGAGCGCATAAATCTGGACCACCACCAGCACCAGTCCCGGCGGCCAGCCTTGTTGGACGCTCCAGGCAAAGAGGGTCATGGCGGCGGCGCTGGCCACGGACAGCCCGCGCAATACTTTCACGGGTGAAGCGTGGCGGTCGGCCATGGCGCCGAAGATCAATGGCGAAATGAAGGTGGCGAAGGCGGAGGCGGCAAAGGCGTAGGGTGCGAGGCCGCGCAGGCCGTGCGCGGCGAACACCATGCTCAACGGCACCATCCAGATGGCAACGGCCATGGACTGGATGAAGAACAACGCCGCCAGTTCGGCATATTCGGCTTTGCGAAACGCTGTAAACACGCGCAGAGGGGACACGCTGGCGGTGAAAATTTCAAGCGGCTTTATTTGGCCGCAACCGGCCAGCCGTCCGGCCAGTCAATATTTCCAATCGCGAGGCGCGATTTGCCCTGCGTGTCAGCGTCGTAGTAATGATAGCTGAATCGCGTCGGGCCGTTGGTGTCTCCGTCATCCACGATGCCGATGTGGCCGGGGCCGATGAATCGTCCGCTGCTTTGCAGAAAAGGCGTGCCGCCGCCCTCCGTAAGTTTTTTTCCATCGCGGTCGAGATACGGGCCGGTGATTTTTCCCGCGCGGCCAACCCGCACTTCGTAGGTGCTGTTCGTTCCCTGACAGCATTTCTCCCAGTTCACAAAGAGATAATAAAACTTCTCATGCCGCGTCAGGCACGCGGCTTCGATGGAATCGTTCCAAGCAAGATGGAACAACGGCGAGTTCGTGCTGATGCGTTTGCCGGTATGCGGGTCGAGTTCCGTAAGAAAAATTCCCCGCCAATACGACCCGAACGCCAGCCACAGCCGGCCATCCGCATCCAGCATCGCACTCGGATCAATCGCGTTGAACGGACTGCCGTTGGTGGATGTGATGACCGGACCGCCGTCCGTCCAAAAATAATTCGTCGCCGCCGGATTGAGCGTGGGACTGGTCGCGAGGCCGATGGCGGAGACGGGTTTCTGCCAGGTGGACGCGGCGTAATACAGAAAATACTTTCCATTCACGCGCACGACATCCGGCGCCCAGGCGTAACCCTTGAACGCAGGCACCAACGCCGTCGTCCACGCCGGCGGCGCGCGGAAAACGGACCCGCCGTTGGTCCAATGGATCAAATCCGGCGACGATTTGGCGGGTATGCCCGGCCCGGTGCCGAAGATGTAAAAGTGACCGCCATCTTTGACAATCGTGGACGGGTCGTGGATGAACGTCTGTCCTTCCAGCGGCAACGGCTCGAATTTTGTCCCGGCGCAGCAGGCGGCAAGCGCGGCGAACAAAATGAAAGTGCAGAGCGATTGGGCTGGTTTGGTCATTAATTCAAAACGAATCCGTGTCAGACATTCTGCTCCGCCGGAAACAACCCGCCGAAGTCTCATTGCAATTCGGTTGTTTGCTCATCGAATTCAAAATCAATCAAACCGCGTCCGTCGCGCCGAAGTTTCAAGTTGAATCCGGCTCGCATCAAGGTAAATTTAGGTTATGCCAATCACGCTTGATGAGATTGTCGAAGAAACCCGGCACTGGCCGCAGGAGCGGGTTGGGGAATTGGTTGGCCGCCTGACCGAAGACCTGCATGCGAGCGACCCGGAAATTGAGGCCGCTTGGAAAACCGAGATTGGCCGGCGCATTGAAGAAATCCAAAGCGGCAATGCCAAAGGTATTCCCCTTGAAAAATCGCTGGCGCGCGTGCGCAAAATTCTCAAGCGATAAAGCTGCACATCTCAAATTGAAATCCGATAAATTCGCCGGTGGCGAATATTAATGACTTCGCATTTTTGCAGAAAGTTTGGTTCGATAAGTCACTTTCTTCTCCGCAAGAACCATTGCCAACTGTTGATTGTCCTCGCGCTCGATTGAACCATACTCACCGTTCATTTGAAGTTCCTGACCGGCGAAATCAGGATACAATGCCGCGAGTCGCGGAATTGAACATTCGGCCAGCTTGAAATACTCATCGTCTATCTCAACCCCAACGGAATTGTAACCGACGGCTTCGGCGGCGGCGATGGTTGAGCCTGAACCCATGAACGGATCGAGCAGCGTGCCTTCACCAAGTGGAAGCAGCGCGCGAACCAGAACTCGCATAAAATGTTGTGGCTTGAGGCACGGGTGATTGGAAATGGCTTCTTCGCGATCGGGCGTGCGTCCGCTCGGAATCGAATCAGGCAATGGCTTGTCAACCGAAAGCCGGCGAAGTCCGCCGGTTTTCCATTTGCGAAGATTTCCGGCCACGGTTGTTTCATCGATGGGTTTTCGGAAAAGCATCCAGGGTTCGTAAGCGCCTTTTGGCGTCACGCAAACTTCTGGAAATTCCCGCTCCGCATTCTTCGGTCGGTCACCACCGCGAAAGCTGAAGTAAAGCCGCATGATGGCCGTTCGCACTTCGTAACCCGCTTCAGTCATCGCGTTCTGGACAAGGTGTTGCAAGATCGGATGACCGGCCACACAGACGTGAGCGCCCGGCACGAGCGCGGGCCAGAGCACCTTGCCCCAATCGTGAAAATAGCGGCGGAGTCCAAGTTTTTGCGCGTCGGTTAGAACGGTAAAACGAGGCAGGGGGTCGCGTTGGCTGCCGCCGATTGTCGGGGGAAGACGCCACACACCTCCCCGGCCGGCGCGAAGTTTGGATATTTCCTTTTCCGTGAACTCCAAAACACCGTAGGGCGGGTCGGTGCAGACGGCATGAATTGAATGCGGCTTGCGCTCGCGCAGCCAATCGAAGCAATCCGCATGGTGAATCTGGTACATTTTTTATCCGCAAACAGGTTCAACTATAGGCGAAAGACAATCAAGCACAAAATGTGTATCAACTATGGGCGAAATGGATACTAAAGCGACCATCGGGCGGTATATTCGCAAACTTCGCGAACAAAAGCAACTTACTCAAGAGCAGTTGGCCACCAAAACGGGCATCACTTACCAGCATCTTTCTGGCATGGAAAACGGTCGCGAGAATTTCACGATTGATATTATTGAATCTCTGGCGCATGCACTCGCCTGCCCGTTTCCGCAGTTTATTGCGGGTGCGTTTACCCCTGAGCCAACGGTATCGGGAATTACGGTCAACCGCGATTATTTTCGTCCACAAGTTCCGCTGCCCCCAGGGATGAGAATTTCCCATCTGGAAGCAGCTATGAACGCCACGCAAAGCATCGTGGCACGCATCAATGCCAACTTGCTCGCCAGCGGAGCGAAACCGCTGCCGGAATACATCCAAGGCAACAACTTCAGCGGACTCGTTTCGAACGTCTTCTGCGACGCGCTGAATGATCACTCGCCCTACAAACACAACTCCGACCAAGCCTATCCTGACCTTATCAATCCGTTGGTAAAGAAAGGAGGCAAGCCGTCAGGTTTGGAAGTGAAATCCACCATTCAAATCGGCAAGGGCGGTGAAAGCCACAACGGCCACTCTGGTTGGCATCTCATTGCGTGTTTCCAAATCGAACCACAAACTGGAAACGTTCGTTTCATTCATCTTATGTTCGCCGTGCTGAACGGACACAATCAGCCCGAAGCGGATTGGACTTACGTTGGCAGCAAGGTCAATGCAACCACAGGCAGCCGCCGTACTGAAACTTACAACACAACATTGGTTGGCACGACGAAGCTTCGTGACGGTTCTGTTTTCCTTGACCCGACGGCTGTGAATTTCAATCGCTGGCGGCAGGGGCGTAAAAGGGCAGTTCCTGATTATTCAATTTTTGCAAATTCTTAGACAGCTTCCGACACGCGCTGGATTTTCAACGCCTTGCCGCTGGCGTCGTCAATTTCAATCATGCATCCGTGTAGCAGCACGCGGTCTTTCGCCACTTCAAACCGCTGCGGCATGCCGGTGAGGAAACGTTTGAGGACCGGCTCGATTTCGCGGCCCAGCACGCTTTCGTGCGGGCCGGTGAATCCGGCGTCGGTCAAATACGCCGTGCCGCCGGGGAAAATCTGTTCATCCGCCGTCTGCACGTGCGTGTGCGTGCCCACGACCGCGCTCACCTGGCCGTCGAGCATCCGCGCGAACGCGATTTTTTCCGAGGTCGCCTCAGCATGAAAATCCACGAAGATGATTTTCGTCTGCTGGCGCAGGCGTTTCACTTCCTCGGCGGCGAGAAGAAACGGATTTTCCAGCGGCGGCATGAACGTGCGGCCCTGTGCGTTCAAAACGGCAATCAAAATGGGGGCTGGGCTCTGGGATTTGGGGTTTGGGATTTGAAATACGCCACTGCCCCGGCCGGGTGTGCCGGGCGGATAATTCAGCGGGCGCAAAAAGCGTTTTTCACTGGCGAGCAGTTCCATGACTTCCTTTTGATCCCACAAATGGTCGCCGGTGGTGATGACGTCCACGCCGGTGGAGAAGATTTCCTCGGCGGTCTTGGGGGTGATGCCGGAGCCGCCGGCGGAGTTTTCGCCGTTGGCGATGACGAAGTCGAGCTGGTGTTCCTCCCGCAGCTTGGGCAGGAGGGTTTTGACCGCGTTGCGTCCCGGTTGTCCCACGATGTCGCCGATGAAGAGGATTTTCACGGCGGAAATTTAACCGCGAAACACACGGAATACACGAAAGAAAGTGACTCCGAATGGACACAAAGAAACCCGAATAACGCCTTCTATGAACCTCGTAGCAGCGGACGTGAGTCCGCTCCATCTTAACCAAAGCAAAGTCAGAGCCGACTCACGTCGGCCGCTACGCCGCCTTTTTTCAAAGCCACCAGGCGATGGAACCGATGGCGGCGGCAGCCAGCCAGATGAGGAGCACGGCGCGGGTGCGGCTGAGGCCCGTGCGGACGAGCCGGTGCGACAGATGGTTCGTGTCGCCAATCCAGAAAGGTTTGCCGGCGCGAGTGCGCAGAATGACGACCCACACGAGGTCGGCCAGCGGCACTGCCAGCACGAGCAACGGCGAGAGCACGGCCAGCGGACGCGGGTTTTGCTTCGTGTAAAAGTGCGGCAGGATGGCCATCACCGCGAGCAGGTAACCGACGAGATGGCTGCCGGCGTCGCCGAGAAAAGCGCGGGCGTTCGGAAAGTTCCAAGGCAGAAACCCCGCCAGCGCACCGCACATCAAAAAGGCAATCGTCGCCACGAGATATTCGCCATCCGCCGCCGCGATGACGGCGAACTGCCACGCGCCGATTGCACCCAACCCGGCGCACAGGCCGTTCATGTTGTCCATGAAATTGAAGGCATTGACGACCGTGAGCACCCAGAGAATGGTGATGGCGTAGCTGAACGCGACGTTGGGCACGAAGAGCGTGATGCGCTTGCAGGCGGCGGCCACGAGCACGGCGATGAACAACTGGCCGATGAATTTCGGCAATGGTTTCAGTTCATGTTTGTCGTCGAGCCAGCCCAGCACCACCATCACAATCGCACCGAGTGCAATCGCACCCAGTTCCATCGCGCGGCGATTCAGGCCGTGCGCAATCAGATGCGTCTGGCTGGTGATGTTCACACCGAGCTTGATGAAAATTGCGCCGGCCGCCAGCGGCAGCAACATGCCGGTGAGCACGGCCAGCCCGCCGGCGAGCGGCACCGGGGCGTTGTGGATTTTGCGCTGGCCGGGGTCGTCCACGAGATTGGTTTGGAGGCACCACTTTCGCCAAACCGGCAGCGCCAGCAGCGTGGTCAGCAACGCGCTGGCAAAGGCGGCCAGAAAAAAATTGAAGGGAAAGGCCATGTGGTTGGAATGACTAATGACCAAATCCGAATGACGAAAGAATAACAAAGCTCGAATGACAAAAGCGCGCGCCATTCGTCATTTGAACATTTGGAAATTCTTTAGTCATTCGTCATTATGGTTTAGTCATTTTTACATCGCCGGACAATTTCAGGTAAAGAGCATAAAGGTTGTCCACCATTTGTTCGACGGCAAAATTTTCACGGACAAATTGCTGTCCCCGGCGGCCGAGGCGCTCGCGCAACGGCGCGTCGTTGGCGAGCTGGAGCAGCCGTTGGGCGACGGTGGCCGTGTCGCCGGTGCGGACCAAAAACCCGGTTTCGCCTTCAAGACATACCTCGTCGGCGCCGTCGAAATCATAAGCCACCACCGGTTTGCCCGCGGCGAGCGCCTGCGGCAGCGCGCGGGAGAGCGCTTCGCGCGACGACAAATGGGCGAGGCAGTCCATGATGCCGACGTAACGCGGCACTTCGCCGGGCGGCACGAGGCCGGTGAAAATGACCTTGTCCTGGAGGCCGGACGCGCGGACCTGATTTTCAATTTCTTCCGCAAGGCGCCGTCGCCCACCAGCAGCAGCCGGGCGTGCGGAATTTGCGGCAGGATTTTTGGAACGCGGCGAGCAGATCGGCGTGGCCTTTGAGTTTGAACAGCCGGGCAATTTTGCCAATGACGAAATGGTTTTCGTCGAGTCCGAGTTGCGCCCGGAGCGCAAGATCGTTCGTGGCGTTCAAAAATGGTTCCAACGGGAAAGCCGCTGAAAATGCGCGTGTACATTTCCGGGCGTCCGATTCCGGCGGCGAGGTAGAGCCGCGTCATGGCCTGGGCGGAACAGACGAAATGCGTGGTTACTCCGGCGGCGTAACGTTCGGCGGCGGTAAAAATCCAGTTGGCCGGCCAGCCTTGAAACGGGCCGAAGGAAGGGCCGTGAATGTGGTGGATGATCACCGGCACGCCCGCGCGCCGGGCCGCGAGGCGGCCGAGAATTCCCGCCTTGCCGCTGTGGGTGTGGACGATGTCAGGCTTTTGTTCGCGCAGGATTTTTTCGAGCTGCCGCAATGCGAGCCAGTCTTTCAACGGATGAACCGGGCGGACGAGCGCGGGCACGCGGGTGAGGATGTCCGGCGTGCGGGCCAGTTCAGGTTCCAGCGAACCTTCGGGACCGGTGGTCGGGCCGGAGAGCAAATGGACCTCGAGGCCGGGTTTTTGGCGCAGGCCGAGCACGGAAGCGACGGTGTTTTCCTGCGCGCCGCCGACGACCAGCCGGGTGATGATGTGCGTGACGCGCATCGGCGCGTTTCAGGGTGAATGGCCTTTCAGTTCGCGGAGCCGCTGGATGACGCCGGCGGCTTCGGCGGTGTTGGTGTTCGCATTGGCCAGATAAAGTTTGTAATTTCTGATGGCTTCGTTGGTGTCGTGCTGGCGCCAGGCGACTTCGCCGAGGCCGTAGGCGATCTGGAACGAGTTGGTGTACGTTTGCTGCAACGTTTTGTAATCGGCGCGCGCAGCGTCGAGCCTGCCGCTGTTGAGGCAGGCCAGGGCGCGATTGAAAAGCGCCGAAGAGTTCGTTTCAGTGGCGAGCACGCGGGTGAAGGCGTCAATGGCGTCATCGTAGGCCTTGCACTGAAGGGAAACGTAGCCCCGGTTAAAAAGCCAGGCCTTGTCGTTGGGCGCGAGTCGGAGTTTGTGGTCAATGACGGCAAGCGCGTTGGTGAACAAGCCGTACGCCACATAGGTTTGCCCGACGTAGTTGAGCAAATTGTCGTCGTTGGGATGAAGGGCGATTTCGGTATCGAACAATTTTGTTCCCCGCGCCACGTCATTGTTTTGGAGATAGGCGGCGGCGGCGATGATGTTCAACTGGGCTTGATTGGCCGTGGTGATCGAAAATTTTTCCGGTTGTTCGAGCGGGTCGTGCAACGCCTCGAGCGCGCGGTCGGGCAGGCGGGACATCACGTAAATCTGGCCGAGCCAGATGCGTGCATCCAGATTATACGGCGCGAATTTGCGGACGTGCGCGAAGGTGGCGACGGCCTGGCGGAAGAACCCGCCTTGCGACGCCATCAGGATGCCTTCGGCCAGGCAAAAACTCGGTTCGTCGTACGGTCCGTTGGCGCCGAGCACCTCGTTCCAATCGTGATATTTGCCAAACAGGTCGCGGGTGGCGATGGAGGGATCCACCGGCACCATCTTGCCGGCACGGAGGTTTTGATTGAACTGAAGATTGACTTGCGCGACCACATTGTCGCGATCGAGTTTTACCGCCCGGGTGAAAGCGGCGCCGGCTTTTTCCGGTTCATTGACGCGGTCCAACTGCACGCCCCAGTAATCCAGTGCGCGCGAATAAATGGCTCCGGCATAGAGGGCGCTGTGATTGTGTTCGCGGGGCACATAAAGTTTCTGCAGCCACTGCTCGCCCCAACTGCGCTGCGCGTTCGGACCGGGCGGCGTGACCGCGAGTTCAATGGGAGCAAACGCCTGCGTCTCCACGCGCGACCAGAATGCCTCGTTCATGGCGATTTGATTGCCATCCGGCGGCGGGGGCAGGAGCGAATCTTCCGGCAGGGTTTTCAGTTTGTAAACCAGGCCGTGCGGCTCCATATAGAATTGCTCGAAGTAATAGCCGAAGCTGGGATGGAGGTAGTAAAGCTCGTTGGTTTTGGCGAGCGTGTTCAAAAGGCCGATCAGGATCATGGGGTTGACCGGTCTCGTTTCCTTCGCGGATACCACGTCCGGCCATTTCTTCGGGAATTTTTTGTGCAGAAACCGGAAATAGGCGGGCGAGGTCAAGGAATGTGTGTCGAGCAGTAAAAAATCCTTTGCCCGGTGATCCTGCGCCAGCGCCTCCTGCACCAGATACATGTTTCCCGGATCATCGGACAACACAATGGTGCTCGAATGCGGCAGGTTCTCTTCCGCGAAGGAGGCGTATTTTCGGAGCGTTTCATCGTTGGTCGTCAGGATTTGCGGCAGGTTTCGATAGATCAGACCGGTTGCCGTCACCGCTGTCAGCGCCCAAACGCTGACGACGACCAGGGATTTTGCCAGTTGAATGAGCGGCACATTTTTTGGGCAAGGGAAGCCGGCTGCTCGGCTCCTTCCCAAAAACCAGCAAAAAATAGCCGCTGAAATAACCGATGCTCAGGGCGCCAAGATAATAAAGTGTCAGACACGGCGTCTCGAGACCAATTCCAAGATCAATCCGCCGCGGGCCAAACGGCGGATCAAACGCGGCCCAGATGCACACGCACAGGATGACCCCATGCACCAGGCTGAACATGAAACTGGCCAGC
>CAWHLR010000017.1:0-32743 GCA_963830235.1 uncultured Verrucomicrobiae bacterium
GCCGAATTGAATTTTCCGGGACGACTGATCGCCGTCGAGGGCCTCGACGGGTCGGGCAAGTCCACGCAGATTTATCTGCTCAAGCGCTGGCTGGAAGCCGAGGGCATCAAGGTCTATTTCAGCGAGTGGAACTCGTCGGAACTGGTGAAGTCGGCCACGAGCAAGGGCAAAAAGCGCGAATTGCTCACGCCGACGACCTTCAGCCTCATTCACGCCACGGATTTCGCCGACCGCTACGAACGGCATCTGCTGCCGCTGTTGCGCGCGGGCTACGTGGTGTTGTGCGACCGTTACATTTTCACCGCGTTCGCGCGCGACGTGACGCGCGGCTGTCCGCCCGACTGGGTACGCGGTATTTACAGTTTCGCGGCCCAGCCCGACCTCACGATTTTCTTCAAGGCGGATCTGGAGGTGTCGCTCAACCGCATTCTCGAAGGCCGGCCGAAATTGAAATTTTTCGAGGCGGGCATGGATTTGGGGCTGTCGAACGATCCCTACGAAAGCTTCCGCATTTTTCAGGGCCGCATTTTGGAGCAATACATGGCCATCAGCGGCGAATTCAACTTTGTCGTGATGGACGCCAACCTGCACGTGGAAAAGCAGCAGGTGCTGGTGCGCAAACTGGTGGGCGAACGCATTGATTTGAAAAAGTTCAAACGCCGCAGCCCGCTGCCGTTGCCGCCATCGGCTCCGCATGACGACAAGACAACCGAATTGGAGGAGGATTCCGCCGCATGAATACCAATCCCGAAGCCAAAAACAAATGCCGCCACTTTTACGGGCATGGCATCCCCGGCGTTCGCCTGGAGGACATCACGGGCAAATTGATCGTGGTCGAGGGCGCGGACGGCTCGGGCCGCTCCACGCAAATTGCGCGGCTGGTGGACAGCCTGGAAACCGGCGGCCACGCCACGGTGCAGGTCGGTTTGAAACGCTCCACGCTCGTAAGTTCCGAGCTCGAAGGGGCGCAGGACGGGAACATTTTAAGCCGCACAACGTTGAGCCTGTTTTACGCGACGGATTTCGCCGACCAACTGGAAAACATCATTCTGCCGGCGCTTAAGGCGGGATTCATCGTGCTGGCCGACCGTTACATTTACACGCTCATGGCGCGCGACATGGTGCGCGGCATGGATGAGGCGTGGCTGAAAAATCTTTACGGCATCGCGCTCGAACCCGATGCGGTGTTTTATCTTTCCGTCGAGCCGGAGGAGCTGGTTCAGCGCAATCTCGCCAAAAGCGCGACGCTGGATTATTGGGAAAGCGGCATGGACCTCGGCCTGTCGCGCGACATGTTCGACAGCTTTGTCAAATACCAGACCGCGATTCAGGCCGTGTTCCGGCGTTTGCAAAAGACCTACGACTTCAACATCGTGGACGCCAATCGCTCCATGGATTCGGTCACCAAGGAATTGCGCAAAAAAATCGGCGCCTTGCTGAACGGAGAATAGAAATCAAGCGCCCGGCGGCAGATTGGTCATCTCCATCATCGGCGGTTCGCTGGTGGATGGCGGCGAATTGGGCGGCGGTTGCTGGCGATGCCCAGGCTGCCGAAACCGTTTCAGCAATTCTTCAAACTGTTTTCGCTGTTCCGGCGTGAGCTGCTCGCGAATTTGCTGGCGGACATCCTGCAACATTTTGTGCATCTGCGGCGCAACATTGGTCCAAATCTCGCGGTTGTGTTCCTGCCCGTCGGCGACGATTTTGGCAATCGCGACGCGTTGTTCCCGCGTGAGATGAAGCGTATTGTCCAGTTGTTGCACAAATTGCCTGCCAAGTAATTCCGGCTGGCGCGGTTTGGGCAATTCCTGCGGTAGCGGCTGGCTGGAGTCTCGATTATTTGCCTGGGAGTGAAGGTTCCCTTCGCCTGGCGGTGGCTGAACATCTTTGGGGTGCGATTGATTCACGTAATTGACCAGCAACCCGCCGGTAAACACCCCCGCGCCAAAAATCACCACTATCGCCAGAATGATTTTCCACGAATTCATTGCACCTGTTCGTCGTTTTGGTCCACGGACGCCAGCAGTGTGTTTTCAAAATTCTGGGAAAGATCGTTGGCCCGGGTCGAAGCCGCTGGGTGGTAAAATGCCCACACGCCGAGCAGCAGGGCGATGGCTGCGCACGCCCCGGCGGCCCGCCAAAGCCCGCGCACCCACAACGCCAGCGGATCAGTTGCGGCGCGAACCGCGAGCAGGGCCGTTACGCGCTTTTCAAACGCATACGGCACCTGGTCGCCCGGCGGGTTGGCGCGGGCGGCGGCGAGTATTTTCTTTTGCAATTCAGCGATGTTCATACTACCCCGATTATGTAGACGGCGTCGGGCAATGCCGGGTTACAGATACTTGTCCCGGGCCATTTTGGCCAGAATCTTTCGCATTTCGGCCCGCGCCCGAAACGCGCGCACTTTCACCAGCGGCACCGACCAGCCGGTGAGCTGGGCGATTTCCTTGACCGGACGGTCTTCGATTTCGAGCAGCGTGATGACCAGCCGCGCTTCGGGCGAAAGCCGTTCCAGAATGCGCCCGACGAGCAGTTTGGCCGCATCCGCGTTTTCGGAAGCAGTTTCCGGCTGCGCCACGAACCGCTCCAGCCAGTCGTTTTCCGGCTCGGTCAAATCCGAAAACGACGACTCGCGGTTGCGCTGATGGCCGCGCAAAAAATCGTAGCACGTCCGCACCGTCAGCCGCATGAGCCAGTGTTCAAACGGAGCCTCGCCGCGAAAACTTTTGAGTTTTTCAAATGCCTTGAGCCAGACTTCCTGCGCGATGTCCTCAACCTCGATTTCGCGGCGCGCGTAGCGGCGGGCGGTGGCAAAGACGCGCGGCGAATACCGTTGCACCAGCGGCTCGAAACTGGCGGCATCGCCCCGCAACACCGCGGCAATCAGATCCGCTTCGGTTGGTTCCATCGCAGGCGAGTCTGCCAAAAGCCCGGTCCCGCACAAAGTCAAAAGCCGTTTTGAATCCGGGCCGTCAGGATCGCGTGATATGAAGCGTCGTCTCCAGGTCGCGGGAGAATTGTGTGAAAGCTTCGCCGATTTTGCGGGGTTGCTCGGCCAGGGTGTTCCACATTTGTTCCGGGATGACCGGCCGGCGGCGAACCAGTTCCACCGTGGCGGCAATCAGCGAAAGACTGTTGTTGAGGTCATGTCGCAAGTTGGCAAGTTTCTGGCTCAACTCGCCGATTTGCTCCGCGCTCAGGGCGACGGGTTTGGTGGGCTGGTTCATGATGCAATAATCGTTAATGTCCGGCTTATAACAGCGGGTTTCGTGCCAGAATCAGGGGGAATATTGGAGCGAGCGAAGGGATTCGAACCCTCGACACTCACGTTGGCAACGTGATGCTCTACCAGGCTGAGCTACGCTCGCTTCCAGAAGACCAAAACAGGATATGCATACCGGCCGGATTGGCAAGCCGGATTTCAGGCCGGTTTGCCCGAACCCTCCAACGTCGTGCGGACCACCTTGAGCAGGTCGTCGTGGTTGATGGGCTTGTTGAAAAACGCCACCGCGCCACTGGAGGTGGCGCGCTCCTTGTATTTCGCATCTTCAAGGCCGGAGATGACAATGATGGGGATTTTTTTCGCCTGATCCATGCGGTGAAACCATTCCATGATGCGAAAACCGTCCCATGGCACGCCGTCCACTTCCGGCGGAAAGCTGAGGTCCAGCAGGATCAAATCGGGAGATTCCCTGCGCGCGGCGGCCACGGCTTCGGTGCCGTCCAGCGCGGTAATGATTTGATAACCGCAGCCTTGCAACTTCAAGGAAACCGTCTTGAGGACGACTTCGTTGTCATCCACCACCAAAATCTTCTTTTTCGGCGCTGCCGAAGCTCCGGGGTTCATATTTTTACTGCTGTGCAACAATTCGCATGTTTCTGGCAGCCAATGTTACGTCAGGCTACCAAACCCCTCCGGTGACGCAAAGCAATATAATGCATTTTGACTTTTTCGCCTGCTCTTGTGCTAAACTGGCCGCGTGAGCAACATTTTCTGCGCCCCGGGCGAACCACGCGCCGCGAAGGTCAACGACCTGTTCGCCGCCATCGCGCGACGCTACGATTTGCTCAACGACGTGCAAAGCTTCGGCCTGCACTGGCACTGGAAACGGCGCGTCATCGAACTCGCCGCCGTTCGGCCCGGAAATCGCGCGCTCGATTTGTGCTGCGGCACCGGCGACCTCGCGCTCGCGCTCGCGCGGCGCGGCGCGGAAGTCACCGGCGTGGATTTCAGCCCGGCGATGCTGGAAATCGCCGAAGCCCGCCGACAACGGAATTTCAAATCCAATCCGCAATCCGCAACCTGCAATCCGCAATTTATTCGGGGCGATGCGCTGCAAATTTCATTTCCTGACGCGACGTTCGACATTGTCACCGTCGGTTATGGTTTGCGGAATTTGACGAGCTGGGAAAAAGGCCTGGCCGAAATGCACCGTGTCGCCAAACCCGGCGCGCGACTGGTGGCGCTCGATTTTGGCAAGCCCGCCAACGCCCTCTGGCGCGGGATTTATTTTGCCCATTTGAAATGCACCGTGCCGCTGCTGGGCTGGATGTTTTGCGGCAACGCGGACGCCTACGCCTACATCCTCGAATCGCTGAAACAGTATCCGGCGCAACTGGCCGTCGCGGCCAAAATGCGCGAACTGAAACTGGCGAATGTGCGCGTCATCAATCTTCTCGGCGGTGCGATGGCCATCAACTGCGGCGAGAAAACAAAATAATTCCGCCCGCTGGCCGCGCCGCGATGGAGAAGTCGAAGCAGCCGGGACGGGGCTGAAGCGGAACACGAAGATGGAGAATGGAAGATGGCGGCGAAATCAATTGTCGGATAATGGATCGCCGCAGTTGCCATCCTCTATCTTCCATTCTCCATCTTCGTTTTGATCAACTCCCGCACGTCCACCGCGTCCATGCCCGCCGCGCGAATGGCTTGCAGGCCAAGGTCGGTGTCCTCGTAGGCGCGGCAAAATTTCGGCTCCACGCCAATGCGCCGCGCGGCTTCGAGAAAAATGTCGGGCGCCGGCTTTTGATTTTTCACCATCTCACTCGTCACAATGGCAGTGAAGAGATGCCGGATTTTCAATTGATCGAGCACCAGGGTGATGATCTTTTCCGTGCCGCCGGACGCGACCGCCATCGGTATTTTGCCGTAATTCGCCTTCGCAATCTCCACGACGGCCTGGACCGGTTGAACCTGCGCCATCAGCGGCAGATACGTTTCCTCCTTCTCGTGCGCGACAGCGATGTGGTCGAGCGACCGGCCTTGTTCCCCGGCGAGCATTTTCAAGATGTCGCGGGAGGGAACCCCGCCGAGCGAGTAAAAACGGTCCTCGGGAAAATACAGCCCGTGCCGCTGCGTAACCATCTGCCAGGCATGCCAGTGCAACGGCATCGTGTCGGCCAGCGTGCCATCGCAGTCGAAAATTAATCCTTTAATCATACGTCCGATGTTGGGTAACCGCAGTAGAAGGTGACAAATCTTGTCACGTTTCACGTTTTACGCATCACGTTCTCACCGCCTTTAATTTTTCCTCCATGTCGTGCGTCATCAGCGGATCGAGCAACGGGTCGAGGTCGCCTTCAATGAAAGTCGCCAGATTGTACAGCGTCACCTCCACGCGGTGGTCGGTGACGCGGTTCTGCGGGAAATTGTAGGTGCGGATTTTTTCGCTGCGTTCGCCGGTGCCGATCTGGTCTTTGCGCTGTGCGGCGTATTTCGCGTTTTCCTCGGTGACTTTGCGTTCCAGCAGGCGTGAGCGCAGGACTTTCAGCGCCTTGACTTTGTTTTTTTGCTGCGAACGTTCATCGGCGCAGCGAACAATCAGCCCGCTGGGCTTGTGGATGATCTGCACGGCCGAGTCGGTGGTGTTGACGCCCTGGCCGCCCTTGCCGGACGCGCGGCAGACGTTGATTTCCAGTTCCTCCGGGTTGATTTCGATGTCCACATCCTGCGCCTCGGGCAAAACGGCAACGGTGCAGGTGCTGGTGTGGATGCGGCCCTGCGCCTCGGTCGCGGGCACACGCTGGACGCGGTGAACGCCGCTTTCGTATTTCAACCGCTTGAAAACGTCCGTGCCGATGACGGAGAAAATGATTTCCTTGAACCCGCCGAGATCGGACGGGCTGGAATCCATGGTTTCAACCTTCCAGCCGCGCGCCTCAGCGTAGCGGCAATACATCCGGTACAGGTCGGCGGAGAACAGCGCGGATTCCGAACCGCCCGCGCCGGCGCGAATTTCGATGATGGTGTTGCGCGAATCAGTCGGGTTGGGCGGCACGAGGCCAAAATGGATTTGCTGCGCCAGTTTTTTTTCCGCCGTCTCGAGCCGCAAAATATCCTCCTTGGCCATCAGCGCGAGTTCGGATTCCGCCGGTTCGCTTTTGAGCAGGGCGCGGTTCTCGTCCAATTGGGCGAGCGTTTTCAAATAGCTTGCGCCGTACGCGGCCAGCTCCTTGAGCCGGGCGTACTCGCGGGACAATTCCTGGGCGCGCTGCGGGTTGTCAAAAGCCCGGGGATCGCTCAACGCGGCTTCAACCTCGTCAAAGCGCTTGCGGAATCTGTCAATGTGCGGGCGCAGGTCCATTTTGGATTTTCGATTTCGGATTTACGATTGACGCGTCAATTGTAAATCATAAATCGCAAATTTCGCGGGCATGGGCTTTGGAAAAAGAAACCGCCTGCATTCTGCCGAAACAGAGCGCAGGCGGAAAAATGCCGAACAGCTACTTCTTTTTCTTCTTGGTGGCGGCAAACGCGTCCTGGGCGGCCTGCGTCTTGGCGGCGCGCTGCTGGAATTTGTCCACGCGGCCGGCGGTGTCCACAAACTTTTGCTGGCCGGTGTAGAATGGATGGCACACGTTGCAAATGCCGACGATGATGACCGGCTTGGTGGAGCGGGTCTTGATCACGTTGCCGCAGGCGCAACGGATTTCCGCGTCCACATATTTCGGATGAATGTCCGTCTTCATAAAAAGGGTGCCAAACCTATCAGGAAATCGCCGGATGACAAGAGGGAATTTACGGGCATCAAACTCCGCTGATCCACTTGCGGTCCTCCCAAACGGCCTTGATGGAGGTCAGATTGCGGGAATCGAATATGTTTCTCGCGGCGGAAATCAGTTTGCCCTTTTTCAAATTGTTGAAGGCGTCGCTGGCGCTGATGGCGGCGAATTGCAGCACGCTCGGGTCACGGTAACAGTCAATCATGCAGCGGGTGCAGCCGTCGCGAATGAGTTTTGATTCGTCCCACTCGTACACCTTGCACATGGGCTTCTCCCAAAAATGACAGCGGTAAAGGTCCAGTTTCCAGTCGAGGTAAAATATTTGTGCCCGCCAAGGCAGCCGAAATGCTCCTTTTCGCCGCGCAGATGCCGCTGCATTTCTTTCAGCGATTCCATCGGATTGACCACCGGGAACGGGCTGCGCTGTTTCATCCGTTTGATTTTCTCGAACAGCTCGATCAATTCTTCCTTCGAGTAATTCACCAGCCCGCTGCTGCTGAAGCTCAGATAGCTGCTGGCCAGCGAAGTCAGCGGATAACTGAACGTGCAACTGGTGAAGCCCAGGGATTCGAGAAATGCCGGCAGCTTGTCGTAATCGTCAATCAACCGGCTCGCCGTGACGCTGGCGGTGGTCTGGACGCCGGCCGAGTGGAAGAATTCGTTGGCGCGTTTGATTTTCCGGCAGACATCCGGCAGACCGCGGTTCTGCTCGTGTTTGGCAATGTCGTGCGCGTCAATGGACATGATCACGCTGCTCAGGCCGTCGCCAGCCAGGCCGCGCATGTTTTCCTCCGTCCACAGTCCGCCGTTGGTGCAAATCATCGGATGAATCCCGCGCTCCGTCGCGTAGCGCGTCATGGCGCGCAGATCGCGATGCACCATCGGTTCGCCGCCCACGAACAGCAGATAGCCGATGTGATTTCTGACGGCGATGTCAATGACGTCGCGCGCTTCCTGCAACGTCACGCTGCTGCGCGCTTTCGGATCAAACTTGGAACGGGCAAAACCGCAAAAATCGCAGTCGGCGTTGCAAATGTTGGTGATGGCAAATTGGAGATAGCCCGGCCCGCCATGCTTGAGCACCTCGGTGGCAAGCTTGAGCACGCCTTTCTTTGGCCGCAGAACCGGCTGGGAAAAGTCTGGCGTCGGCGCCGCCGGAGAACCGGCTGCGACCGCGCGCGGAGTGGTTTCAACAGAATCGTTGCTCATTGCCTATTCCGGCATTTTGCGGGCAGAAAATGGTGGGGGCAAACTTTCTTTCTTTGCAAAAATTGTTATCGGTGATTTTCCCTTTGCTTGAAGGGCGCGGAAAGCTTACTGTTTTTGCGGTTTGTCCGATGGTGTAACGGTAACACAGCGCCCTTTGGAGGCGTTATTCATGGTTCGAATCCATGTCGGACAGCCACAATTCCCAATGAAAAAGCGGGTTCTGGCGCAGTTGCCGCAGAAAACGCCTGATCTTGGAGAGATCCTGACAAAGGCTGCTCCAATCCTTACCGATTCATTTCCCCAACGTAATCTTTCATCGTTGTAGCGTTACCGAACAACTTAACGTTCCAGGAAGAATCGAACGCAGCGTCAATCCCTTTTCGAATCCTGACATGGCACTGTGGGCTGCTGTCTGCCGCGCCTCCGGCGCTCCGAAATGCCGACGGCGGATTTAAAAGCCATCCGGTCGAAGACCCGTACACCGCCGGATCGCAGCTTAAGGAAAACATTAACTCTCCTGCAAACTGCGCGAAAAGCCGCCAGTTGCCGCTTTCGCCGTTGACTCATGAAGGGTTGTGTCCTCTTCTGGAAGAGCACAGATATGATGAACATGTCCAAAACGGCCGGCTACGCGATCCATGCCATGACTTGCATTGGAAATTCGCGCACGTCCCTGCCTTTCATCCGGGACATCGCCAGGAAGACCGGCCTGCAAAAGCCTTACCTGGCCAAGATCATCAACCAACTGGCGCGTGACGGCCTGGTGGTGGCCAAGCGCGGTTATCGCGGCGGCCTCGCCCTCGTCCGGCCGCCCCGGGATATTACCCTGCTCGAAATCGTGACGGCAGTGGACGGAGATGAGTGGTCCGGTCCGTGTATTTTTGGCCTGGAAAAATGTCCCGCCGAGGGCCAATGTCCCGCCCATGCCCGCTGGAATGAAATCCGGGAGCAAATCGCGGCCATCCTGGGGGCAACGACACTGGCGGATGTAATGAAGACCATCCCGGGGCAAAAGACTTCCACCGCAAAAGGCCGGTGACCCAAAAGCCCGCGCGAAGGATCGCCGCCGGCATTTCCCCGTTAACATCGGCGCGGTTTGCCGTAACTCTGGAAAAGCGACGAATGTGTCGTAGCGGCAAACGTCTCGTCTGCCGTAGAGGACGCGCGTCCCGCCGCCCGGAAAGAACAATGGCAGCGGAGTGAGGTTCTAAAACTTTCAAACCTGGTTGGTGTGCGCGAGTGTTTTTCTCCGCCGAGCGGGACGCCCCGGCTCTACGGCAGGCAGGATGCCCGCCACTACGGTCGTTTTCCGCGCCCACAAACAAAACCGCCCTCCAGCGCGGGCCGGAGGGCGGTGGTTAACACTCAATGGTTACTTGCCAACCGCTTTTTCTTCAGGAATCCGCATGCAGTAGAACGAGCGATAGACGAACACCAGCGCGACAACGAAGAAGAAGCCGCCGACAAAAGGACTCCAGTTCATCGCGTTCGGATCAAGTTTCAACGCCTCCTTGTGACTCTGGGTCATGGTCACCGCGATTTCCACGGCGAGCAGGCCGAACAGCGTGGTGAATTTGATCACCGGATTCATCGCCACGGACGAGGTGTCCTTGAACGGATCGCCCACGGTGTCGCCCACGACGGTGGCGGCATGCAGTTCGGTGCCTTTCTGGCGGAGGTCCACCTCGACGATTTTCTTGGCGTTGTCCCACGCGCCGCCGGCGTTGGCCATGAAGATGGCCTGGAACAAACCGAAGAACGCGATGCCGATCAGGTAGCCGATGAAGAAGTAAGGATTAAAGAACGGCAGCGCGAGCGCGAAGCAGAACACCACGATAAAGATGTTCCACATGCCTTTCTGCGCATAAACGGTGCAGATGCGGACGACTTCCTTGCTGTCCTTTTCCGAGGCTGTGGTGGAGTCGAGCTTCATGTGCTCCTTGATATAGACCACCGCGCGGTACGCGCCGGTGACGACCGCCTGGCAGGAAGCGCCGGTGAACCAGTAAATCACCGAGCCACCCATGATGATGCCAAGGATGATCTGCGGCTGCACGATGGAGAGCTTGTTCACCACATCGCCAAACATGTTTTCGAGCAGCATGATGATGCCGAACACCATTGTCGTCGCGCCCACGACCGCTGTCCCGATTAGCACGGGCTTGGCGGTGGCTTTGAAGGTATTGCCCGCGCCGTCGCCTTTTTCCAGTTGATACTTGGCGTTCTCGAAGTCGGGATCGAAGCCGAAGTCGCGCTTGATTTGCTCGCTGGCGCGCTTCTTATCCTCCGCGCTGTGGCCTTCAATCTGGCTCAACTCATAGATGGATTGCGCGTTGTCGGTGACCGGGCCGTAGCTGTCCACTGCAATCGTCACCGGGCCCATGCCGAGGAAGCCGAAGGCCACGAGGCCGAACGCGAAGATCGGCGCGGCAAAGGCGAACTGCGCCGGCATGATGGCCATCAGCGCCGCATGGGTGGAAAACTGCCACGCCACGAACATGAGGAACATGATGATGAGTCCCATCCAAAAGGCCGAGAAATTGCCCGCCACGAAACCGGACAGAATGTTCAACGAAGCGCCGCCGTGCTTGGAGCAATTGGTCACTTCCTTGACGTGCTTCGAGTTGGTGCTGACGAATATCTTGGTGAATTCAGGAATCAGCGCGCCCGCCACCGTGCCGCAACTGATAATGGCGGAGAGCACCCACCAGAGGGCGGGTTGCGCCACCTCGTTTAAGGTGAAATCACCCAGCAACAGTTTGCTCGCGACGAAGGTGATGATGATGGAGACCGCCGAGGTGATCCAGACGAGATGTGTCAGCGGAGCTTCAAAGTCGAAGTCTTTCTTGCCGCCGAACATGGCCTTGCTGATGATTTCATTTACGAAGTAAGACGCCAGAGAGGTCACAATCATCAACGCCCGCATGACGAACAGCCAGATGATCAGCGTGGCGCAAACTTCGGGGCTTTTGGCCAGCGCCAGGGCGAGAAACGCGATCAGCGCCACGCCGGTCACACCGTAGGTTTCAAAGCCGTCAGCCGTCGGGCCGACGGAGTCGCCGGCGTTGTCACCGGTGCAATCCGCGATCACGCCGGGATTTTTCGGGTCGTCTTCGGGGAGCTTGAAGACGATCTTCATCAGGTCGGAACCGATGTCAGCGATCTTGGTAAAGATGCCGCCGCAGATGCGGAGGACGGAGGCGCCGAGCGATTCGCCGATGGCGAAGCCGATGAAGCAGGGGCCGACGAGTTCGCGCGGCAGGAACATCAGGATGCAGATCATGAAGAACAATTCCACCGCGACCAGCAGCAGACCGATGCTCATGCCGGAGCGGAGCGGGATGCAGAGCGTGGCGAAGGGGTTGCCCTTGAGCGCGGAGAAGGCGGTGCGGGAGTTGGAGATGGTGTTGATGCGGATGCCGAACCAGGCCACGCCGTAGGAACCGAGGATGCCCAGGATGGAAGCCAGCAGAATCACCAGCACATGGCCCATGGTGTTATCTTGAAGAAACTTGAAATAAACGATCATGCAGCCCGCGATCAACACCCAGAGGATGGCCAGCAATTTGCCCTGGGTGAGCAGGTAGGTTTTGCAGGTCTCGTAGATGCTGTGGGAGACCTTGGCCATGCTTTCATGCACCGGCAGCGATTTGGTCTGCAGGTACTGCCAGATGCCGAACAAGGCGCCGACTGCGCAGACGGCAATGCCCAGCATCATCAGGGCAGTGCCGCTAATGCCGCCCAATCCGGCGAATTTTACTTGGGTCAGATCGGGGATGTGAATGTCCGCCTCACCGGCGAACGCGTTGGTGGCAAGGGTAAACAGGCAAAACACAGCAAGTGCCCACAATGATAATTTGGATTTTTTCATAAAAAAATGTCGCGGGCGGAGGCTAACAAAGCCTTCCTCCATCGCCAACCATTTTTTGGCAAAGAACTCTCCAAAAATTGAACCGGATTGACCCAAAACCTGATGATTTCAACCATCTAAGCAGCCTGTCAGGGCGAAAGAGAATAGCCCACCGATTCATCGGTGGGGTTCGGGACGAAAATGGCAGAGTCCCGGAAGGGACGAAAGAACCGTTCACCACCAAAATATTCTGCCGTCCCTGACGGGACTAAATGCCTTGACCATTGCTGTCCCAGCGTTGAAACGCTGGGCTATGGTCTGTCGCCCGATGGGCTTGTGCGGGGCCAGGTTGCGCCCAGGTTATTGTCGCACGCATTTGACCTTGTCGCTCACCTCGTGTTTCCGCATCTTTGCCGTGATGGACGAACGCGCGGTTTCCACTTTGAACAAACCGGACGCGGCGTTGGAAATGACGCTGCGACCCTCGCTCTTTTCCGAATTCACCGGCCAGCTCAAGGTCAAGGAGCGGCTCGAAATCGCCGTGCAGGCGGCGAAGCAGCGGAACGAAGCGCTCGACCACATCCTGCTCAGCGGTCCGCCCGGCCTTGGCAAAACCACCATCGCCAACATCCTCGCCAAGGCGATGGGCGCCAACCTCAAGTCCACCAGCGGCCCGACCATCGAGAAAGCCGGCGACCTCGCCGGCCTGCTCACGAACCTCGAAGCCGGCGACGTGCTGTTCATTGACGAAATCCACCGCCTGCAAAAAACCATTGAGGAATATCTGTATCCGGCGATGGAGGATTTCAAACTCGACATCATCATTGACCAGGGGCCGAACGCGCGCAGCGTGCGGCTGAATCTGCCGCGCTTCACGCTCATCGGCGCGACCACGCGCAGCGGGCTGCTCACCGCGCCGCTGCTCACGCGCTTTCCCATGCGCGAACGGCTGGATTACTACATTGCCGAAGACCTGGATAAAATCATCGTCCGCTCCGCCCGTTTGTTGAAGGTGGAAATTGAGCCCGCCGGCGCGCACGAAATCGCCCGGCGCAGCCGCGGCACGCCGCGCATCGCGAACAACCTGCTCCGCCGCGTGCGCGATTACGCCCAGGTCCGGCACGATGGCCGCATCACCGCCGATGTGGCGGACAAGGCGCTGGCCATGCTGGAAATTGACCAGAACGGCCTCGACGAAATGGACAAGCGCATCCTCGAAGCCATCATCGTGAAATTCGGTGGCGGGCCGGTGGGTGTGAATTCGCTGGCCGTGGCCGTGGGCGAAGAACCAGACACGATTGAAGAAGTCTATGAGCCGTATCTCATCATGGAAGGCTACCTCAACCGCACCTCCCAGGGCCGCGTGGCAACGGAATTGAGCTACAAAAAGCTGGGATTAAAATCGGCCGCAGGGAATCAAACCGCGTTGCTTTGAAGGTGCCCGGGAGAAACCCTTTGCAACACGAATGAACAACAGCGCCTTGATCAACGGGTTGATGCAGTGGGTCGCCTTTGTCGCGCTGGTGGCCCTGCACGAATTCGCCCATGCGTGGGCCGCCGAACGATGCGGCGATGACACCCCCCGCCTCCAGGGCCGCCTCACCCTCGATCCGCGGGCGCACATGGACTTGATTGGAACGATCATCCTCCCGCTGCTGGTTACGTTCATGACCATCGCGGGCGGCCAGCCCATGATGTTCGGCTGGGGCCGGCCCGTTCAGGTCAACCCCTTGAATTTCCGTCATCGCCGCCTCGACGACATTTTCGTCTCCGGCGCCGGGCCCGCCATGAACCTGCTTTTGGCCATCGTGCTGCTGGGAATAATGAAGGTCATGGAACTGGCCGGCGCGGGCGATGTCATTGACTCCATGCTGACCATCGCGCGCCTCAGTCTCTTCCTCTGTTTTTTCAACCTCCTGCCCATCCCGCCGCTGGATGGCGGCCACATCCTGCGCAACCTCATCGGAATAAGCGATGAAGCCTATCAGATCATGAGCCAGTACAGTTTTGTGTTCCTACTCATTGTCATCCGCACGCCCGGGGTGGGAGTGTTCGTTTCAACCGTCACCGATTCCGTCCTGGCCCTGCTGGCGCTGCCGTTTGGCTGGCATCTCACCTTTTCCTGAAATCTGTCCCGGTGGAAAACCGGATTGCAATCCTCCCGGCTTCAGCTTTAATCAGGGCGTGGATCGCAGGAACCCAAACAACGGTCGTTCCCAACCCCGCAACCGAGCGGCCGAATCAGGTCATCAGTGACGTTTCAAATTCAAAGAAAGGAATCATGAATCCCAATCAACCAGGTCTTTCGGATGAACTTCGACACAAATTTCCGCACCTCCGGGTGATCAAGCACAAGCCGACCCTTCACACGATCAATGGCATTGGTTGCAGCGTGTATGGCCACCGTGATTGGGATGCGGAAACGCGGACGTACGTGAAGACGTATTGTTTCTGCGTGTTTTTCATTCCGCTGGTGGCGCTGGGCGCCTACCGCGTGGTCGAAGCCGGTCCCAAAGCCTGGTATTTCATCGGCAAGGAACCGCTCTCGCCGTTTGCCCGTTCCTGGAACGGCCTTCTGGCGCTGCTGGCCGTGATGTTCGCGTTGAATCTTGGCTGGCAGGCGCACCTCGCCAGTCCCGAATACCAGGCGCGGCAAAATCTACAGGCTGCCGCCACGAGCTTGAAGCAGGGACAACCGCTGCGGGCGGCAACAACCTACCTCCCGCTCGCCGAGGGACGTTATTACACCGCCGAATCCCGCGAAGGGTTGCGCGCCTCGCTCGAACAATGCCTGCAAAGCGATTCAGCGGCACTGGTGGCAGGCGGCCTGAATATGCTGGCTGGTCTTCCGCCGCGACTCAACCAGCCAACTCCGCTGGTGCCGGATGCGTTCCAGCGCGGATTGTCGCTGGTCGAAAAATTCAAGACCAGGGACCTGGACGCGGCGTTGGACATTTTGAAATCCACGGCCGCGCTGGAACCCACCAACGCCGTGATCAAGCCGCTGCAAATTGATCTGCTCAAGCTGGCCATTGCCGCCAAGCCCGACAACACGAACCGCGTGGTCGAACTCGCCTTGATCTACGAGGCCGACAAGCAACTGGACGAAAGCGTGAAGGTGCTGCTGCCTTACCGCCAGAAACTGGGCGAGACGGAAGGGGCCAGAATCCTGGGGCAATATCTTTTGGAGCAAGGCAAATACGAAGAGGCTTACGGCCTGTTGTTTCCGTATGTGCAGCTCCGCCTGGGCCGGCTGCATGGCATCGAAGCCGCCTACTCCAACACCGTCGCCGCCGTCTCCCAGCGGGCGCTGGCCGATTTGAACAACAACCGCGCCGACCGCAGCTTTTACGAGAACTACAAAACTGCTTCCAAGGCGCAAAAGGCGGAGATGGTGGACGACTACATCGAATCGCGCATGAAAAATGATCCCGCGTTCCAGCGGGTGCTGACCGAGTTGAAGGAGGCCAATCGGATCGTTCCGGTGGCGCTCGACCTCGGCATTGTGCAGTTGAACCGGGCGCAGAACTTGAAGGACGCCACCGCCCGCAAGACGGAACTGGAGGCGGCGGAGAAAACGTTTCTGGCCATCCGCAGTTTTGCCGGCGACACGGATGAATACCGCCTGTTCCTCGGTCAGGTATATTACTGGCTGGGCAAATCGAAGGAAGGCAAGGTGCTGTTCGATCAACTGCTGGCCAGCCGCAAGCGGGCTTTTTCGACCTTGATGTCCTTGAGCGAAACGTTGCGCGCGGTTGGCGAAACGGCGGACGCCCGCGCCCTGGCCGAGGAAGCCTACCAAACGGCAAAGACCAACAAGGATAAATACGGCGCGGCGATGCTTCGCGCCCTGCTGTACCGGGACACCGATGACCAGATTGCCTGGCTCGAAAAGGCCGACCCCAATGCCGCCTGGGTTCAGATCGAGCTTAACAGCGCCCGCGGCACAAAAGCATTGCAGCAGGGAAACAAAACCCTTGCCGCCGATTTTCTGCGGAAGGCCATTGCCGGATACGGCAGCCAGCCCAAATCGCCCGCCACGCTGAACAATTGCGGGCTGGCTTGTTTCGACCTTTATGAGGCAACGGGCAACATTGAGGACAACCGGCGCGGCATGGCTCTGCTGGAGGAGGCGATCGCCCTGGATCCCAGCGACAGCATTTTGCTCTACAACACGACGTACACGCTCACCACCCGTGCGATCATGGAAATCGTCCGCGATTCCATCAACCTTGACGTGATTGGCGAACGGGCGGACCTGGAGATGCTGTCGTACCTTTACCAGAACGAACAGGAACGGGCGCGGATATACCAGCAACTCCGGGACAGCGAGACCATGAAGAAAGGACTGGTGTATCTGGACAAGACGCTGCTGCTGGCCCCGAAGAACCTTTCACTGTATGCCTTCGCCCTTTCCATCCAGGGCGGCTTTCGCGATTTGAACGAACTCCAAAAACTCCAGCAACGGCTTCGCGTCGCCGCGCCCGACCTCACGGAAACCCGCGCGGAAATCCTGAAATCCTACCAGGGAGTCAACGACAAGAAAAATCTGGAAAAAGTGCAGGGCCGGATACAGATGCTGGAAAAACTGCTTCCGCTGCCAGCCGTGCAAACCAACACGCTGACGCTCGAATACGTCAACACTTCGCTGGTCGAGTTGTGGCAGGCCGCCTGGATTTGCGGCGGCAACATTGACCGCCAGAAGCTGCTGCAAACCGCGCAGACCACGCATGACAGACATCTGAGTGCCGCCAGCTGCGGCGCCTTGAAGTCGGCCTTGTTCTTCGTGGCCAGCGAGCAGCTCGCGCAGCAAAACCCCGACTACGCCGCTTTGGTGGCCCGGACCCGCCGGGCGCTCGCGCCCGAACACCTGCTGGCCTTTGTTCTGGAGCGCGGCGGGCCGATGGCGGACCTGGCCCGGAAAAACGAGAACGTGACCAGGGCGCTCGCCTTGCAAAAGGAATCCGTCGAAAGTTTTCCATCCTTCGCGGGCATATCCGAGTGGGCCTTGTTTCGGACCTCCGATCCGGAGACTGCGGCCACGCTGGCGAAACGATTCAAGGAAAACGGCACGTCCCGCCTGATGGACGAATTGAAGTTCCAGTTAAATCCCACGAGCGTCACTCCCGTGCTTGAACAAGATCTGGACCCAGAAATTGTTGGGCGATGAGAAGCGCGCGCGGGAAATTTACCAGGCCGCGCTCAATGAAGGCGTGCCCCTGCCGCCGTTGTAGCCGGCAGCCGTCCGTTTTCCCTGTGGCCGGAGCTGGAAAGCGGGATTACATTGGGTCGTCAAACATAACCGCGCCAATCCTCCTGGGAGCGCTGGCGTCTCGCCGGCGTGTTTCGCGATGAAGCATGGCCGCCGGGACGGCAGCGCGCCCAGACTGGCGGTAAAGGCAAACGCATGATTCGAGAACAACTGGTGGGAGCCGGGCGCAACATCACCAATGCGCGCGTCCTAGCCGTGATGGAAAAAATTCCACGGCACGAGTTTGTCCCGCCGGAATTCCAGTTCCGGGCTTACGAGGACCGCGCCCTGCCCATCGGTTATGACCAGACCATTTCCCAGCCTTACATCGTCGCTTTCATGACCGAACAACTGGATCCCCAGCCGACGGATCGCGTGCTGGAAATCGGGACCGGTTCGGGTTACCAGGCCGCTGTGCTCGCCCAGCTTGTGGCGGAGGTTTATACCATCGAAATCATCGAGCCGCTCGCCCAGCGCGCCGAAGCCGACCTGAAACGGCTCGGTTACACGAACATCCGCGTGCGCGCCGGTGATGGTTCCCGGGGCTGGCCGGAAGCCGCGCCGTTCGATGCCATCATCGTCACCTGCGCTCCGGAAAAGGTGCCGCCGCCGCTCGTCGAACAACTTCGGGATGGCGGGCGGATGATTATCCCCGTCGGGCCGATGGGAGATCAGGAACTGGTTTTGCTCCACAAGCGCGGAGAACAATTGGAGCAGCACTCCGTGCTGTCCGTGCGCTTCGTGCCCATGACCGGCAGTGCATAACGCTGATTCAAGCGTGGCGGCGTCTCGGCAGAGCGCCGCAAACACATCGAACGATCAGCGGCGTTTTGCCGAGACGCCGCTACGCGCAGCTTTTTCCTTTCATTTCGCGCCTCGTGCGTGTTTCATCCGTGGCGGTTTGAACTATGCCCAAGCGCACTGACATTCACAGCGTCCTCATCATTGGCGCCGGACCGATCATCATCGGCCAGGCGTGCGAGTTCGATTATTCCGGCACGCAGGCCTGCAAAGCCCTGCGCGAGGAAGGCTACCGCGTCATCCTCATCAACTCCAACCCGGCTACCATCATGACCGACCCGGAGTTCGCCGACCGTACCTATATCGAGCCCATCACGCCCGAGTGCGTCGAAAAAATCATCGTCCGCGAGAAGGACGAAATGAAGAAGCTCGGCGCAAAGGGCAAACTCGTTCTGCTGCCGACGCTCGGCGGACAAACGGCGTTGAACACCTCGATGGCGCTCCACAAAAGCGGCGCGTTAGAAAAACACGGCGTTGAAATGATCGGCGCGAAACCGGAAGCCATTCACAAGGGCGAAGATCGCCAGGCGTTCAAGGATTTGATGCTCCAGATCGGGCTCGATGTTCCGATTTCCGGCACCGCGCACAATCTGGATGAAGCCCGCGCCGTGACGGAAAAAATCGGGCGCTTCCCCGTCATCATCCGGCCGGCGTTCACGCTCGGCGGCACCGGTGGCGGCATCGCCTACAACCGCGATGAATTCGACGAACTCGCCAAGCGCGGCCTGGACCTCTCGCCGGTTTCAGAAATCCTCATCGAGGAATCCCTGCTCGGCTGGAAGGAATTCGAGATGGAAGTCATGCGCGACAAGGCCGACAACTGCGTCATCATCTGCTCCATCGAAAACTTCGACCCGATGGGCATCCACACCGGCGACAGCATCACCGTGGCGCCCATCCAGACGCTGACGGACAAGGAATTTCAGATCATGCGCGACCAGAGCTTTGCGGTGATCCGCGCCGTGGGCGTGGAGACCGGCGGCTCGAACATCCAGTTCGGCGTCAACCCGGACAACGGACGCATGGTCATCATCGAGATGAACCCGCGCGTGAGCCGCAGTTCCGCGCTGGCATCCAAGGCTACCGGTTTTCCCATCGCCAAAATCGCCGCCAAACTCGCCATCGGCTACCTGCTCGACGAAATCAAAAACGACATCACGCGCGAGACGCCCGCGAGCTTCGAGCCGACGATTGACTACGTGGTGGTGAAGGTGCCGCGATTCGCGTTCGAGAAATTTGCGCAGGCCGACCCGACGCTGACCACGCAGATGAAAAGTGTGGGCGAAGCCATGAGCATCGGGCGCACGTTCAAGGAATCATTGCAAAAATGCCTGCGCTCGCTGGAGATCGGCCGCAGCGGCTTGGGCGGCGACGGCAAACCCTGGCGCATCGGCACGGAAGTCTATGGCGACCGCGACATCCTGCCGCGCGACGTCATCAGCCGCAAATTGAGCGTGCCCAACGCCGAGCGGATTTTCTTCATCCGTCACGCCCTCCGCGCCGGCTTCACGATTGACGAGATTTTCAACCTCACGAAAATTGACCGCTGGTTCCTGGTGCAGATCAAAGAGATTGTGGATTTTGAAGAGGAGTTGGCAGGGGCAATTTAACGAAAGATTTTATGGCAAGAACAACCTGGTATGCGGAGTTCATAAAATGGATACCTTTACCTGCGGATGTTTCGAGCGGCTATGCAAAAGACTGCTACACGAATATGGTCTTGAGCGAGTTGTTGTAACGGGTCAGAGCCATGACGGTGGACTTGATGGAACAGGAATCCTTTGCTTGAATCCATTTGTCACCATGAAGGTTTTATTTCAGTGCAAAAAAATTCGGAGTTCAGTCAGTCGCGCACAAGTTGGCGATTTTAGAAATGCGGTTATGGGACGAGCTGACAAAGGTATTTTTATTACGACTGGTTGGTTCAGCGCAGACGCAGAAAAAGAAGCCAATCGTGAGGGGGTTATTCCGATTGAGTTGGTAGACGGTGAACGTTTGGTCGAACTCTTTGAAACAAAACAGCTTGGTCTTCGCCGTAAAGAAGTTTTCGAGGTTGATCATTCTTTCTTTGACCAATTCCGTTGAGAATCGGTTCCACCCGCCCGCGCTCCGCTCCCGGAGCGCGCCGTTTACGGCGCTTCACCGTTCGTCCATCAAGCGCGTCCGATATTTCAAGATTCATCCAAACTTCTCATGTTGAAGCGGCATAAATGCCGCGCGCCTATTCGGCCGTGCGTTGCCATGGCAGGCGTTCGTATTCGTCGCGATTACGGGCACTGCACCATGGCCAGTCGCGCACGGCTTTCACCAGAAACGCTTTCGTGGGATTCTGTTCCGTGTACCGGATGGCGCGCTTCAAATGCGCCTCGTCCCGGATGAGCGTGTCGTAATAATCCTCCTGCCAGAATTGCCCGCCGCGTCAAAGTGCGGCAGGTATCCGCGTTGATGCCAGCCGCGAAAATCGTTCTTCAATTCCTCGACGGATGGTTTCCAATCGCGCTCGCGTTTGGCGCGGATGAGTTCGAGCAAGCCGACATTCTTCGGTGGCGTGCGGCGGGCTGGTGGCAAAGATTCCATTGCGCAAGGAGCGCGGCATTTATGCCGCTTCAACGACCGATTGTAGGGAGATTCACGCAGAATACGAGCGTTCTATTCATCCCGACGGTGAAGCGGCGTGAACGCCGCGCTCCGTTTGCACGCGGCCGCTTGCGCTTTTGCTGTTCCGGCATATTTTGTCCGCACCATGGATAACAATTCGATTTCCGTACCGCACCTGTTTCAACCGTTGACTGTTCGCTCCGTCGCGTTGCGCAAAATTGATGCTTTTAACAGCAATCAATTCCCCGTCTTCAATTCCACCACGTCGTGCGGAGCGGCTTCGCGCATTCCGGCGGGGCTGACGCGGGTGTAACGCGCCTTGTCGCGTAGTTGCGCGAGGTCCGCCGCGCCGAGATAACCCATGCCGGACTGAATGCCGCCGATGAGTTGCGCCAGCACCCTGTCCACCGAGCCGCACGCTTCCTTGAGCGCCTCGATGCCTTCGGCGGCGACCTTTTGCGTGGGGTTCGCCGGCTGGCCGTAGCGCGCCGCCGAGCCGGCCTTCATCGCCGCGAAACTGCCCATGCCCCGGTATTGTTTGTAAAGTTTTCCGCCAATTTCCATGACCTCGCCGGGCGCCTCGTTGCAGCCGGCAAAAATTCCGCCGCAAATCACCGCCTGCGACAGCGTCAGCGCCTTCACGATGTCGCCGGACTTCGTGATGCCGCCGTCGGCGAGGATGGCGACTTTTTTCTTCGCTGCCGCGCATGAGCTGACGTAAAGCGCCGTCATTTGCGGAATGCCCACGCCCGCGACGATGCGTGTGGTGCAAATGGAGCCCGGCCCCTGGCCGACCTTGATGGCGTTCGCGCCACAATCGGCGAGATATTCCACGCCGGCCGCGCTGGTGACGTTGCCGGCGATGAGCGGCAGCTTGGGAAACGCGCTGCGCAACACGCGCACGGTGTCGCCCACGCCCTTGCTGAAACCGTGGGCGGTGGAAACAGCGATCACATCCACGCCGCGCTCAACCAGCCCGCCGACGTGGGTCAAAATGCGTTCGCGGTCCAACTCGCCGAAGGCGTTGCGCGTGGCCGAGACCGCCGCGCCGCAGACCAGGTGAAAGTTCGCGTCCCGCGCGGGCTTGAACTGCGCGCGGCGTTCCTGCGTGATGCGCTCGATGTCGCTCATCGTGAACAGGCCGCGCAAATTGTCCTTGTCGTCCACCACGAGCAATTTGTGGATGCCGAGATGTTCGGTGAAAAATTTGTCGGCGCGCGCAATCGGGTCCTTGCCCAGTTCCTTCTGGCGGATGGTATGGACCTGCGCGCGGGGCGTGAGGGCGTCGGCGACTTTGCGTTTGGCGTAGCGCGGCTTGACGACGTGACCGGAAAGCAAACCGACCAGCCTGCCCTTTTCATCCACGACCGGGAAGGTGCCGAACGCGAACTTGCGTTCCTCGATCATTTTCAGCACGTCGCCGATGAGCTGGCCGGGCGCGACGGTGATGGGTTCCTGAATCAGCCCGTGAACGTGATTTTTGACGCGGCTGACCTCGGAAAGCTGCTGGCGCTCCGGCATGTTGTAATGGATGAGGCCGAGGCCGCCGTTGGCCGCCATGGCAATGGCCATGCGCGATTCGGTCACGGTGTCCATGTCGGACGAAATGACCGGGATGTTGAGGCACAGATTTTCCGCGAGCCGGGTGTCGAGCTGCGTGTCGCGCGGGAGAATTTCCGAAAAAAGCGTCGCCAGCGTGACGTCGTCGAAGGTCAGGGCGAGCTTGTTGTTCGCGGGGAAAAATTGATCCGCGGGTTGGTAGAACGGATCGTCGAAACTGGAATTACGCGTGGCTGCCATGTCGGAAAATGAAGCATGACCGCCGGCTTTGGCAAGACAATTTCTGACTTCAGGCCTTCGGCGATTTTCAAGATGCGCCCCATTGGTTATACCGCCGGCATAATTTCTCGACTCTGACGCTGAAACTGGTAAATTAGTGGCATGGACTCCGATGAGCGCGAAATTTATCAATTCCTCAAAACCTGGGGCAGCGAGTATGTTGGCGCAGTGGAAATTGCCCGGCGTGCCGGCAGCAAAAAACGGTTTTACGAGGAACCCGACTGGGCCAAACAGGTCCTGATGCGGATGGCGGAGCGCAACATTCTGGAAAGCGACAGCCAGGGCCGCTACCGCATCAAACCGCTTTCCCGAAAGGACAAAAACAAGCGCTGGGTGGTGCCGGACATTGACAAAATCCTGCGTGAAAGCGGCGTGGAGGTTGAAACCGACGATGGCCTGGCTCACGACGAGCATTACGAGCAGCTCTGACCGCTCATCCGCCCGGCGCGAGCGCCCGACTCGATTCGCCGCGCCAACCATTTCCATTTGACCTGACATGTTCGCCGCGCTGCTCGCCACGCTGTTGTTTTCTGTTTCCGCCATTTGCGGCCATCGCACTTCGACGCGGCTGGGCGGCGTGGAGGCGAATTTCTGGCGCATTTGCGGCGCGCTGTTTTTCCTGGCGATTTGGGCTAATACGCTGGGCACGGGCACCAGCGGCCGGGCTTTCCCACTTTTTGTCCTGAGCGGACTGGCCGGCATCGGCCTGGGCGACACCGCATATTTTCAAGCGCTGCCGCGGCTCGGCAGCCGCCGGACGGTTTTGCTCACCCAATGCCTTATCGCGCCCTTTGCCATGTTGATCGAATGGCGCTGGCTCGGCACCCGGCTGAACTTCACGCAAATTGTTTGCGTGGCCGTGATTCTTGCCGGGGTGGCCATTGCGCTCGCGCCGGGCGACCATTTGAAAATCGCCCCGCGCCGGTTGTGGACCGGCATTTTGGCCAGCGTCATTGCCGCGCTCGGCGGCGCATTTGCCGCGGTGCTCACCCGCAAGGCCTATTTTATCGCGCACGCGGCGGGCGAACATCCCGACCCCGGCACCACTGGCTACCAGCGCGTTGTCGGCGGCACCGTTGCGCTCGGCCTGGTTTCCCTGGTTGTGAAATGGCGGCATGCCCGCCGGCATGGGGATGACGCGCAGATGCTGGATTCCTTTTCCGCGCGGGAAAAGTTCAAGCTCTGGCCGTGGGTTTTGGTCAACAGCCTGGCCGGCCAGACCATCGGTGTGAGCTGCATGCAATGGGCGCTCGAAAACACGCCCACCGGCATCGTTACCGCCATCATCGCCACGACACCCATCGTCATGCTGCCGCTGGCGCGCGTTTTTGAGGGCGAAAAAATCACCGCGCGGTCGCTCGCCGGCGGATTCATCGCCGTCGGGGGCGTGCTGGGCCTGACGTTTTGGCATTGAATCATTTGGGAAAACGATTTTTCATGCGTTCTCAAAATTAAGTGATCGAGGACGAGGACGAAGCACAAGGACGATTTTATGAAGACGGAGTTGCCAGCCGCCGTTGAATCGCTCGGGATTGAAAAATTCCGCCGCCACATTTTTCTTTGCGCCGACGCGACCGAGCCGAAATGCTGCCCGCGCGAGGCCGGACTGGCCGCGTGGGAGTTTTTGAAACGGCGGCTCAAGGAATTGAATCTCGCCGGGCCGGAGCCGCTGGTCTATCGCACCAAGGCCAACTGCCTGCGCGTCTGTGTGCGCGGGCCCATCGCGGTCGTTTATCCCGAGGGCGTCTGGTATCACTCCTGCGCGCCGGAAGTGCTGGAGCGCATCATCCAGGACCACCTGATTGGCGGGAAAATCGTCGAAGAATTTGCGTTTGCCAAAAATCCGCTGGAATGATTCCGCCGGGATTTGTTCCCGGGCTGAATTCATTTTTTTCTGGACGTTTGTCCTTTCGGCGCGCAAAGTCAGTTCAGTTTCGGGGGCAATATGGCTAGACTTCTGCTCAAAATACAGGGTTTGGAAAACCGGACGTTTGAATTGCGCTTCGGCGTCAATCGCCTTGGGCGCGATCCGGGCTGTAATTTCCCCATTGATCATCCCACCGTGTCGTCCTGCCACTGCGAACTGGAGTTGTCGGGCACCGGGGTGCTGCTCCGCGATTGCGGTTCGACCAACGGCACGTTCGTCAACGGCGACCGGGTCAAGGAGACTTGGCTGCTGCCCGGCCAGACGGTGCATTTGGGCGACGTGGAGTTGTTCGTTGAATCCACCGAGGTCAATGTCGCGATTCCCAAGTTTGAGCGTGAGCGTCCGAAGCCGCCGGTGGTGCTGGAAGGCGGCGTGATGCTGTGTCAGCGCCATCCGCAAATGCCGGTCACTTACAAATGCACGCACTGCCACGAGGTGATGTGCGACAGTTGCGTGCATATCATGCAGCGCAAAGGCGGCGACCCGCTGTTCCTTTGCACCCTTTGCAGCCACAAGTGCGAACCCATGGAAATTGTGCAGCCGCGGAAGAAAAAAAAGACGCTCATCGGTTTTTTGCAGGACACGGTCAAACTCAAGTTCGGACGCTTTGCCGGACGCGATAAATCGGCAAGGTAAGCGCGCCTCTTTCAGTCCGGCAGCTCGTTTTTCAAAAACCGCCGGACCATTTTCTCCAGGGCGGAAATCCAGAGCGGATGGGCGTTCAGACACGGGATTTGCGCGAACCATTCCCCGCCCGCCGCCAAAAATGTTTCGCGCCCGCGCAGGCCGATTTCTTCCAGCGTTTCCAGGCAATCCGACACGAACGCAGGGCAGATGACCAGCAGCCGTTTGTATCCGCGCTTGGGCAGATCCACCAGTTCATAATCCGTGTACGGCTTCAGCCACGGGTCGCGGCCGAGCCGGGATTGGAAAGAAATGGAACACTGGTTGGCCGGGATGCCCGCCTGCTCGACAAAGGCCGCCATGGTTTTGAAACACTGCGCGCGGTAACACGTCGCGTGCGCCGGGCTGGCGGTCTCGCAACAATTCGGCACGGTCAAGCAATGACCGCCGGTCGGGTCGGACTTGCGCAGATGCCGTTCCGGAATGCCGTGGAAACTGAACAACAAATGGTCGTAGCCCGCCTCCAGATGATTCGCCGCGCTGTCCACCAGCGCCGCGATGTAATCCGGCGCGTCGCCGTAGGGCGGCTGCACGACAATCTTCATCTTCGGCGCGATCACCCCCGCCACCTCCAGCACGCGCGCCACCGCGGTTTCGTAACTCGACATCGCGTAATGCGGAAACAGCGGAATCAAAAAAACCTTGTCAATGTTCTGCTCCTTGAGCTTGCGGATGGCGCTTTTGATGGACGGATTTTGATACCGCATGGCCAGTTCCACCGGCACGGCGGGGACCAGCTCCTGCAACTTCGCCTGGACCTTGCGGCTCGTGACGATGAGCGGCGAGCCTTCCGGCAGCCAGATTTTGCGGTACGCTTCGGCGGATTGTTTCGGCCGGTTGATGAGAATCATCCCCACAATGAGCCGGCGCAGCGGCCAGGGCGTGTCAATCACCCGCCCGTCCATCAGAAACTCGTTCAGATAACGCCGCACGTCGCCCACTGAGGTTGAGTCCGGCGAACCCAAATTCACCAGCAAGACGGCTTTGTTCATTTGACAGTCAGAAAATGTCCCACGCGTTCCACGATATTGCAACCGGATAGAATCGAATCGCCCAGCGAAACACCGTCGCGATAGTGGCCGGCAAAGAAAAAGCCCGCCGCCCGGTTTTCGATTTCGTTCATCAAATCGCGGTAACGGCCGTAGCCGACGTTGTATTGCGGGATGGCTTTCGGATAAAGCACGCAATGCTGGAAAACCGGCTTGCCGGTCACGCCCAGCAACACCCGCAGGTCTTCACACACCATCGCGACCAGTTTTTCCTCCGGCAACAAGGCAAATTCCGGATACCGCTGGCCGCCGATGTAACTCGTCAGCGTCAAATGGCCGGTCGGCGCGCGATTGGGAAACAGCGACGACGAAAAAATTGTGCCGAGAATCTTGAAGCCTTCGATCTTGGGAATCAACATGCCGAAGCCTTCGCACGGATGCGCCACTTCTTCGCGACGGAAACCGAGCACGACGCTGGCCACCGGCGGATAACGGATTTCGGAGAATGGCGAGAGGTGGAGCGCATCGGTAGGGCGCGTCACTCCGTGCGCGCCGTCATTTGTGGGCGGACGAGCGGCGGGCAGAGGACTGCCCGCCCTACCTGCCGTCGAAAAAAGTTCCACCTGCAACTCCGCCAGTTGATGCGCCGTGCCGCAATAAATCACCGCGCTGTGTTCGATTTGGAAACTTGGATGTTCGATGTTTCTTTGAGGTCCACGCCCGTTCTCAAGCACCGTCAACACCCAACCATCAGCGGTCTGCGTCAGTTTTGTAACCGTGGTGTTCAGCTTCATCGCGTCACCGAGCTGCGCCGCCAGCGTGTCCGGCAAAACCTGCAACCCTTCATCAAACGAAAATTTCGGCGCGCGGTCCTTGGCCACCTCGCCGGATTTTTTGCGGTTGCGCGCGCCAAAAATCTGGCCCTTGATCAGCGAGCCGTAATGGTCTTCCAGCGCCTTGAGCTTGGGAAAAGCGTGCGTCAGGGAAAGCTGGTGTGGATCGCCCGCGTAAATTCCGGCCACGAGCGCGTCAATCGCCTGGTCGAGAAATTCCTGGTTCAGACGGCGCACGACGAATTGCGCGATGCTTTCCTCGACGCCATCGCGGCGGCGCGGCACAAACGGTTCGCGCAGCACGGCCAGCTTGGCCCCGGCGGTGAAAAGTCTCGTCGTAAAAAAACCGAGCGGCGAACCGGGCATGGCGATGGGACGCTGATAACGGACAACGTAACGCGCCTCCGCTTTTGGGTCCGGGTCCAGCCGTCGCGGCTGCAAGCCGGCGTCGCGGACCAGCTGGCCAATCTTCGATGAGGTTTCGAGCAGTGTGTTCGGCCCGAACTCGGCCAGCCAGCCGTCCTGGCGCAGCGACTGAATCACGCCGCCCACGCGCCTGCTGGCCTCATAAACCGTGACGGGAATGCCCTTGCGTTTCAGATAAAACGCCGCAGTCAACCCCGTGATGCCGGCCCCGATGATGGCGACAGATTTCATTCAGTTCGGGAAAATAAACCACGCTTCCGCATTGTCGAGAACACTTGCGCTTCCGCGCCTTAGCCATTTAATTTAATTTCCCCGAGCACAGCTGCCGAAATCAAATCCGCCACGCACGGCAACGGCGCAACTTACGTTCTCGCCGAGGACGTGCCCGCCACCCTCGCGCACATCCCTTTTGACCCCAGGAAATCCAGCGGCGGTTTGCATCGCCGCGGAACGTTCCGGCTTCGATTTGCCGGTTTTTTAACTCTCGACTCTAGCCCCCGGATCGAAATCCCGGCGCACATTATTTTTCATGGCGAGGAACCGTTTTTCAACCAGGTTCCAGCTTAACCACGCAGCTAAAAGTGTTACGGGCGTGGCGAGACCGAAAATCACCCAGGGATGTCTTAGCGCCGGGTGCATGGCAAACAACTGTTGAATGGGGAAGGCGTAAAGGTAGGTGCCATAGGAAAGGTCCGTCTTTTCAGACCAGTTGGAGAGCATCAACCTGGGTCCGTAGGCCAGCCACAAAATGCAGTACCCACCCATGATGGGAAAGAGAATTGAAAACCAAGGTTTGAATTGACTTGTGACTAGTAAAACCATCAAGCAACCGAAGGCAATAAACTTTGAAAATGGTATCTTATCCCGCCAAAGCCAGACGGTCACACCCGTCAGGAAGCATACCAAAAACTCTTCAAACGGGCTGACAGCCGCGAACAGACTTTTGGCATAAACCCCATAACTGACCAAAACGGCCAAAAAAATCAGGAATCGCCGTTTAAACAAACAAAACAACCCAATAATCAAAACAATTAAATAACAGAAGAATTCCACGGGAATGGTCCATAACGATGCATTGGCCATGTTGGGATAGGGATTCCCGGCAAAAATGCCCTTATAGCTAATGCTGGAGTTGGATAAGTCCAGCAGGTTTTGCAGCAGTAACAACAACCAACCCACTGGATGCACAACCGCAGCTCTAAATTCCGGGCAGATGACCCAAATCAAAGCCGCTGAAAATCCCATGGCCACGATGAAACCGGGATAAATCCGCAGAACCCGCTTCATTAGATAATCCTGCATGGACTTGGAGCGCAGCCAACTGGCGGTGACCAGCAATCCGCTGATAAGGAAAAACAAATCTACGGCCACGGCCCCGGACGATTCCTGTTGATGAGTCCAGGTGTAAAGCGGCTCCTCTCGTGTATCTCCCCCCGGACCCAGCGCCACGGGAAATGAATGAGAAACAATTACCGCCAAAGCCAGCAGCAGCCGTATGATATTAAGATTATTGCTTTTATGGTTGGCTATCTGGCTCCCGAGGCTAGTCATAGTGACAATTGATTTCCGGTTAAGGATAGAAGGTATTCCCAGTTCCTCAATAAAAATGGGTCGGTGTCTACGGCGGGTTTCCTAGTCAGCAATGTTCTCACGAACATTGCCACGAGGTTCTTGCTGCTTCCGCCAACATCTGGCTTAATTCACACCTCAAAATTTCATGTCAGCCAAACGCACAAAAGAATCGGACCAGCCGGAATTGCCCATCGAAGGCGCGCTGCCCGCGCCGGAGGAGAAGAAGGCCGCGAAAAAATCCGCCACGCACGGCAACGGCGCAACTCACGTTCTCGCCGAGGACGTGCCCGCCGCCCTCGCGCACGTCCCTTTTGACCCCAGGAAATCCAGCGGCGGTCTGCATCGCCGCGTGGACCGGGGCTTTCTCGAATACGCCAGCTACGTCATCCGCGACCGCGCCATTCCAAACCTGTCCGACGGCCTGAAGCCGGTGCAGCGGCGCATCCTCTGGGCGTTGCACGAAAAGGACGACGGGCGGTTCATCAAGGTCGCCAACGTGGTCGGTCACACGATGCAATACCACCCGCACGGCGACGCCTCCATCGGCGACGCGCTCGTGGTGCTGGCGAACAAGCGCTATCTCATCGAAGGCCAGGGAAATTTCGGCAACATTTTCACCGGCGATCCCGCCGCCGCCCCGCGTTACATCGAGTGCCGGCTGACGGAACTGGCGCGGACGGAACTGTTCAACGACGAAATCACCGATTTCGTGCCGAGCTACGACGGCCGCAACAAGGAACCGGTCTCGCTGCCGTCCAAACTGCCGGTGACGCTTATGCTCGGCACGGAAGGCATCGCCGTCGGCCTGGCTGCGCGCATTCTGCCGCATAATTTCCCCGAGCTGCTCGAAGCGCAGATCGCCATCCTCAAAAAACAGCCGTTCAAATGCCTCCCGGATTTTGCCACCGGCGGCCTGATGGACGCGCGCGATTACTCGGACGGCAAGGGCAGCGTGAAGGTTCGCGCCAAGATCAAGGTCAAGGACGAGTCCACGGTCACCATCAAGGAAATCCCGCCCACCACCACGACCGATTCGCTCATTGCGTCCATCGAGGACGCCGTGCAAAAGGGCAAGCTGAAGGTCAAATCCATCAACGATTTCACGTCCGAGAACGTCGAGATCGAGATCAAATGCCCGGCCGGGGTGGATGCGGAAAAACTGGTGGACGCCCTGTACGCGTTCACCGACTGCGAAGTCACGATTGCCAGTCGCATCGTGGTCATCAAGGACAACCGGCCGGTGGAGTTGACGGTGTCCGAAATCCTGCGCGAGAACACCGGCCAGCTGGTTGCCATCCTCAAGCGCGAGCTGGAGTTGCGCGAGCAGCAGCTTCAGGACGAACTGCATTACCGCACGCTCGAGCGCATTTTCATCGAAGAACGCATTTACAAGCTGATCGAAAAGTGCAAAACGAGCGAGGCCGTGATGGCTGCGGTTTATGATGGCTTCAAGCCGTTCAAGCGGCAGCTCGTGCGCGACCTCACCGATCCGGACGTGGAACGGCTGTTGCAGGTCCGCATCCGGCGCATTTCACTTTTTGACATCAACCAGCACCGCGAGGAGATGGAAAACGTGAAGGCCGACCTCGCCGAGACGCGCAAAAATCTCAAGAACCTGACGAGGTACGTCATCGGTCATCTCGAAGGGTTGCTGGAAAAGTACGGCCCGCTATATCCGCGCCTCACCACCAAGTCCGCCCGGCACGAGGAAGTGGACGTAAAGGCGGTGGCGTTCAAGGCGTTCAAGGTCGCCTACGACCGCGAGACCGGCTATGTCGGCTACAAGGTCAACGGCGACGAGTTCAAGCTCGAATGCACCAAGTTCGACAAGGTGCTGCTGGTGTTCAAGGACGGCACCTACAAGGTCACCGAACTGCCGGAGAAATTATTCGTGGGTCCGGAACTGTTTTACTGCGGCCTGCCCGAGCGCGAGCGCGTGTTCACGTGCGCCTACACGAACCGGGACGCCAGCTATCTCAAGCGGTTCACGTTTGGCGGGACGATTTTGGACAAGGCCTATTGCTGCATTCAGGAAAAATCGCGCATCCTGTTTTTCGCGCCCGACACGCCGAAGGTGCTGTACATCCGCTACAAGCCCGCGCCGCACCAGAAGGTGAACCAGCAGAACTGCGACCCGTCGGAAGTGGACGTAAAATCGCCGCGGACGCTGGGCCGGCAAATTTCCATCAAGGACATCTCCTCGGTCACCGCCGAGCCGACGCGCGGCTGGGACGAGAAGGCCACCACGACCAAAATCGTGTTTGTCTGATTCGTGGCAATGTTCGTGAGAGTATCGCTGACATGGCCGATTTCAGTCCTCTGGCCGCTCGCCGATCGGGGCCATATTCACCAGCCCGGGATCGAACTGGCCCGGCATCGTCACCGGATCGCTTTGCGCCGGCAAGCAAATTAAATTGCGGCAACGGCTGCCAGTTGCAATCATGCTCACACCATGAATCCAGTCACCGCCGCGCACATTCATCTTTTCCTGTGCCACGTCCCGGTCATGGCCATCGTGTTCGGTTTGGGCTGGCTGGCCTTCGGTTTGTGGCGCGGGAGCCGGGAAATTCAGAAGGCGGCGCTGGGCATGTTTGTCGTGGCTGCGGTCCTGGCCGTGCCGTCCTATCTGACCGGCGAACCGGCGTCAGGGACGATCAAAGGACTGCCGGGATTTTCCGAACGCATCCTGGAGCAACACCAGGCGTCGGCGGGTGTGGCGCTGGCGGGCTGCATCGCGCTTGGCATCGTGGCGCTGGCGGGATTGATCCATTACCGGGGCCGGGCCGTCACCGGCTGGTTCAATGTGCTGCTGCTCGTGGCCGCGCTGGTGGTCGGCGTCCTGATAGCGCGAACGGCCAATCTTGGCGGACAGGTCCGGCATTCGGAAATCCGCCCATACGACGCGCTGGCGGAGTAGAAAAAAGAACGGGCAAGTTTTCAGCGTTCAGTTTTCAGTTTCCAACCAGCGCAAATTTTCAGCTCGCCCTCGCCCTGGATTTCGTGCCCGGGGCCGTGTCAAAATGCGCCGCCAGGGAAAGGGACAAGTTGTCCCCACTTTTGAAACTCAACTCACGGCCATGCCCAGCAGGAACTCGATGTTGATCTTGGTTTTTTTCAATTTGCCCAGCAGCAATTCCATCGCCTCCACGGGCGGGACGCCGGTGAGCGCGCGGCGCAGCAGCACGATGCGGCTCAGTTCGTCCGGATGGTAGAGCAGTTCCTCCTTGCGCGTGCCGGACATCTCGATGTTGATGGAGGGGAAAATCCGGCGGTCCACCAGCGCGCGGTCCAGATGCACCTCCATGTTGCCGGTGCCCTTGAATTCCTCGAAAATAACCTCGTCCATGCGGCTGCCGGTGTCCACGAGCGCGGTGGCCATGATGGTGAGCGAACCGCCTTCCTCGATGTTGCGCGCCGCGCCGAAAAAGCGCTTGGGCTTGTGCAGCGCGTTGGCGTCCACACCGCCGGAAAGGATCTTGCCGGAGTGCGGGTTGCACGGTGTTGTAGGCGCGGGCGAGCCGCGTGATGGAATCGAGCAAAATCACCACGTCGCGCTTTTGTTCGATCATGCGCCGGGCCTTTTCGATGACCATTTCGGCGACCTGCACGTGGCGCTCCGGCGGTTCGTCAAAGGTCGAGCTGATGACTTCGGCGCCTTTGCGGAGGAACGTTGCATGTCCGTGACTTCCTCGGGCTGCTCGCCCGTTGAGCAGGATGAACAGGTAGGTCTCCGGATTGTTTTTGAGGATCGCGTTGGCGATT
>CAWHLR010000018.1:0-108019 GCA_963830235.1 uncultured Verrucomicrobiae bacterium
GATCGTGCGGCCAGCCGCCGCATGAATGCGGCGTTCCCATCGCAGGCTCAGGTGCGCCTGATGGCGAGGGAGCCGGTTACCGGAAACTCCGCTCAAAGTCTTTTCCGCATCCTTGACCACCCGGAACCAGTAGTTGCGGAAACCGATGCCGACGGCATTGCGCACCTTGCGTTTCGAGAACAGCACTTCGCGCGGCGACTATTCGTGGATGTGCGGATGACGATTTGACGGCGTGATTGCCCGCGGCCATGGATTTGAAAATTTTTGTCTACCGGCGTCAGCGGGCATTTGCCGTCCACAAAATCCGCCGCGCGAACCGCGCCCGCTTCGATGAATTCCAGCGCCTGCTGGATCGCGCGCGGCGTGTGATGAAAACTACGAGCAGGGTGAGGTTGGAATAATCGATGAGCGTGGTGTTGAGGGTCATGCTGGCGCCGGACGTACAGCCGCCGAAGAAATCGACCGCGCCGCCCTTGCGACGAGGTGCACGGCAGCTCCCAAACCACCGGCTGGCCGACCGCCTCAATCACCGTGTCGAAATGCGTCTTCGTGGTTTCGCGAACCCGGTGACCAGCCGTTGCCGTCGCCGATGTCAACCACCTCGTCCGCGCCGAGCCGTTGCGCGGCCTCCAGCCGCGGTTGCGCCGGCCGGCGACGGTGACATGGCAGCCGAGCTTTTTGGCCAGCGCGACAAACATCAAGCCAATCGGCCGGCGCCGATGACGAGGACGTTTTGGCCGGAACGCAATTGCGAGGTCCTCGACGCCCTGGACGACGCAGGCAAGCGGTTCGACGAGTGCGGCGTCGCGAAAATCGGTTTCCGGTTTGAGGCGCAGCAGGTTTTTTTGGACGAGCCGGGCGGGAACGGCGATGGCTTCGGCATAGGCGCCGTTAAGGAATAGCAAATCTTCACAAAGGTTTTCCTGGCCGGCGCGGCAATGGAAACAGCCGCCGCAGGGCGCGGAATTCGCCACTACGACGCGGTCGCCGATTTGCCAGGGTTGGAGTTCACGCTGCAGCGTGTTCCCCGGAACAAGCTAAAGCTTGAACTCCAACGGCTGCCACTTCCGAGATGACACCGGAAAATTCGTGGCCGAAGACGGCAGGAGGCACGATCATTTTGGCGTGATACCCGCGTTTGAAGACCTTCAGGTCGGTGCCGCAGGTGAGCGCGGCTTCGATGCGGACGCGGACTTCGCCCGGTTTGAGGGCGGGCGGCGCGATGTCCTCGATTCGAATTGTTCCGTGCCGTGCAGGATGGCGGCTTTCACGCCGGCAGTTTATGGGTGCCGGCGGGCTGGCGGAAGAAATTTCCGAATCAGAATAGCCTGTGGCCGATCCGGTGGGGCGGTCGCTGGCACGGGCAAAAAAAATGGGCTGCGGAAAGTGCCACAGCCCTGCCGGGTGGGGATTAAAATCAGTTGCCGGTCCACTGGCCGCGAATGATGGCTTTGGATTGCGGCGTCATGGGCGGCAGCCCGCTTTGTACGTTGTATTTGATGTCAAATCCCCAATTACGCTTGGGGACGCTGTAATAGTTGCCATTCCAGTAATTGGTTGCGTAAATGCTGGGGAACAAGACGACGATGGAGCCGTTGTAGTTCAAAGCGGGGCTGGGGTTGCCCCATTGCTCCAGCAGGCGGAGAAAATTCTCCACCCCGCCGCTGTAGTTTGAATCGGTTGATTGGACAATGCCTTCCAGTGCCGCGGCGTTGATGGTGGTGGCTACGGGGACGCGGCTGCTGAGAGCTGTGCCTGAGTTATAAGAATCACTCCAACTGCTGGAAAGGATGGTAATGGCATCCCCCATAAGTCCGCAGGGCCACGTGTTGGTGACGTTGCCGAGACCCGACGAATAAGTGGTGCCATTGGTGGTCGTGTTTAAATTGCCTTTCACATAAAGCGCCTGGGGCGTGGAGACGGTCAAGCCATGCGAGTCGTATAATTGCTGTCCGTTGACGACACGCACCGCCGGCAGGATGTTGTTGCCACCAACGCTGTTATAAACAGAAATGGAATCAATCGGGTGGCTTTTGTGCGACGAACACATGGAATTCCATTTGGCACCTTCCAGGTTGGTATTGTTGAGCCAAGCGTTGAACGCGCCCACATCAATCTGGACGGCTTGCACGGTATCCTGTTCGCGGAAGTCGTAAAAAGTGACATTCGTTAACCACGGGAAGCTGGAGGCGATGCGGATGTAGTTTGTGGCTGGCAGCGGAGTGGAATTGGAATTGACGGTGATGAGGGTATGGGCGCTCTGGTTTGAAAATGTGACCACCTCGTTGTTCGTGAGTTTGTTCAAATAGGAGGCGTTGTACGCATCTTGATAATAGATGACGATGTTGGTGCCCAGGGCGCCATTGGTCCGGTAACGGCATTGGAGATGATGATATCGCAGGAATTGAAATTATACACCAGGCCGTTGGTCTATATGCCGGGTCGGTGCCGGTGGCATAAGCCGGCGGTGGCAGGTTGAGAATGGCTTCGGCATTGGTGGGGTTGGTGGTGGAACTGGTATTGCCAACCCCGATCGGCAGCGTCAGGGCGTCGTTGCCGGAGGTGGGCTGGCCCGCCGAACGGAAAATGGGTTGCCGCTGTCGCTTTTGCCCGTGCACAAAGGATCGTTACCCGCGATGGTTACTGTTCCGACGGCGGAAACCCTCGAGTTAAAGGTCGGGTTTGCATTTCCAATCCACATGCTTTGATTGCAAAAAACCGGACCACTGATGGTCATGGCTTGTCCGGGATCTATTTCCAGATTGATGTTGTAGAAGATGGCGAATTGGAAAACTGGAATGGACGCAAATTGAACCGACTGGCTGACGGTGGCCGGCACGTTGTAAGTTTGACCGATGGGCGTGGCGGTGGCGGCCACCACACAAGCCATCGGAAAACCGTACAACCCGGAAAACTGCGAATCCAAGGGTTGCGTGGTGCCCGGGACCGCGCCGATGCTGACGGAGATCTGATTGGCAACGCCGTTGGTGTCACTGAAGGTGAATTGAACGGGCCAACTGGTCTGCGGAATGGTGAGCGTGGAGTAGTAAGCCGCATTCGTGAGGCTCTGACAAAGGAAATCGTGCTCCATCTGGGAAAGAACGTTTTCCGTGGCAGCCTCGGCGGCGTATTGGCTGGCCACGAATTGATTGTTCCTGGTGGTTATCGTGGCGTTGCTGGAGGTCCAATACATAAAGCTGGCGAAGAGCAACAGGCTGGCCAGCAGGAACCCCAGCACGATAATCAAGGCCATGGCCGATTGATTCCGCCGGGCTGGTTGGAATGTAGTTTTTGGTAATATTCCTTTGAATGTTCAATCAATTGCGCGGCGTGTGGCGCGCGTCCGAAGCTGGTAAAAATCGTACATATTGCTGGGGCCCACGGCCGCTATCGGATATTCCCATTGATAGAATTGCAGCCTCACTTCATAGACGCGGTTGTTTCTCGGATTGTTGGTCAGAACGTTGCCCTGATAATCCTCGGCGCTGAAAATGGTGGTGTTCGTGATGTAACTGGCCAGAACCAAACTGCTGACGTTGCTGCCGGTGACGTTGGTGCCGCTGTAATTCAAAGTCACACCGTACTCTGTCAGCTTGTTGGTGGGGGTGCTTGTATCGAGAAAGAAAATTGTGTAAGGCGACGTATTCGTGGTCGGGTAAATCAGCAACGCATTCCCCTGCGCGTTGCTGCTTGTCGGGATGGATGTAAAGGAGGTGGGGTCGCCCCCCGTGCAGTTTCCCACCTGGAGCGTTTTTGCCTCGCGAATTGTTTCCCGGATTACATTCATCGCCTGGCGTCCGTCCTTGGTCGCGGACAACTTGGTGGCCGCCAGCGTGTACATGCGCAGTCCGAAAATTTGGGTATAAACCACCGCTGCCACCACCATCGAGAAAATCCCGATGGAAATGAGCATTTCGGCCAAGGTGAAAGCGCGAATGGCCATCAGGGGTGAACTCACCCGGTTGTTGGGTAAAGGTTTCATTGGTCAGGCGCGCGCAGTGTGATTACGGTATTGGTGTACTTTGCCTGGGTCAGTGCAAACGTCCATACGGCATCCGACCGGATTTGTCGCAGCGGAGGGTTTTCCGTAACCATCACGACGCTGATGAAATTTGTAACCAAAAATGCAAAATTCGTTGTACCAGGATCTCCAGTGCATGGAATGTCGAGGGTGCTGACCTGCACGATGGACGTCACGGCGCCGCTGGAGTTGGTCGTTGGCGGAAGCTCATCGCCCGTGCCCGGCCCGTTCGTTCTCGGGTACATTTGCGAATTCCATTGGGCTGACCGTGCCCGTTCGATTCCCTGCGAGGCATACGACTGCGCCGCCAGCGTTATGGAACTGTATTCCGCCATGCGGTTGGCCTGCACATAGCCATACATCAATCCCCCCATTGTCAGCAACAGGATCAAAAGCGCCATGAGGGTTTCCACCAACGTGAATGCGTTGGCCGCTGTCCTTTTGTCGGCCTGTTTAAAACGAACCAGCATAATGGATGATTTTGATTTCGGCTGACGGCGTTTCTTGTCCGCCAGACAAGAATTTTAAGCATGGCACGTGCCATGGTGAGGGAGATTGACAGCCTTGGCTGTTGGGTCGCGTGGCCCCAGCGCGCCGGTGTGCCAAAGGCTGCTTATGCCATGCCAAATTAACTTTTAAAGCCCCATCTGCCGGACGGTTGGCCTTCGCCACGCCAGCCTTTTATGTCCTGAAAATGGACAGTGAGGCCGGCGCGCCGAGGGATTCAGGCAGAACAAAAAGCATCCGGTTCAAGCCTGGATTTTCCGGCTCATCGGTGCTTTCACAAAATTCGTTTCCCGCAAATAAATCGGTTCCAGTTTGTCGCCCGGCACAAAATCGTTCCGGCTCAAGGCAAGTTGTCCCAGCATTGCCGCGCGCGGGAAAACCATCCGGCCATTCGGAAACCATCGCGTCACCTCCGGCCCGATCAACAATTCGTTCGCGCCGGCACGCGTTTCAATCTCCGCCCGCGTCACAATCCGCAGCGGCTCGATTTCCTTCCGGCCCGCCGCCGAAATGTCGTACGACGCCAGATAAAATTCATTTCGCTGTGCGTCAATCACCACGTTCACCCGGCCGGAAATTTTTTCCGCCTGCGCCTGTGCCGCCACACATTCCGCGCTGCTGATGCCGAGCAACTTCACCCCGCCATTGGGTGACGCCAGTTGCCAGCCTTGTGCCACCGAAAGCGCGACCCGGATGCCGGTGTAGGAGCCGGGTCCCAGACCAATGGCCAGCACTTCGATCTGCTCGCGCTCCAGACCGGCTGCGCGCAGCGCGTCTTCAACCATCCCGAACGCCCGCGTTCCGCCGGCGCCGGTTTCAACCGCCTCGCCGGCAACGAACGGGGCATCGCCCGCGCGCCGGCGCACGACCGCGACGCTTCGTTGCGCGGATGAAAATTCAAGCGCCAAAATCGTCATAAATAATTTTCCGTTCCGATTCGCCGATAATTTCAATTTGCACCTGCCGCCAATCCGCAATCCGCAATCCGCAACCTGCTCGCGATTTATCGGAGTCCGCAATCCGTTCGGCCCATTCAATCACCGCCACGCCGTCCGGTTGCAGAAATTCCTCCAACCCGGCGGACACGATTTGCCCGCGAGTTTCCAGCCGGTAAAGGTCCAAATGAAACAGCCGCAGCCGCCCGCCGCCATATTCGTTCACCAGCGTAAACGTCGGCGAATGCACCCGCGCCGCGATGCCGAGTCCGCGCGCGAGGCCCTTCACGAGCTGCGTCTTGCCGGCGCCCAGGTCGCCGGACAAGCCGATGACCAGCCCGGTTTGCGCCGCGCGCCCCCATTGCTCGCCGAGCGATTCGGTCTCCGCCGGACTATGCGAAATGAACGTAGCCATGGGCTGTGAGCGTTTGGATGCCGGTCTGGTCGCGAATTGTGACGCCTTCTCCCGCCGTGATTTTGCCGATGCAACTCAGCTTCAGTTTTGGAAACTGTTTTTTCCACGCATCGAGCAATTTCACCGCGTCGGCGCCCGCCACCGTGAACAACAATTCAAAATCCTCGCCATCGGACAGCGCCGCGGCGAAGGGCGATTGGGTGGAGGAGCTTTCCTTCGCCCGCAACTTCGCCGCCCGGCTGACCGGAATGGCCGGCTTAAGCAGCTCCGCGCCGGCGTGGCTCGCCTTCAACAGGTGCCGCAAGTCGCCCGCCAGCCCGTCGCTCAAGTCAATCATGGCGTGGATGGGAAAGTTTTCCGCGAGCCAGCGCGCCTCGGCCAGGCGCGGCTCAAATTCCAGGTGTTTGCCCGCCAGCGAGCCGCCGAGTTCGCCGGTCACAAAAATGGCATCGCCGGTTTTTGCGCCGGAACGCAGCACGGCTTTTCCGCGCGGCACGACCCCGAGCAGCGCAATGGAAATCAAAATGCGCTCCGAATTCGTCGTCGTCTCGCCGCCCACGATGGCCACGCCATGTTTTTTTGCCAATGCACTCATGCCGGCGTAAATGGCTTCGATGAATTTCACGTCGAACTTTTGCGGCAGCGCGATGGTCACCAGCGCGGCAGTGGGCGTGCCGGCCATCGCGGCGATGTCGCTGAGGCAGCGGGCCAAAGCCTTGTGCCCGATTTTTTCCGGCGGCGTGTCTTTGGTAAAATGAACGCCTTCGACAATCGCATCCGTTTTGAACAGCAGCCACTGGTCCGGCAGCCCGAAGTCGAGCACGGCGCAGTCATCGGCCGCGCCGGTCACGACGGTTGGGTTCGCCGGCAGCGATTGGGTCAGGCGCGCGATAAGCTCGAATTCGTTCATTTCAGCAGTTGATCAGGTAAAATTTTTTGCAGGAATTGGTTTATTTGCGGCAGAAAAAGCAATACCACGAGATTGGTCGTGTTGAACAGCGAGTGCATGGTGATGGGCGCGAGCAGGTTGCCGGTTTTTTCGTAAAGCCACGTCAGCGCCAGCGCGAGCGCGAACAGCGGCACGAACGTGCCCGCGTCAAAATGAATGGCCGCAAAGATGGCGCTGACGCCGAAAAGGGCGGCCCGCGGCGAGCCGAGCTGTTTGACGAACGGATACGGCATGCCCCGGAAAATAAATTCCTCGGCCACCGGAACGATGACAACGGTGATAAATCCAAAAACGGCGCGAAGCCAGAAAAACTTGATGCCAAGAAAAATTTCCACGGCGCGCTGATTTTCGACCGGCCGCCGATTTTTTCCAGTGCGGCGCAGGAAAAAGTTTGCAGCAACCAGACGGCGGGCAGTGTGATCGCCAGCGCCCCGACGGCGAGCAACAGGGATTTTATCAAATCCGGGCCGCGCCAGCCGAAGGCGTCGCGCCAGCCAATCTGATGTTGCCGCAAAAAAATAAGAATGAGCAGCCAGGCCGCCCCCTGAAAACCCAGGATGCCCAGCAGGGCCAGGCCAATGCCGTCGGGCGGCTGGAATGCGGCCAGCCCGGTCTTTTGCAGCAAGGCGGCCATGATCGGGACAAGACAAATGCGGAAGAGCTGCGCTCCGATAAACTGGAGCACGGCTTCGCCTCGCCAGGGTTTGGCGGATAACATGCGGAAAATGTATTAAAACCCCCGGCCATCTGACATGAAAAAGTGGGATGCATCGTTTATGACCCGGTGGCCGGGGATGGTTCAACCGGAACCGGCGCGGCCTCGCGATTTTTTCCGTTAGATTCAGGACACCACCTGCGAGCGAGAGAATATCGCTTTCGGAGCGATGAGTTATACAAGTCCCTTTGGAAATGAATTTCAGTGCGGTTCTTGCGCAGAGCATCCGCGTGACGCCAGCCTTAATAGCCGGTTCAGAAACTCGTTTTATTGCAGGAGCCGAGGCGGCGAGTTTCAGATTTTTCCGCAAACAGGCTTTTGTTCAAAGCCTCCTCACGTCGGCTCCTACTTTTTAACAGGCGGTTAAACGGCAGCAGCAACGCGCCCGCGAGCATAACCGTGAGCGGCGCGGGTTCGGGAACAGAAACAACGTCATACTGAAAATTGGGGCCGAAGTAGGGTGTGTCATACGGAATGGTCGGCAAATCCAGGGTGGTGTTCTTGTCGTAGAGGTAGCCGTTAAATGTAATATCCGGGGCGACCACCAGAGAATCACTTGTCCAGTTACTGTCAGCCTCAACCTGGGTGCCGACAACGGCATACTCATCCCCCGCCGTCAAGGTAACCGGCGCAATCAGATTGTGATAGAAGCCACTGTCCAGGCTCGGGAGCCGGTCACCATCGTGCTGACAAGAAGAGTCGAGGTCGAGAAGTCATACAGACCGAACATCATGACCAACGCTGAATCCGCAGTAAACGTAGCCGAGTTCGGTAACCGAGATAGCGGTGACCAGCGTAAAGAAAGACCCATCGTTCCCCACCCCCGCTCCGTTTAACAACAGAGTCGGAAAGAAGCAATCGTGTCCGCCCACGCCACGCTAGACAGGCCAGTGAACAGACCTGCGGCGCACAAGCCAACGACCCATAAGTTACGATTTTTTTCGTGTGTATTTCCCTCTTTGTGATCTTCACGGAAAACAGCCCGCCGCCCAACGTCCAGGCCCGAACTCTTTCTTTCACACGATCACCACATGGTTGTATTTAATAATCTAATTTAAGTGTGACCAACCGAAAAGGCAAAAATCTTTTTTGCCCGGTATTGAAGCGATTTCAATGCCCTCGCCGAGCAGCATCCGACCAGCTCCGTGAAAAGCAGCAGGCGGCGAGGCCGGCATGGCTTCGGCAAAAGCATCACCCGGTAGAATCGCCACGGGGCGGTTCCGATGTTATTCGTGAACATCATGGGATTCATCGGTGGCGGTGATGACGCTGCTGAGATTGCTCCAGGTGGTCTGGGTCAGGTTGGTCTTGGATTGCACCTGATGCTGCGCTCCAGGAAAAGCGGTCCAGGCCAGTTGAATGGAGCCCCTGGCCACCGCAGGCGTCCGGAAGGGCGAGCGCCGGCACAGGCAGGACGCTCACGTTGTCGAGGGCAAAGTAACTGTTGTCGTTACAGAAACCAACCGCAGCGTGGTGACGTTGGTCGGGGCTTGGACGACGAACAGCAGGTTGCTCCAGCCAAAAGCGCCCAGGTTTGACTGGTTGAGAATGACGTTGGTGGAAGTTTGGAGTTGGTGTTCCACTGGACTTGGGAATTGATTGCGGCGGCGCGGCCCGAGGGATGGCCGCCAGAAGAAGAACAGGTAAAGCTGGCCCGCCCGCGGTGGGCAGAGGCTGGGGAAAGAGAAGGCGAGGTCGGAATACTGCCCAGGCGCCGAAATAATTCCCCGCGAACAGGCGAATAATGAGGCACGCTTGTGTCATCCGCAAAATCCACAAAATTGTAGTCGTAAACGTACTGGTCTCCGAAAGGAGTCCAATAGCAAAAATCGCCCCACTTCAAAAATGCGCCGTCCAGACACCAATTCTCCTGGCCCACCAACGTCATTCTCAACCAGTCAAACCTGGGCGCTTTTGGCTGGAGCAACCTGCTGTTCGTCGTCCAAGCCCCGACCAACGTCACCACGCTGCGGTTTGGCTTCCGTAACGACAACAGTTACTTTGCCCTCAACAACGTGAGCGTCCTGCCTGTGCCGGCGCCCGCCCTCCGGACGCCTGCGGTGGCCAGGGGCTCCATTCAACTGGCCTGGACCGCTTTTCCCGGAGCGCAGTATCAGGTGCAATCCAAGACCAACCTGACCCAGACCACCTGGAGCAATCTCAGCAGCGTCATCACCGCCACCATGAATCCCATGATGTTCACGAATAACATCGGAACCGCCCCGTGGCGATTCTACCGGGTGATGCTTTTGCCGTAGCCACGCCGGCCTCGCCGCCCGCCGCTTTTCACGGAGCCGGGCGAGATGCTGCTCCGCCAGGGCATTGAAATTGCTTCAAATACCGGGCAAAAAAGATTTTTGCCCCTTTCGGTTGGTCACACTTAAATTAGATTATTAAATACAACCATGTGGTGATCGTGTGAAAGAAAGAGTTCGGGCCTGGACGTCGGGCCGCGGGCCGCTTTCCGCGAAGATCACAAAGAGGGAGATATAAGGAAAAAAATTCGTAACTTATGGGTTGTTGGCTTGTGCGCCGCAGGTCTGTTCACTGGCCTGTTCAGTGTGGCGCGGGCGGACACCATTGCTTTCTCTCCCACTCTGTCGTTAAACGGAGCGGGGGTGGGCAACGACGGGTTTTCTTCACGCCGGTCACCGCTATCTCGGTTACCGAACTCGGCTACGTTGACTGCGGATTCAGCGTTGGTCATGACGTCGGTCTGTATGACGTTCTCGACCTGGACTCTGCTGCCAGCACGATGGTCACCGGCTCCTGAGCCTGGACAGTGGTTTCTATTACAATCTGATTGCGCCGGTTACCTTGACGGCGGGGGATGAGTATGCCGTTGTCGGCACCCAGGTCGAGGCTGACAGTAACTGGACAAGTGATTCTCTGGTGGTCGCCCCGGATATTACATTTAACGGCTACCTCTACGACAAGAACACCACCCTGGATTTGCCGATTCCGTATGACACACCCTACTTCGGCCCCAATTTTCAGTATGACGTTGTTTCTGTTCCCGAACCCGCGCCGCTGACGGTTATGCTCGCGGGCGCGTTGCTGCTGCCGTTTAACCGCCTGTTAAAAAGTAGGAGCCGACGTGAGGAGGCTTTGAACAAAAGCCTGTTTGCGGAAAAATCTGAAACTCGCCGCCTCGGCTCCTGCAATAAAACGAGTTTCTGAACCGGCTATTAAGGCTGGCGTCGCGCGGATGATTACACAAGAACCGCACTGAAATTCATTTCCAAAGGGACTTGTATAACTCATCGCTCCGAAAGCGATATTCTCTCGCTCGCAGGTGGTGTCCTAATCCAACCAAAAAATGCGAGGCCGCGCCGGTTCCGGTTGAACCATCCCCGGCCACCGGGTCATGAACCGATGCATCCCACTTTTTCATGTCAGATGGCCGGGGGTTTTAATACATTTTCCGCATGTTATCCGCCAAACCCTGGCGAGGCGAAGCCGTGCTCCAGTTTTTCGGGGCGCAGCTTTTTTGCTTTGTCTCGTCCCGATGATGGCCGCCTTGCTGCAAAAGGCCGATTGGCCGCGTTCCAGTCGCCCGACGGTTTTGGCCTGGCCCTGCTGGGCATGCTGGGTTTTCAGGGGGCGGCCTGGCTGCTCATTCTTATTTTTTTCCGGCAACATCAAATTGGCTGGCGCGACGCCTCGGTTTTCGCGGCCCGGAATTGATGCGATCCCTGTTGCTCGCCGTCGGGGCGCTGGCGGTCACACTGCCCGCCGTCTGGTTGCTGCAAACGTTTCCTGCGCCGCGCTGACCAGACTCGGCTGGCCGGTCGAAAATCAGCTCGCCGTAAATTCTTCTTGGCATCAAGTTGTTCTGGCTTCGCGCGATTTTGGGTTTTCGCCGTTGTCCTCGTTCCGGTGGCCGAGGAATTTATTTTCCGGGGCATGTTGTATCCGTTCGTCAAACAGCTCGGCTCGCCGCGGGCCGGCGTGTTTGGCGTCAGCTCCGTCTTTGCGACGGTTCATGATGACGCGGGCATGTTCGTGCCGCTGTTCGTGCTGGCGCTGGCGCTGACGTGGCTTTACGAAAAGACCGACAACCTGCTCGCGCCCATCGCCGCGCACAGCCTGTTCAACGCGGCGAACCTCGTGTTTGCTGTTTTTGAAGAGCCGATAAACCAATTCCTGCAAAAAATTTGACCCGCTCCATCCTGAAATGAACGAATTCGAACTATCGCGCGCCTGACAAAATCGCTGCCGACGAACCCAACCGTCGTGACCGGCGCGGGCGATGATTGCGCCGTGCTCGATTTCGGGCTGCCGGACCAATGGCTGCTGTTCAAAACGGATGCGATTGTCGAAGGCATTCATTTTACCAAGGACACGCCGCCGGAAAAAATCGGCCACAAAGCTTTGGCCCGCTGCCTCAGCGACATCGCCGCGATGGCCGGCACGCCCACCGCCGCGCTGGTGACCATCGCGCTGCCGCAAAAGTTCGACGTGAAATTCATCGAAGCCATTTACGCCGGCATGAGTGCATTGGCAAAAAAACATGGCGTGGCCATCGTCGGCGGCGAGACGACGACGAATCCGGAGCGCATTTTGATTTCCATTGCGCTGCTCGGGGTCGTGCCGCGCGGAAAAGCCGTGCTGCGTTCCGGCGCAAAAACCGGCGATGCCATTTTTGTGACGGGCGAACTCGGCGGTTCGCTGGCGGGCAAACACCTGGAATTTGAGCCGCGCCTGGCCGAGGCGCGCTGGCTCGCGGAAAATTTTCCCATTCACGCCATGATTGATTTGAGCGACGGGCTGGCGGGCGATTTGCGGCACATTTTGAAAGCGAGCCGCGCCGGCGCGGAATTGCTCAAGCCGGCCATTCCGATCAGCCGGGCGGCGAAATTGCGGGCGAAGGAAAGCTCCTCCGCCCAACCCCCTTCGCCGCGGCGCTGACCGATGGCGAGGATTTTGAACTGTTGTTCACGGTGGCGGGCGCCGACGCGGTGAAATTGCTCGATGCGTGGAAGAAACAATTTCCAAAACTAAAGCTGAGTTGCATCGGCAAAATCACGGCGGGAGAAGGCGTCACGATTCGCGAAAACCGGCGTCCAACCACTCACAGCCCATGGCTACGTTCATTTCGCATAGTCCGGGGAAACCGAATCGCTCGGCGAGCGCTGGGGGCGCGCGGCGCAAACCGGGCTGGTCATCGGCTTGTCCGGCGACCTGGGCGCGGGCAAGACGCAACTCGTGAAGGGCCTCGCGCGCGGACTCGGCATCGCGGCGCGGGTGCATTCGCCGACGTTCACGCTGGTGAACGAATATGGCGGCGGGCGGCTGCGGCTGTTTCATCTGGATTTGTACCGGCTGGAAACTCGCGGGCAAATCGTGTCCGCCGGGCTGGAGGAATTTCTGCAACCGGACGGCGTGGCGGTGATTGAATGGGCGGAACGATTCGGATTCGGATAAATCCGACAGTGCGGATTGCGGACGGGTTGGCGGCGGGTGCAAATTGAAATTGTCAGCGAAATCGGAACGGAAAATTATTTATGAGATTTTGGCGCTTGAATTTTCATCCTCGCAACGAAGCGTCGCAGTCGTTCGCCGGCTCCCGGGAATGCGCATTCGTATGCCGGTGAAGCCATCGAAACCGGCGCCAAAAGAACGCGGGCGTTAAGGATGATTGAACAAGCGCTGGCCGAAGCCGGAATCGAGCGCGAACAGATCGAAGTGCTGGCCATCGGTCTGGGCCCCGGCTCCTATCCGGCATCCGGTGAGCTTTCGGTGGCACAAGGCTGGCAACTGGCGTCCCCCGATGGCGGGGTGAAGTTGCTCGGCATCAGCAGCGCGGAAGGTGTGGCGGCGCAGGCGCAGGCGAAAAAATTTCCGGGCGGGTGAACGTGGTGATTGACGCGCATCGAAATGAATTTTATCTGGCGGCATACGAAATATCGGCGGCGGGCCGGAAGGAAGTCGAGCCGCTGGGGATTGTGACGCGGGCGGAGGTTGAAACGCGTACCGGCGCGAACGAAATGTTGATCGGGCCGGAGGTGACGCGATGGTTTCCGAACGGCGGGATGGTTTTCCCGCGCGCGGCGATGCTGGGACAACTCGCCTTAAGCCGGAACGATTTTGTGCGGGCGACAAGCTGGAACCGATTTATTTGCGGGAAACAAATTTTGTGAAAGCGCCGCCCAGCCGGCAAATCGAGACTTGATCAGGAAGCATTTTGTTCTGCCTGAATCCCTTGGCGCGCCGGCTTCACTGTCCATTTTCAGGACATGAAAGGCTGGCATGACGAAGGGCAACCGTCCGGCAGACGGTGTTTAAAAGTTAATTTGGCATGGCATCGGCAGTCTTCGGCACACCGGCGCGCAGGGGCCACGCGACCCAACGGGCAAGGGCTGTCAGATACTCCGCATCATGGCACGTGCCATGCTTAAAATTCTTGTCCGGCGGACAAGAAACGCCATTAGCCGAAATCAAATTCATCCATTATGCTGGTTCGTTTTAAACAAGCCAACAAAAGGACCGCTGCCAACGCCTTCACGTTGGTGGAATCCCTGATAGCGGTTATGATCCTATTGCTGGCGATGGGGGGATTGATGTATGGCTATGTGCAGGCCAATCGCATGGCGGAATACAGTTCCATGTCGCTGGCCGCACAGTCGTATGCCTCCCAGGGAATCGAATGGCGCGGTCGTCCCAATGGAATCGCAAATGTGTCCGAGAACGAACGGGCCGGGCACGGGCGATGAACTTCCGCCACGACCAACTCCAGCGGCCGGTGACGTACCATCGTGCACGCCAACACCCTCGACATTCCCTGCACGGAGACCCCAGTTCAACGAACTTTGCATTTTGGGTCACCAATTACATCAGCGTCGTAGTCACAGAATACCCGCCGTTGCGACAAATCCGGTCGGATGCCGTATGGACGTTTGCACTGACCCGGCAAGTACACCAACACCGTGATCACATTGCGCGCACCTGACGAATGAAACCTTTACCCAACAACCGGGTGAATTCACCCCAGACGGCCGTTCGCGCTTTCACGCTGGCCGAAATGCTCATTGCCATCGGGATTTTCTCGATGGTGGTGGCGGCGATAGTTTCCACCCAAATCTTCGCGCTGCGCATGTACACGCTGGCGGCCACCAAGGTGTCCGCGACCAGGGACGGACGCAGGCGATGAATATAATCCGGGACTCAATTCGCGAGGCGAAAACGCTCCAGGTGGGAAACTGCACGGGGGGCGACCCCACCCTTTACATCCATCCCGATAATCAGCAACGCGCAGGGGAATGCGTTGCTGATTTACCCGACCACGAATACGTCGCCTTACACAATTTTCTTTCTCGATACAAGCACCCCACCAACAAGCTGACAGAGTACGGTGTGACTTTGAATTACAGCGGCACCAACGTCACCGGCAGCAACGTCAGCAGTTTGGTTCTGGCCAGTTACATCACCAACACCACCATTTTCAGCGCCGAGGATTATCAGGGCAACGTTCTGACCAACAATCCGAGAAACAACCGCGTCTATGAAGTGAGGCTGCAATTCTATCAATGGGAATATCCGATAGCGGCCGTGGGCCCCAGCAATATGTACGATTTTTACCAGCTTCGGACGCGCGCCACACGCCGCGCAATTGATTGAACATTCAAAGGAATATTATGAAAACTACATTCCAACCAGCCCGGCGGAATCAATCGGCCATGGCCTTGATTATCGTGCTGGGGTTCCTGCTGGCCAGCCTGTTGCTCTTCGCCAGCTTTATGTATTGGACCTCCAGCAACGCCACGATAACCACCAAGAACAATCAATTCGTGGCCAGCCAATACGCCGCCGAGGCTGCCACGGAAAACGTCCTTTCCCAAATGGAGCACGATTTCCTTTGTCAAAGCCTCACGAACGCGGCTTACTACTCCACGCTCACCATTCCGCAGACCAGTTGGCCTGTTCAATTTACCTTCAGTGACACCAACGGCGTTGCCAATCAGATCTCCGTCAGTATCGGCGCGGTCCCGTGCACCACGCAACCCTTAGATTCGCAGTTTTCCGGGTTGTACGGTTTTCCGATGGCTTGTGTGGTGGCCGCCACCGCCACGCCCATCGGTCAAACTTACAACATGCCGGCCACCGTCAGCCAGTCGGTTCAATTTGCGTCCATTCCAGTTTTCCAATTCGCCATCTTCTACAACATCAATCTGGAAATAGATCCCGGACAAGCCATGACCATCAGTGGTCCGGTTTTTTGCAATCAAAGCATGTGGATTGGAAATGCAAACCCGACCTTTAACTCGAGGGTTTCCGCCGTCGGAACAGTAACCATCGCGGGTAACGATCCTTTGTGCACGGGCAAAAGCGACAGCGGCAGCCCTACTTTCCGTTGGCGGGCCAGCCCACCTCCGGCAACGACGCCCTGACGCTGCCGATCGGGGTTGGCAATACCAGTTCCACCACCAACCCCACCAATGCCGAAGCCATTCTCAACCTGCCACCGCCGGCTTATGCCACCGGCACCGACCCGGCATATACGACCAACGGCCTGGTGTATAATTTCAATTCCTGCGATATCATCATCTCCAATGCCGTTACCGGCACCAATGGCGCCCTGGGCACCAACATCGTCATCTATTATCAAGATGCGTACAACGCCTCCTATTTGAACAAACTCACGAACAACGAGGTGGTCACATTTTCAAACCAGAGCGCCCATACCCTCATCACCGTCAATTCCAATTCCATTCCGCTGCCAGCCACAAACTACATCCGCATCGCCTCCAGCTTCCCGTGGTTAACGAATGTCACTTTCTACGACTTCCGCGAACAGGATACCGTGCAAGCCGTCCAGATTGATGTGGGCGCGTTCAACGCTTGGCTCAACAATACCAACCTGGAAGGTGCCAAATGGAATTCCATGTGTTCGTCGCACAAAAGCCACCCGATTGATTCCATTTCTGTTTATAACAGCGTTGGTGGCAACAACATCCTGCCGGCGGTGCGTGTCGTCAACGGACAGCAATTATACGACTCGCATGGCTTGACCGTCTCCACGCCCCAGGCGCTTTATGTGAAAGGCAATTTAAACACGACCACCAATGGCACCACTTATTCGTCGGGTCTCGGCGACGTTACCAACACGTGGCCCTGCGGACTTATGGGGGATGCCATTACCATCCTTTCCAGCAGTTGGAGTGATTCTTATAACTCAGGCACAGCTCTCAGCAGCCGCGTCCCCGTAGCCACCACCATCAACGCCGCGGCACTGGAAGGCATTGTCCAATCAACCAATTCAAACTACAGCGGCGGGGTGGAAAACTTTCTCCGCCTGCTGGAGCAATGGGGCAACCCCAGCCCCGCTTTGAACTACAACGGCTCCATCGTCGTCTTGTTCCCCAGCATCTACGCGACCAATTACTGGAATGGCAACTATTACAGCGTCCCCAAGCGTAATTGGGGATTTGACATCAAATACAACGTACAAAGCGGGCTGCCGCCCATGACGCCGCAATCCAAAGCCATCATTCGCGGCCAGTGGACCGGCAACTGATTTTAATCCCCACCCGGCAGGGCTGCGGCACTTTCCGCAGCCCATTTTTTTTGCCCGTGCCAGCGACCGCCCCACCGGATCGGCCACAGGCTGTTCTGATTCGGAAATTTCTTCCGCCAGCCCGCCGGCACCCATAAACTGCCGGCGTGAAAGCCGCCATCCTGCACGGCAGGGAACAAATTCAAATCGAGGACATCGCGCCGCCCGCCCTCAAACCGGGCGAAGTCCGCGTCCGCATCGAAGCCGCGCTCACCTGCGGCACCGACCTGAAGGTCTTCAAACGCGGGTATCACGCCAAAATGATCGTGCCTCCTGCCGTCTTCGGCCACGAATTTTCCGGTGTCATCTCGGAAGTGGCAGCCGTTGGAGTTCAAGCTTTAGCTTGTCCGGGGAACACGCTGCAGCGTGAACTCCAACCCTGGCAAATCGGCGACCGCGTCGTAGTGGCGAATTCCGCGCCCTGCGGCGGCTGTTTCCATTGCCGCGCCGGCCAGGAAAACCTTTGTGAAGATTTGCTATTCCTCAACGGCGCCTATGCCGAAGCCATCGCCGTTCCCGCCCGGCTCGTCCAAAAAAACCTGCTGCGCCTCAAACCGGAAACCGATTTTCGCGACGCCGCGCTCGTCGAACCGCTTGCCTGCGTCGTCCAGGGCGTTGAGGACCTCCAATTGCGTTCCGGTCAAAACGTGCTCGTCATCGGCGCCGGGCCGATTGGCTTGATGTTCGTCGCGCTGGCCAAAAAGCTCGGCTGCCATGTCACCGTCGCCGGCCGGCGCAAACCGCGGCTGGAGGCCGCGCAACGGCTCGGCGCGGACGAGGTGGTTGACATCGGCGACGGCAACGGAACTGGTCACCAGGGTTCGCGAAACCACGAAGACGCATTTCGACACGGTGATTGAGGCGGTCGGCCAGCCGGTGGTTTGGGAGGCTGCCGTGCACCTCGTGCGCAAGGGCGGCGCGGTGAATTTCTTTGGCGGCTGTCCGGCGGCGCCAGCATCACCCTCGACACCACGCTCATCCATTATTCCAACCTCACCCTGCTCGCAAGTTTCCATCACACGCCGCGCACGATCCGGCGGGCGCTGGAATTCATCGAAGCGGGCGCGGTTCGCGCGGCGGATTTTGTGGACGGCGAATGCCCGCTTACGCGGTTGCCGGAATTGTTCAAATCCATGGCCGCGGGCAATCACGCCGTCAAAACGCTCATCCGCATCCACGAATAGTCGCCGCGCGAAGTGCTGTTCTCGAAACGCAAGGTCAGCAATGCCGTCGGCATCGGTTTCCGCAACTACTGGTTCCGGGTGGTCAAGGATGCGGAAAAGACTTTGAGCAAGTACCGGTAACCGGCTCCCTCGCCATCAGGCGCACCTGAGCCTGCGATGGGAACGCCGCATTCATGCGGCGGCTGGCCGCACGATCACCCGCCTTGAAGCCGGAAAACCGCCGTTCTCCAGAACCGTGCGGCTTTGTCCGTCTGGCGGGAAAAGGAACGGGCTATTTCAAGTGGACGCCAAAACAAAACATTCTGCCCGCCGTGCCGGCTTGAACTTCGGAGGCGTAGTAACAGAAAGCATATTCCCCGTCCGACAGATCTTCCCTGGGCGTGATTTTATAGACGCCCGCCGCGATTTTCTCGGCATCGAATTCCCTCAATGACTTCGCCCGGATTCCTGAATTGTAGCCGGCATAAGCCGCCCCGGATCCGATGACCAGCAACCGTTCCTGGGTTTTTGGTTTCAAGTCCAGCTTTGCCAGAGGCAGTTGCTCCGGAGTGGTGGTACCCAGAATGCCGGAATTATTCTGCGATCCTTCGCCGAAATACATGTAGAAAACCGGGCGCCGGGACTGAACCTGGGTCTTGGCCTCAAGCCCGGTCAGCACGGCGCGCACCGCGGAACCCCAGGGGCCATTCATGCCGGCCCAGATGCGATAGGATTCAGCAGTCAATGGCGTCATCTTTTTTACGCCGCCGGTTTCCTCATAAAACCACACGCCGGGATCGTGCTGGACGGCGGGATCATTTTGATCGCCGGTCGCCGCGGGCTTGACGTTGTTTTGAGCCGGAGCAACGGTCGTTGTGGCCGGGGCTTTGGCGCCAATCATCGCCTGAATCACCGCGTCGGACACCTTGGCTTCCTTCAACTGCTTCAAACCGGGCACCGTCACATCAAAATCGCATTTCGAAGTCTTGATCTTGTCCAGAATGACGCCGTCGCCCAGGTTCAACTTTTGCATTTCGATGACGGAGGCATTGTTCAGCGTTTCAATGTTTTGATCCGCAGCGCAAGCTGACGGGCAGATTGAACGGATCGCCGGCGTGCCGGCAATTAGAATCCCCGCCACAACCAGTGTGACCAAACGGATAATTTGGTTGAGTTTCATAATATCCTTTTTTGTGTTTGAACTTTTCTGTTGCAGCGCCGGCCCATTGACAACGGCTGAACCTAACCCGATTACTAAACACCCGGGGCGTTGAAGTGTCAAGATTTCTCACGATGCAAACAACAATCTGTTGCAGTTCCAACGGCAAACCAAATATCATCACCCCACGATGATTCAACTCACGGGGCATGACCTGACGCTGCACGACGTTTGGAAAATCGCGCACCGCCAGAGCGGCTGCCAACTGCCCGCCGCCGCCCGCCGCCGGATGCGCCAGAGCCGCGCGCTGGTGGAAAAACTGGCGGCCCAACCGCGCGCGATTTACGGCATCAACACCGGCTTCGGCCCGCTCAGCGGCACCCGCGTCTCGCCGGATGACCTGGCGCAACACCAATTAAATTTGTTGCACCACCTTTCCGTCGGCCAGGGCGAACTTTTTTCCGCGCCCGAAACCCGCGCCATCATGGCGGCGCGGGCCAATGCCATGGCGCGTGGCTTTTCCGGCCTGCGCCCGGAAGTGGTCGAATTGCTCGTCGCCGCCCTCAATCGCGACATTCTGCCGGAAATTCCGTGTGAAGGTTCGGTGGGCGCCAGCGGCGACCTCGCGCCGCTCGCGCACATGACGCGGCTGCTGGTCGGTTTGGGACACGTTCGCGCCGGCAAAAAACGGCTCCCGGCCGCGACGGCCTTGAAACGCCACGGCTTGAAGCCGGTCGTCCTGCAATGCAAGGAAGGCCTCGCGCTGGTCAACGGCACTTCGGTGATGACCGCACTGGCCGCGCTGGCCACGCACGAGGCGGGCGCGCTGTTGAGCTGGGCGGAGCTGTTGAGCGCGTGTTTGTTCCAGGTGCTCTGGGCGTCGCCGGAGGTTCTGTGCGAGCAGGTTCACAAGGCGCGCGGATTTCGCGGACAATCGGCGGTGGCCGCCCGCATGGCCGCGCATTTGCGCACGCATCCGGATTTCCGCCGCGAGATTAATGAGCACGCGTGGGGTTCGCACGCCAAGCCGGTGGAGCCGGGCGTGGAGATTCAAGACCCGTATTCCGTGCGTTGCGCGCCGCAAATCCTCGGCGCGTTTCAGGAATCGCTCTGGCACATCGAAAGCGTCGTCACCCGCGAACTGAACGCCTCGACGGACAACCCGCTCGTTTTTCCGGAAACGCAGTCCGTCATTCACTGCGGCAATTTCTACGGCCAGCAAATCTCGATGGTGTGCGATTACCTCCGGCTCGGCCTCGCCAAAACCGCGCTGCTGGTCGAACGCCAGCTCGAACGGCTTGTGAACTGGCGTTACAGCCAAGGCCTGCCGCCGCTGCTTTCGGGCGGCGACCCCGGATTGAACTCCGGCTTCATGGGCGTCCAACTGCTGGCCACGTCGCTGGCCGCCGAATGCCGGATGCTCAGCGCCCCGGCCTCGGTGCAAACCATTCCGACCAACGCCAACAACCAGGACGTCGTCAGCATGGGTTGCATCTCCGCCCGGCTCACCCGCCAGTTGACGGACAAGGTCTGGAAAATTCTCGCGGTCCAAAGCTCTGGCGCTTGTGCAGGCGGCGGATTTGCGCGGTCACAAGCTGAACGTCATGGGCGGTGATTACCGCAAACTCCACCGGTTGGTCCGCGGCGTCTCGGCGCAACTCGCCAACGACCGGCCGCTGTTCGAGGACATCGCCCGCGTGGCCGCGCTGCTGCAATTCCCGGCGGCGCAACGCGCGCTGCTGCCGCCCCGGCCACCGGCACCCGGCGCAGTATAATAGTTTATTGCCGATCGTATGGTTGCCACTGCCCCGCCAATTCAAAAACCGGCAAGCGGCCCCGACCACCCCGGCGCGGCGGATTCCCGAAAGCGCGCTGGACCGGTCGCACGCGTGGCGGCTATTTCGGCAACTGGTTCTTCGTGCAGTTGATCCGCGTGCTGGGGCTGCGCGGCGCTTATGCGTGGCTGGTGTTTGTGGCCGCGTATTTCACCGTCGCCGGCCCGCGTTCCTACCACGCTTCCGTGATTTATCTCCAGCGCGTGCTGGGTCCGAAGCCCTGGTGGCAGCGTCCGCTGCTCGTGTATCGCCACTACTTTTCCTTCGGCGTCACGCTGCTGGACCGGCTGGCGGTTGTGATGGGCCGGCACCGAGATGAGTTGCACCTTTGAAGGCGAGGAACGTTTCCGGGAATTTCTCGATCAGGGCAAGGGCATCATCCTGCTCGGCGCGCACGTGGGCGGTTGGGAAATGGCCGGACACCTGTTGGGCCGCTTCAACATCCCGGTCAATCTCGTCGTGCTGGAAAAAGAGCAGGAGCACATCCGCCGCCTCTTCGACCGCGCCCTGGAGGGCAAACAATTCCGCATCCTCACCACCGATGGACATCCGCTGCGCAGCGTGCCGATCATGGCGGCGTTGCGGCGCGGGGAAATGGTGGGCCTGCACGGCGACCGCGCGTTCGGCGGTGCGGATTTGACGGTGCCGTTTCTTGGCGGCCCGGCGCGTTTTCCCATCGGCGCGTACCATCTGGCCGCCGTGACCGGCGCGCCCATCTTTCAGGTCTTCGCCGTCCGCGAACGCCTCGGACAATATCGGTTCTTCACCTTTCCGCCGCAGTTTGTCGCCCGCGACGCCGTGCGCCGGAATCCGGTGGCGCTGCGCGAGTGCGTCGAACAATATGCCGCGCGGCTGGAGTCCGTGCTCCGGCAGTATCCGTATCAATGGTACAACATCTACGACTTCTGGGAAGCGGATGCCTCCGGCGGAAGCGTGACGCAAACACGATGAATACCTCCAAAAACAGGATGTTGGCGTTTCGACCGCGTCTGGAAAACCAGACCGGCGGTTCGTCCTCGTTCTCGTCCTCAATTTCTCGTTGCTGTTCGAGGACGAGGACGAGGACGAGCAGGAATTCGTTTTCGGATCTAATCGGACTTTGTGTTTCTGTCCCTGAAGTTCACCGCCCTTCTCCCTAACCAACCCATACCATGCCATCCCCAAATTCACGCACCACCCTGAACAACGCGCCCTCCGTTCCCCGGCCATATCTGGAGGAAAAAACCCTGATCCGTGTGCGCTTCAACGAAGTGGACGCCATGCGGGTCGTGTGGCACGGGCATTACGTCGGTTATTTCGAGGAGGCGCGGCGCGCGTTTGGCCGGCGCTACGGCGTGGATTACACCGTGATGTTCGAGCACAACACCCCGGCGCCGGTCGTGCAACTGCGCGTGGACTACTACGCGCCGGCGCGCATGAGCGACGTGCTCGAAGTGACCGCCCGGCTGTTCAAATCCGAGAGCGCCAAACTGGAATTTGAATATGAAATTTACCGGCAGGGCGAAACGACGCTGCTGGCCAACGGCGGCAGTGTGCAGGTTTTCACCAACACCGCCGGCGAACTGCTGCTGACCTGGCCGCCGTACATGGTCGAACTGCTCAAACAATGGGAGCCTCTCTGGAAACAACCCTGAGCCGGCCCCGCGCCGCCATCGCCGGATGCGGCGTCATTCTGCGCCACCGGGGCCGGCATCGGGCCGCTCGCCGACGCGTTGCGCGACAACCGCAGCGCCCTGCGCCCGCGCGAGGCGTTCGCTGGCAAGCGCTATCAAACCACCGTCGCCGGCTGGGTGTCGGAGGAAACCATCGCGCAACTCGCCGCGCGCGACCCGGAGCACGCCGACGCGTACGCGTTCCTGCTGGCGGACGCGGCGTTGCGCGAAGCGAAAAAAAATCTCCCGGCTGTGGCCGCCGAACGCCGGGCGCTCGTGCTCTCCACGACCAAGGCTGACATTTTGGTGATGGAACGCGTGTTCCACCGGCAGCCCTGTTCCCGGACGGCCCATCGCCACATCCTGCCCCGGCTGCTCGCCGACGATCTGGCGGCGGCGCATCACGCGCGCGGCCCGGTGCAATGCGTTTCCGCCGCGTGCATCTCCGGCCTGCTGGCGTTGCAGCAGGGCGCATCGCTCATCGAACGCGGCGCGGCGGACGTGGTGCTGGTTGCGGGCGTGGATTTGGTTTCACACTTCGTTCTGGCCGGGTTTACGTCGTTGAAGTCCCTCGACGCCGAGGGTTGCCGGCCCTTTGACAGCCGGCGCACGGGATTGAGTCTGGGCGAAGGCGCGGGCGCGGTGGCCCTGGTGCGCCGCGATTTATTGCCGTCGCCGGTCTGGACAATTGCCGGCTGGGGCAGCAGCAACGACGCGAATCATCTCACCGGCCCATCGCGCGATGGCTCCGGCCTGGCACTGGCAATCAATCGCGCGCTTCAGCGGGCGGACGTGGCGGACGGCGGGATTGACTACCTCCACGCCCACGGCACCGGCACGCCTTACAACGACAACATGGAATCGCTCGCCCTGCGCACCGTGTTTGGCGAGAATGTTCCGCCATGCAGTTCGAGCAAAGGCATTTTCGGCCACACGCTGGGCGCGGCGGGGGTTCTCGAAACCATCCTGTGCCTGCTGGCCGCGCATTCCAACACGCTGCCCGGCACACCGCACCTGCTCGAACGCGATCCGGTCGCGCCCAATCCATGCTCCTGCGTCCGCAACCCGCCACCCGGTTGCGCTGCATGTTGAAAATCAATTCCGGCTTTGCCGGCGCCAACGCCGCGCTGGTGCTGCGAAAGAACCCGGCATGAGCAACCCCGCCATTCTTGCCGCCAGTTATCTTGGCCCGGAAGGTTTCGGCAACGACCAGACCGGTCTGCGCGACTGGCCCCTGCCTCTCGGCGAGGCGTTGCGGCGCGGGGAAATCGAGGAACTCCGCTGGTCTGCGCTGTTCAAATCCGAGGCGCAACGATTTGCCCGCATGGACTGGCTGAGCCGCCTGGGACTCATGGCGGTAGAACTGCTCGACGCGCGCTTTGAGACGATGAACGCGCAAGACCTGGAGCAAACGGGTGTTTGCGTTGAAACCGCCGCCGGTTGCCTGACCACGACGCGGAATTTCTCCGGCTGCCCCGGCCCACCGTGTTCAGCTACACGCTGCCCAGCACGGTCATCGGCGAAATCTGCATCCGCCATCGTTTCAAAGGCCCGATGCTGTGCCTCATGTCGTCCGACAACTCCACGCGCGCCACGATGGATGAAGCGTCCGCCTGGCTGCGCGAAGGCTCGGCCAAGTCGTGCCTCTGCGTCAGTTGCGAAGCAGTCTCGCCGGATGCCGCCGCGCTGCTCCCGCCGGACCTGGCACTGGAAAATTCGTGGCAGGCCTGCGCCCTGTTGCTCGGCAAAAAATCGGGCGGACCCCGCGAGCATGCACTTGGCAAGGGCACGTTGACCGAAACCTGCCGCCATCTTTGCCGCGCCGCCCGTCGCAGTTAAACAAAACTTTTATGGAAGCACTCATTGACGAACTGAAAAACAAAATCATCGCGGTGTTGAGCCTGGAGGACATCAAGCCGTCGGACATCAAAACCGATGAACCGATTTTCGGCACGGGCCTGGGCCTTGACTCGATTGACAGCCTCGAACTCGTGTCCATGCTGGAGCGCGACTATGGCATCCTGATCGAGGAGATGAGCGTGGCGCAAAAGGCGTTTGCCTCCGTGCGCACCCTCGCTGAATTCGTCGCCAAAAATCGCAAGAACTGAACCTCATCGTGCAGCACCGGCATCCAGTTGTCATCACCGGCCTCGGCGTCATCACTGCCGCGGGGTGCGGTGTGCCGGCGGTGTGGGACGCGTTGCGCGCGGGCCGCAGCGGTTTGGGACCGTTGACGCTTTTCGCCTCCCCGCGGCACGACCGGCATCAAGTCGGCCAGGTGGGCGCGGACGTGGATGCCCTGGCCGGCAACGTGCGCGGTTCGCGCTCGGACAAGCTTGCTTGGATTGCAACACTGGAAGCGGTGAAGCAGGCGGGATTGGAACCCGGCCTCCGCTCCGTGGCGTCCGGGCGCGTCGGCGTGGCCTTCGGCTCCACCGTCGCGGGCATGTTGGGCACGGAGGAGGTCCTGCGCCGGCTGCTTCGCGAAGACCGGCAGCGCTTCGGCCCGTTTCGTTTTCACGAATGCGCCTCGGCCACCGAATTGTGCGCGCGCCAGCTCGGAGCGCGCGGGCCGAGCCTCACTTTTTCCACGGCCTGTTCGGCGGGCGCGATGGCCATTGCGGCGGCGGCGGAGTTAATTGCGGGCGGCGAGGCCGACGTGATGATTGCGGGCGGCGCGGATTCGTTGTCGCGGCTGACCCTGAACGGTTTTGGCTCGCTGCTCCTGCTTGATCCCAACGGCTGCCGGCCTTTCGATGCCGCGCGCACCGGCATCAGTCTTGGTGAAGGCGCCGGGGTGCTGGTGCTGGAGGCGGAAGCCACGGCGCGGGCGCGCGGCGCGAAAATCCTGGCTCGGCTTTCGGGCTGGGGCGCGAGTTGCGACGCCAGCCACGCCACCGCGCCGCATCCCGAAGGCGATGGCGCGTTCGCGGCCATGCGTCTGGCGCTGGAACGAAGCGGCCTGCCGCCCGGCGGCATCAATTACGTGAGCGCGCATGGCACCGGCACGCCCGACAATGACGCGATGGAGGCGAAGGCGTTGCGCCGGTTGTTCGGTGATTCCGTGCCGCCGTTTTCGTCGGTGAAAAGATTCTTCGGCCACACGCTGGCGGCGAGCGGCGCGATCAAGGCGGTGGTCTGCATCCGGGCGCTCCAGGAGCAAGCCGTTCCGGCCAGTCTCGGCTGCGACACCACCGACCCGAAGATGGGACTGGAGCCGGTGCGCCAGTTTCGCGAATTGCCGCTCGAACACATCCTGAGCAATTCATTCGGCTTCGGCGGCAACAACGCGGCGCTCGTGTTTTCGCATCCTGAATCCGAAATCCGAAATCCGAAATCCGAAATTAGTCAGAGCCTCGTTACCTCGGCTGCTACCCAGGAATTGGAACGCCCACCCATTCGTCTGGCGGTATTGAGCGCAGGCGTGGTAAGCGCCGCCGGCAATTCGCTGGAAGAAATCGGGCGGACCTTCCAGTCGGGCGGCGCGGTACCGGTCGTGACGGAGTTGCACGCGCCGCTACGGGGCGGGCCGGTTCCCGCGTATGCCTGCGGCGAGTTTGGCGCCACGGAGATGATTCCCGCAGCCCGCCGACGGAAGCTGGGCCGGCTCCAGCAGATGGCGCTCGTGGCCGCGCGACGCAGTCTGGCGGCGGGCGGGTTGCCTGCATTGCCGCCGGAACGCACGTGCATCACAATCGGCACCGGACTGGGCTGTTTGAACGAGACGGCGTTGTTCGTGGAGAACATGGTAGTCAACGAGGAGCGCGCTCCGCTGCCGACGCGGTTCACCAATTCGGTTCACAACGCCTGCGCCTCAAACCTGGCGATCGAACTCGGATTGAAGGGGATGAACTCCACGCCCACGCATCAGGAAATTTCGTTTGAAGCGGCGCTGTGGCAGAGCGCGCGGGAAATCAGCCAAGGCCGCGCCGACTTCGCGCTCGCCGGCGGCGCGGATGAGTTGAATTCGTATGTGCTCGCCGCCGGTGCGCGCTGGGGTTGGTGGGATGCCGCCACGCCCGCGCTACGCCCATTTGCCAGGGGCTTGCACAAAAAACAACGAGCCTTGCCGGGCGAAGGCGCTACGATGTTTGTGCTGGCTGACGCGAACCAAGCTCCGAATTCGCTGGCGCAAGTGGCGGCGATCCGGCTGGGTCGGTTCGCGATGTTGCCGGGCGGCGGTATTGATGCGAGTGGAGAAGCGGCGTGGATTTGCGAAACATTGGAGCGCAACGGGCTTTCGCTCGCGGAGATTGATGCGGTGTTGTGCGGCGCGAACGGCTGGCAGACACTGGACCAGATGTATCTCGATGTCACAAAACACCTCGCGTCTCTGGCGGGCCGGACGATTCCGTGTGGCGCTTACAAGCACGGCTGCGGCGAGTATTATGGCGCGTCGGCTTTTGGATTGTTGACGGCGATCGGCCTGGTGCGCGGGGAAATTTCATTCGCGCACTGCCATCCAACCGCGGCGGAACTGCGCCCTCCGCGCAACGTATTGCTTTACACCCTCAGTCCCGGCGGTTGCCGGGCAATGTGCTGCGTATGCGCCTGACCCGATACCAATGGATTATTACAGCGACGCTGCTGGCGGCGGCTGTGATTGTTGTGACGTGTTCCGGCATAAGGTGCCTGCTTTGGCTTTCCCTGTTGTGCAGCGTTTCCGGAACGTGCGTCGGCTTGGGAGTTTCGTTTCCGCGATGGCAGCTTTTCGGCAAAAGCCTGTGCCGGGTTCAGACTGAGCGGAAACTTGTCGCGCTGACCTTCGACGACGGGCCCGACCCCGAAAGCACCCCGGCGCTGCTCGACCTGCTGGCCGCGCCGGAACAATCGCGCAACGTTCTTCTGCGTCGGCGAACGGGTGGCCCGCCAGCCGGAACTGGCGCGGCGGATTGCGGCCGGGGGACACGCCATCGAAAACCATTCGCATCACCACCAATTCTGGACGAATCTGCTAAGCGAATCAAAACTCGAGGCCGACCTCGCGCAGGCGCAGGAGGAAATTCGCCGGGTTTCGGGGCGCACGCCGGCGTGGTTTCGTCCGCCGATGGGACTGACCAATCCGCGCGTGTTTCGCGTCACGCGCAAGCTGGGGCTGGGGATTGCCGGATACACGGCGCGCGGACTGGATCGGCGGGCGGATGGGCCGGAACGGATTGTCGCGCGGTTGCGGCGCGGGTTGCGGCCCGGCGCGATTCTGTTGTTGCACGACGGCGGCGTGCCGGCGGAGCGGTTGACGGCCACGGTGACGGCGCTCATGGACATGCTGGAGGCCGAAGGCTACCATTGCGTACGGCTCGATGAATTGGCGAACGGAGAAGAGAACCGATGAAGACACACAGATCTAATGAACCGGCAAGACACAGAAACGAACATTGGGAGCATGGACAAAAACATTCAACATTCAACATTCAACGCCCAACACCGAACCAAGTCCCGCCTTGGATGTTCGATGTTCAATGTTCAATGTTGAATGTTCCCAAGCTCATGGGCAGGCTTGCCCGAAATGCCGCATGGCTCCTCGCCGGCTTCTTCCTGCTCAACACACCCCTCGCGCAGGCGCAAACGACAAATCCGCCGGCCATTTCCCTGGAAGATGTCAGTCGCGCGATGGCGAAAGCCAATACGGTTTTCACCCGCTTTGTGCAGGAACGGCATCTGGCGCTCTTCAACGAGCCGCTGCGGTCGGAAGGCTGTCTTTGTTTCGAAAAACCGGGGCGCGTCCGGTGGGAAATCACCAACCCTTACCAGTCCATTTTGGTCTCGGACGGCTCGGGCGTGGCGCAGTTTGAGTGGGTGGACGAGAAGTGGAAGAAGCTTGACGCCGGACTCGCGGGCGCGATGCAGGCGGTCATCGCGCAAATCGCCGCGGTTATGGAAGGCCGTTACGCGAGCGACAACCGGGATTACACGGTGACGCTGGCCGACAGTCCCGAAGGACCGGTCATCACGCTCGTGCCGCGCAATGAGACGATGCGGAAAATGATGCAGGCCATCGAGGTTCATCTGGCGGCGGATTTGAAGGGCACGCGCCGGATTGTGCTGCGGGAAACCGGCGGGGATTTCACGGACATCCGCTTCAGCGAACAGGTCGTCGGCCTCGAACTGCCGCCGCGGACGTTTGACCTGAATACGCCGCTGGCACTGGCGGACATCCAGCAAGCCGCGGCCAAAGCCAAAGCGCAGCCCTGAATGTCGAACCTGATTTCAATGATGCGGGCGGAAGCGGTGCAACATGCCAACTGCACCAGATCGGTAGTTCAGGTAGGGCGCGTCACTCCGTGCGCGCCGGGCTTCAGCATCCGGGCAATCGGCGCGCACGGAGTGACGCGCCCTACCTGCATAAGCGGTTTCAAAGCCGGTCTGCTCGTTTTTGCTTGCTTGTTGAGCGGCTGTGTTTCGCCGCGGCCTTCCCCAATGGCGCCACTGGCGGGAATACCGGCGCAGGAGGCTGAACAAACGGCGCGACAAAATCTCGCCAATATTTTTCCCGCACAATATCGCTCGGTGCAGCGCGCCATCCTCACCGTGGCGGGCAAACAATTCCCCTGCGACGGCGTGCTCGAAGTGTCAACGAACGCCGGGTGGCATCTCGCCATCGTGAGCAATCTGGGACTGGTCGCCGGGCTGCGCGTGAACCGGGACGGTTCGTGCGAGGTGCTTCAGGTGACGCCGTTGTTCCGCGAATCCTGGACCCGGCAATTCGTGGCGCGGGACGTGCGACGGCTGTTCATCCCGCCGCCGGAGTTCGTTTCCGCCGGGCGATTGGCCGACGACCGGCTGGTTTGCACCGCGCCGGAATCCGATGGCGCGGTGGCGCGTTACATCTTCAGCGCCGACGGCCAGCAATGGCAGGAACTGGAAATTTCACGCGATGGCCGCCGGGAATATCACGTCGTGCTGCGCAGCTATCGCACCTTTGCCGGAACCGCGCACGCCGTGCCGGCGGAAATGGAAGTACAGGCGGAAGGCTACCAGCTTCATCTGCGATTGGTGGAGTTTGACGTGAAGGATTTCATCGCACCGGAGGCCGCGCGATGAATCCGGCCATGAGCAAACCCCGCCGCTGGCTGCGCCGGCTTTCGTGGGCGGCTGGCATTCTGGCCGCGCTGCTGTTGCTGACGGTGCTGGCCATGCTGGGGTTGATGCACCATTGGGTGGCGCGTCCCCCGCAACTGGCCCGGGAACCGGCGATGGTCCATGAATCCGTGAAGGCGCAGGGCGACCGGGTTTATCTGGGCCGCAACTGGTTCGGGGTTCGCGATGGATTGCCGGTGCTGTATCTGACCGGAACGCCGTTTGAGATGGGTTACGCCAATGGCGTGTTGACGGAGAAATACATTCACCGGCAGGAAGACGCCGTCCTCGGTTTGCTGAACCGGGTGGCGCCGTATCAATGGACGCAATTCGTGCTGAAATTTCTGGTGACTTACAAAAACCGCCATCTGTCCGACGCGATTCCCGAGGCTTACCGGATGGAAATCTACGGCTTGAGCCGCGGCTGTCCGGATGCGCATCCGGGCGTGGGCCCGTTCTACCATCGCATCTTGAACTACCACGCGGCCCAGGATATTTCCTACATGCTGATGAACAGCCCGCTGATCCGGGGCGGCTGCACGGCCTTTGGCGCCTGGGCGCCGGAGACGCGCGACGGGCATTTGCTGCTGGGCCGCAACTTCGACTGGGAGGCCGCGCCGGTGTTTGACGAGGACCGCATGGTCATCATTTGCGAACCCGACGAGGGCATTCCATTCATCTCGCTGGCATGGTCTGGCATGGCGGGCTGCGTCTCGGCGATGAACCGCGCCGGGCTGGCCGTCACGGTCAACGGCGCGCCGTCGCAATTGCCCGCCGACACCGGCGCGCCGACCTGCATCGTCGCCCGCGACGTGGTGCAGCACGCGACGAACATCGCGGAGGCGGTTGAAATCATCCGGCGGTATAAGGTTTTTGTGTCGGCACAATTTCTGGTTGGCAGCCGGCAGGACGGGCGCTTTGTGGTGGTGGAAAAAACGCCGACGCAAACGGTCGTCCGCGAACCCTCCGACGCCGGATTCACGATTTGCGCGAACCATTACATGACGGCGGCGCTCACGAACGACCCGATCAACCTGAAATATATGCAGGCTGACACTTCGTTGTCGCGCTACGCACGGATGGCCGAGCTGCTCCGGCGAAGCTCCGGCACGCTGGACGCCACGCAATCCGCCGCCATTCTGCGCGACCGCGAACTGCCTGGCGACCGCTTCGCCGGCAATGGCCATCGCAGTTCGCTCAATCCGCTCATCGCCACCCACTCGGTCATCATGGATTTGACGGAGGGCATTTTCTGGGCCGCCACGCCGCCGCATCAGATGGGCCAGTTCGTTGCCTTCGACATCAATCACCCGGAAAAAATGCCGTCGGAGCCGGCCGTGGCCGGTGACCCGATGTTGACCAATGGCGAATATAAAACCTATCTCGCCGCGAAAGCCGGTTTGGGCGACGGCTGGCGGGCGTTGAATCAGGGCGACTTTGCCGCAGCCATCCAGTGCGCGCAGACAGCGGAGAAAAACAATCCGGGCTTTTACCAGAACTCCTGGCTCATGGCCGAAGCATTATTCCGGCAGGGCAAATACCCGGAAGCGGCGGCGGCTTGCCACAAAACCATGGACGGCAAACCCGCCCTGGGCGGCGAACGGCGGCGCATCGAACAGCTCCTCACCCAGGCGGAAGCGCACAAATGAAGGCAGGCACCGAACCGTTTTATCCGCTGAAGGTCGCGCTGGGTTGTCTCGGCTACGCCAGTTATTTTATTTCGAAGGTCGTTTTCGTGGTGCTCGTTTTTCCGGTGTTCCTGATCATGCTGCCGTTTCCACGGACGCAGCAGCGTTTCCTTCAGGTCGTTACGCATCGCTACCTGGGATTTTTTTCCCGTCGCTGGCTGCCCTTCATCGGCTCGTATCGCATCGCCGAAATTTCCGGCCTCGAACGGGCGCTGGCCAGTCGTCCCGTGGTCCTGGTGGCGAACCATCGCAGCCTGATGGACGCACTGCTGCTGATGGGCTTGCTGCCGCGCACCGGCGTTTTGATCAAATCGCGCGACACGCGGAAGGTGATGAACGGCCTGCTGGCGCGCTATTTCGACCTGGTGAGCATTGACCGGCATTCGCTGGAATCCGTTTCCGCCACGCTCGAAAAAAGCCGGCGGCTGCTGGGCGACGGAAAGAACCTGCTGGTGTTTCCCGAAGGCACGCGGGCGCGGAGCGGGCGCCTGCAGCATTTCAACCGCGTCGCCTTCGATCTGGCCCTGGCCGCCCGCGTGCCGGTGGTGCCGGTGATTCTCCACACGCCCCTGCCATTCATGGCCAAGCTGCCGGGCAGCATTTTTCCCCGCCGCGCCAACGATTACCGCATTCGGTTTCTTGACCCGGAGATGCCGCGCCCCGATGATGACGCCGCCGCGCTGTGCGACCGCGTCCACCGCCGCATGGCGCAGGAATTGAAACAACTGGACGCGGGCACGATCTGGGAAATTAAATCGCCCCGAACATCTGAATTTGAAGAGAAGAATGAAAGCCGCAGATGAACACAACGTAGCAAGGCCGCAACCAAATCGTTCTCGTCGTCGTCCTCGTCCTCGTAATCGAAGATGTGTGTAATCGAGGACGAGGACGAGAACGAGGACGAGAATTTACGCATGACCAATAAACCGCTGTTTGACCTGGAAGACATCCTGCCGGTGCTGCCGCATCGCCCGCCGTTCCTCTTCGTGGACCGGGTGATGAAGCTGGAGCCGCACAAACTCATCATCGCCGAGCGCACGCTGCGTCCGGACGAACCGCAATTTGCCGGCCACTTCCCCGGCCGCGCCATCATGCCGGGCGTGCTGGTGACCGAGGCGCTGGCCCAAACCAGCGGACTGTTGCTGGGCCTGAGCGAGCGCGCCACCGCCGCCGCGCCGCCCGAATTACCCAAAATGTTTTTCCTCGCCGCCAACTCCATGAAATACACCCATCCCGCCGCGCCCGGCGACGTGCTTGTGCTGCGGGCCGCGAGCGACAAAAACTTCGGCGGGCTGTTCCGTTTCAGCGTTGAGGCCACCGTCGGGCGCAATCTCATTGCGACCGGTTCGCTGACGCTGGCAATGGTTGGAGGCGGCGCATGAAAGTCCTGTTGATCCGCGCCAACCCGCGCAAGACCGGCTACACGCAACGGCTGACGGATCTGTTTCTGCAGGGCCTGCGCGAAACCCGCGCCGTCATCACGGACGTGGACCTGGCGGAGCAGCGCATCGAGTCGTGCCTCGGCTGCTATCATTGCTGGGTCATCACCCCGGGGCAGTGCGTGCATCAGGATGACATGTGCCCGCTGCTGGAACGGATTCTCGAAACGGATGTCATCGTCTGCGCCACGCCGCTTTACCACTACTCGATGAGTTCCAGCTTGAAGGCGTTTTTCGAGCGGACGCTGCCCCTGACCCGGGAGGGACTGCAACCTTCCGTCCGCGGCATGGTGCGCAACAACACCCGCCACCCCGAACGCTGGAAGGGCAAGCGGCTCATCACCATCGTCACCGGCGCCTTCAACGATCCCGAAGTGCTGCGCCCCGCCAACGAGACTTTCCAGCTCATCGCGGACGGCTTGAACCTGGAAATGGGCGGCCAGCTTACGCGGCCGGAGAGCTACCTGCTCGCCTTTCCGCTGTCGAAACCCAAGACGCTCAAACGCGTTGAAGCGGCCTTCGTTCAGGCAGGCAAGGAAGCGGGCACGACCGGGCGGTTATCCGCCAAGACGATGGCGGAGGCATCCCTCCCGCTTTCGACCGGCGTGGAAAATTTCCGCGCCTACTCCAACTTCTACTGGTCGGAAGCGCTGAAGATGGGGCCGGAAGGCCAGGTGCCGGCGCTGGTGCAGGCCCGGGTCGGAACGGATTTGCGCATCCTGATGCGGGAAATGGCGCGCTATCTGGACCCGCGCGCCGCCGCCCGGCTGCGGGCCGTCCTGCAATTTGATTTTCCCGATGAGAAACTTCACTTTCGGCTCACGATAGATCGCGGGCACTGTGTGCTGGAGGAAACCGCCACCGAACATCCCGATTTGCGGGTGCGTTGCCGGGCGGGCGTCTGGGCCAAAATTTTCACGCGGCAACTGCACGTGCGCGAGGCGCTGAAAGACCGCCACCTCGTGCTGGAGGGAGACAAATCGCTCTTCACGCGGCTGGACCGGCTGTTCCCCCCGCCGTCGGCGTGAGAAAAACTCCCGAAACCGTGCGACTCATCTTACAAATCAGTAAGACGGCTCCTGTGAAACTCATCTAGGAGCATAAAGGAAAGCGGTCGGTTCAGGATTTCGGAGAATGAAAGCTCGAATTGATGCCGCACATTCTTCTGCGCTCATTGCAGAGGTATCCACCTCAAAGTCGTATTGACCGTGTTGGTGAACAAGCTGGAAGACGACTCTCGCCATCCCGATGTTCCGATTGGCTCGGTTTGCTTCTCTTTGCTCTATAAGAGGGAGCGGACATTTTACACCAACAAAGAATGCGCGGCATGCTGCAAGAGTTCGTTTGTATGCGTTTATGCTTCCCGGAATAAGTAACACATTTTCGACGATTAAATTCGTTCCCAATACAACCAACTTCTTGAGTTGTTCGTTGAGCGCACGGTCTCGTTTTTCAATGTTTTGCCAAGCGCTCGCCGGATCAAAAGTCTTGAGGGTTTCACCCACATGTCTGTGACCTGTTTCGAGCGATGTTCGGAATTCTGCTGGTAAGAAATCATCCGCCAAGAGGTTGTCGTAGGGCTGGTCGAGAATCCTTTTGAGTTGCTGTGCGATGCTCGTTTTTCCAGAGCTTGGGGCACCGTTTAGAAAGATGACTGTCGGGCGTAAGTTCAATTTTCGCTGTCCAAAAGGTGGGAATAGGTCACGCGCATACCTCAGTTAGAATCTCCACCATTCGCCGGTTGGTCGGGGCATCCTTCACCGCAATCCGGAGCGCGCGGTTGCCAAAGCTCGTTCCCATCGTGGCCACGTTGCGCAGGAACAGGCCGCGTTCGCGGCAGCGGGCGATCACGGTGTCGGCATCCGGGCCGTTCTCGGGCAGATGGCACAGGACAAAGTTCGTGACGCCGGGAATGATTTTCCAGTTCAACGGCTTGAGCGCCTCAATCAACTGCCGCCGCAAGGCGTGCGTCTCCTCGTATTTCGCGGCGTAGTAACCGGGGTCTTCGAGCGCCTTCACCGCCGCGATCTGGGCCGGCAGGCTCACGGCCCACGGCGGGGTGAGCGGCCGCAACGATTCCAGTTGATGCGGCCCGGCGCACAGATACGCCACGCGCACGCCGCTCAACGCATAAACCTTGGACATGGATTTGCAAACGACCACGTTTTCCGACCGCGCGGCGAACGGTTCGAGCGACTGGCCTGGGCCGGCGTAGTCCACGTAGGTTTCATCCACCCAGACGCGCGTGGCCGGGGGCGCCTTGCGCAAAACGTCCTCCAGTTCTGCGCGCGGCACATGCTGGCCGGTCGGGCTGTTCGGATTGACCACCACGACGAGGTCGTATTCGCCGGCCAGGCTCAACTCCAGGCGGCCTGGATCAAGGCGGTATTGCTCGCCGCGCGGCAGCGGCAACCGCTCGACGCGGCAGCCCACCACGTGCTCCAGCACATGCGCATATTCTCCGTAGCTCGGATCGAGAATCAGCACCCGCGACGACGCCGTCAGCCAATGACGCAACGCCATAAAAATCAAGTCGGAGGAACCGGCGCCGGGCAGAATGCATTCCGGGCGCACGCCGCGCACGCGCGCGATGGTCCGGATCAATCCTTCGCAACCGGTCGGCGGCGAGGTGCGCAGGATTTGCGGCAGATGCCGCTCAATCGCCGCGACGGCCTTGGGCGACGGCGGGAACCACGCGTCCAGCACGTCGGCATTGATGATGGAATCCAGCCGTTCGAGCGTTTGAAATTCATCGCCGACGGCTTCGAAAAATTTCCCGCCGTGGTAGCAGGCTCCCGGTGTGTCATACGCCACGCCGATTTGCCACGACATTTCCGAGTGAACCCGGTCGAGGATCGGGCGGACGCCGGGAAGCGCGGCGTGGATGTCGGCCATGGTTCCGTGCAGCAGGCCGTAGGTGACGGCGCCGGACTGCACGTCCTGACCGGTGGGAATCAGTCCGACCCGGAGATGGATGTTGCGGATTTCCTTGCGGCCGATGGCCACGATACGCGTGCCGCCACGCGCCTCGATCCAGCGGAAGGCGGCGTACATGAGCGCCGAGGCGAGCATACTGCGCCGGGAGGCTTGCGGCACCGTGAGCAGGCGGATTTCGTAGAGCTTGTCATCCACGGGAAACGGCAATTCTTCGCGTTTGAAATATTTGTCCACGGAATAGCCCGGCCCGCCCGGCGGCGTAATGGAGACAAATCCCACAATCCGGTCACCGTCGGCGGCCACGATGTAATGGTTGAAGGCATCGAGCGAATCGGTGAGCCGCCCGGTGGTATTGGGGGAATACTGCCCGAGTTCCTGCGCGTAAACGTCGTGACGCAGGCGGTAAATGGTTTCGCGGTCGCGCTCGGTGGCCATCCGCATGACCAATCGGCCGTCGCCGTTGCCATTGCTGGCCGGCCCGCCTGCGTTGGCCTCCGGTTCGGCGCAAACCACCGGCGTCGGGCGCGCGATTTTGGGGGCGCGCCCCGGCTTGATTCCGTGTTGCTTGCCGGCGGCTTCCGGTTTCATGTCCCGAGACTCTACCCGGTTTCACCCCGGCTTGTGAATCACAAACCGTCTGTTTGGGCGGGATAGGCAGCCGGATTGGGTTGAACCGCGGATTCCGCGGATGGCGCGGATGGGGAAAAAGAGATTTTGAAATTCATTTTTGATCCGGGTTATCCGCGTCATCTGCGGTCAAAACAATTCCGCGCAGATTGTTGATGTTGCAGATGCGGGTTTCATCGCCGAAACCGTTTGCCCGCGCCAGGCCGGACAACACCCGTCCGGGACCAATCTCAAAAAGCGTGGTGGCGCCGGCGGCCCGCAATTGCTCCATGCACGAGCGCCAGCGGACAGGCTCGACCAGGTTGCGCGCGACCAACTGCCGGATTTTTCCCGGATCGGTTTCAGTGGCAGCGGTGACGTTGAACAGCAGCGGCACCTGCGGGGCGCGGAATTTCACCGGGCCGAGCCAGGCTTCAAATTCCCGCCGCGCCTGCGCCATCGCCGGACTGTGCCACGGCCCGGCCACCGGCAGGCGGCGGCACTGGCCCAGTTTCCCGCGAGTGATGAATTGAACAGCCTGCTCCAGCGCCTCCTGTTCTCCGGAAAGCACGATTTGATTCGGCGCGTTGTCATTGGCCAGCACCAGTTTCCCGGACGGAACAACCCCGGCGAGGAAATGCTGGATCGCTTCCCGCTCGGGTGAAATTACGGCGACCATGCCGCCTTTCAACCGGGCGGCGGCGGCATCCATGAGTTCGCCGCGTTTGGCGGCGATGTCAACGGCGGTTTCGAAATCCACAATGCCCCCCGCGGCCAGGGCCGTGATTTCGCCCAGCGAATGTCCGAGAACCTGGTCCGGCTTCACTCCACCCGCCGTAAGCCGGCGCAAGTAACCGAGCGACACGCAAACCATCAACGGCTGCAACAGTTTTGTGCGCACCAGGTCGCGCTCAGGGCCGCGCAGGCAGATGCGTTCGAGGTCCGCGCCAGTCCTCTCGGAGGCGCGGCCCACCAGCGCGCGAAAGGAGGAATCGGCTTTGAACAGGTCCGCGCCCATGCCGACTTCCTGCGAGCCCTGGCCGGGGAAAAGAAAGATGTTCGCGGCACGTTCAGAATTGCAGGAGACGACGTGAGGAGTCTCCAACTTTTTTTTAATTTGAGCCTCGTCACCTTGGCTCCTGCGGGGCTTTGAAAAAGACTCGTTCATCGCCCATCAGGCCGCCGTGGCGGTCAGGCCGCCGTCCACCACGATGGACTGGCCCATGATGTAGGACGCGGCATCCGACGCGAGAAACGTGACAACCGACGCGACTTCCTCCGGTTTGCCAAAACGTTTGAGGACGATATGCTCGAGGTTTTTCTGTTTAATCTGGCGCGGCACGCGCGCCGACATGTCGGTTTCGATGAAACCGGGCACGACGGAGTTGACGCGGATGCCTTTGACGCCGAGTTCCGCCGCCAGCGCGCGGGTGAACGCCAGCAGGCCGCCTTTTGACGCGGCGTAATTTGTCTGTCCCATTACGCCGACAAGGCCGGCAATGGAAGCGATGTTGATGATGACACCGCGCCGCGCGCCGAGCATGGGACGGGTGACGGCTTTGCACCAGCGGCAGGCGCCGTTGAGGTTGGTGTCAATCACGCGGTTCCAGTCGTCCGCCGGCATGAGCATGAGAAACGTGTCGGCGGTAATGCCGGCGTTGTTGACGAGCACGTCAATTTTGCCGGCGTCGGCGAGCACCCGTTCCACGGCGCTGTCAATGGCGGCGGCATCCGTTTGCGAACATTTAACGGCCACCGCCGGGCCGGCAGCCGCCACCTGCGCCGCGGCTTCCTCATTCTGGTGATAGGTGAAAAAGACGCGTGCGCCCTGTGCGGCGAACCGTTCGACGATGGCGCGGCCAATCCCGCGCGAGCCGCCGGTGACCACAACCACCTTGTTTTCGAATGGAAGACTCATAATCGTTTCCCGGGAACACCGGTTGATTTCGCTATTTCAACGCCTGATATTTTTGCCACACGGCAGCGGGCCATTCCTTGATCAGACGATTGGTCCGCGCGTCCACCATCGTCATGGCGGTCTGGCCGAAAGCCATCGCGGTCCGCTGTTTCTCGTGAATCAGATAATGGCTGAACACCAGCCGGCCTTCGTAGGCGGGTTGAATGTGATGCGTCGTGTAGAGCAGCAGCGGCTGGCCGAACTTCGCCGGCTTGCGGTAATGGCAGACATTCTCCACCACCGGCATGAACACGCCGAGCGCCATGGCTTCCTCAACGGGCAGCACTTCGAGCATGATTTGCAACCGCCCCTGCTCGAACCACAGAAAATAATTGGAATTGTGAATGACGCCCATCATGTCTGTCTCGTGAAACGCGGGCTGAATGGACAGCCGGCGTTTGATCAGACGGCCTTTGGATGGAGGCAAAGGTTTTAACACAGGCAGGTCGGCTTACATTTCGTCGAGTTTCACTGTCAGACTTTTCGGCATGATGGGCGGCATGGAAATCGTGCGCACAACCGGCCCATTGGACGCCGCCAGTCGAAACGACAGGCCGGAATAAGCCAGTTCCACCGGAAACACGGCCAGCGCCAGTGGCTGATCGAGCACGACCGAATGACCATCCGCCACCACCTCCGCCACGGCCCGGCCTTCGTGGAAGATTTGCGCGCCGGTGACGAGCTGCTTGCAACCCCGTTCGGCGGCCACACCGATAATTTTCTTCTTAAGCCCCTGGGCGCGGCGGTGCTTGATGGCTTCGCAGCCGCGGAAATTTTCCTTGTCGAAATCAATCATCCATTGCAGACCCAGCACCAGCGGGTCGCGCACGCGCAACCCCTCGGCGTGAATGTTGAAGAAGCGACCCTCCAGCCGCAGGTCGTCATGCGCGTCCACGCCGCACAGACGGCCGCCGCGTTTTTCCACAGCAGCGGCGAGGGTGTCGAACAAGGCCGGCGCGACCGCCCGCGGGACGAGCAGCAGATAGCCGAACTCGGAAGTTTTGCCCGCGCGAAAAAGGCGCACGGACTGGTCCTGAAACGGATACACTTCGATGGACAGATACGGCAGTCCGAGAACATCCGCTCCGAAAATTTCCTTCGCGATTTCCCACGCTTTGAAACCGTCCAGGCTCAACAGCGCGTGGCTGGTGGTGAGGTCTTCCACGCCGGCCGCCGCGGCGCCGTTGGCCTGCATCACGCGGTCAATCTCCGCGTCCGGCACGATGCTTTCGCAAAGCAGAATAAATTCTTCATCATTGTTGGCGACGTAACAATCGCCCACCAGCAGGCCGTCGTCATCGGCCAGAAACGTGTGCAGGACGCGGCCAAAGCGAATTTTCGGCACATTTCCCGCCAGCAGACCGTCGAGAAAATCCAGCCCCTGTTCGGCGGGGATGCGGTATTTGCGGGTGAAGGAAAAATCGGCCAGCCCCACGGCATCGCGCACGGCGCGGCATTCGGCCGGTTTGTCGGCCACTCGCGCCACGACTTCCACGCCGTAGCGATCGCGCAGGACGGCGCCCCGGGCGGCGAACCGGTTTTTCAGCGGTGAAGTTCTCACGCGGCCACCCCTTTCCGGTCCTGCTGTTCAATGACAAAGTCCACCACGGTGTTAATGGAGCGCAGGACGCCGATGTTCTCGTCCGGGATTTTGATTTTGAAACAGCCTTCGATGCACAGGATGATTTCGAGCGCGTCGAGCGAGTCCAGCCCCAACCCGGAGCCGAGCAGCGAAATATCCTCGTGCAAATCCTCCGGTGTGAAAGGCAGGTTCAATCTCCGGATCAACTCTTCCTTGAAGGTGGTAATTACCAGCGCCCGCCGCGCAATTTCCCGGCGGATTTGATCTGGACCACTGGTGCTAATCTCTTTTTGCATTCGATTCAGTCATTTGATGTGCGGATATGTTGCAGGCTTTGCCTTGGGCTATCAATACTTTTGAAAGCGCGCGGGAGATTTTTTGGCCAAGTGTGGTTGTGTGAGAAGCCTTTGCCCTGCGCTAGCCGGGTTGGCGGAGGATCTCCACACGCCGCTGGCTCCCAATCCTGTTCCATGTGGCGGCAGCCTGCGCTTTTCTTTTCAAGGGACCCATCGGCCCCGCCTTCATCTTCTCGGCTGCCTTGTCTATGTCATCCTCCAGCGTGATCGCAGCGGCCTTCGGTTCCTGTGCAATCCTCCCGGCCTGTTTGCGTTCTGCCTGGTGGCTCTTCCCTGGCCCATTGCCGCGTATCTGAAATATCCTCCCATCCTGGACATCTGGAAAAGCGAAATCCTCCAACACGCCTCCGGAGAGATGGGCCGTTCCGAGTCCTTTTTATCCTATTTCTGGAACATCCCCTTCATGCTCCTGCCCTGGACTCCGCTGGTCATCGTTGGGGTCATTGCCGGCTGGAGGCGGGGTTGGTGGCGGAAGCCGATCAGCCGATTCCTGGGAGCCTGGTTCCTCGCCGGCATGCTCGTTATTTCACTCTGCGCCTGGAAACATAAACACTATGCGATTCCCATCCTGCCGCCGCTTGCCATTCCAGCCGCCGCGGGATTGCTTCTGTGGATTGCCCGCGCCCCGCACCCCGCCGGCCGATGTCGCCATGGCTTGGCAGCCGCCAGCTTCCTCGCCGTCTGTGTCACAGTCGTTACCGTAATTCTTTGTCTCATCCCTCCAGGCAACCGGTCTGTGGTCCTGCTCAGCATTCCTCTCGGCATCGGCGGCCTGGCCATCATCTACTTCGATCATTGCCACCGCCCCACGGCCGTGATTGCGTCGCTCTTTGCCACTGTCGCCGTCCTCATTCTGGGAGTCGAACGGTTCGTCCTGCCCCGCTACGACCTGTATCGGCCCATGGCCGAACTGGGCCAGCGTGCCGCCGGGGTCATTCCTCGGGACCAGACCGTCTATATTCTGTACCTGGGTGAAGCTCAGATTGCCTATTACCTCCCGTTCCCCATGTGCCGCATGGACGACCCAGCCCGCTTTCCGCAAGAGATTGCCGCCATCCCGGCTCAGACCCTCTATGTCGTTGGCCCCCGTCATGCGGTTGATGTGCTCAAGCCTTTCGGTCAACTCGAAATTCTGGATCGCGCCAACGGGCTCCGTCGCAGGGAAACTGAACGCGACCGCATCACCTTTGCCCGGCTGATTCGACCGGGTTCAACCCCGCCTCCTGCGGCCGGTGACTCAACTCCGGCCAGCCGTTGATGGAAAAGTCCTGAATGCCGCGAGTTCGCCGATGGGCGGCAGTTGTTCTCCAAAGCCCCCACCCCCCGCTTGGGGCTAATCATGGAAGAAACTTCCTTGGCGTAGCGATGCCTGACACGATGATTGGCGCTGGTTTCGGCGAGCTATGGCCGGTTCATCAATGGTGCTTGCATGCCCGTTACAAAGCTTGGCCCCAAGTTTCTCGGCTGATTCATTAGTGAAGTTCCGCAGGCTTTGGCGAGCCTGCGGAACTATCCTGTTTAAGAGATTGCAGTTTTTCATGCCACTCTTGGGCCGGGACCAGCCACATACCATGAAAAGCAAAACATCAAACCACAAAAGGAAAAGCAAAAAAATATTCATCAACCCGGCTTGGGAGCCGGTCAATGTTCATGCCGCTGGCGTGGATATTGGCTCGCGCGAACATTGGGTCTGCGTCCCCGCCGAGCGTGCCGAATGTCCGGTACGGAAGTTTGGGACCTTCACCGCTGACTTGGAAGCGATGGCGCAATGGTTTCAGGAGTGCGGCATCACCAGCGTCGCGATGGAAGCCACCGGCGTTTATTGGATTCCGTTGTTCCAAATTCTGGAGCGGTGGGGATTCCAAGTGGTGCTGGTCAATGCGCGCCAAACCAAGAATGTCGCCGGGCGCAAAACCGACGTGCAGGATTGCCAGTGGATTCAGCGGCTGCACACCTATGGCTTGCTCCAGGGTTCCTTCCGGCGGAGGATGCCTATTGTGTTTTACGCACATATCTGCGCTATCGCGATGAGTTGGTCGGCGCGCGCGGCACGCAATGTCAACACATGCAGAAGGCCATGCAGCAGATGAACCTTCAACTGACACAGGTGCTCAGTGATGTGACGGGTCTCAGTGGCCTGGCGATTATCGGAGCCATTTTGGAGGGTGAACGCGATCCGGTCAGGCTGGCATCCTTGGTGGATCGCCGTGTCCATGCTACCGCCGCAGTCATCCAACAGGCGCTCCGGGGCGATTATCGGGAGGAACATCTGTTTGTCTTGGGGCAAGCGTACGCGCTTTATCGCGCTTATGAGGCAAAGATCAATGAGTGTGACGAGCAAATCACCCGCGAAACGGCCAGGCTGCCCGACAAGGTGGATGCCAAACTTAAGCCGCTACCACCTGGCAAGCCGGGAAGAAGACCTTCTGCAGACCAACTGAACGGTCAAGATATGCGCCTGCTTCTCTACGAGAAGTTCGGCGTTGATCTAACAGCGATTGAGGGCATCGGCATCCAGACGGGGTTGGTCTTACTCACTGAAGTGGGGCCGGATCTGAGCCGTTTTAGAAGCGAAAAACACTTCTGCTCCTGGCTGGGGCTATGCCCGGACAACCGCATTAGCGGCGGCAAGGTGCTCAGCAGCAAAACGCGGCGCGTGATTAACCGGGTCGCCGATGCGTTACGCATCGCCGCCAGCTCATTGGAGCGCAGCCAAAGCGCTCTGGGCGGCTTCTATCGGCGCATGAAAGCCAGACTGGGAGCAGCGGAAGGCGTTACGGCAACCGCCCACAAGCTGGCCCGGATTATCTTCCAATTGATCAAACATGGGGCAGCCTATGTACGCCAAGGATTGGAGGACTATGAAAAAAAGTTCCAAGCCAGAAAATTGAATGCCCTCCAAAAAGCCGCGAAAGCAATGGGATTTGAACTCATTCCCCAACCAATCTCACTTGTAGTTTCTTAAGAGATGCCGCCTCTAACGAGGCTGATGGCGGGGTCATAAACGCCATGAGAAAATGCTGGACAACAATTTCAGCCCAAATTACGGTCGCTTTATGAAACAGGATAAACCGTCCCGGCTTTGCGGGACGGCGTCCATTATGAGTTAGGCGGCATTACCAATGCAGCAAGTTCCACCAGTTTTGCCATCAACACGCGCCGACCAGACGAGGCGGGCGAGATGCGTGCCGCATTTGGTTTTACTATTTGTCAGTTTCGTTGTCGGAGCTATCGCGTTTTGGAAATTCATGAACAGCAATCCGGCAAATCCGGCTTTTGTCACTTTCTGGATTTTGATGGCGGCATTTGCTTTTGGCCTTCTTTCCTGCATCCGCCTGTTGCGGTCAGGCAATCCAGTGCTTGTGGTGGTCGCCATTTTTGCAGTAATGCTGCAGTCGGCAGTGATGTTTGTGGTGTTGCTACCTGCAAGATGAGATATTTGTCGCCTAATCTGAGGACAGGCTGCAACTTTTCCATCGCTCATTTTTGACTTGCCCTTGCTGGTTTTGTTTTCCGACTTTCAAGCTGACAGTTTTCCTTGGCCCGCACCGGCACAGCCGCCAGGCCTTGCGCCGGGTGAAAAGCGGCGGAGGGCCACCGCAGTCCAGACGCTCCGCGAGTTCCGGCGACGATTGAATTTCGCGCAGCGTCATGGACTGATACGGTTTCCAGAGTTATTCGCCAGCGAGGGAAGCGGCCACGGAAAGCCGCTCCGCCCGAGCTGGTGAATAACTCCGCCGCCAGCCATATTATGAACGGCCCGCTTCCGGTCCCGCAGGTGCCACGGCTTTCTTGGACCAGCCCCACGAGGGTCAGGCGCAGATCGCCGACACCGGCGGTGGCCGACGCGCCGAAGGCTGAGAGAACTCCGCCCCGCGAGGGCTCCTGTATCAGTTCGCTTGGGCCGCGTCGTCCGGAGCCGGTGCGTGCCGCACGCATCATGAATACTGACTGGACACAACACGTATATTTCGCCGCCCTGGACTGGGCCAGCGATCATCACGACATTCTGGTTCTGGACCGCCAAGGCGCGGTGCAGGCCGAGTTTCGGTTCACCCACACCGCCGATGGTTGGGCGGAGTTCACCCTGAAAATGCAATCCTTCACCGGCGCGCCCATTACGTTGGAAACCTCCAGCGGCCCGGCGGTGGACCAACTGTTGCAGCGCGGCTGGGCGGTTTATCCGGTGGCGCCATCGGCCGCGGCGCGCTACCGCGAACGCAAGGTGCCCAGCGGGACCAAGACTGACCGCCACGACACTTGGGCCCTGGCCGATGCGCTGCGCACCGACGGTCACGCTTGGCGGCCGCTGCGTCCGCAGGACGAGGCCACCGCCAGTTTGCGCGCGCTCTGTCGGGACGAGATCGCCTTGATCGAGCAACGCACGGCGCTGGTCAACCAGTTGCAAGCGGCGCTGCGCGAGTATTATCCGGCGGCGCTCGCCGCGTTTGATGACTGGACCGCGCCCTATGCCTGGGCCTTGCTGTTGCGGTTTCCCACACCCGCGCAGTTGCAGGCCGCCGGCCAACGAAAATGGGAAAAGTTCCTGCACACCCACCAGCTCTGGCGACCGCAAACCGTGGCCGCGCGACTGGAACTCTTCGCCCACGCCCAGGCGCTGCCCGCCAGTCCGGCGGTCACCGCCGCCAAAAGCCTGCTGGCCATAAGCCTGGCGAAAATCCTGGTGACATTGCAAACGCAACTGGATGAATACCGCCGCCGGATCACCGAAGCCTTCCGCCAGCATCCCGATCACGATGTGTTCGGCTCGCTGCCCGGAGCCAAGGCCACGCTGGGGCCGCGCCTGCTGGCCGAAGTCGGCGGTGTGCGGGAGGAATATCCCGATGCCGACGCCTTGCTGTGTCAAGCCGGAGTCAGTCCGGTCAGCTATCAGAGCGGCAAGGTCAACAAGTGCCGGCTGCGGCGCGCGTGCAACAAGGTGTTGCGGGCCACCGTGCATCTGTGGGCCAACGGCCGCCGTCTGACCTGTGAGTGGGCGCAAGCCTATTACCAAATGAAGCGGGATGAAGGACAGAGCCATGCCAGCGCGTTGCGCTGTCTGGGCAAACGCTGGCTCAAAATCCTGTGGCGGCTCTGGCAGAACCACGAAGCTTACAACGAAGCCAAATATCTGGCCCAACTCCAAAAGCGGGGCGCGCTCACTTGGACCAAGCTGCAAACCCCACAAACCATGTGAACAACTTTTATGAAAACCCCACTTGCAAACCAGAGAACATCTGCGCCAGCCCTGCTATGAGTTGTGTCAAGTGAAGTCGTGGCACAGTTTGTTTTTTTTCTTAAAAGCTTTTTTTTTTTCGGGTCGCCTTTCCAGTTGGGTTCGAGGTTGGAAGCGTTTTCCTGGCATCGGCAACGGTGTCAGCCGTTGCTCTACCTGCTATCCGTGCACGGCCCTGAACAGGGACGGCACCAGTTGACTTGTCCGGTCACAGCCAAGAAACGAGCGCGCCCAATCTCTGCAACGGGTCGTTGCCAACCCAAGGGCTGTGACGGGCGCGCGCCGTTTCAAATTTTCTCGATCCATCTGTTCAAGGTTCAGGGTGCGGGGTTCGTGGTTTCAGGCCGGACTAGACGCCCACCATCGTCCAACCCAGATCTTCGGGCTTCGCCCGACCGGTGCGCCAGCGCCACAGGTCCACCGCCATCTGCCGCGCCATCGCCACGATGGCTTTCTTCTTGGCCGCCTTGCTGGCTTTCACGTTGCCCAGCACCGGCCACCATTTCTTGACCAGCTTGCAATCGCGCTGCCACATCACCAACCGCCAGGCCAGTTCGATCAGCGCCGTGCGCAGGCGCACGTTGCCATGCTTGGTAATAGGCAACAGATGCCGGCTGTTGCCGCTGGCGCTGACGCCGCCACACAACCCGGTGTAGCTGCCAACTTGCCGCCGGTTGTCAAACCGATCCCACTGCCCCACTTCCCGCTCGACCACGGCATAGGTCAGTCCGCCCAGTCCCTTGGGTCGCAACGCCGGTGCGGTTTGCTCCAGAGTGGTCGTGGCGGCGGCCAGTTCGTCCGTCAGCGTCGCCAGCACACGACGGAAGACTTCCAGCCGGGCCACAAGCCACGCCGGCAGACGCGGCTGGAGTTCGCCCAGCGCCGACCTTCCCACCAGCCGCCCTTTTCCCGGTGGCCCTGGCTCAACAGTAATCCGCGACCTTGCGCAGCCACGCGCTGGACTTCGCGGCGGAGTTGTTCACGCTGACGGCTTTCCGTCCGCTTTTGCTCCTGTTCAGGCGTGGGCACGCGCACCGTGGCCAGCGCGTGGGTGTTGCCCGCCACATAACGATCCAGGCGTTGAACCAGCTCCTTGGCGTCACTGTTGTCATGGTTGACGCCGGTATGCCGCTCGTCCAAGCACACAGGTTGAACAATCAAGTTTTTAACCCCCAGAGCAACGAGCTCGCGGTGCAGCCGTAGCCGAAGGGGCCGCCTCGTAGCAACTGTGGACGGCGTCGAGCCAGCGGGAGCTGGGGCTTGATCCACGCGCGGAACTTGCCCTAGGTAAATCGCTGGGCCGGTTGCGGTGCGCTGTGGTCGAGTATCCGCACCACGACGATGGTGTCGGCGTGAACGTCCAGTCCCAGTTTGATGGTTTGAGGTTTTTTATTCGCGGCTTGCTCCGCGCGAACTTCAGAGTTATTTAGTTTTTGTGAGTTCATACGTTGGTGGGTGTAGCGCTTCGGCGCTCACCTGCCAACAACTCATGCCATCTCTGGCGCTTTGCATGAAAACGTATGATTAATCGGATTACCCCTGAAACGTTCTATGCCGATGACAATTTGATTTTCTATGGATCCGCGGAAATCAACTGAAGATGTTCTGGCGATGGCGCGGCCGGCGGCCAATCTTGAAAATCAGCAGCTCACGCAACTCGACCAGCATTTGGCCCGCCAGCCAGATGGGCAGGCCGGTGTAACCGCGGCCGGTTTTCACGATCTCACGCGAATAAGGCAGATTGCCCAATTGTCGGAAGCGTTTGGCCATGATGCCGCAGCGCACGGCCATCAGCCCTTTGAGTTTCATCTTCCGAATCGGTTCGGTGGGTTTGTTTCGCAGTGCTTCGGCCATTTGCATCGTGCTCCAGCAATCCACGATGAGCGATTTCAAGTTGGGCGCGACATAGACCGACATGTTCGTTTGATGCCAGCGGTATTGCGCGAGCGCGCGCTTGACGAAGACGATTTTTTCCGCGTGCGACCCGAACCGCGCCCAATAAACCATGTCGCCATAGACCAGCATGTCCATCGGAAAGCGCGCCGGCGCGGGCTGATAATTGGTCTTCATCAGCGTGGAGCAGAAGGATTGGTTCCCGATTTCCGCCTTGATCTTTAAAAACGTGTCGCGGTCGAGGACGTTCACGCTGCCGTCCGCCTTGTCCGAAAAAGTCAAATGCCGGTTGTGCTCGTCAATCCGCTCGTCAATGCACCAGCCAAACGCGCGTCCGGGACAATCCTGCAATTGCCCGGCCATTACTTCATAAAATTGCGGGAGAATCAGGTCGTCGGCGTGAAGAATTTGCAGGTACTCCGTCTCGGCGGCGAAATCCAGGCAGCGGTCGAAATTGCCGAAGGTGCCCAGATCCTTTTGATTGACGATGAATTCAATCGGCAGGTCCTTGAAGTTTTTTACAATCTCCGGCGTGGCATCGGTCGAAAGATTATCCAGCACGACGACCCGGTCGGGACGCAGGGTTTGGGCCGCCAGCGATTGCAGGGTCTGCAAAATGAATTCCTGGCCGTTGCGAACCGGGATGGCCGTCGTTATTTTTGCCTTCATGTCCGGACCAGTCTAGGAAAGCACCAAGGCAAATCAAGGCTGCACGGACCCGCTCCACCACAATTGCCCCTGAAAGATTTGGATATCCTTGATTGGATCGGCTGGATTTTTGTTTTCCAAAGGGCAGCCGTTTTCTACAATAGCCGGGACTGACGGCTTTTTGGGACCGGCGCAGGCCGGTGGCGGGGGTGATGAGGTGCAGGTCGGCCTTTTTGTCGGAACGATCCAGGCCGATGACGAGGTCATGGGGAGGTGGTGGGTTCATCTGTGGGGTTGAGGATTGAGGGTTGATGGTCATTTTGTTCTCCCGCAGGCTTGACCCGGCGACGGCAATATAGAAGAGTCGTCATTGCAATATAGACGCCCTCTTGAGTAGTCGTTAGAGGGTTAAGCCCCGCCCGACGGGCCGGTCAATAAGCTCAAAGTCGTTTCAGCGACTGGACGTTGGCAGACCTGGCCCGCCGGGGCGGGAAAACGTTTAACCGGATACAGGAAATGACAACCAAAGGCCATCCTGATCCCGTCGCCGCGCCGGTCGCGGCGGCGAAGTTATTCACCGTCGGCGGCGGCCTCAGTTTCGCTCCGCTGGCCTTGCCGCCCATGAATAACTTCGGATAACCTATATCTGGTCGTTAGGTGGCATCAAACCTTATGCCCGCACCGATGACTCCAGGCAAGCCGTTGAAAGAAATGACCAGACGGGAGCTTATCCTGTTACTCATTTGTTTTACCATTTTGGGCGGAGTCGGTGTCAGCTTTGGAGTATGGAAGTTAGTCACAGCTCGGTCTGGAGAGTCAATTTTACAGCCCATAAGTGTGATCGTTTGCCCTTTATTGCTTATGAGCGCAGTTTATGTAGGAGTCATTCAAGAGCTTAAAAAGCGGAAGCGGAAGTGAGATTTTGACAGATGAGACCAAAAACGGGTCAAAAACGGGTCAGTCCTGTGTATTGACATAAGTTCACTTTTTCAGATGGTTAAGCCGGTTGGCTACGCCGCCAGTTCTCCGGCGGCGGCATTTGATTCCAGTTGGGCGATATTCTTGCAGCCGACGATGACGGAGGCCACCGCCGGATTTTTCAGGCACCAGGCCAATGCCCATTGGGCCATGTTCTGCCCGGGCGGCAGTTCCTCGCGCCGGATTTTTTCGACCAGCTCCAGTTGCCGGTTGTTGAATTCCGCGCCGTAAGCCGCGCGGGTGTCATTTTCGGGGAAAGCCGCGCCCGGCCGGTAGTTCCCGCCCAAAAAGCCCTTGGCCAGCGGGACCCGCGCCATGACTCCCAATTGTTGCTTCTGGCAAAACGGCAAAACCTGCTCCTCAGCCTTCGTTTGCAGGCGGTTATAAACGACTTGCACCGCGCTCACATTCATCCGGGGTGCGGCGTGAAGTTGCTGGAGATCGTTCTTCAACATCAAATCGGCCGCCAGCGACAATCCGAGCCACCGGATTTTTCCGGCGCGGACCTGTTCGCGCAGCATGGTCCAAAGCGCCTCGTTCTGAAAAGCCGCGTTGCCGCCGGAATGAAACTGGTAGAGGTCAATGTGATCCGTTTGCAGCGCCCGGAGCGAATCCTCCAACTGCCGCCGAACCGCGTCCGCCGACCAGGCCTCGGTTTTTTGCGGCGAACCGGCATAGGCATGGCCGAATTTGGTGGCCACCAACCACTCCGCCCGCCGGCTTTTTATGCTTTTCCCCACGACTGATTCCACGGCGTGGTCGCCGTAGCACTCGGCCATGTCCAGGAAATTGATGCCCAGCTCGCGGGCGCGTCCGAGCATCCGCTCCACCTCGCCGGCCAAAATTCCTTCGCCCATTCCCCGGAGAATTGGTGCGTGCCCAGTCCGATGACGGACACCGACAAACCGGTTTTGCCGAGGGCGCGGTATTTCACTGGCGTTCGCTCTCCGGTTTCGTCCAGCGCAGGTCGTCGGACAAATGATGGTCCTGGTAAAGGGATTCGATTTTTTGCAGCCGGTAAAAATTCTTGTTTTTGAACTGGTCGGCGGTCAGTTTCCGGGCTTGGAAGTCTTCCACCATATTCTTGACGCCCAACGCCAGCGGCCAGCCACATTTGAAACCGGGAAACACCTTCCGAATTTTTGCGAACGACACCTTGTAGGTCCGCGTGTCAACGCCCTGCTTGACCTTGCGGTCCCGGACCAGGCCTTCCTTGTCCAGCTCCGGGTTCTGGGCCAGGAATTTCAATTCGCAACCGGGCAACTGGGTCTGGATGGTCCGGGCGATGTCAATGACCTGGAGATTGTTCTGCTCATCGCCCACGTTGAGCACCAGAAGTTTCCCCTCGTGGTAATCCGAGGCAATGGCGCACTTGATGGACTGGCAGATGTCGAGAACATGCACGTTGGGCCGCCACGGCGTGCCGTCGGAATTCAAAATGATCCTGCCGGTCGTGAACGCCATGCCGGTCAGCATGTTGGTGACCAGATCAAACCGTATCCGCGGCGACAAGCCAAATGCCGTGGCAAACCTTAGCGCAACCGGTGAAAAGTTTCCGTCGCACAACGCCGACAAATCCTGTTCGATCTGCAATTTGTTGAGCGAATACGGCGTCTGCGGAGTGGCGGGCGAAGTTTCATCGAGCAGTTCGCCCTGGCCGATGCCATAAACCGAGCAGCTCGAAGCGAAGATGAATTTCACACCGGTCCGTTTGCAAAGCTCCGCAATCTTGCGGGCATAGGTGCGCGTGGGATCATACACCTTCGCCGCATCCAGGTTTCCGAACGGATCATTTGAGATTCCCGCCAGATGGACCAGGGCGCTTATCCCTTCCAGGTCCTTTTCTCCCAGGTCCCTGGCATCACGCATCCGTGTCTTGGTGGCTGGGGGATCGAACAACAAACAGTCTTTGAAAAAGCCCGTATCATAACCCACGCAATCGAAGCCGTTCCGCTCCAGATATCCGGTCAACACACTGCCCAGATAGCCGAGCGACCCGGTCACCAGAATCCGCTTCCGGCTGTTTTCCGATTTCATGCTTCGGACCGCCATATCATCTCAGGCGTTTGTGGGCAGGCCAGCGATGACCGAGGCCAGCTTGTTTCTGTCAACGGGGACAAAAACATGTCGTTTGCGGATGGTGTATTCCTGGCACCAAGGGCGGGCTTCCAGCGTGGCCAAGCGGCGGGTAAAGACGGGCATCAACTGGTACAGCTTGGCCTTTAAAGAAAGCGCGAAGTTGGAGGCCTTGAGCACTTTGCCGGTGTTCAGGACCGGTGCGTTTTCGGACCAGTACGGCAGGTAATCGCTTTGTTGCAGCTTCAGTTTCTCCGGCGTGGGCGCGGCCTTCTGCCCCAACACCAGCAGCGGCGTGCGCAGGCCATTGATGAGATTGGTCCGGTTGCGCAATTGGGCGGGGTCCCGCACCAGATACCACTTAAGCCCCAGCCCTTCGGGCACCAAAAACACCGCGCATTTGGAAAAGCCGTTCTGCCGGCTCAACGCCCGGTAATAAACCTCGGGACTGAATTGATAAAAACCGTGGCCAAACCAGTTGTTGCCGCAGGTGAAGCCCACAAACCAGCCGCCCGGTTTGACCAGTTGCATCGCGTTGTGGATCGCCCGGGGAAACTGGAAGACGTGCTCCAGCGTGCCACCGTCGAACACCACGTCGAATTGCTCGTAAAGACTGGACGGCAGGGCTTCGTTCATGTCATGGACGATGTTCGCTCCTTCGTAGGACGACACATCCATCGCTTCGCACGCCGTCGCGCCCAGCGATTCAAAAAACGGTTCGGCAAACGGCGGATCCGAGCCGGGCGGCGTCGGCACCAGCAGTCGCGGATCGGGGGTCAGGCCATAGCTCCGGAAAAGCGAGCGCGTCTCCGCCGGACGCAGCAGGAAGTTCTGCCGGCCCAGCATGACCATCCGCCCCAAGTTGATGCCCGCCTGTTTGCCGGCGAGAAACAGTCGGGCCGTTTCTGAATCAATTGCCATGAGTTTTGAAGATTATACCAAACGCCAAAGCCGGTCAACCAACGGCAGGGAATGCCCATTCTTGCCTCAGGCCCCGGATTTCGATTAGACTTCGCCTCTGACTGAATTTATGCCGACGACTCCGCTTAATGAAATTGTTCCGGTGCTGCAGGTGGCCATCGGGCCGGTGATTCTCATTTCCGGCGTGGGCCTGCTGCTGCTCACGATGACCAACCGGCTGGGGCGCGCCATTGACCGCGCCCGGTTGCTCAAGGCGGAACTGTCGAAACGCACGGACGAGGAACGCGCACAAACACTGGCGCAGGTGGACATTCTTTACCGCCGCGCCCGGGTGGTGCGCCTGAGCATCATCCTGGCCACGCTCAGCGCGCTGCTGGCGTCGGCGCTCATCATCACGCTGTTTGTAACCGCGTTGCTGCACTGGGAGCGGGGATTTTTCATCGGCATGATTTTCATCGCGTGCATGACCGCGCTGTTCGCGTCGCTCGTCGCGTTCATCTGCAACATCAACCTGTCGCTGCACGCCCTCAAGCTGGAATTGAAAGGCTTCCAGCCCGATTCGGGCTGAAAACGCCGGAATCGGGACAAAGCCGGTTGGGGCGATTCTCAGTTTTTGTACCGCCGAAAAACACGGTGTCCCGCAGGGACGACTGAACACGGCGCCTGTGGTGTCGCAGCCTCCGCGAAAACGGGTTTCGTTTCAGCCGTCCCTGCGGGACTCGACATTTTTCCACCCCATCCCAGCATTGAAATGCCGGGCTATTCTCGATTGTTCCTTCGGAACAGAACCCCGGCTCAAAAATTGAACGCGCTTCGCCTGCGGATGTTCTTCAATTTGGCTTGCCCGGAAGCTGGCGAACGCGTATTAGAATGGCCGTCGAATCATTGGGCCCACGTGGCGGAATTGGCAGACGCGCTAGATTCAGGTTCTAGTGGGTAACACCGTACAGGTTCAAGTCCTGTCGTGGGCACCAAAATTTCTCATGCAATTGTGGTTTCTGACGCTGAATCCGGGAGCGCATCAGTGAAGTTCCCAAAGCGCGGCAATACCGTGGCTGCGTCCCGCCACAATTAATGGCAAATGCAAAGGACACGATTCTTAACGCGTGACGTTGCTGGCCGGACAGCGGCGCATGGCTTTTTTCGTCCGGCTCCACCCGTCAATCATCCACTCGCAGGTCTGGCGACCGGCGGCTGAAACCTTGCAAATACGGCCCCGATGAACCACGACAAAAGCTTTTCATCTGCCTCGCGAAGATGGGCTTTGCGCTACAGCCTGGCATTTGTGGCAGTGGCGGCGGGATTCGGGTTGCGCGCGGTGTTGACGGCGTGGATAGGACCGGGGCTGCCCACCTTCATCACATTCTATCCGGCGGTGATGGTGGCGGCGTTGCTGGCCGGTTTCGGCCCGGGCCTGCTGGCTACGGTATTGACTGGCGTTGTCGTGGGATACTGGATTCTGCCGCCGGTCGGACAGTGGGCCATCGCCTCGCCCGTTGACCGCGTCGGGCTGGCGTTGTTCACCTGCATGGGCCTGTTCATGAGCGCCGTTGCCGAATTTTACCGGCGCGACCGGCGCAAGGCCGCGGCCTACGACCGGGAAAAGGCCTTGCGCGAGAGCGAGGAACGACTGCGCTTCGCGCTGGAAACCAGCCATACCGGCGCGTGGGACCTGGATTTGGCGGACCAAACAGCCTTCCGTTCCCTCGAACACGACCGCGTCTTCGGCTACGCGGAATTGCTGCCGAAGTGGACCTACGAAATGTTTCTCGAACACGTGCTGCCGGAAGACCGGGCGATGGTGGGTGGCAAATTCCGGCGGGCGATGGAAACTCGCGGCGACTGGAACTTCGAGTGCCGCATCCGCCGCACGGACGGGCAGGTCCGCTGGATTTGGGCCGCGGGACGACATCGTCTGGATGCCGCCGGCGTCGCGTGCCGCATGTCAGGAATCGTCCAGGACATCACCGAGCGCAAACAGGCGGAGGAGGCGTTGCGAGAAAGCGAAGAACGCCATCAACTTGCCACCAGCGTTGCCAAGGAAGCCATTTGGGAAGTGAACCTCAAGACCGGAACGGTGCGCTGGAACCGCGCTTATGTCGAATTGTTCGGCCGCCGGCGGATGCCAAGGCCCACGGCCCCTGGTGGCCGCCGCATTCACCCGGAAGACCGCGATCGGGTGGATGCTTCGTTCGCCAGGGTGTTGGCCGAGGGCGGCAACTCATGGACTTGCGACTATCGCATGAAGCTGGCCGACGACAGTTACGCCTTCCTTAATGACCGGGCAATCATCGTTCGGGACCAGGCGGGAGCGCCCTTGCGAGCCGTCGGCGCCAAATTGAATGTCACCGAGCGCATACAGGCCGAGGAGGCGCTGCGCCAGAGCGAGCAACGCGTCCGCCTCAAACTGGACAGCATCCTTTCCCCGGAGGGTGACCTCGGGAAGCTGGAACTGTCCGACATCATCGATGCCCATACGGTCCAGGTGATCATGGACGATTTCCACGCGTTCGCCCGGATACCGATGGCGATCATTGACCTGAAAGGCAGGGTGCTGGTGAAGGTCGGCTGGCAGGACATCTGCACTCAATTCCATCGCGTCAATCCAGAGACCTGCAAGTTCTGCACCGAGAGCGACACCGTTCTTTCCGCCGGCGTTCCACCCGGAGAATTCAAAGTTTACAAGTGCAAGAACAACATGTGGGACGTAGCGACGCCGATCCTGATGGGCGGCAAGCACGTCGGCAATCTGTTCACGGGCCAGTTCTTCTTCGAGGGCGAATTGCCGGATCGCGACCTGTTCCGGGCCCAAGCCCGCCAATACGGTTTCGATGAAACCGAGTACCTCGCGGCGCTCGACCGCGTTCCCCAACTGAGCCGCGAGACGCTGGCCAAAGGCATGGAGTATTTCAAGAAGCTGGCGGACATGCTTTCCAAGCTGGGTTACAGCAATGTCAAGCTGGCCCGCCTGCTGGCGGAACGCGATGCCCTGACCGAGTCGCTGCGCCGCGCCAAGGACGAACTCGAGCAGCGGGTGGCCGACCGCACCGCCGAGCTGCGCGCCGTCTCGCTCTACGCCCGCGGCCTCCTCGAGGCCAGCCTCGACCCGCTGGTCACCATCAGTCCGGAGGGCCGGGTCACCGACGTTAACCATGCCACCGAATTGGCCACCGGCCTGCCCCGCGAGCGGCTCGTCGGCAGTAATTTCTCCGACTATTTCACCGAGCCCGACGATGCCAAAGCCAGCTACCGGCAGGTCCTCGCGCAAGGCGAGGTCCGCAACTACCCGCTGACCATCCGCCACGCTTCCGGCCACACGATCGACGTGCTCTACAACGCCGTCGTTTACCACGACGAGGCCGGCCGGGTGCTGGGTGTCTTTGCCGCCGCCCGCGATGTCACCGAGCACAAGCACGTCGAAGCCGAACTCGCCCTCTACCGCGCCCACCTGGAGGAACTGGTCGGGCAGCGCACCGCCGAACTCGAATCCGCCAATGCCCGCCTGAAAACGGAAATCGCCGAACGCCGCCGGGCCGAGGACCAGTTGCGCCTGCAGTTCTCCGTCCTGCAATCCGCCGACAACGGCCTCGCCATCACCGGCCGCGACGGCGTCATCCAGTGGGTCAACGCGGCCTTCACCAGACTCACCGGCTACACCGCCGCCGAGGCGGTCGGCCAGAATCCCCGCGTGCTGAAATCCGGCCGCCAATCGCCCGAATTCTTCAAGGACCTTTGGCAGACCATCCTGTCGGGCCGCGTCTGGCACGGCGAGCTGGTCAACAAGCGCAAGGACGGCAGCCTCTACCCCGAGGAGATGACGATCACCCCGGTCGCGGACGCCGATGGGAAGATCACGCACTTTGTCGCGGTCAAACAGGACATCACCGCGCGCAAACAGGCCGAGGCGGCGATGCAGAAGACCGCTGCCGACCTGGCCCGCTCGAACCTCGATCTGGAACAGTTCGCCTATGTGGCTTCGCACGATTTGCAGGAGCCGCTCCGGGCGGTGGGCGGTTATGTGAAACTGCTGCAACACCGCTTTCCGGAAAAACTGGATGCCAAGGCGCGGGAGTATGTTGCCGGCGCCGCTGACGGCGCCGAGCGCATGCAAAGGCTGATCGCCGATTTGCTGGCCTTCTCGCGCGTTGGCACGCGGGGCGGCGCCTTTGCGCGGCCGACCTGAACGCGCTGCTCCGCGACGCCTTGAACAACTTGCAAATCAGCGTCAAGGAGGCCGGGGCGAAGGTTACCAGCGACCCATTGCCCAGCCTGCCGGTGGATGCCACCCAGATCCGGCAGCTCTTTCAGAACCTGATCGGAAACGCCATCAAATTCCGCAGCGAGCGAACGCCGGAAATTCACGTTGGCGCTTGCAAGGAAGAGGAGCGGTGGCTTTTTTGGGTGCGGGACAACGGCATCGGCATTGAGCCGCAATATGCAGGGCGGATTTTCCAGATTTTCCAGCGCCTGCACACCCGCAAACAATATCCCGGCACCGGCATCGGGCTGGCCATTTGCAAGAAGATTGTCGAGCGGCATGGCGGCGAAATCCGGGTCGAGTCGGAGCCGGCGCATGGCTCGACTTTTTATTTTTCAATCCCCGAAATTTCCGCTAAAATGGAACCCAAGCCATGAAAACAGCCGATATCCGCCCCATCGAAATCCTCCTGGTGGAAGACAGCCCCAGTGACGCCGAGTTCACCGCCGAAGCCCTCAAGGAAGCCAAGGTGCGCAATCACCTGAGCCTCGTCGAGGACGGCGTGCAAGCCATGGAATTTCTCCGCCGCCAGGGGCAGTACACCCAGGCGCCGCGGCCGGATTTAATCATGCTGGACCTGAATCTTCCGCGCAAGGATGGCCGGGAGGTGCTGGCGGAGCTGAAGGCGGATGAAAACCTAAAGCTGATCCCGGTGGTGGTGTTGACCACTTCGCGCGCCGAGGAGGACATCTTTCGCGCCTATCAACTCCACGCCAACTGTTACATCACCAAGCCGGTTGACTTTAAGCAGTTCCTGGAAGTGGTGCGTTGCATCGAATCGTTCTGGCTGTATGTCGTGACGCTGCCGCCGCGCTGACCGTCCGGCGTAGCAGCCGACGTCAGGAGGCTCTGAAAAGGGCTGAAGGCTAAAGGCTGGAAAAGTTTGAGCCTCGTTACCCCGGCTGCTACGGGAGAAAATATGAATTCGGCACCGTTAAAAATTCTGCTGGTGGAAGACAGCCCGTCGGACGCCGCGCTGTTGCGGGAATCCCTGACTCAAAGCGGGCTTGAACGTTTCGAGTTCACCCACGTCGAGTGCTGGGCGGAAGCGGCAAAAAATCTGCGGCAGGGACATTTCGACATTCTGCTGCTGGATCCGTCCCTGCCCGACAGCACCGGCCATGACACGTTTCTCCGGGCGCGCGCCGAGGCGTCACATCTGCCCATCGTGATGTTGACCGGCTCCACCGATGAATCTGTGGGCATTGAAGCCGTACGCCATGGAATTCAGGACTACCTGATCAAAGGCCAGACGGATGGACGCCAGACCGCGCGGGCCATTCGCTACGCCATTGAGCGCAAGCGGGCGGAGGAAGAACTTCAGAAAAATCAAGCCGAGCTGGAAAAAAGGGTGAAGGAGCGGACGGCCGAACTATCGAAAACCAACCAGGCCTTGCAGGCGGAAATTGCGCAGCGGGTGCGGGCCGAGGAGGCGCAACGGCAGGTGTTGCGGCGGCTGGCCGACGCGGAGGAGACCGAACGGGGCCGCATCTCGCGCGAGCTTCACGACCGGCTGGGCCAGGACCTCACCGGATTGAAATTGAAGCTGCAATTGATTCGCAAGCAGAAATCATTCGCGCCGCCAGTCCAGGAGAGCCTGGGCAAGCTGGAGCAACTGGCGGATGGCCTGATGCGGGACATTCATCGCCTGGCCTGGGAATTGCACCCGGCCGTGCTGGATGACCTAGGGTTGGAAGCGGCCCTGCGGCGTTATACCGCCGAATGGTCGGAGAACAACCGGCTGCCGGTGGATTTTCACAGCGACGGTGTGGAAGCACCCCGGCTGCCGCTCCAGCTTGAAACGACGCTTTATCGAATCACGCAGGAAGCGCTCACCAACGTGACCCGGCACGCCAACGCGAAGCGGGTCAGCGTCCTGCTGGAACGCCGGCCCGACCATGTCTCGCTGATTGTTGAAGACGACGGCAGCGGCTTCAATCCCGGGAGCCAGACATCCGCGGCGCGGGGCAAGTTGGGCTTGTTGGGCATGCAGGAACGTGCAACGCTGGCGGGTGGGACGCTGGAGATTGAGTCCACGCCGGGCGCGGGAACCACGGTGTTCGTGCGTGTTCCCTTCAAGCAGAAACCGGCAAAGAGTTCAAAACCATGAAAAGGCTGCGCATTCTTCTGGCCGACGATCATAAAATCGTCCGCGAAGGGTTGCGGACGTTGATCAACAGCCAGCCGGACATGCAGGTGGTCGGGGAGGCGGCCAACGGCAGGGAAGTCCTGGTCAAGGCGCGGGAGCTTAAACCGGACGTGGTGGTCATGGACCTTTCAATGCCGGAACTGAACGGCTTGCAGGCCACCGAACAACTGAAGGCCGAGCGCCCGGAAATAAAAGTGGTGGCGCTCACCGCCCACGAGGACGAAAGCTACCTGCGCCAGTTGTGCAAAGTGGGCGCCGCCGGTTACGTGCTCAAACGTTCGGCGGGCGATGAACTGGTCAAGGCCATCGGCACGGTGGCGAAAGGCGGGGTCCACTACGAGGCCAGCCTGGCCAGCCGGGCTCTGGCGAAGCAGATGACCGGGTCGCCGGTGAAGGGCGAATCGTGCGCCAGCGAATTGAGCGAGCGGGAAAAGGAGGTCCTGATCATGCTCGCCTGGGGCTACAGCAACAAGGAGATTGCCGGCCGGCTCAAACTGAGCGTCAAGACCGTCGAAACCTACAAGCTCCGCATTGGAGAAAAACTCGGTCTGCGCAGCCGGACGGAGATGGTGCAATACGCCCTGCGGCAAGGATGGTTGAACGAGACGCACACTTTCCAGCCACTGGGCCAGTGAATAAATCTGCCTGGGCACGGCCCGCGAGTCTTTCGAGCACCCAGTCCCACCGCCAGCCGCTTCCGTTCCGTTCCGCTTCGTTTTGGTTTTCTTCTTCTGAATACCGGTTCGAACCCGCTACAGAATCGGATTCCCAACCGCCGAATGTCAGGGAATTCCCTGACGCAAGAATTCACTCTTCCCCGACTGTTCAAGCAAAGAGCTTGTGGATTATTCTGACCATGTATTAGGGAACAAACTTTTATGGAACGGACAGACATGTTGGAAAGGACCGCACTGGCGGAGGTGGTGGATTTTACCCCGGCAGAAACGGAACCGGGGTATGCGTTAAACATTGCCATGGTTTATCAAGACGCGCTGACACAGAAATGGGCCACCCAGGTATGTGACCAGGTGACGCGGCTGGCCGGCAAGGACGCAGTCCACTGCGCGCAATGGGAGTTCAGCCGCCTGAACGATCTCAGTGTGCTTAAGGACGCCATCCTGATGACGATGGTGGCCGATGTCATTTTGGTTTCAATTTATGACGTGGAAGAATTGCCGGAGGATTTTCGCGTATGGATGGACGCGTGGCTGGCGCGCCGCTACCTGCCGGCGGGAGCCTTGATTGCGCTGATCAGCATGCGTGGAGAAAAGAGCGCCCAGCCGAATCCCGCCCGGGACTACCTGCGCGCCGTCGCACGCAAGGGCCGGTTGGATTTCCTGCTGCGGGAACGCCGGCTGCCGGTGACATCCCGCGGTTTCTTCTTCATGGAGAAGGTCGCGGAATGGACCGATCCCGCGGCATCGGTGCTCCAGGAAGCACTCAGCAATGAACACGAGCTTTGTCACCATTAAACGACTGGTAAAAGGCGGTAAAAGGGAACGCACATGAAAAATCAAACTGTAGTGCAATCCGGACCCGGACGTGACGCGATCGCGCCGGGAGCTTGTGAGGTTTTGGCAAAAAGACCGGGACCGGTTCGATTGGCCCCACCGATTAAACCAGAACCGCAGCCTGTCTGGCTGGAGGGTGGAAGACCCGATCCAAGGTTGGTGAGGATTTTTTGGTGAGGGATTACGCAAAGCAGACAGGTCCAAAGTAACACAGCCATGAGTGGAACAATGGGAAAAATAACTATGACAACTACGAACGGAGATATGAACGGAGAAATCAAATCCTACAAACCAGTGTTTGTCATCAACAACAACGATGACACGCCGAAGGCCAAAAAGCTCGACTTGCGACTGACCGTCACCAACAAAGATCTGAGGAGCGAAGTCAAAAAGGCTTTTGATCTGGCGAGAACCGCCGGCCAGGACCTCGACATCATATTCAGCCAGGCAACCTCCTGATGAGAGGCCCGATAAGGTTCAATTTGCAGGCACGTGTACCGCTAGATGGGGAATGTGGAAACAAGGCCCGGCAGGGACACCACCCGGGTACTGGCAACGGATGACTTAGAGCCCAGCCAAGGAGGTGGGCATCAGCCACGGGTCAGAACCGTGGCTGATGCCGCCATTTTAATCGAGACCGCCGCTTAACCGCCTTTTGACGCTTCGCGCGCGGCGGCTTCTTCCCGCTTCAACCGACGGCAACCACCGAAACTTCCTCATTCGACTGGTTCCGGCCCTTTCCCATTGCCCGGGGATCGAGCATGGCTTGGCCATCCACCAGGAAATGATACTGATGATGGCCGTGGCAGAGCATGACCTGGATGAACCACCAGCCACCATCGCGCCGTTGCATGGGAAACGGGTTCCAATGGTTGAAATCACCGGCCAGTTGAACGTTGCCGGCTTGGGGTGCGCGGCAATAGAAATTGACCGGCCGGCACGAATGCCGCGCCGAATACAGCTCACTTTCTGGTTTTCCATCGGTCGCATTCATGGTCTGCGTTTCCGGTGCGTCACATAATCCATCTCCACCATTTCATTTACCAAGGCCAACCAGCCCGCCTTTGCCCAATTGGACAGGACACACTCCAAATGCTCACGCGCCTTTTTATTTCGTGGCGGGGGCAAAGTTCGACACCGGTGGTCGAGCCACCAGCGGCAGCAGCTCACGCCCCAGGCCTGTGCGGTTTCCCCGATCAGTTGCAACGCGGGGAGCGTCTCGTTGATCTTGCGGTAACGCCGGTGAATGCCCGCGATGTCCCGGCAGCAACCATCACGGCCCGGCAGAACAATCCCGCCCGCCAGCGCGCTATCGAGCAGCGTCAGCACGTTGTAACCGTCCAGCCAGACGGATTTTGATTGTGCGCGTGCGTCGTAGTCAGGCCGTTTCACGGAAAAGCCATTCCGTCCTGTCCATTCCGTTCAAGGAAGTTCACCGAAGATTTGCAGCCTTCATGTCTTACTGCATGTCTTACTTTGACCTCTAAATGCTTCCGTGTTATCACGAAACTATTGATTTCATTACTCCACGAAACTATTGATTTCATTACTCCAACTTGAAGTTGGAGCGGGCGATGGGAATCGAACCCACGTGTGAAGCTTGGAAGGCTTCCGTTCTACCATTGAACTACGCCCGCAAAGAGTTCTTAGTTTTTAATTTTAAGTTTTGAGTTGGACGGCCATTTCTGCTTCAACTCAAAAATTAAGAATTCAAAACTTGAAACTATCAAACCGGCTTGCATTGTCAATTCCGCTCGTGTAGCCTCGCGCGCATGGCAGCGTTGCTTCTCACCGGTGGACGCGTCGTGGATCCGGCCAGCCGACTCGACGCCAAGACGGATGTTTTAATTTCGGCGGGCAAAATCACGGCGGTCGGCGCGGACGCGGCAAAACAGGCGCCGCGCGACGTTGAGCGGATGGACGTAAGCGGCCTCATTGTTTGTCCTGGCCTGATTGATTTGCACGTCCACTTGCGCGATCCCGGCCAGACAGCCAAGGAAAATATTGCCACCGGCACCGCCGCCGCCGCGCGCGGCGGGTTCACCTCGGTCGTCTGCATGCCCAACACATCGCCCGCGATTGACAACGCCGGCACCGTCGCACTTATCCACGAGCGCGCCGCCCAAAACGGCGTCGTGAACGTCTTCGTCGCCGGTGCTATCACGAAAAACATCGCGGGCGAGGAACTCGCGTCCATCGGCTCGCTCAAGCGCGCCGGCGTCGTCGCCATCACCGACGACGGCCATTGCGTGCAGAACAACGAACTGATGCGCCGCGCGCTGGAATACGCGAAAATGTTCGACTTGCCGGTGATGGATCATTGCCAGGATTATTCGCTCGTAACCGATGGCGTGATGCATGAAGGATATTGGAACACCGTGCTGGGCCTGCGCGGCTGGCCGTCGGCGGGCGAGGAAATGATCGTCGCGCGCAACATCCTGCTCGCCGAGCTGACCGGGGCGCGCGTCCATTGCCAGCACCTCAGCGCGGCGGGCAGTGTCGCCCGGCTGCGCGAGGCGAAGAAACGCGGCGTGCCCATTTCCGGCGAGGCCTGCCCGCACCATTTTACGCTGACGGACGCCGCCGTCGCCGGAAGCGAAAAATTCTGGGCCACGGACGGAAAAGCCCTCAACTCTCAACCTGCAACCCTCAACCTGCCCGAGTGGCCGGCCTACGACACGAATTTCAAAATGAATCCGCCGTTGCGCACCGCGCGCGACCGCGAGGCGATTTTGGAGGGGCTGGCCGATGGCACGATTGAGATTTTGTGCAGCGATCACGCGCCGCATTGCGATTACGAGAAGGAAGTGGAATTCGACTACGCGCCGTTCGGCATCACCGGCCTGGAAACCGAACTCGCGCTCTCGCTTATGCAACTTTACCACGGCAAACGACTGAGCCTGGCAGATTTGATTGCCAAATACACCGTCAACCCGGCGCGGTTGCTGAATCTGCCCAAAGGCACATTGGCCGTCGGCGCGGATGCGGATGTGACCGTCATTGATCCCGATCGTGAATGGGTTTTTGAGCGCGCCGGGACCGCGAGCAAATCGGCCAACAGCCCGTTCTTCGGCTGGAAACTCAAGGGCCGGGCGGTGGCCACCATCGTCGGCGGCAAAAAGGTCTGGACGGAACAGGCCGAAGCAGTAGCGGTTTGAACCACGAATGGGCACGAATCAACACGAATTGTCGTAACAGCCGAGGTCACGAGGCTCAAATTCAAAGGGCTGCAAGCCCGAAAGAAAATAGCCCAGGGCAAAGCGAGTCTGCGAGCGTCGCCCTGGGTTCGCGTCCCAAATGTTACAAGCCCTGAAAGGGCGGCAGAAATTTGGATTCGGAATGGTCAATAATTTCGTCGGGTTGGTGCGAAATCTATGAGCTGAATATGCGTGCGTCACTCCAGGAAGTTGTTACGGCTATGAAATCGAGTTCGGTTCCCAAGATAATCACTCAAAAGCCGTTTGATTACGATCCGGGACATTATAAGCGGCTGTGCAATCTCCAAGGCAGCCAGCCGAGTGATAGTGACCTGATCGACTATGCTCTGGACATGACCTACATGGAACTTCAACCCGAACTTTTGCGCCATTTGATGCCGGTGCTGCTGAATGCATGGAGGCGTGATTTGTTTGAAGGCGAGGCGGCTGGGTTTGGAGGGTTTGTTGAGTATTTCTGGCCCGCGCTGCTAAAAGGGAAAACGCTTCAAACAATCTTTTCGGAAGCGGAACGGGTAGCTATCATGCGTTTCATGCGAGATTCGATTTTGGATCGACTCGATGTTGAGGACTCGCTCACTTTTACGGGAAGCAAGGCATCACCTTATGGGTGGGTTCAAGCGTTTGTCTCTTTCGGCGTGCTCTTTCCTGAAATTGAATCTCTCTGGACCGAGTGGTGGCAAATGAAAACATCCGGACACGCAGTTGCAGCGTTTCAATACGCTTCCGCACTTCTTTACGAAGACGACAAGAATCCAATCTTCGCACCTTGGACACGAGATAAGGGTGGTGGACCTCCGGCTCTTTGGGAATGTGGATGCCACATGTTCGATGTCGGCTGGAAAGAGGAGAATCTCAGCTTTTTGCAACGCACTTTGCGCGTAGATTACATCGAGCAAAATCTTCGAGTTGCCTCAGACCAAATTCAAACCAAGCCGGCGAAGGAGATCGCTTCACGCATCATGAGCGAGTTGCCAAATCAGAGGGCACTTTTGGCGCTGCGAATTGAGGAACTTCCGAAGTTGTTGACGAATGTGTCACAGGTCGAAGGTTTCACGTTTTGACGGAAAATCCAAAATCAAAGCAGCCCGCTACCACAATTCGTGTTGATTCGTGTCCATTCGTGGTTAGCATCATGCGGTTTCGATTTTGATGAAAGCAATTCTGGCACTGGAAGACGGTTCCGTGTTTCACGGACAAGGTTTCGGCGCGCGCGCCTCCGCGTGCGGCGAGGTCTGCTTCAACACGTCCATGACCGGCTACCAGGAAATCCTCACCGACCCGTCCTACAAGGCCCAGATCGTCACGATGACCTATCCGCTCATCGGCAATTACGGCGTCAACGAGGTGGACGTGGAATCGTGGCGGCCGCACGTGGCCGGGTTCGTCATCCGCGAACTTTCGCCCGTCGTCAGCAACTGGCGCGCGGATTCTTCGCTGGCGGAATATCTGGAAAAGAACGGCATTCCGGGCATCCAGGGCATTGACACCCGCGCGCTGACCAAAAAACTCCGCGTGCGCGGCGCGATGAACGGTTTCATTTCCACGGAGGAAGTTTCGGACGCGGAAGCCGTCAAACGTGCCAAGGAATTTGTCTTCGTGGGCGTGGATTACGTCAAGGAAGTCACGCACAAGAAAGCGTTTCGCTGGGACGAAAAGGACGAGCAGAGCGCGAGCTTCAAGCTGGCCGTCGGCAACGAACCGGCCAACGCGCGCCAGTTGCGCGACCCGCTGCCGGCGGCGGACATTCCCATTGTCGCGTTTGATTACGGGATGAAGTACAACATTTTGCGGCGGCTGCGGCAGCATGGTTTTGCAACGCAGGTTTTGCCGGCCACGGCGACCGCCGCCGATGCGCTGAAGCACAAGCCGGCGGGCATTTTTCTGTCCAACGGCCCCGGCGACCCGTCGGCGCTCAATTACATTGTCCGCGAGGTGAAAACGCTCGTGGACAGCGGCATTCCGATTTTTGGGATTTGTCTCGGGCACCAGATTCTGGGTCAGGCGTTCGGCGGGAAGACCTTCAAACTGAAATTCGGCCATCGCGGCGCGAACCAGCCGGTGAAGGATTTGGAATCCGGCAAGGTCGAAATCACGTCGCAGAATCACGGTTTTGCGGTGGACGCGAAATCGCTGGCCGCCGGCGTGGCGGTGAACCGCATCAATTTGAACGACCGGACCGTTGAGGGCATGCGCCACAAGACCAAACCGGTCTTTTGCGTGCAATATCATCCCGAAGCCTCGCCGGGGCCGCATGATTCGACGCCATTGTTCGCCGAATTCCGCGCGCTGATAGAGCGGCGGGGATAAAAAGTTCACCGGGCCAGATTTCGGTTTGACTTGAAACCGGCTGTGTCCATAATCGGTTCCGTAAGTCCATGGCCAAACTTGTTATTCTGACTTAAGGCTTGAACGGCCGCGCGCACGAGCTGAACGTGGATCGCACCACGGTTGGCCGTGTTGAGGACAACATGTTCCAAATCGCCGAAACGTCCGTCTCCAGCCATCATTGCGAAGTGCTGTTGCGCGGCAGTGACGTTGTCATCAAAGACCTCAATTCGACGAACGGCACCTTCATCAACGACCAGCCCGTTACCGGCGAAGGCGTCTTGAAGCCCGGCCAGACCCTGCGGCTGGGGACGGTGGAATTGAAGCTGGAGGCCGGCGGAGCCGCTTCCGCTTCCGCTCCTGCCAATGCCGCGCCCGACGCTCCCGCCAAGACGCCGCCCAAGAAAATGGAAGCCACCATGGTCGTACCGCGCGGTGTCAGTTTGAGCGAGTTGGAGGGCGGCGGGCGTCCGCCGGGCTTTGACACCAGCAAGGAATTTTCCAAAAAGCGCAATCGGGCAGGCATTTATTTCTGGATCGCCGCCAGCGTGGTTGTGATTGTTATTGTCGTTTTGCTCATCGTCGCGCTCAATCAGATCCCTCACGGCAAATAACGCCGGTCGCGGCCATGAACCCGCGCTTTTCCCATCAACCCACCAGCGCGCTGACGCGAGTTGAGGTTCTGGTGATTGCGGTCGTGACCGGTGTGCTGCTGTGTCTGGCGCTGGCCTGTCTGATGCAGGCAAAGGGAAAAGCCGGATCCATTTGTTGCAATTGCGATCTGAAACAGGTCGGCATTGCCTTCCGGCTCTGGGAAGATGACCACCACGGCAAATATCCCATGCAGGTTTCCGTAACCAACGGCGGCACGATGGAATGGGCGGCCGACGGCAGGAATGTCTGGATGAATTTCCGGGTCATGTCCAATGAGTTGTACACGCCAAAAATTCTGGTTTGCCCGAGAGATGCCGAACGATCCGTCGCCACCAATTTTGCCACCGGCTTCAACAACGCCAACCTCAGCTATTTAGTCGGGGTGGACGCCGAAGAGGCCAAACCGCAGATGTTCCTTTCCGGCGACGACAATTTTGCCATCGGCGGCATTCCGGTGAAATCCGGCCTGCTGGCAATTTCGACGAACACCCCGTTTTCCTGGACGGCGGCGCGGCATAAATTCTTCGGCAACATCGGCCTCGCGGACGGCAGCGTTCAGCAGTTGGGCACCAACGGGCTACAGCAAGAGTTTCAGCAAACCGGCGTCACCACCAACCGTTTGGCCATACCATGAAACCGCGCTTTTTTAACCAACGAACCAATGCGCTGACATTGGTCGAAGTGTTAGTTGTCATTGCCGTTTTGGTCGTTGCGGTCGCCTTGATTTTACCTGCGCTTGCGATGGCGAAGCGAAAATCCTCGCGCATTAGCTGCGCCAACGATCTTAAACAGGTCGGCATCGCCTTCCGACTTTGGGAAGGCGACAGCAACAACAAATATCCGATGGCAGTTTCGGTAACGAACGGCGGCGCGATGGAATTGATCGCCACCGGAAATGTCGCCGCCTGTTTCCAAGTGATGTCCAATGAAGTGAACACGCCCAAAATTCTGCTTTGCCCGGAAGATACTCGCCGGGTTTTGGCGACCAATTGGTCCACTCTTAACAATTCAAACATCAGCTACTTCGTTGGTTTGGATGTTTCCAACGAAACCAATCCCAAGATGTTTCTCTCCGGCGATGACAACTTTGCCATCGGCGGTGTGCCGGTAAAATCCGGCATGTTGCAACTTCTGGCCAGCACTCCGGTCGCCTGGACCAAAGACCGGCATCCCGGTTGGGGCAACATCGGCCTCGCCGACAGCAGTGTTCAGCAGTTGAACGCCAACGGGCTTCAGCAAGCGCTTCAGCAAACCGGCGTCGCCACCAATCGCCTAGCCATACCATGAAACCACGCTTTTCCAATCCCAGATATCACGCGCTGACGCTGATTGAAGTTCTGGTGATCATTGCTGTGCTGGCAGTTCTTTGGGCGCTACTAATGCCCGCCTTGGACAACCGGCCGAGAAGAATTCCACGGTTAGTCTGTGTAAACAATCTCAATCAAATCGGCATTGCTTACCGGCTTTGGGAAGGAGACAACAATGGCAAATATCCGATGGCGGTTTCAGTAACGAACGGCGGCGCGACGGAATTGGTGGCCTCTGGAAATATCGCTGCCTGTTTTCAGGCGATGTCCAACGAGTTATACAGGCCCCAAATTCTACTTTGCCCGGCGGACACTCATCGGGTTTTGGCGACCAATTTTTCCACCCTTAACAATTCAAACATCAGCTACTTCGTTGGCTTGGATGTTACCAACCATACCAATCCGCAGATGTTTCTTTCCGGCGACGACAACTTTGCCATTGGTGGTGTTCCGGTTAAAGCCGGCGTGCTGCAACTTCTGACCAACACTCCGGTTGCCTGGACCAAAGACCGGCATTCCGACGGGGGCAACATCGGCCTCGCCGACGGCAGCGTTCAGCAATTGAACGCCAACGGGCTGCAGCAAGCGCTTCAGCAAACCGGCGTCGCCACCAATCGACTGGTGATTCCATAAACGCATGTAGGAGCCGACGTGAGAAGGCTTCTTATTTATAATTTGCGATATTCGCTTTGCGCGGGGCACGGCGATTGCAGCAGGATTCGTAAATCGTAATTCGCGTATCGTAAATTCAGTCAGAGCCTCGTCACCTCGGCTCCTACCAACTCACGATTCCGGTTTTGAATTCTCGATTTTGCCGACTCGTGATGCGTGAATCCCACGCGGGATGGCGTGAGACTCACGCGCTTTGGAAATCACCATCAGTCTTTTACAGCCAAAATCCGCATGGCACGGCTGGTGCTAATGGTTTTCCTGGCATGAATTCCAGCCGGTCCAGTCGCAGGGCGGGTGCATTCTCAATGGTGGAATTGCTTTGCGTCATCGCCATCATTGGCATCCTCGCCGCCTTGATCCTGTCGGCGCTGAATCAGGGCGAAGCGCGGGCCAAACGCATCGGGTGTATAAACAATTTGCGCCAAACGGGAATCGCGTTTCAGAATTTCCTGCACGATCACGGCGACAAATTCCCCATGGCGGTTCCGATGGCCGAGGGCGGTGCCCAGGAATTCGTCCAAAATGGCTATGTCGTGGGCGGAGAGTTTTATTTCTCGTTCCGCCAATTCCAAGCGATTTCCAACGAGTTAAGTGTACCGACCATCCTGATCTGCCCGACCGACACGCGATTTCCCGCGACGAATTTTGGCGCGCTGCAAAACAGCAACCTCAGTTATTTCGTCGGCGTGAAAGCCGCATACTCGGAACCGGGTTCCATCCTGGCCGGCGACCGGAATCTCACCGCTAATTCGTTGCCGAATCCCAGCATCTTGCATATTGAAGCCGACAACCCATTGCGGTGGACGCGGGAATTGCACCCATTTAATGGGAACATTTTGTTCGCCGATGGACATGTGGAGGAATGGAACAATCCGGCACTGGCGAGTGCCGGGAGTCAACAGGCGGGCGCCGATTTATTCATGCCGACCGTCCTTCCCGTCCCCAATGCTCCTGCTCCCGGTTCTGGCGGTTCCAGCGATTACGGGAATTATTCCGGCGCCAATCCCGGAGTGGGGACGCTGTCACCAACACCAGCAGAAACACCAGCTTCTCCGGCAGCAACGGTTCCGCCAGCAGCAACCCTGGCCACTCCAGCGACGCGCCCGGCAAACAACAATCCCGGCAGCCAGGAAAGAATCAGCCGGCAAACACCCGGCCAGCCCGGGACGCAAAACCTGCCGGACACGGCCAGGACGAACCCAAACGACTCCCTTTTTACCAACGCGCCAGACGGAGGAACGCTCACGCCCGAAAAAACAGATTCGGCCACATTGACGCCTGACCAACGCATCGTAAAAACACTGCGCAGAGGAATGGTTGGTTTCTATTTGCTGATCTGGCTGATTTTGCTGCTATGGCTGCTGTTCGAATGGCGGCGAAGATCGCAACGCAAAAAAATGCAACGCGCGGACGAACTTTAGTTTTCCGTTCTGGCTTCCGGCTTCCGGCTTGGGTATGCTCCGCCATCATGTTTGAAACGGTTAAATCGGAAATCACGACGGCCGCCGGAAAACTCACGCACCTGCGGAGGTTTCTTTGACGTGCCCGCCGCACAAAAACGCCTGGGCGAAATCAACGCCCTGATGGCCGCCGACAATTTCTGGAACAACCGCGAAAAGGCGCAGGCGGTCATTGACGAGGCCAATTCACTCCGCAACAAAATCGAGCCGCTGTTCAAGTCGGAAAAGCAGTTCGACGATCTCCGCGTGATGCTCGAATTGGGCGAGGCCGAACCGCCCGCCGCCCAGTTGCAGGTGGAAAAGGAACTCACCCGCGATCTCCAGAAGTTTTTCAAGGAACTCGACGCGCTGGAATTGAAGGTGTTCCTGAACGGCCCGCATGACCGGAAGAATTGCATCCTCAGCATCAACGCTGGCGCCGGCGGCACCGAGGCGCAGGACTGGGCGGAAATGCTGTCGCGCATGTATCAGCGCTGGGCCGAATCGCGCGGCTGGGAAGTCGAGGTCACCGACGCGCTGGTCGGCGAAGGCGCGGGCCTAAAGAGCATCACCATGCTGCTTCAGGGCGAAAACGCCTACGGTTTTGCCAAGGCCGAACGCGGCGTACACCGGCTCGTGCGCATCTCACCGTTCGACGCCAACAAACGCCGGCACACGAGCTTCGCCAGCGTGGACACAATCGCGGAAATCGAGGAGAGCGATCCCGACATCGTGATTCCGCCGACTGAATTTCAGGTGGACACGTTCCGTTCCGGCGGCAAGGGCGGCCAGAACGTGAACAAGGTGGAAACCGCCGTGCGCATCACGCACATTCCGACCGGGCTGGTCGTTGCGTCGCAAACCCAGCGGTCGCAGCATCAAAACCGCGCGACGGCCATGCGACTGTTGCTGTCGCGGATTTATGCGCAGCGGGTGGACGCGGCGAAGGCGGACATGGAGCGGTTTTACGGCGAGAAGGGCAGCATTTCCTGGGGCAACCAGATTCGCAGCTACGTTTTCCAGCCGTATCGCATGGTGAAGGATTTGCGCACCGGCGTGGAAACGAGCAATGTACAAGGGGTGATGGACGGCGATTTGGATCCCTTCGTGAACGGCTGGCTGCGCGCCGGCTGCCCACTGAAACGGATGCAGGGAGTCAAAGATGAAGAAGAGTAAATTTGGGAGGGACGGCGTGTCGCCGTCCCCATAAAAAAAAGAAAATATGGGACAGCAACATGCTGTCCCTCCCGGCATGGCAAATATACTGGATAAAATCGTTGAACAAAAGAAGCTGGAGGTCGCCAAACTGCCCGCGCGGCTCATCGCCGCCGGCGATTTGCGCGATGCCCTGCTCGAACGCGGCGAACGGCGCGATTTTCTCGCCGCCCTGCATCACGGATCACGCATCACGGATCAGGCTTCCCGCATCGCCCTGATTGCCGAGGTCAAAAAAGCGTCGCCGTCAGCGGGCGTGATTTGCCCGAACTTCGATCCGGTTCGCATTGCCAAAGAATACGAGGCGGCGGGCGCAAGCTGCCTTTCGGTTTTGACGGACGAAAAGTTTTTCCAGGGTTCACTCGATTATCTCCGGCAAATCCGCGCGGCGGTCAAGCTGCCGCTGCTGCGCAAGGACTTCATCATTGATGAGCGGCAGATTCTCGAAGCCATTGAGTGGGGCGCGGATGCCATCCTGCTCATCGTCGCCATTTTGAGCGACGAACAATTGGGGAAATTTCATTCGCTGGCGACGGAAGCCGGCCTGGCCGCGCTCGTCGAGGTTCATGATGAAGCGGAACTGGAACGCGCGCTGAAAATCTCCCCGGCGCTCATCGGCGTAAACAACCGCAATCTGAAAACTTTCAAGGTGGATCTGGCGACGACCGAGCGTTTGGCTGCGAAAATTAGTGGCACAGGCATCTTGCCTGTGTGTCCCCCAAACGAAACGCACAGGCAAGATGCCTGTGCCACTACGCTGCTTGTCGCCGAGAGCGGCATTCACACCCGCGCGGACGTGGAACGATTGAAGCAATGCGGTGCGAAGGCGATTTTGGTCGGCGAATCATTGATGAAGCACGGCGACATCGGCACAAAAGTCCGCGAATTGATCAGGTAGCACCCGCCTCCGGCGGGTTCAATTCGGCGTCCCGCCGAATTGCCACGGCCAACGGAGAATTGCTGATCATCAGCCAAGCGCCTGCAACCTGTGTCAGCCGCCTGTTTCGGGCGCGACGCCCGAAACGACCCGCGAGACGCGGGTGCTACCACAAATTACGCGCGGCTTTTTTTCGCCAGTTGCTTCGCCAGCCGGATGGCGGAAATCATGCTTGAGGGATTGGCGACGCCTTTGCCCGCGATGTCGTAGGCCGTGCCGTGGTCGGGTGATGTGCGGATGAATGGCAGGCCCAGCGTCCAGTTCACCCCGGTGTCAAACGCAACAGCTTTCAGCGGCGCCAGCCCCTGGTCGTGATACATCGCGACCACCGCGTCAAAATCGCCCTGCAACGCATAATGAAACACCGTGTCGCCGCTCAACGGCCCGACAACGTCCAGTCCGCGTTTTTGCGCGGCGAGAACGGTCGGGGTGATGGTTTTAATTTCCTCGTCACCAAACTGCCCGCCTTCGCCCGCGTGCGGATTCAAGCCGCAAACGGCAATGCGCGCGCGCGGCAAACTCAAATCACGGCAGGCCTGCGCGGCCAGCTCGATGGCGAGCGCGAGTTTTTCCGGCGTGAGCTTTTCGGGCACGGATTTGATGGAAATGTGGATGGTGGCGAGCGCAACGCGCAGCCAGCGTCCGCGTTCGTCGTGGCCGAGCAGCATCATGGCGGTGCGCCGGGCCTGGGCGAGTTCGGAGAGAAATTCCGTCTGGCCGGTGAACTTGTGGCCGGCACGGATGATGGATTCCTTGTTCACCGGCGCGGTGACCAGCGCGTCCAGCTCGCGGCGGAGGCAGCGTTCGGCGCCATCGCGCAAGGAGGCGACGGCAGCGCGCGCGGCGGCCGGCGACCCGGCGGGCAAACTTTCCGGCAGCGGTTCGGCAAGCGGATTGGCGATGGAAAACCGGCCGGAATCGCCGTAGCCGGTGAATTTTTTCAGCGGCAGATTGAGTCCGGATTTTTGGTTGAGGCGGCGGGCGGAATCCGCGTCACCAATCAGCAGGTAGCGCGTGTCATCGGATGTGGCTTCGGCGGCGACGGCCTTGAGCGTGACTTCGGGGCCGATGCCGGTGACATCGCCCAGTGAGATGCCGATCCAGCCAGTCATGGGGGTGAGAGTTGTTGGTTGAGAGTTGAGGAAAAAACCTTCCCAACTCCGGCGACATTCAGAACAGACGGATGAACGACTTCTTTTTCAACTGTTCAATCCACTGCTGTTCGAGTTTTTTCTGCTCCTGTGTGCGGAGGGTCACTTCGATGTCCTCACGCACTTCGCCGAGCGGTTTGACGTGCGCGGGTCGCGTCTGCTCAACAAGCATGAGGTAGCAGGCTTCCGGTGTTTCAATCACACTACTGACCTCGCCGGCTTTGAGCGCGAAGGCGGTGTCGGCGAGTTCCTTGCGCAAAACGGAGCGTTCGACCCAGCCCCAATCGCCGCCCTGGCTGCGCTGCGAACCCTGCGAATAAACGGAGGCCATCTCCTGAAAGGTCGCGCCTTCCTTGATCTTGGCGAGGATTTCGCCGGCCAGGCCGGCCGTGTTGGTGTCGTCGCCGGAAGTCTTGTTGAGCACAATCATGCGCAGTTTGATTTCGTCCTCAACTTTGAAATTGTCCTGGTGAACGAGGTAGTAAGTTTCGACTTTGTAGGGCGAAATGAAGATTTTTTCCGACGAAATGTTTTTTTGGCGCAACGCGGAAATGATGTATTGGTCGCGCACCTCCTTGCGGAAGGTTTCGTACGTTTCGCCTTCCGCCTGCAGGGTCTTCATCAGGGTGATCCGGTTGCCGAACTTGTCGCGGATGCGTTCCTGAACCAGTTCGTCCACCACGGTATCGGGCAGCCGGTAGCCCTCCGTGTCAAAGCTGTGCAAAATCAACTGCCGTTCGACCAGTTGTTCCAGGCTGTCATTGAGCGCGTCGCCGATTTTTTGCTGAAACACGGCCGGCTCGCCGGCATATTCCCGCCGCAATGCCTGGGCCGCCGGCGCGGCGAACTCTTCAACTTCTCCGAACGTGACGACCCCGCTGTTCACCACGGCCTTGATGCCATCCACCAATTCCGCGCGCAACGGCAGGCTGAAACAAAAGGCCGCCGCCAGAATTGGAATTAAACGGAAATACTTCATCAAAATCCGGGCGCATACTAACAACAAACCCCGGCCGGTCAAGCGCCGCGCTCAAAAGCCCGACCGGTTCAACAAATATAATAATGCCGCCAAAATGGCCGACACCCCCAACCCAGCGACAATGGACCATTTCCAAAAATAAATTTGTTTGCGCCGGGCCGCCCGCCCGCCCATGCCCGGGAACAGATAATACCGTTCAGGCTCTTTGGCGGGTTTTGAAGAAAATAAACGTTCCATTCCTGCCCCATCTGTAACACACCGTCCGCCGGCGTTCAAGCCGTATGCTTGGTGGTGGCGCGGTTTGCAGTTTTGGAGCGCGGAGCATTGCTCCGCAAGCTGCAAAATGTCGGTTCGTGCGGAGCGATGCTCCGCGCTCCGGCCAAACTGGGCCACTGCCCATGCTTGCGAAGGCCGACACTCACCGTTACCGTTTCCGCATGAATCTTGAAGACCATCTGGGCGACATCATCGGCAAGGCGCGGGCGATGAACAGCGTCTCAACCGCCGCCGCCGCCAGTGCCGCGGGCATTTCCGAAGCCGAATTGTCCGCGCTGGAAGCAACCGGACAAATCGGCCAGCGGCCGGATTTCGCGGCGCTGGCGAACCTCATCGGGTTGAATCCAACCAAACTCGAAGGCATTGCCAATGGCTGGCATCCGGCGGCAAAGGATTTGAACGCCTGGCGCGAGCTGCGGCAAATCAGCACGACCGAGGGCGGCAACACCGTGCATTGTTATTTGATTTGGGATGAAGTCACGCGCAACGCGGCGCTGTTTGACACCGGATGGGATGCCGCGCCCGTTTTCAAGCTGGTTGACGTAAATCAGCTTCAACTCCAGCATCTGTTCATCACGCACACGCACGAGGACCACGTGGCGGGCCTGCAAGCCATTCGCGAACGCTTCCCCAAAATTCATCTGCACACGGACGCCAGGGGCGCTCCGCCGCAACACCGCAACCGGCGCAACGATTTCATTATGCTCGGCAGCCTGCGCATCACGAATCGCGAAACACCCGGCCACGCGGAGGACGGCGTGACCTACATCGTGGGCAACTGGCCGGACGACGCGCCGCATGTGGCCATCGTGGGAGACGCGATTTTCGCCGGTTCGATTGGGCGCGGCAACCAGTCATGGGATCTGGCCAGGCAAAAAGTGCGCGAACAAATCCTCACGCTCCCGGCGGAGACGTTGATCTGCCCCGGTCATGGCCCGCTGACAACGGTGGCGGAAGAACGGGCGCACAATCCGTTCTTTTAATTGCGAAAAAGGCGGATTGAAATTTACGTTGAATCCAATCGTGACCTGTGACAAGGACCTCTTGGATTTGAACCGGCCGTTCGGGATTTCAAAGAATACTTGCGCCGGGGCGGAGCTTCCTTTGAACTGTCGCCATGAACGTCAAACAATTCAGCCTTGCCATCTTTGTTGCCGCCTTTAGTCTGGGAATTTTGCCGGCCCGGGCGAATGATGCCGCCGCGGCCGTCCCCACTACGAACACGCTGGTCATTCATGCCGACCAGGGCAAAACCACCATCAGCCGGAATATTTACGGACAATTCTCCGAGCACCTCGGCCGGTGCGTCTCTGAAGGCATCTGGGTCGGCGAGGACAGCCCCATTCCCAACACGCGCGGCATCCGCAACAACGTCGTTGCCGCGCTGAAGAAAATTCAGGTGCCGGTGTTGCGCTGGCCGGGCGGCTGTTTCGCCGATCAATATCATTGGATGGACGGCGTCGGCCCGCGCGACCAGCGGCCCAAACGCATCAACACCACCTGGGGCGGCGTGGTGGAGGACAACCATTTCGGCTCGCATGAGTTTCTGGATTTCTGCGATCAAATTGGCGCCGCGCCCTACCTCAGCGGCAACGTCGGCAGCGGCACGGTGGAGGAGTTGGCGGAATGGATTGAATACCTGACCGCCGCGACCAATTCGGTGATGAGCGATTTGCGCCGCAAAAACGGGCGCGCCGAGCCGTGGAAAATCCCGTTCGTCGGCATCGGCAACGAAAGCTGGGGTTGCGGCGGCAACATGACGCCGGAATTTTATGCGGACAATTTCCGCCGCTACAACGAGTTCGTGAAAAATTATCCGGGCAACAGGATTTATCGCATCGCTTCCGGCGCGAACAGTTGGGACACCAACTGGACCGAGGTGCTGATGAAGAAGGTTGGAGAAGGCATGAACGGCTTGTCGCTGCATTACTACACGCTGCCCACCGGCAACTGGTCGCACAAAGGTTCCGCCACCCAGTTCACCGAAGCCGAGTGGTTCAACACCCTCCGCCGGGCGCTGGACATGGACGCCCTGATCGCCCGGCACACCGCCATCATGGACCGATACGACCCGAAGAAGCGCGTCGGGCTGATGGTGGACGAATGGGGCGTGTGGTATGACGCCGAGCCGGGCAGCAATCCGGGATTTCTTTACCAGCAAAACACGCTGCGCGACGCGCTCGTGGCGGGCGTCACGCTCAACATCCTCAACCGGCATTGCGACCGCGTGAAAATGGCCAACATCGCCCAGATCATCAACGTGCTGCAGGCGATGATCCTGACCGACAAGGAAAAGATGATCGTCACGCCGACCTATTGGGCGTTTGAAATGTTCACCGTCCATCACGACGCCACGCTGTTGCCAAGCGAACTGCAAAGCGCCGATTACGAATTTAATTCGGAAAAAATCCCGGACGTGAGCGCGTCGGCTTCCCGCGATCCGGCGGGCAAAATCCAAGTAACATTGTGTAATTTGAATCCGAACCAACCGGCGGAGGTTGCGTGCGAATTGCAAGGCGCCAAGGCGCAGAAGCTGTCCGGCCGCATCCTGACCGCGCCGGCCATGAACGCGCACAACACTTTCGACCAGCCGGACGCGGTAAAGCCCGCCGGGTTTTCAGCGTTTAAAATCACCGGCACCGGTTTCACGGTCACGTTGCCCGCCAAATCCGTGGTGGTGCTGGAAGTGGAATGATGGTGTGGCGGCGGTCTTTGATCCCTGCCAATGTTGTTTTTGGGGACGCGCCGTACCGGACGGCGCTCCGTGCCGCTCAAATTTTCCAGCAAGCGTGCGTCCGGTCGTTCAGATGGCTGAGCATGTCGTTGACGCGGCGGCGCTGGCCTTCGGTGAGATGCGGGTCCCGCAGGATTTTCTTCAGCGTCAGTTTGGTCCGCCACAGGTGGTTCAATTGCCGGTGAAGTTTGGCCTTCAGCAGGAGCGCTTCGTAGTGCCGGCGTTCTTCGCGCGCCAGTTCCGGATTTACGAGCCGCAGCGCGTCATGAAGCTGGCCCCGGCGGGCGGTCCGGCTGGCCGGCGTGAAGTTGGAAACGGGCTTCCCCGCCGAATCATGCGGGTCAATCAGATGCATGAACAGCCGGGAAGCCATCAGGGAGAGATCCGAGGTCCAGATGGCCGCGAGCAAAATCGTCGGAACCAGATAAGCCAGACCGGCAAAAACGCTTTCATGGCGTTGGGCCAGGGTGATGCTCATCTGCACGCGCAAGGCCAGCAGTCCGCCAAAAACCAGCGCCATCGAGGCCCCAATCTTCCACCAGCGCCGGTGACGGTGTTCCACCGGCAGGGTGATTAAAAAACCGGCGATGGCCGTGATGGCTTCTATGATCCAAAAGTCCCTTCGTTTCGGCACGTAGGTCCTGAAGAATTTGCGGTCGGCGGAGGGCGGTTCGGGCACCGGGACCGGCGCCGGTTCGGCAATGCGTTCCCCGGCTGGTTCGGCGATGCGTTCGTCGGCTGGTTCCGGAAATTCACCCAGGCTGCGAAGCTGTTCATTCACCCCCTCCAGCCGCCGCCGATTTTCCCCGACCGTTTTGCCACGGCGAGCCGGGCGACGCCATAATCCGAAAGTTTTGGATTCAGGTTCGTCGCCGCGTACACCAGCGCTTCCCAATAGGCTGTGCGCAAGGCGATGGTCTCGTCGTCCGTCATTTGTTCCACGGCCTTTTCAAACCGCGCGCGGTCCATGAAATAAACCGAATTGGTAAACAGAGGGGCGAACTTGTCGGTCCGGAGGTTCAGCAAAGCGGCGGGTTTGCTGGCAACGCTCCGGTCGCGGCGAGTTTGTCCACTTCCAGTTCGTATGCCTGCTGGAAATCCAGGAAAAATTCCAGGCTGGAGTCGGTTTGAAGCGCCAGGGGCGAGACGCGGCGGAGGTAGTCGTTCCAAGTGTCGCGGACGCCGGGATCGAGCTGGCTCAAAACGGCGGCCGCCGACAGTCGCGCGCCAGCGCGGCGTTCGTGAGGATTGGATATTTGTTTGGCAGGTTGGCCAGTTGGAATTGCAGCGTGGAGCGTTCCATCTTGATTTTGGGCAGGTTGGTTCGGGCCGGCGAACAGGCGGCGGACGGCGCCGGCGGCTTGCGCGAGGTACTGGCGTTTGAGGAGGCCGCTGTAAAAACCCGCGCCCGCCAGGACCGCGGCCAGCAGGAACGCAATCATGACGAATGACCACAGTCGTGGAGAGGACAAACGTCGGAGCCAATGCATATTGCCGGAATTGTTTCTGTTTCCGATTCCAGATCTGACGGACCGCTGATCTGCGGGACAGAGTATTTCGCAAAAACCGCCGCCGTCAAAATCAAAACCGGCAATTTTTGCGCGCGATCCGGCATGGCCGGCAACCGGGAGATGTTTGCCGGTTGCAACGTTTGGTTGAAAACGGCGGCGGCTTATCGCAAGCTGACGGCATGAAGCCGACAAAAATGTTCCCTGTGTTGCTGGCCGCAATGTTGTGGGCGGGTTGCCAAAAGTCTGCCGATGTGGCGCCGGCACCGTCCGTGGAAGATTCGTTGCCCAAACAGGCGCAGCCGGAATTGCGGACGATGAAGATGTATCTCGGCGCGGAGACGCTGGATGCCGAGCTGGCGCTCTCTTCTCGCGAACAGCAGACCGGCATGATGTTCCGCACAAACATCACCGATGAAAGCGCGATGCTGTTTGTTCTTCGGGAACCGATCCGTGCGCCGTACGGTTTTTGGATGACGAATTGTCCGGTGTCGCTGTCCGCCGCGTACATCGGCCCGGATGGGATCATTGAGGAAATTCATCATCTGGAAAAGAACGACAGCACGCCGGTCGTCGCCACCAACGACAACATCGTCTTTGTGCTGGAAGTGAATGACGGCTGGTTCGCGCGGCACAACATCAACCCCGGCACGGTCATCCGCACGGACAAAGGTTCGTTGCAGGAAACATTTCGGCGTTAATTCATTATCAAGATTGTGCGCGCCCAATCCGAAAAACTTTTCGCCGAGGCGTTGAAATACATCCCCGGCGGGGTCAATTCGCCCGTGCGCGCGTTCCGCGCGGTCGGCGGCCAGCCGTTCTTCGTCAACCGGGCCAGGGGCGCGCATGTCTGGGATGTGGACGGCCATGAGCTGATTGATTACGTCTGCACCTGGGGCCGGCGATTCATGGCCACGCGCATCCGAAAATTATTTGCGCCGTCAAGGCCGCCGCCGATCCTGGCACCAGCTTCGGCATTCCCAATCCATTGGAAGTCACGATGGCAAAGTTGATCTGTTCGCTCGTGCCCGGCGTGCAGAAGGTGCGGATGTGCAATTCCGGCACCGAGGCGTGCATGTCGGCGGTTCGCCTCGCGCGCGGACAAAAGCCTGCCGGCCTCATGCCGGTTTTCGCCCCTTGTTTTCCCAAGTGATTGCTTGTCCGTTAACAAAGCGCTAACGTTCCCGGCATTCCAATGGACACAGAAACGCAACCGGCAAGCTGGTGTAAATCCTGGATTTCTGCGCATCCCCGTCTCGTCATCGGCTGCATTCTCATCGTTTGCCTCGGCCCGTTCCTCAACAAGGCGATCCATGCGGATGACGTTCTGTTTGTTTGGACGGGGCAATGGATTCAAAAGCATCCGGCGGACTTCTTTGGTTTCAAAGTAAACTGGTGGATTTCGGCAATCCCCATGTGGGTGGCAAACTATAACCCGCCGCTCCTTTCCTACTTTCTGGCGGGGGTGGCTTCCTTGTTCGGTTGGAGCGAAATCGCCCTGCATCTGGCCTGTCTGGCCGTCGCTTTCCTGGCCGCCATGGGCATCTATTCCCTGGCCCAAATGTGGTGTCAACGGCCGCTGCTGGCCACCCTGGTGGCGATCTTCACGCCAGCCTTCCTGGTTTCCAGCACGACACTGATGTGCGATGTCCTGATGCTGGGCTTTTGGGTTTGGGCGCTCGTATTCTGGGAGCGAGCCTTGGGAAAAGAGCGAAGCCGCTGGCAATTCATCGGAGCCGGAGCCCTTGCCGGCCTGGCGGTGCTGACCAAATACAGCGCCGTGACGCTGCTGCCGCTGCTGTTCTTACTGAGTCTTTTGCGGACCCGCAAACCGGGGTGGTGGTTGGTGGGGCTGGCCGTGCCGCTGTTGATGCTGGCTGGTTATGAACTGATTACTGAGCGGATGTACGGACGGGGGCTGTTCTTCGCCGCCGTCCATTACGCCCATACGACCCACATCGAATTTCCCGGGGGCTGGAAGGCCAGCGGAATCATCGGCCTGGCCTTTGCCGGTGGCAGCCTGCTGCCGCTGCTGTTCTTCGCGCCATTTTTATGGCGGCCAAAGACGTTGTTGTGCGGTGTCGTCGTCATTCTGGGAATGTGGCTGGCTTTGTTTCCGCTTTGGGACAACTTGGGGGTGGTCATAAATGTCACCGATCCCAAAAAAGTCAAACACTGGTATTACCTGTTGCAGGTGGCGTTATTGACAGCGGGCGGATTGCATGTGTTGTTGCTGGCAGGGGCTGAAACCTGGCGGCGCCGGGACGCCATTACAGTCACCCTGGCCCTTTGGATTGTCGGCGTCACCTGTTTTGCCACGGTCTTGAACTGGACTGTAAATGCCCGGAGCTTTTTACCCCTGGTGCCGGCAGCGGCGATTCTCCTGACGCGACGATTGAAAGCCTCCCGGGGAAATTTTACGACGGATAGCCGATTGCTGTGGCCACTGATTCCGGCGGCAGTCATCGCTTTGGGCGTCGCCGCGGCGGATTACCAACTGGCCGGTTCAGCCAGGACGGCGGCCACACAAGTCCTGGCCAAATACCGATCCGCCGGCCATATCGTGTGGTTTGAGGGACATGGCGCGTTCCAATACTACATGGAAAAACTCGGCGGCCAGCCAATCGATTTCGAACGGTCCTTGCTTCAGCCGGGGGATATTGCGGTTGTGCCATGGTTCGGCAGCCGTGTGCCGTTTCCGCCGGGAGCGTGGGATGGATTGAAGGTTTGGAGTTCAGTCCGTTCTCATGGATGCATCTGATGGGCACCTCAAGAAACGGGGCGGCGGGGTTTTATGGCGCAAATTGCGGGCCGGTTCCATTTACCGCCGGAAAACTTCCTCCTCAAGGTTACTTTGTAATGAAGGTCTATTCCCAAGTGCAATACAACACAAAACCCGCCAACCTGCGGGAGGCCCAAGCGGGCGATGTGCCGGATTTTCACCACATTACTTTCGCAGCGGAAGATCAATTAGTAATCCGATGGATGACGGAGGCCATAAAGCAGGATCAACTGGCCAGTCAGCTTGAAGCGCAAGGCAAGGTGGAAGAAGCCATTCAAGACTGCCGTGAAATGCTAAATGTGGATTCCAACAACCCGGTGGTTTTGAACCGACTGGCCTGGATTCTGGCGACCACCGGCAAACCGGAAGTGCGCAACGGCAAAGAAGCCGTGCAACTGGCCACCCGGGCCGTCGAATTGACCGACCGCAGACTGGCCCGCTTCATCAAAACCCTGGCCGCTGCCCATGCCGAAACCGGCCAATTCTCGAAAGCGGCCCAAATCGCTCAAACGGCGCGCATCCTTGCCCTGTTGGCAAACCAGCCAGACGAAGTACCGCAAATAGACAAAATGATGCAGCTTGTATGCCGCGGCAGGACGGTTGATGCAACACCGATCCCTGACTTCCGCCCACCACCACCCGGCGAATTCTTCTGCTTTGTGTCTTTGGGTTTAGATTGTTAATTTGAACCCATGAGTTCACGAATCAAATCCCAGGCACTTTTTGCCGAGGCGTTGAAATACATTCCCGGCGGGGTCAATTCGCCCGTACGCGCGTTTCGCGCGGTCGGCGGCCAGCCGTTCTTCGTCAACCGGGCCAGGGGCGCGTATGTCTGGGATGTGGACGGTCATGAACTGATTGATTACGTCTGCACCTGGGGGCCGGCGATTCATGGCCATGCGCACCCGAAAATTATTTCCGCCGTCAAAGCCGCCGCCGATCACGGCACCAGCTTCGGCATCCCCAATCCATTGGAAGTCACGATGGCAAAGTTGATTTGTTCGCTCGTGCCCAGCGTGCAGAAGGTGCGGATGTGCAATTCCGGCACCGAGGCGTGCATGTCGGCGGTTCGCCTCGCGCGCGGGTTCACCCGTCGCGACCAAATCATCAAGTTCGACGGCTGCTATCACGGCCACGCGGATTCGCTGCTGGTCAAGGCCGGCAGCGGTGCGCTGACGTTCGGTCATCCCGACAGCGCCGGGGTGCCGGCGGCGTTCACGCAGCACACCATCGTTTTGCCATTCAACGATGTCGCAGCGGTCAAGGCCGCTTTTGCCGCGAACAAAAAGAAAATTGCCGCCATCATCGTCGAGCCGGTGCCGGGCAATGCGGGATTGTATCTGCCCAGACCGGGCTATCTGGAATTCCTGCGCGAAATCACAAAAGCAAACGGCGCGTTGCTGATTTTTGACGAGGTGATGACCGGTTTTCGGCTCGCGCCCGGCGGCGCGCAGGAACGATTTGGCATCACGCCGGATTTGACGTGTCTTGGCAAAATCATCGGCGGCGGTTTGCCGGTGGGCGCGTTCGGCGGACGGGCGGACATCATGGACTGGCTCGCGCCGCTCGGCCCGGTTTACCAGGCCGGCACCTTGAGCGGCAATCCGCTGGCAATGGCGGCAGGCATTGCAGCGCTCGAATTGCTGTCGGAGGGGCGGGTTGCACGAGTCCCAAAAAATAAACCCACCGAAAGAAACATTTACCGCCGCCTCGAAGAACTGGGCGGACAGCTTGAAGCCGGGATGAAGGACGCCGCGAAATCGGCGGGCGTGCCCGTGACATTCAATCGCTGCGGCTCGATGTTCTGCGCCTATTTCACCGGCCGGACGGTCTGGAACCTCGCCGACGCGAAGAAGAGCGACCGCGACCGGTTCAAAAAGTATTTCCACGGGATGCTGGCCGAAGGTGTTTACCTCGCGCCATCGCAATTCGAGTCGGGTTTTATTTCCACGGCCCACAGCCCGGCGGACATGGAAAGGACGGTTGGCGCGGTGGTAAAAGTGTTGCGCGGACTGTAACCTCCTTTTATACTGAACGTCTTATAAGATAGACAGCCGCGTCATTATGGCGTGGCGGGAATGAAAAAACGAATCACGACAAATAATTATGAAAGCAAATAAAACGATGTTAATCACGGCATTGGCCGCAGGCAGTTTGCTGATGTGGAGTCCGGCCTTGCGCGCAGGGGACACCAATACAACGCCTTCCACTCCGCCCGCTGGCGCTCCGCCCGCTGGCCAACGTCCTCCCGGCATGCGCGGGGGTCCCGGCATTGACCAGTTCTCCGAACAGCTTAACCTGACCGCCGACCAGAAACCGAAAGTGCAGGCCATTCTTGATGCGCGCAATCAAAAGATACGTGAATTGCGCGGCGACACCAGCCTCACGCCTGAAGACCGCCGGGTCAAGATGAAAGCCCTGCGTGACGATGAGACCACGCAAATGAAGGCCGTTCTTACGCCGGAGCAATTTGACAAATACCAGCAGATAACCCAGCGCCGCCGCCCCGGTGGCCCGCCTGCCGGTGGCCCGCCCGCTGGTGGCAATCCGCCGTCAACTTCCGGCACTCCACCTCCAGCCGCCGCGCCGCAAAAATAATTTGCCGGGTGACATACATTGACACCGGGACGGCCCTGCGCCGTCCCTTTTTGTTTCCCCGCGCAAATTTCACGCGTAAATTCATTTGAGCCGGGCTGCGCGTGCAGGTATTCTGCCCATTGCCTTGCGCGTGTAGCTCAATTGGATAGAGCGTCAGCCTCCGAAGCTGAAGGTTGTGGGTTCGACCCCCGCCACGCGCACCATTTCGTGTTTGACGGCGGGGCGCGAAAGGGCGAAAAGAAGATTGACCATGAAACTTAAAAACTGGGTTCTCTGGTTGTGTGTGGCGGCCCTTCTGGCCACCGAGGTCTTTCTCTTTCTGGCCAAAAACCAGAAGGATGTGGCGGTGGTCCAGTTACGCGAGGCCCGACAGGTGGCCGTGCAATTGCGCATCCAATTGGATCAACTCAAGACTTCCAGCGTCGCCACATTGAGCGCCGAAAACGCCCGGCTGCGCGCCGAAAATCAGGTTCTGTCCCAAAAGTTTTTCCGCCTGCAAAGTGAAAACAGCCAGTTGCGCCGGGCGAATCAGCAGATGACGCAGCAATTGCAGTCCGCAGGCGCTGCCGCGCAGCCGCAGCAACCGATGCCGGCTGAAGAACCGCCGGCCGGCCCCGCGCCGGAACCTTCAACGGAACAACCGTCGGCAGCGGTCACCCAGATGAACGCCTGCATCTACAATCTCCGGCAAATTGACGCGGCCAAACAGGAATGGTCCCTGGAAAATGAAAAGCCGGCCGACGCCATTCCGACCGCCCTTGACCTCCTGCCCTATCTCAGGGATGGCATCTTTCCGGTGTGTCCTTCCGGCGGGACTTACACGATCAACGCCGTTGGCGTGCTGCCGACGTGCTCGATTCCAGGACACGTGCTGCCACCCTAATTCGCGTTTTGGCAATTTTCATTCTTGGCTTTGGCGGTTTCTTGGATAAACTCCGCGTTCCATGATTGACACGGACCTTGAATTATTGAAGGGCATCGCAAACCAGTTGCGGATTCACTCGATTGCCTCGACGACTGCGGCGGGCAGCGGGCACCCGACTTCCTGCTGCTCGGCGGCGGATGTGATGGCGACGCTGTTCTTCGGCCACATGCGTTACGACGCGAAAAATCCGCATTACCACAACAACGATCGCTTTGTTCTTTCCAAAGGACATGCCGCGCCGCTGCTTTACGCCGCCTGGGCGGAAACCGGTTTGTTCCCGGCGAGTGAATTGTTGAAGCTCCGCCAGTTCGGTTCCGACCTCGAAGGCCATCCAACGCCGCGGCTGCCCTTCGTGGACGTGGCGACCGGTTCGCTCGGCCAGGGCTTGAGCGTGGGCGCCGGCATGGCGCTCGCCGCGCGGCTCGACCGTCTGGATTACAACACCTACGTCCTGATGGGCGACGGCGAAATCGCCGAAGGCTCGGTTTGGGAAGCGGCGTCGTTCGCGGGCATTTACAAGCTAAACAATTTGATCGCCATCGTGGACGACAACCGCCTCGGCCAAAGCCAGGCGACGGCGTTCGGGCATGACGTCAATATTTATCGGAAACGCTTTGAATCCTTTGGCTGGCGCGTTGAGGACGTGGACGGCCACGACATCGAGGAACTATTGGAGGTGCTCAGCGGCGTGGGGCTGAATGACCAGCCGCTCTGCATCATCGCAAAAACTTACAAGGGCGCGGGCGTTTCATTTTTGCAGGACCAGGATGGCTGGCATGGCAAACCGTTGAACCCGGCGGAAGCCGCCAAAGCCATTGCCGAACTTCAGCCCAGTTCGAAATCCGGCATCGGCGTTCCCATTCCCGCACCCACTCAATTGCCCGCGCCAAACCTTGCCGCGCCCGCAAGCTATCCGCCGGTCAATTACAAACCCGGCGATCAGGTGGCAACGCGCGAAGCTTACGGCACCGCGCTCGCGCGCATTGGCGAGACGGATCAGCGCATCGTCGCGCTGGACGGCGACACGAAGAATTCCACCTACGCCGACAAGTTTTTCAAAAAATTCCCGGACCGCTCCATCGAATGTTTCATTGCCGAGCAAAACATGGTCGGCGCGGCCACTGGATTTGGCGCGCGCGGCAAGGTGCCGTTCGCGTCCACGTTCGCCTGTTTTTTCACCCGCGCGTATGACCAGATTCGCGTCGCGGGCATTTCGCAGGCCAACCTCAAGCTCGCCGGCTCGCACGTCGGCGTAAGCATCGGCGAAGACGGCCCGTCGCAAATGGCGCTCGAAGACATCGCCATGATGCGCGCGATTGCCGGCAGCGTGGTGCTGTATCCCAGCGAAGCCGTGAGCACGGAAAAGCTGGTCGAACAGATGGCGCAGAAGAAAGGAATTTGTTTCCTGCGCACATCGCGTCCGAAGACACCGGTGATTTACGGCAACGACGAACCATTCCCCATTGGCGGCGCCAAGGTGCTGCGCCAGAACGCGGGCGACAAGGTCACCGTCGTCGCCGCCGGCGTGACGCTGCACGAGGCGCTGAAGGCTGCGGAAACGTTGAAAGCCGAAGGCATCGGCATCACGGTCATTGACGCTTACAGCATCAAGCCGCTCGGCAAGGATGTCATCAAGGCGGCCGCGCAAAAGACCGGCAACACCGTCATCACGGTTGAAGATCATTACCTCGAGGGCGGCTTGGGCGACGCGGTCGCGGGCGAACTCAGCGTGGACGGTATCAAGGTTCACAAACTCGCCGTGACGTTGCTGCCCCGTTCCGGCAAACCGGCAGAATTGCTGGCGCACTTCGGCATTGACGCCGCCGGCATTGTCAAAAAGGTTAAATCCCTCGGCTGACAAGCAGTGTCCTGATTTCGAAAATTAGGACGTCGGGCTGGAGCGCGGGTTGTCTCAACTCGCGGCACTCCCGGCCCATATACCCGCTGCGGATTGAAGCCAATCCGCCTTCTGTGTCGAATCGGGCCATCACCGCCTCATTTGGCGCGGGAGGTGCTTTGAGTTGAAATGGACAACGAAGCCGCGGCTTTCTGTTGTTCACGTTTTTTCAAACCATGCAACACCACGGGAGATATCTTTGGATCGTCTTGCTGATGGCCGGTTTTTGTTTTGGCCCGCTGTCGGCACGGGGAGATCTTTGCGCCATTTGCGGCAAGCCGATTTCCGGCACGATTTATCTGGCCACGGACAAGGTCACGGGTGAACAAAAAGAGGTCTGTTCCGACTGCCTAAAGCTGCCCCGGTGTGCCATCTGCGGTTTGCCCGTCAAGGATGGCATGCAATTGCCGGACGGGCGTTTCCTTTGCACTCGCGATGCCCGGACGGCAGTGTTGAAGGCGGACGATGCGGAACGGATTTGCGCCCAGGTTAAGGATGACCTGGACCGGCTGTTTTCCCGCTTCACGGCATTCCCGGAAAAGGTGGATGTCTCGGTTATTGATCGGATTGACGTGGACTCCATGTTTCACTCGCGGCAACGATTTTGAGAGTCCCAACCTGCTGGGTTGCATCCGCCCCGAAACGATCAACCACGAAACCAGGTACAAAATGCGCCTGATGACCGGTTTGCCGCTGGCCGAGCTGAAGGCAACGTGCGCCCACGAGTACTCGCATGCCTGGGTGGGCGAAAACGTGCCCAAGGAGCGAAGAGCGAGATTGGGGCGCGACGCCGAGGAGGGTTTTTGCGAATTGGTTGCCTATCTGCTGATGGATTCACAGCAGGAAGAGGGGCAGAAAAAATTTATTCTGCAAAACCGTTACACGCGCGGCCAGGTTGACCTGTTCATTGAGGCGGAGAAGCGTTACGGGTTCGACCAGGTCCTGGACTGGATGAAATATGGTGAGTCCCCGCAATTGGAAGCCGGTCATGTGGACAAGCTCAGGGACGTCAAAATGCCTTCAACAAAGCTGGCGGTGAATGATTCCATTCCCGCCACTCCCGCAAACAAAAACACCAACCCGCCGGCACCCGCCCCAGCCACCATCAAACTTCAGGGGGTTTTGTGGGGAAACCAGCCGGTGGCCATCATCAACGGCCTTTCCTTTTTTGCCAAAGACCAGAAAAAGGTGAAAATCGGCACAACCAATGTGACCATTCGCTGTCTGGCAATCGGGAAAAAGTCGGTGCGGATTCAGAACGTTGATTCCGGAACGGAACAGGATCTCCCCCTGCCGCCCAACTGACCGGGCGCCTGTTGCCAGCAATGCATTTCTGAGGCACATTGAGAGTGGATATGAGCGAAGCCGGAAAATTCCTGAAAGGCAAATTGCTGCTGGACGGCGGCGTTTTGAACGGCTCATTTTTCCATCACACGGTGGTGCTCGTGTGCGAGCACAATGCCGAGGGCGCCTTCGGCCTGGTGCTCAACCGCGCCGCCGGCAGCAAGGTGGGGGAAGTGCTCGTGGCCGACTTGCCCAACGTGCTCCGGGAATCACCGCTCTTTCTCGGCGGGCCGGTGCAGCCGACCGCGTTGAGCTTTTTGCACGCGGACAGCTTTCTCCCCAGCGCCAACGTGTTTCCAAATTTGAACCTGGGCCATTCGCTGGATGATCTGGTGGAAATCGGCGAATCGTTTTCCGCGGAGAAAAAGGTCAAAATGTTCGCGGGCTACGCCGGCTGGTCGCCCGGCCAGTTGGAAACCGAAATCAAACGCAAGGCATGGCTGACGTTTCCGGCGTCGCTCGAACTCGTCTTTGAAACGCCGCCCGAACAGCTCTGGCCGAAAATCCTGAAAAACAAGGGCGGCTGGAAAAACAAGCTCCTCTCCCAGATGCCCGATGATTTGTCCATGAATTGACTGCCACCGCGAAGCGTTTGGACTGCGCGCGCGTTCACCGCCGACCTTCCCCTGGTCGTACATCCCGGAATGATTCCGGAACACCCGCGGCCCCGGCTTGCGGTGGCATTTTTTTGAGCGTATCATTTCATCAACCGGCATGGCTGACACTCCTCAACAACTGCCCCGAACGCTTTGGATCGGCATCGTCCTGCTCCTCGTCGTGCTGTGCCTGACGTATGCGCTTTCGCTGATGGAATTGAATCACGCGCATCGCCCGGCGGCGCTGCCCATAATCGGCCCGGTCGCCGGCTTCACGCTTACGAATCAGGACGGCCAGGTCACGACGCTCGCCGACCTGACCAACCGCGTCTGGATCGCCGACATCATTTTCACGCGTTGCGCCGGGTCATGTCCCATCATGAGCAAACAAATGGAATCGCTCCAGGACGCGCTGCCACCGGCGAGCCGGGCCAAACTGGTGACGCTGACGACCGATCCCGATTTCGACACACCGCCGGTCCTGAAAAAATACGGCGAGCGTTACGATGCACACTCCAGCCGCTGGACGTTTCTCACCGGCACGAAATCGGAAATCGGCCAGCTCGCCGCCAACAGCCTCAAACTCAGCGCCGTTCCCGTGAAACCCGAAGACCGGCAGAATCCGGCTGATTTATTCATTCACAGCACGATTTTTGTCATCGTGGACCGGCACGCCCGGTTGCGCGGAATTTTTGAAACCGAGGGTGACGGTGTGGATTGGACCAACGTCCAGCCGCGCATCATCGAAATCGTGCGCCAACTCGAACGCGAGAAATGACTGCGATTTGCAACCCTGATCTGCGTTGGAGCGCCGGTCTCCGACCCGGCGTGTTCGAGACAGCCATCAGCATCGAGCCGGACCGGAGGCCGGCGCTCCAATTTATTATGACCCATCAGGCAAAAACAGTATGACTGTTCACGATTTGCCGGCCGTCAACGCTTCGCTCAACGGCCTCAGCGCCGTCTTCCTGACCGCCGGTTATATTTTCATCCGGCGCAAAAACCAGACCGCGCACCGCAACTGCATGGTGGCGGCGTTCGTCACCTCAATTGTTTTTTTGATTTGCTACCTTGCCTATCACACCTATGTCGGCGTGGTTTTGCATCGGGGACCGACAAAGTTCATGGAACCGCAATGGTTTCGCCCGATTTATCTGGTGATTCTGCGTACGCACACCGTGCTGGCCATGGTCATCGTGCCGCTGATATTAGTGACGCTTTACCGGGCGCGCCGGAAAAATTTTGAGGCGCACAAAAAAATCGCCCGCTGGACCTGGCCGTTATGGATGTATGTCTCCGTGACCGGTGTGGTGGTTTATTGGCTGCTCTACGTAAAATATCCGCAAAAGTAGAATCGTATGAGTTCCGTCGCCCAAGTTCTGATTCACGCCAGCCAGTTTCCGGAAAACGTCCGGCGCGATTTGCTCGGCTCGCTCCGCGCGCGGCGCGTGAACCACAAGTTCCACTACGACAGCGTCAAACAAACCCAAAAATGGCTTGCGCTGCATCAGGCCTGTTCGCCCACGCGCAACGACGCGGATTGCGCCGCGATTTACGGCCGGGGTTTTGCGGCGGCAGCGGCACGGATCAAATCGAAGGCGGTTCATGTCATCGGCCTCGGCTGCGGCGGCGGGCAAAAGGACACGCGCCTGCTGAAATTATTAATAAAAGCCGGCCGGCAAATTTTTTACACGCCGTGCGATGTCAGCACCGCGATGGTTTTGACCGCCCGTCAGACCGCGCTTGCCGTCGTGCCGGAGAAAAATTGTTGCCCGCTGGTTTGCGACCTCGCAACTGCGACCGACTTGCCCGCTGTTCTCAATTCACGCATCACGCATCACGTTTCACGTTTCATCACCTTTTTCGGCATGATTCCGAACTTCGAGCCGCAAATCATCCTGCCAAGACTTTTGTCGCTCATTCGTCCAAAGGATTTTCTCCTATTCAGCGCGAACCTGGCGCCCGGGAGCAATTACACCGCCGGGGTGAAGCAGATCCTGCCGCAATACGACAATTCGCTCACGCGTGACTGGCTGATGACGTTCCTGCTTGATCTCGGCGTGGAGCGTGGCGACGGCAAACTGTGTTTCAAAATAGAACAGGACGGGTCTAACGGCCTGCAACGCATCGTGGCCGGCTTTCATTTCACGCGTTCACGCCGGATTGAAGTGGACAACGAGACATTTGATTTTCGCGCCGGCGAAACCATCCGGCTTTTATTTTCCTACCGCTATACACCGGAGCGTGTCCGCAAAGTTCTTGAACGATACGGTTTGGAAGTCTGCGGGCAATGGATTGCCCAATCAGGCGAGGAAGGCGTGTTTCTGGTTCGTCGTAACGGCGACTCGGAAGAGCGCCGCTGATTCGGTTTCAGAAAATGGCGGTACTCTTCCGAGTCGCCGCTGCGGAACGGTTAAAAAACCTTCATCGTCTCCAGCACGGCCTTGATGCGCGGGACTTCGTGCGTGCGGAACACATCGGTCCTGCCCAGCGCGGCCAGCACGGCAAAGAACGGCTCGGCGCAGCGCACCTCGTCGCGAAAATACTCGAACGCATGCGGCAGCGCGTGGCAGATTGGGAAGCCCAGCGTCCGCAGCCGGAACGTGTTCAGAAAAACGGTCATCTGATGCCGCACACGCACCGCGCTGTCCTGCAAGTTGCGGTAATAAAAGCCGAGGCCGGGATCGAGGATGATCTTCTCCACGCCGTGCCGCTGCGCAATTTCAATCTGCCGCGCAAAATACCCGCGCATCATTTCCACCGGATCGGCGCTCAAATCAAAATCGCCAACTTCACGAACGTTTCTGCCCTGCACGTAACAAATAATCACCGCCGCGTCATGCGCCGCGACCAGGCGAAACAAGTCGTCGCTGCCGTCCGTGCCGGTAAGATTCAAAATGTTCGCGCCTGCTTCAAGGCATGCGCGCGTGACGGCGGGTGAATACGTTTCCACCGAAACCAGGATGCCAGCTTGCCGCAGTTCCTTGATGACGGGAATCAGCTTGCTGTTTTGCGCCGCGTCATCCACGCGCGCGGCGTGCGCCAGCGTGGATTCCGCGCCGATGTCCACGATGTCCGCGCCTTGAGCGGTCAAAATCTTGCCGCGTTGAACTGCTGCCTCCGCCGTCAGGCAAACGCTTTCGCGATACCACGAATCGGGCGAAAGATTGATGACGCCCATGATGGCGGGCTGCGAATTGAAGGCGAATGGTTTGCCGCCGATGGAGAATTCCTTCACGCGCGCGGACGCGGCGGCGCGATTTTTCTCCAGCAATCCAGCCAGTTGTTCAAGATTGAGCACGGTGATACAAATCGTAAATCGTAAATTGTAAATCGTAAATGAAGAATGGCACGCCCGCCGCGATTCGAACGCGGGACCCTCTGCTTAGAAGGCAGATGCTCTATCCAACTGAGCTACGGGCGCACACCAATAAATACAAGCTTTTCATCGCCTGTACAAAAACGAAATTGACATTTAGATACTGATTTTGTATACTGTCCGCATGAGTGAGAAAAACGCGCGGCTAGAGACTGCCGAATCGGACAAAGATTGGCAGAAAACACAGTATTCAAACTTAATTCGCTACGTTCCATCTGGGACTTACTATGCACGTTTGCGCGTCAAGGGCAAGCTCATCCGTCGCAGTCTCAAGACCGATGTGCTGTCCGTCGCCAAGCTGCGGCTCTCCGATTTTGAGAAGCACGAGCGGCAGGTCGCCGAGTCCCGCGATTCGGTATCGGCTGGCAAACTGACGATGGCCGATGCCATCGAAATTCACAAGCAACGGCTGGCCGGCAACGGCTCGCTAAAACCCCGCACCAAAGATTATCACATCCAGCGGATCGCCGCCCTGCTCAAAAGCTGGCCGGACCTCGGAAAGAAAGAAGTTCGTTCCGTCACGAAAACCGACTGTTTGAATTGGGCGGCAAAATTTGGTTCGGGCCGGAGCGCCACCGCCTTCAACCACACGATTTCCATTTTGCGGAACTTGTTTGAAATCGGGATTGAAATGGGTTCGCGCTACGACAATCCAGCGCGGTTCATCAAGCGACTCAGCGAACGCCCCAAACGGCTGACCCTGCCGGAGCCTGAAAAATTTACGGAATTTGTTGCCGCTGTTGAAAATGGTGGCGGCGGTTTCAGCAAGCGTTGTGCGGAACTGGTCCGCTTTCTGGCCTTTGGTGGATTTCGTAAAAATGAGGCGGCCAACATCACCTGGGCGGATTGTGATTTTGACAAGGGGGAAATCGTTGTGCGCGGCGACCTCGAAACCGGCACCAAGAATTGGACGATTCGCCGGGTGCCGATGATTCCCGACATGCGAAAGCTTCTGGAACGGTTAAAAGCGGAAAACCCCGACGCCCTGCCCTCGATCCGGTAATGCTCGTGCGTGAATGTCAGAAAGCGATGAATCGGGCGGCGAATGAAATTGGCATGGTCCGGATCACGCATCACGACCTGCGACATCTTTTTGCGACACTTTGCATCGAGTCCGGTGTTGATATCCCTACAGTGAGCCGTTGGCTGGGACATAAAGACGGCGGCGCGCTGGCGATGAAAGTTTACGGGCATCTGCGCGATCAACACTCGGTGGCAATGGCGCAACGGGTGACGTTTGGAAAAATTGTCAATGAATCAAAAAGCAAAAAATGAAAATGAGAAACATGGGACAGCTAAATGTTCCCAGCCGACCGTTTTTGAATTATTGATGAATCTGCAATGCGACTTGCGGGTGGAAATGAATTTGGAACCGCTTCCGCATTGGAAGCAAACCAGCCAGACACCGGATTGGGCAAAAATTATTTATCGGAAGCTTTGCAGCACGATTCTCAAGTCAGTGTTGAAGCTCCGGCCCAAATCCAAAACCAAAGTCAACTGGCGGAACTACGGCCGTATTATCGGGTTAAACGAACGATATAAAACATTTCTGGCAAAAGATGCGCCGCAAATTCTCCAAAGGGAAGGCTTCAACAAGATCAGCAAAAAAAAGTGGGATAAAATCCAGCCTCTCTTGGGTGAAGAAGATGCCCGTCAATATTGTTTGAAATTCCTCGATCGCCCGGCGAATGACAATACGTCTCTGTCAGAGCTAGCGGAAATAGTTTTAAGAAGGCAATTGGAGAATCTTGAAAAGCAAAAACAGATCGCTTTTTGGCATCTAGCCAATCAGAGCGCCAAGACAGTGGCGATTTTTTTGAAAGGCATGGGCGAGGGATACACGGTCTTCTTAAATGAAGAGGGTGAATTCAGCGGAGATGATCGGCGCGCAGGCATCCACCTTGAATTGATCGCATGGCAATACGATATCGAGAAAATGCGCAGACTGGTTCCGCACAAGACGAGCAATCACCTTATTGGTGAGTTAAAAACACTCCCTGAATTCAAAAATAAAACGCAGGATTGGTTTCAAGATGTTTTCAAAGACATCAAACTTTCAATAGGTCGTCGCGGTCGCCCTTGGCAATTTTCCAAAACCTAAATCTTGAATTTTAAAAGGTGGTTCCGCCATCCGGCAGAACCACCAATTAACTTACGTCTGGCTGTTGTAATTGTGTGGTGTGATTACAACAGACATAAAGACGCCAGAAAGCCAGCCGCCGAAGCTGGGTCTGAACCGCATTGAGGCGGCAAAGGCGATTGGCGTCAGTCCTGCAACTCTCGACCGCCTGACCGCGCGCGGTTTACTGCGTCCGTGCCGAGTCACCTACCGCCCGATTTATTGGGTTGGCGAACTCGAACGGTTCCTCAAGGAAAATACCAAACCCTCGGAGTGGAGCGTATGAATACAAATCATCCTGGGGAACCACACAAAGAAACCGTAAGTCAAGGAGGTGGGGGTAGGGTTCAAAACCTGCCGGCGCCAGCCGCCAATGAACAAACCATCAAGGAATTTATTCCCGCCTCGTGGTTTCATCCTGTTGGCATCTTCAAAGTGCTGATCCGGTTCTGGAATCAACTGCCAGATGTAAACGGCAAGCTGTTCCTGACGTTCACACTCGACCCCAAAAACTACGCGAGCGAAGAAGCTGCCTTTGAAGACAGCCGCGACTGGCTCCGCAAGGTGTTTTACCAGCTCCGGCAAGGTGTGAAGCACAAGGGCAAGATATACACCATTGATGCGCCCTACTGCATCAAGGTTGAGTTTCATGAGTCCGGCTGGGTGCATTACCACGCCATATTCCTGACGCGACGGTTCCTGCCCAAAGAACTGCTGGCGGCGTTGGCGGTCTTCGAGGAATACCCGGACCTGAAAGACGGCAAGGTTAAATTGGACGGCGACAACGTCGTCGAGTTTCACAAGCTGCCGGAAATGCAGCAAGTCACGCTGAAAGTGCTGCGCTGGGAAGAACGGGACAAACGGCTCATCATCAAGGAAGCACAGATGGTGGCCTAGAACACGGTGAAGGGGGCAGGCCGGGTGCGCGGAGCGCGCCGGCCTGCCCCTTAACCTAGTTTAATACTCTAATAACTGTCCCGAAAGAATGACAAAGATTTTCGGGATTGAAACAGTCGGCCAGCGGAATTTCTGCGTAGAATAAAAGCCTGATTTCTTTAATTGCTTCGGTATCGGGAGAAATTTCATTGGCGGCGGTTTATTTGAAACCAAAGCGGCGAGGCAAGTTGCTGGTTTGAAAAAGTTGGCAAATCCGGTTGGAATTGGACGAAGCAACTTGCCTCGCCGCTTTGGTTTGGGATTGCCCCCCGTCCAAGGGATGCCAAACTGATCACGCCGGGTTCGTCCTTGGCCGGTTGGTTTGGGATTACTTCGGAGCGTGCGGCGCTGGCGTCGCAAATCGCGACGTTTACTCAAGTCGCTACCTTCGCTGTCGCAAATCAGCACGCCGACATCTTTGAACTCGCTGCCTTTGCGCACGGCATAGCCAATAGAGCCGGTGCCAACATCGAAGCCGAAGACGAGGCCAGTCAGGAACGAATCCTTGCTGGAAGAGGATGGTTTGACATCATTCAAAACGTAATCTTTCATAGCCACATTTCCCGTTTGAAGTTATGAGGCGATGCTACGCTCGTGAGCGGACAGGGGCAACTGAAATGGATGGGCTGAAATGATGGGCTACCTTTGCCCAGCTACGGTGCGGTAAACGGGGTTGGGCCGGTGCGGGGTTCGGGCCTGTCTCCGGTGAATTACGGCTGCGGAACGGAGCGGCAAGCAAGCGGATCAACGGCGGGTGCAAAGTCGTGGTTGACCGCGCAACGGAGCGAAGTGAAGCCGGCCGAAACTCGCCGGAGTCAGGCATCACGGGCGGCGCACAGTCTTTTGGTGTGACCGAGTCGGCGACAGTCAGCCCGAAAGTCTGTGCGCCGGGGGAAATCAGGTGTTGCCAGGAAAATGAACAGATGCAGAAGCCATGAAGACACCCGATTCACGGCCCGGATGGTGGCGGGCTGGCCGGCGCTCACCGGATTTCGAGGATGCGAACGCCTTGCTCGATCAAACTGATGATCTGTGGAAGCTGCGGCATGAACCAGAGCCGCAAGGTGTGGTTGGAAGTGTTGCCGATGCGCAACCAAACAATCACCGGACCGGCATTCGTCTTTTGCGCCCGGATGGGGAAGTCCTCGTCCTTGGTGAGGATCGCCGCGCCGGTGGCCAGCGCGTGTTTCCAAATGTCGTCGTCTTCGGCTTCGCGCAAGCCCACTTCCCGGACGGCTTGGGCATCGTGTCCGTTGTCGCGCAGCCAACGGGCAACGGCGGGTGGCAATTGGGCGTCAACGAGGAACTTCACCGGGTGGTCACCAGAACGGAGTGATCGAGTTGCGCCGCCGCGTATTCAATGCTGGCTTGGATGTCCTCCGCCTCAAGGTCGGGATAATCGGCCAGGATTTCCGCTTCGGGAACCCGTGCGGCTAGAAGATCGAGCACGTCCTTGACGCGGATGCGCATGCCCCGGATGCAGGGACGGCCGCCGCATTGCTTGGGATTAAAGGTGATTCGATCCGCGTATTTCATATATGCCACTTTACTTGCTGGCCGGGCTTTTCTCAAGCCTTGATCGGCTATGCGCGTATAATAATATCGCTCAGGCTGGCGGATTCACAAGTTTCAATAAATCAGGCGGCTGCAAAGCACTGGCCAGTCCATCTCGCGGGTCAGTTGAACAATAACCAGTGACGCCCGGTCGCGCGGGATTTGTGCTGGTGGTGTCGGATTTGAAACCAGATTCGCGAGCGGGGGAAGTGGCGCGGTGCTGGTTGCAAATATGACACGACCAGTCATTGATGGGGTGAGCGTTCGCGTGGTTGGCATCCGGCTTGGCCTTCAATTCAGCAAGACAGATGACAAGCACGGGAACGCGAACGGGGAATTTTAAGGGCAATCGAGTTTGATGTCAGAGCATAATGTCGCAAGGCAGGTGCATATTTTGTATACTGCTTTTTGGATACTACTTGCCATTTTTTATGCAAAAACTGGATTTTTGCGGATGATGCCTGATGAAAATCGCCAATGAAATCAATGGTGGATGAGGGGTGATGATTCTTGAAAAAGTCGTTTTGGATTTAGAAGGCAGATGCTCTATCCAACTGAGCTACGAGCGCAGCCAAAAGAACATTAGTGGCTGGCCGGCATCGGCGCAAGCGCGGTTGTCTGGCACTCCCACATCCCACCCGACCGGGCCGCTTGAAGATGAACTCCACCCAAAGACGACCAAGCGCGGTTGAACCTGGCCCATCCCATCAAGCCAACCGGAGAGAAATCTGATTGAATTTCTTTTTTCAAATCAATCAAGTAATTCCATTTGAATTTGCAAATTGACCGTGATTTGAAGGGTTGTTAGTCTTTTCTTCCGTTCCAACGGAATTTATGCGACATACCATTTCAGTTTTGGTCGAGAATAAGTTCGGCGTGCTCACGCGCGTGGCCGGCCTGTTCAGCGGCCGCGGCTATAACATTGACACCCTCAACGTCGGCCCGACCCAGGATCCCAAAACGTCGCGCATGACCATCGTCACCCACGGCGACGAGGCCACGCTGGAGCAGATCGTCAAGCAGCTCAACAAGCTGCCGGATGTCATCAAGGTGCAGGATTTCCATGAGGGCGAATACGTGGACCGCGAGCTGGTGCTGGTGAAGGTGGCGGTGGATTCCAAGTCGCGCGCCGAGGTGATGCAAATCACGGACATTTTTCGCGCCAAAATCGTGGACGTGCAGCCCAAATCGCTCACCATCGAAATCACCGGCACCGAGGACAAGGTCCAGAAATTCGTCGAATTGATGAATTCATTCGGCGTGACGGACATCACCCGCACCGGCAAAATCGCATTGCCGCGCAAGTGACCGGTTTCAGACTCAGGGTTCCCCGCTGCTCTGCTCTGCTCTGTGAGGAGCGGAATCTTTGTCGCCACCCGGTTTCTTGAAAAATTAGCCCGTCAGCTTTTTTGATTTGTGTTCACGACCTCCCTCAATGATTCTCCTTCTCCTTGACCGGAACGATTCAGATAGCGTTTGGGAGTGTTGCGGGTTAAGGGTGTTATTGGAATGAAAAAACAAACTCAACCCCTCACAGGCAACACTCACCAAACGGTGATTGAAATTAACACAGGCCGTTGCCGCCGCACATTCACATCGGTTGTGTGCGCGCCGATGCGGGTTTTTACCACGAAAAGGTGCTCCAATTGCTGGAGCAACGCCGGTTGGACTACATCGTGGTGATGCGACTTTACGTCAAACGGCAAAAATACTGCCGGCCTGCCGACGCGGCTTGGACGGCGACTGAAATTGAGGGATTGGATGTTCAAGAGATTGACGGAACGGTCTTGGGGCGGCGCGTCGTCATTGTGAGGCAGCGCTTGAGCCAACGGCCGGAGGCTGGCGGCAAGGAACTGTTGTCGGTGCCGGGCGATCGCTTTCAGGCCTTGGTCACCAACCTGCCGGCCAGTTGGAGCGCGCTGGCCATCTGGCGGCGTTACAATGGGCGGAGTGACAGCGAGAATCGGATCAGGGAACTGGGCAGCCAATTTGGCGTCAAAGGATTTTGCTGCAAAAAATTCTGGGCCACACAGGCGGTGTGTCAGTTTGCAATTTGGGCTTACAACCTTTGCGTGTTGCTGCAAAGGGAGTTGGGGCTGTTGGAAAAAGTCGAATTGCAAACTTTGCGTTGGCGCTGGTTTTGTCGTGCGGGCGTCTGGAGTCGCGCCCAAGGCAAACCCACCTTAAAACTCGCAGTTCGTGGCCGAGAACAACGGCATTGGTGGATAAAACTCATCGAAAAACTCAACTATCTGCTGCCACCGCTTAACTGCGATGCAGTTGAATGGTCCAAGGTTTAAACCGTCATTTGTACCGTGAAAAAAACAATTCATCTGAATCGTTCCGGCCAAGGAGAGGACATGCCGGCGCAAGATTTCCGGCTGGCGGAAGATTGTCCGGCCAATCCAGTCGCACGACATTCCAAAGACCCGGCGAATAATTCTCCTTCTCCTTGGGGGAGACTTGAACCGATTGGGAATCGGTGAAAGGAATTCGGCAAAGCCGAAGGCCCGCAGGGCCGAGCGAGCGGGCGCGAGCGAGTCCACGCCGGGATGAGGGCGAGCGTCCAACCATTTTTCTCCGTTGTTTAAGGTCGCAAAATGCGATCTTGATTCGGGCAGCCATCCGGTCACAAATTGTGACCGGTTCACCGAATCGCCAATGACAGGTTTTGGCGCAGGGAAATTTGAAAACTTGAGTTGCCAAATTGGAACTTCAAGTTGAGTTTTGAACCGGTCGCAATTTGCGATGGGTTTGTTTTGAGCCATGGATAAACTGTTTTGACATCGCAAATTGCGATGTCAAAAATCAGGTGGAAAGGGATAAAGCAGACATGGGCAATTTGATTCAATACGACGACATCGGGTCACTAATTCGCACGATTCGCGGGCAACGAGTCATCCTTGATTTTGACTTGGCGCGTATTTACGGAACGCCGACCAAGATTCTCAACAAGGCGGTAAATCGCAATTTGGAGCGATTCCCGAATGATTTTATCTTCCAATTAACTGAGGAAGAATTAGAAAACTTGAGGTTCCAATTTGGAACCTTAAGTTTGCACGGTGGGCGGCGCTACCTCCCATACGCCTTTACCGAAAACGGCGCGATCATGGCGGCCAATGTGCTCAATAGCCCGGAAGCGGTGCGGATGAGCGTGTTCGTGGTGCGCGCATTCGTGAAGATGCGCGACCTGCTGGGCGGCACAAAGGAACTCGCCCGCCAATTGGCCGACCTGGAAAAGAAGCTGACGGCCCGTCTGGATGTGCATGAGAGCGTGATTGTGGACGTGTTGCGGCGCGTCATGGAAATTTTGGATCCGCCACCGCTGCCGCCCGAACCGCCGAAACGGCGGATTGGCTTTCACGTCGAGCCGGAGGATAAAGGCGGAGCCAAAGGAAGGAAGAAAATTTGAACTTCCGGCGCGCAACCTTGAACGATTGTTCCCTGCTGGCGGAACTCAACCATCAGTTGATTCGCGACGAGGGGCACAGGAATCGCATGACGGTTCCTGTGCTGGAGCAGCGAACGAAAAGCTGGCTGGCATCCGAATACGCCGCGATGCTGTTTGAAAATGACGGAGAAGTCGTCGCTTACGCCTTGTATCGCGAGCAGCCGGAGGAAATTTATTTGCGACAGCTTTTCGTGGTGCGGAACCGGCGCAGAAAAGGCATTGGCCGGGAAGCTGTCCAAATACTCCGGTCAAAAATCTGGCCGAAAAACAAGCGGCTGACGGTTGAAGTTTTGGTTCAAAATGAAGCGTCAGTCGCGTTCTGGCGCGCCGTCGGCTACAAGGATTATTCTTTGACCCTGGAAATTTTGCCGCCGGAATCCGGAACTCCAAACGCTGGCGCGCCACCGCAATTGTGCTAACGTCTGGTCATGCTCACGCAAGACGACATCAAGAACGCGCTGAAAGCCGTCAAATATCCCGGCTACTCGCGTGACATCGTTTCCTTCGGACTGGTCAAGGAGATTTCCACCGCGAACGACACGGTCAGCGTCACGATGCAATTGACCGCCTCAAATCCCGACGCCGCGCGCCAGATCAAGGAGGACAGCGAACGGGTTTTGAAGGCGCTGCCCGGAGTGAAACTCGCCCAAGTCGAAGTGCGGCAACCGGCCCCCGGGCAGGCGGTGCCGGGCGCGTTGCCTAGCCAAAATCGCATTCAGGGCGTGAAGCGCGTCATCGCCGTCGCCAGCGGCAAGGGCGGCGTCGGCAAATCCACCTGCTCCGTCAACCTGGCCTGTGCGCTGGCGCAGCTCGGCGCGCGGGTCGGCCTGCTAGATTGCGACATTTATGGACCGAGCATTCCGCTGATGATGGGCGTTCATGAGCGCCCGACGGTCAGCGACAGCGAACAGCTCGTTCCGCCCATCAATCATGGTGTGAAGGTGATGAGCATCGGGCTGCTGCTCGATGATGGCCAGCCGGTGATCTGGCGCGGGCCGATGATTGCGAAAACGATTCAACAATTTCTGTTCTCGGTGGAATGGGGCAAGGCGGATTTCCTGCTCGTGGACCTGCCGCCGGGCACGGGTGACGCGCAACTTTCGCTGTGCCAGACCGTGCCGCTGGACGGCGGCGTCATCGTGACCACGCCGCAGGAGGCGTCGCTGGGCGTCGTGCGGAAGGGCATCGCGATGTTCGAGAAAGTCAACGTGCCGATTCTGGGTCTGATCGAAAACATGAGTTATTTCACCACGCCCAACGGCGAGCGCGTGGAAATTTTCGGCCACGGCGGCGGCCAGGCCGAGGCCGCGCGGCAGGACATTCTGTTCCTGGGCGAAGTGCCGATTTTCACTGAAATCCGCGAAGGCGGCGACCGCGGCGTGCCGGTGGTGGTTTCAGCGCCGGACAAACCGCCGGGGCGGGCGTTCATTCAAATTGCCGAGGCCTTGCGGAAAAGGCTGGGGTGAATGATTTCAACGATTCAGATTTCTATTGCCAGTTTTGCCGCGAGGATTTAGATTTGAGGTACGAATTTTGTATTTCAACTATGTCGGACGCTATGAAAGACGCATCGACAGCGAACGATTTGTTAAAAAACTCCTCGCTTTACCGCGAGTTTCAGGCCGAACGCGAAGAGATTCTCCGGCACAAGTGGATTGAATCGGAGAAGGCCGGGCATGACATCGGCTTCGAACGGGCGTTGACGGATTGGATCATCAACCACCGCTCAAGCTGGCGCAAAACCCGCCAGGTCGCCGGTCACTGAAAACAGATAAAATGTTCCTTTAACGCTGCCCAGCGAGGTGGCGAAGGAAAACATGAACGCCAAACACGCGACGCGAACTGGCTCCGCCCGGCGGAGTGGGTTCGCGATTTTTCTTCCCCAATCGTCCTCGTCCTCGATTTCTGGATTTTCGATTTTCAGGACGAGGACGAGAACGAGGAGGATTTTTCAAAATGCCTGAATCCACCGTCATCCTCGATGCCATGGCCATCCAGCGCGCGCTGGCGCGCATCGCGCACGAAATCGCCGAGCGCAACGAGGTCGGAGCGGAGGTCGTGCTCGTCGGCATTCCCGTGGGAGGCGACCACTCTGGCGTCGCGCCTGAGCCGGCTGCTCGCGGAAATCTGGCATCAACCCGTCCCCGTCGGCATCTTGGACGTGAGCATGCACCGTGACGATCTGGGCCAGCGCGCTGCGCCCAAGGTTTATCCGACGGTCATTCCCTTCGATGTCACCGGCAAGACGGTGGTCCTCGTGGACGACGTGCTGTTCAGCGGACGCACCACGCGCGCGGCGATGGACGCGTTGAATGATTTTGGCCGGCCCAAAAAAATCCAACTGGCCGTGCTCGTGGACCGCGGCCACCGCGAACTGCCCATCAAGGCGGATTTCGTTGGCAAAAATGTGCCCACCGCCCGGGAAGAGAAAATTTCCCTGTGCCTGACTGAAAACGGGGCGGAACGGGACGAAGTGGTCCTGTTGAAAAAATGACTGCCATGGCCTGGAACCGCAAACATCTGCTCGACATCGAATCGCTCACGGCGGACGAGATTGTCACCGTGCTCGACACGGCGCGGGCGTTCAAGGCGGTCGGCGAACGCGTCATCAAAAAAGTCCCGGCGCTGCGCGGCAAGACCGTGGTGAATCTGTTCGTCGAGCCGTCCACGCGCACGCGCATCAGTTTTGAGCTGGCCGAGCAGCGGCTCTCGGCGGACATCATCAATTTCACCGCCGAGGCCTCGTCGCTGAAAAAGGGCGAGACGCTGAAGGACACCGCACGCAATCTCGAAGCGCTCAACGCCGATTTCATCGTCATGCGCCACAGCGCGTCGGGCGCGGCGCATTTCCTGTCCCGTGTGCTCAACGCCCATGTCGTCAACGCCGGCGATGGCGCGCACGAACATCCCACCCAGGCCTTGCTCGACGCCTTCACCATCCGCGAGCGCAAGGGAAAAATCGCCGGGCTGAACGTCACGATTTTGGGCGACATTCTGTACAGCCGCGTGGCGCGGTCGGACATCTGGGCGCTGACGAAACTGGGCGCGCGCGTCACGCTCTGCGGGCCGTCCACGCTCGTGCCCAAAACATTCGAGCAGATGGGTTGTCGCGTGGTTCACAACATTGACGACGCCACTCGCGACGCCGACATCATCAACCTGCTGCGCATCCAGCACGAGCGCCAGCGCAAGACGATGTTTCCGAGCATCAACGAATACACGCAGCTTTTTGGACTCAACAAGGCCCGCTTGGCCAAAACCAAGCCGGACGCGCTCATCATGCATCCCGGCCCGGTCAATCGCGGCGTGGAAATTGACAGCGAAATTGCCGACTCCAGCCGTTCGTTGATTCTGGAGCAGGTGACCAACGGCCTCGCCGTGCGCATGGCGGTTTTATTCCTGGTCAACGGCGGCAAAGGCCCGCAGGAACTGACGGGAAATTGAAGCCGGTTTTTATTTCCGCTTCCAGAAAAGCTGGGCCACCCCGATCGCGCACAGCACCGCACCGCCGAGGTAGTAATAAACCACCTTGTGCGCCGGTGAACCGGTGAAGATGTTTTTGATCTGCGAGTCAACTGATCGCGCGACATCGTGGCCTTTGAGCAACAACGCCACGCCGATGACCAGACAGACAGCACCGATTACTTTTTGCATGGGCTCTTTCATTCAATAGGCGGCTGGTTGATTTTCTGCAAATCCCTTGACGATGGCAACACTGGCCGAGGTGCCGAGCCGGGTCGCTCCGGCGGCAATCATCGCCAGGGCGGTCTGCGTGTCGCGGATGCCGCCGGAGGCCTTGACGCCGAACTTCGGGCCGACGGTTTCGCGCATCAGCTTGACATCGTCCACCGTTGCGCCGCCGGTGCTGAAACCGGTGGAGGTTTTGACGAACTTCGCCCCGCTTTCCACCACGATCTGGCAGGCGCGGATTTTTTCCTCCCGGGTGAGCAAACAGGTTTCGAGGATAACCTTCACCGGCCATTCGTCCGCGGCTTCCACCACGTCGCACAATTCCCGCAGGATGAATTTGTCATCGCCGGCCTTGAGCCGTCCGATGTTGATGACGACATCAATTTCATGCGCGCCGTCGTCAATGGCGGCCTCGGTTTCAAAACGTTTCGCATCCGATGACATCGCGCCGAGCGGAAAACCGACGACGGACGCAACCTTGATTTCAGTGCCTTCAAGAAAATGGCGGGCCTGCCCGACCCAAGAGCCATTGACGCAAACGCTGTAAAAATTATTTTCGCGCGCCTCGGCACAAAGTTTCTCGATTTCTTTGGCCCCGGCGTCCGCCTTTAGCAGCGTGTGGTCAATGTAAGCGGCCAGTTGCAGGGGTGAGAGTGTTTGCTGTTTCATAATCTGCTGGGCGATAACTTTTTGAGAAATTGATTCGAGTTTGGCCGTCCTTTCAATGCTTTCTTTTTCGCAGAGAAATCCGAGACTCCTTGCGTTGGCTGCCACGATATGCCGGAGATGTTTCGTGTAAAGCGAACAGGTCCGCTGTTTCCATGGGCTGAAGATTTTTCCGCGGTGCGGCTTCAAAAATTTCGCGCAACGACCCCGGCCACGGTGCGGACGGAAACGGCAGCGCATCACGCCGAAGCAATTGGCGATTCCCTTCCGGCACATCGTCGCCAGTGCGCACAAAAATTGGGGTGAGGCGGAGTTTTTCAAGTTGCTCAATCGCGCCCGACCAGGTGCCACCTTCATTGAAGCCGGAACTCACGACCAGTCCAAAATCCGCCAGTGCATAAATCTGCTTGTTGCGTTGCATCGCGTTGCCGACGTTGAATCCGGCTTCGGGATCGAAAGCGGACACCAGTGTGAGGCGTCCATCTTGAATCGCCTCGCGCGCTTTGCCGGACGTGGCGGACCGCAAAAGACTGTCGGCCAGCACACCCACGACCGTCCCGCCGGCTTCCAGCGCGGCCAGCATCGCCAGTTGGTCCACCCCCCGAGCGCCTCCGGAAACAACCTGCATTTCTTCACGTGCCGCTGCTGCCGCCGCGCGTTTGGTAAATTCCTCGCCCGCCGCATCCACATCACGCGAGCCGACCACGGCCAGTCCGCCGCTCGACAAAAGTTTTTTCCCGCCGCAGCCGTAGATCAACGGTGGCGTATTTTGCTTCAGGCGATGCAGGCGTTCCGGATAATCCGTTTCATGGCGGCTGGTGACCCAGACACCCGCGCTTTGCCACGTTTCCACCGCCATGCTCAACATGAAGCCGCGTCCGAGCAGCGCTTCGATTTTTGCCCCGTCCACCGCCGGAGAAATCGTTTTGAGCAACGCCGCCGCGTCCGCTTCGAGCAACGGCTCCAGTCCCGCGCCGGCGCGTTGCAACTGTTTTTCCAGTTCATTGAATTCGCCGATGCTCAAGGGTTGAACGTCCTTGTTCCGTCCGGCGCGCAACGGCGAACACAACAGGAGCGTGGCCTGGGTTGCGGGTGAAAGCGGGATGGCGCTCATGTGGTTCAAATTTCGTCGTTTTTGCTGGTTTGCGCAAGCGCGACGGGAAAGACCGGTCCGCTGCCGGCCTGCCTCAACAACGCGGCGCAAACCGCGAACGTCCAGCCGCTGTCCACCATGTCGTCCACGAGGAACACTGGCTTTGTGAAATCAGCGCCCGGCTTGACGGTGAACGCCCCGTCAAGATTGTGTGCCTGTTGAAATCCGTTCTGCATTTCTTTCTGCGGTGGCGTGGGCCGGATTTTTTGCAACACGGAACAAAAGGGCAATTTCAGGCTGTTCGCCAGCCGTTCGGCGAATTCAGCAACGAGCGTTGTGTGATTCAACGACGGCACACAGGTCACCCATGCCGGCCGCGGCTGCGGCTGCCATTCGCGGATCATTTCCACAACGGCGGCAACCAGCCGGTCGTCGAAGCAGGCGGCGGCATATTTTCCCGCGCGCACCAGCTCGCCCCAACCGGCGTCGCCCCAAATCGCCAGCACGCGACCGGTTTCCGCACGAAGCGATGCCGAAACTTTTCCTGTGAACAAGTAAGTGCTGAATGCGTCCTTTGGCCAGAGTTTGCGGGGCTTGATGGGATGATGGGTGCGTTGGAGATATTGCGCGGCGCGTTCGGCGAGCGTCGGAGGAAATTGTTCGGCCAGCAATGGTTCACCGCGACAGACAGCGCAACGTCCGCATGGCGGCGCGTCGTGTTCGTCCAGTTCGCGGGCGAGGAATTGCATGAGGCAGGAACGCGCCTGAAGGTATTCGAGCATCCGGGTTTGCTCGCGCTGGCGGAGTTCCGTGAGCCGTTTAACACGCTCCCAGAACGCGGGCGCGAGCGGCGCGGCGGTGCGTTTCCAACGGTTGTCCAATTTGAGGAGCGGCGCGGGCGATTCGAGCGAAAGTAATTTCAGCGCGTGATCCAGACGGCCACGCGGAGCGTTCAGTCTGGTTTGCAACTCGCCGAGCGTCAATCCGTCAGACGCGGCGTCCAGTTGCGTGAGAATCTGCTCTACCAACTCGCGCGGCGGAAAGGCGGTCTCGATGAAGTGGTCGGTAATATCGCGGTCGCCGCCGCCACCGAGCAACACCGCGAACGCATCCGGCAACGCGCGCCCCGCACGACCCACTTGCTGGTAGTAATGCACGACCGAACCGGACAGTTGGTAATGGATGACAAAGGCGAGATCAGGCTTGTCGAAACCCATGCCGAGCGCGGTGGTGGCGACGAGCACCTTCAGTTCGTTGCGAAGTAGGCGCGCTTCGAGCTGCTCGCGCAAGCCGGGCTGTCCGAGTTCTTCATCCAACCCGCCCCAATAGGACTCGGCATCAATTCCATTTTCGCGCAACCAGGCGGCCACCATGCGCGCATCGCGGATGGTGAGCGTGTAAATCACGCCGCTGCCGGGAAGTTTGGGCAACGTATGCGCGAGCCAGGCCAGCCGGGCGATTTCACTGGGAAGAGAAATGTTTTGCAGTTGAAGGCTTGCCCGCGCCAGTTTGCCGCGCTGGACAGTGAGCGCCGTGCCGAGTTGTGATTTCAAGTCGGCTACGACGCGGTCATTCGCCGTGGCGGTGGTCGCGAGCACGCGGATGTTTGGCGGAAGCGATTGCAGGATGCGCGTGATGCGGCGGTAGTCGGGGCGGAAGTCGTGTCCCCAATCCGAAATGCAATGCGCCTCGTCCACAACCAGCAGACCAATGCGCGCAGCAACGGGCTGCAACATCGTCTGCACAAACTCCTCGTTGCCCAACCGTTCCGGGGAGATGAGCAACACGTCCACACGATCGGCGAGCAATTCATCGCGGATGCGCCCCCAATCATCACGATTCTTTTCTTCCGACGTGACTCGAACCGCCCGGATGCCTGCACGTTCGGCAGCGGTGATTTGATTCCGCATCAGCGCCAGCAACGGAGAAATGATGAGCGTCGGCCCGGCATGTTGTTTGCGGAGTAATTTTGCGGCGATGAAATAGACGTTGCTCTTGCCCCATCCGGTGCGTTGTACGACGAGCAGCGGTCCACGCCGTTCCAGCAAATGTTCAATCGCTTCGAGTTGTCCCGGTCGGAAAGTGGCTTGTGAATCGCCAATGGATTGGCGGAGGAGATTGAGGGCTTTGTCGCGGAGGCCGCTCGAATTCATACCTCAGGGAGAAGCAGGTTGTTTGGGTTGGCTCTTTTCCTAATCCTGGAGCAATTTGATTTGTTCGCTGTCCTTGGCGATGGCTTCGCCGAGCGTCTGCGCCAGGCGTTTGCGGCGTTCGATGATGTGCTTGTCGAGCACCGGATCGTAAGGCACGGGATATTTCCCGTCGTAGCAGGCCATGCAAAATGACTCCGCCGGC
>CAWHLR010000019.1:0-24822 GCA_963830235.1 uncultured Verrucomicrobiae bacterium
GCGTCGCGGCCTCTGCCTGCGTCAGCTGATAGGGCACGTTCACGCCGTCAGTGTCGACAATCCGCCAAGTCTCTTCCCATTTCGCCTCGGTCCAGGGCGCAACTTCGATGTGTCCCCGCCAATTGCGCCCCGACACATCTCCAAAGTGCAATCCGCTGCCGTTCGTCGGCAGGCATTTTAGCAAGCCGCCTTCGTAGTGCCATTTGTACAATTTCATCCGCCCTGGCGCGCGCGCCGCCGAGCTGATCTTCGAGTGCAGGATAGGCCGATGGAATACAGGTTCCACCCAACGTATCGTGGAAATGATTGAAACAGACCGAATTCCCAGGCCGTCTGAAGCTTCGACGGATCTGCGCCAGCGAATTCTGCTTGCGCAAGCAGGTGTTCGGCGTTGCGCAAGCCGACTTTCAGCGCGCGTGTGACGGAGTAACAACCTACCGCGTGATGCTGTAATTCCCCGTCACGACGGGCAATTGCGCGAAATCGCGTCCGACCGCATCGAAAAAGCGCGACGGCGACGAAAACACGAGTCGGCAGCCCGAAATCCGATCGGCGTGCTCGCGACACCACGCGATCGCGCCTCCGTCGGGCCGCCTCCATGTCGCCCAGCCCGATGAAACACATTGTGTGCGAGACACCTTCCGGCAAATCTTCGAGCGAAGCGAGAATATGCTCTTCGCGCACCCTACCCGTGCCGTAGTGCCGCGCAATGCGAAACACCGTGACACCGTCTTCACCTTCAAAGCCACGCCAGCGGAAGAGTTGCGCGGGCAAACACAGCTCGTGCTCCTGCGGGCGCATCATCACGTAGCGATCCTGACCGAAGCGTCGCAGGATGCCGGGCAGCGACGCAGCATGGCCAAACGTGTCGACATTGTAGGCGACACGCGGAAACCGGCCGAAGCGGCTTCGGAAATAGTCCCGACCGAGCGCGATCTGCATTTCGAGTCCGTTGCCGCTCGGCTGATTGCAATCGGGTTGGATCCACCATCCGCCTACGATTTCCCATCGGCCGGCCGCGACATGAGTGCGAATGCGCGCAAACAATTCCGGATCGATCTCTTCCACGATCCGGTAAGCCCACGCCTCGCCGCGCGTGAAGATCGCATCCGGATGGGCATCGAGCCGGTCGCACGCAGAGCGGCAGGTCGCAATCGTCTCGTCGACACCGGCCTGCCACGGCCACAGCTAGCGCCGATGGAATTCCATTCCACCCGCACATTGGGGGGAACAAACTCAATAATGCTGGCGGGAATTTCGGCTCCGCCCTGGTCAAGGCTGACCATCGAGCAGGAGAATTTGCCGTCCGGCAGCTTTGCGATGTTCAAGGCCAGACGAAGTTTCACTCCGGCTTGTTTGACCACCAAGGTTCCCTGCCAGTGCCCCGGCAAATCGTTTGGGCCGGTGTGGGAGTAATCTTTCTGCGCCTCGATGTCCGCTTCCTTCGCCGCCGCAGCTTGAGCATTCGCACGTTCCAAGGTCAGCGGCAATGTTGCGCTTCCCTGTGTCCAGTTGCCGGTGATAACCCGGTCGCCGGATTCCACCTTGCCTTCGAATGCGCCGCCAATCCCGCCGAATTCGGCCTTCACCGTGGGCGCGTGGTAGCTGACGACCGTGGCTTCGATGTCCAATCCGCCCTGGTCCAGGCTGTTGAACACCGCCCGAAAGGCGCCATTGGTCCGCTCGGCGATTTTGAGCGCCACGCGCAGCGTGTTATTTCCGGCTTGCAAGGTTCCCTGCCAATAACCCTGCACGTCCGAATCTTTCCGGGGCGCATAATCGCTTTCGGCCAGCGGCTCGGGAAACGCATCCGGCAGGGCGTTCAGCTTGAGCGTGAGCGGCCCGAAGATTTTGCCGACCTTCCATGTGCCGGACATTTCCATCGTCTTCGGGTTCAAGGTGGCGTCGTAGATGAAGCCAACGGCCAGTCGTTCCATGTGGACGGAAGGAAAATGGTAGGTGACCTTGTCGAGAGGAACTTCCATGGCGCCCCGGTAGGGACTGACGCCCACGGCATGATAGGAGCCGTTCGCCCGGCTAATTTTATACAGCACCGGCGATTTGGCTTTGATCTCCTTGATTTCCATGATGCCCGCCCAGTTGCCTTGAATGTCCGGTGCGTTCGCCGACCGCGCCATTTTGACCGCGACGAAGCCGATGCCGGCGGCCAGAAGTACTACCGCGCCGGCGACGGCGGCGGTTTTGGTTTTTGTCCAAGTCATATAAAAAGGCTAAGGTCTAAATGCTAAAGGTTAAAGGTTAAATTTGGATCATGCCTCTCGCATTTCCCATCTCGGTCAATCCGTGATAATTCGTGTAATTCGCGTCAAAGCGCGTTCGTTTTTTCAATACTTTAGCCTTTAGCCTTCAGCATTTAGCCTTGGTTTTAGCGGTGCCGATTCCAGGCCAACGCCAGCGGGGCGATGGCCAGATCGGCCAGCGGCAGAATCAGGAATCCGCCGAGCGCGACCCAAATCCGCAGGCCGGGTTGGTTGACCGTGTTGCAAACATGGCCCGCGTAGCCGGCCACGAACAGGCCACACACCAGCCAGCTACCTACAATCCAGCCGACGGTGCTGGCCATGATGGCGTTTCGTCGCAATCCCCAGACAAAAGCGGCAATCGAAATGGCGATCTTCCCGACAAGACACGCGATCAAAATTGCGGTCAGCCAATGCAGCAATGTTTCCCTAAAATTCGCGTTGGTCCGGGCAGTCCCAATCAGCGGAAACAGCCCCACCAAGAGAATCATTCTCCAATAAACTGACGCCCCCCAAATCCAAGGGCGTCCGGTCAAACCGGCTCCAATCCCGGCCACCAAGTTTTTCCAGGTCCAAATCACCAGCAGCAGCAACACCGGCACGCATCCAGCCAGGAAGGCCACCGGTCCAAACGGCGTGACCAGGCCGTCCTTTGAAAGCAGGATTTCCTTTTCCATGAGCGCCAGGCAGAGAAACGCCGCCCCCGTGACCAGCCAGGTCAAGAGGCTCGTCACCAAAGCCATCGCCAGCTTGGCCATCACAAACCCGCCGTTGGTCATGGGACGAACGGCGATGAATCCTGGCACACCGGCCAAATGAAAGCGGTCAAACGTTGCCAGCGCGGGAGCGAGCAGGTTGGAAAGCACCAGCGGCTGGATCAAGAGCGGCAGGATGAACATGTACAGAAGCCCCACCGTTTCGGGATCACCGCCTTGCCAGGTGGCTCCCAAAATTTTGTGGATCATAAAAGTCGCAGCTTCAAAAAGCCCAATGATAAAAAATGCCATCCCGCCCGAGATGCCGGGGAGCAGCCATCCCTGCCTGCGCCATTCGAGCCAGAATTGAGCTGCGAACGCGGAACCGAATTTCTTGCGCGAGCTCCGTGCCCGCGCAAAGCGCAAGCCGCTCCAGAGCGTGAAAATCCGGGTTGGGCCTTCCCAGCTTCCCTGTCGCATTAGTTTCAGCCCGATCCACGCGGACGGCACGGCGGACACCAGCAAGGCGGAAAGAATGGGCCACTGCCATCCGGACAAGGCATTGGCGATCATCTGCGGCATGCGCCAGACGAAAAAATGTAGCAGACCCATCACGACCATGGCCAGCATTCTGGTTTTTGGCAACGGAAGGCTCCAGGCGAGGGCCTGCAACCACCAAAAAAAAGACAGCAACACGGCGCTGGTCCAAAGCAGATCGGAGGCGGAGAAGCCGGCCACGTGCCGCCACACCAGTTCCGCCCAGAGCGCAAAGAAGATCACGATGACCGCGCCGCCAAAAAACATCGGCGCGAGGACGAGCCGGGCTGTGCTGACCGGCTTTAACAAGAGGCGTCCGGGAAAGCTGAACTGCACGGTCCGATCATCAACCTCAAACCAGCCCAGACAAACCAGCAATTGACCGTATCCTCCCAGGAAGCAGAAGAATGCGGCGCTGCCCAACATTGCTCCAACTGCCGGGGACACACCATGCTCCCGCCAGAAGACAAAGAACCAGCTTGCCGCCAAGGCCGCTCCGTCCCACAAAAATTTCACTTTGTGCCGGCCCCAGATTTCCCAGAGCATCGCGCCGCTGGGTGTTCGCCACGCAAGTCTGCCAACATCCATAAATCAGCTTCCTTTTCCGCCGGCCCGCGCCACCAGGATTTCATCCAGCGTGGGAGTTCGTTCCTCGATGACGCGAGCGCCAATTGAGGCCGCCGCCGTTTCCAGTTCGAGATGCGAGCCGCCGAACAGTACCCGCCATTCTGAACCAAAGCCCGCGACCGCGTGCGCACCGGCCAGCACTGGCGTCTTTGCCGGCGGTTCCGCAAACGCCAGCACCGCCGAAATGTGTTCGCCGCGAACATCCTCGGTCCGCCCGTTCAACACCACGCGTCCGTGCTGGAGCATGACGACGTGATCGGCCACCCGTTCGACTTCGTCGAGCAGATGCGACGAGAACAGAACGGTGCGGCCTTCCTCGGCCACGATGCGAATGATGGCCTCCAAAATGTCCCGGCGAACCACGGGGTCCAGACCCGAACTGGGTTCGTCCAGAATCAACAGCTCCGGACGGTACGCCAGGGACGTCAGCAAACCGATCTTGGCCTGCTGCCCTTGCGACAGGGTTTTAATTTTTTGGGCCGGGTCCAGTTGGAATTGTTCCAAAAGCTGCGCTGCATATTGTTCATCCCATCCTGGATAAAACGCCTGGGTATAGCGCATGAACTCGTCCACCCGCATCCAGCCGGGCAGGTCGCGCCGTTCCGACAGATAACCCACGCGGCCCAACACACCAGCGGGGTCCAGCACCGGGTCGAGGCCAAAAACCCGGACGCTGCCCGTCTGGGCTTTGAGCGCGCCCAGCAGATGTTTGATCAGGGTGGTTTTGCCCGCGCCATTTTCGCCGACCAATCCCAGCACGCTGCCGCGCGGGACGAACACCGACACGTCGTTAAGGGCGGCCTTGGACCCAAAATGGCGCGACACACCGCTGACGGCGATGACGGCCTCGGCCGATGAGGGAGAGGGAAATTTCATTTGGATGATTCCGGTTGCATGGCAGCATCGCGCTCGTGCAGGAGGGTGACGACTTCGTCCATTCCCACGTCCAGGTGGTGCGCGTTGGTCAGGAGCACGTCGGCTGGTTCGGCCAGGAGCCGGAGCTTTTCACGCCGGGGCAGGTGCGTCTTCACCCGGGCCACTGTGGTGCCGAAACCCTGCCGCATGGTGACGATGCCCTCGCGTTCGAGTTCGAGATAGGCGCGCGCCACGGTGTTGGGATTGATCCGAAGTTGTTCGGCCAGCACACGGATGGGCGGGACATCGTCGCCGGGCTTGAGCCGTCCAGCGGCGACCAGATACTTCACCTGTTCGACGATTTGTTGGTAGATGGGCGCGCCATCCTGCACTGAGATTCGGAGTTGCATGATATTGGAACCGCCGGAACATCCGGCTAATGTATTAAACAATTAATACATTGACATAACAATGTCAAGCCCGATTTTGTCTGTGTGGCTAAGAAACCCGGCCCTCGCGCCGCGCACAACGATTTTGGATTGCTGGACAAAGGCGCAGCGGCGACACCGCTTTTTGAGCCTGGATAGAGCTTCCAAAGTGGCGTGGTGCTTTACTTCCCACCGCAGATGTTCTGTGGTTTGCAAATGGGATTTTCCTGGTTGAAATATTGCGTTCCCCGCGTTCATTCAAATTGGGGCGAAATAGTTGTTGCAACCGGAATTTGGTTTGTTATATTCCGCGTTCCATTTTTAGACGCAATGCCGACTATTAATCAATTGATCCGCAAGGGTCGCCGAAAGGTAAAATACAAGTCCAAGTCACCCGCCTTGGAAGGTTCGCCGTTTCGCCGCGGTGTGTGCATTCAGGTTATGACGCGCACGCCCAAGAAGCCGAACTCGGCGATGCGCAAGGTCGCCAAGGTGCGCCTGACCAACGGCTATGAGATCATCGCCTACATCCCGGACGAAGGCCACAATTTGCAGGAGCACTCGATCGTCATGGTGCGCGGCGGCCGCGTGAAAGATTTGCCGGGTGTGCGTTATCACATTGTCCGCGGCCGGCTCGATGCCGCCGGGGTTGAAAAACGCCGGGTCAGCCGTTCCAAATATGGCGTGAAACGCCCGAAGCCAGGTTCCAAACCCGCGGCAGCGGCGCCGGCGGCAGAAGCCCGGCCGCGCCCGCAGCTTAAACTAACCACAGTCCAACGATTTAACGAATCCCATGTCACGCAGACGACAAGCTACCCGACGGAAGATTGCCAAGGACGGAAAGTTCCAGAGCGTTTTGGTTTCACGGCTGGTCAACACCATCATGTATGGTGGCAAGAAGAGCACGGCGCAACGGATTGTCTATGGCGCGTTCGACAGCATTTCCGAGAAAAATCCGGCCAGCAACCCGGTGGAAATTTTGCAACGCGCGGTGGACAACGCCAAGCCGCGCATCGAAACCAAGGCCCGCCGCGTCGGCGGCGCCACGTATCAGGTGCCGCTGGAAGTGCCGTCGGACCGGCAGGCCGCCCTGGCGTTGCGCTGGATTGTGGATTTCGCGGACGCCCGCAAAGGCACGCCCATGCGCGAGGCGCTCGCGGCGGAGATCATGGAGGCATACCAAGGGCAGGGGAATGCCATCCGCAAACGCGACGAAGTTCACAAGATGGCGCAGGCCAACAAGGCATTCGCTCATTTCCGCTGGTAATATTATTTTCAACGCGCCCCGAAGGTGTTTTTAACATCGGGGCGCTTTTTATTTTTTAAACCATGACGCAAGCAGCCACCAAAACAACGAAAACATCGAAATCGGACGTTTCGTCCGGCCGCGAATATCCGCTGGAGCGCACGCGCAACATCGGCATCGCGGCGCACATTGACGCGGGCAAGACGACCACGACCGAGCGCATACTCTTTTACACCGGCCTCATTCACAAGATCGGCGACGTGGACGACGGCAACACGGTCACCGACTGGATGGAGCAGGAACGCGAACGCGGCATCACGATCACCTCGGCGGCGGTGACGTGTTACTGGACGCAAAAGGCAGTCAAGGCGGGCGAGAACGAGGTCTATAAGGCGTTCAAGGATGTTCCGCATCGCATCAACATCATTGACACTCCCGGTCACGTGGATTTTACCGCCGAGGTGGAACGCTCCATGCGCGTGCTCGACGGCGCGGTCGCGGTGTTCTGCGGCGTGGCCGGCGTGCAGCCGCAATCCGAAACCGTCTGGCGGCAGGCGACCAAGTACAAGGTGCCGCGCATTGCGTTCGTCAACAAGATGGACCGCACCGGCGCGAATTTTGAAAACGCGCTGAATGACATGCGCACCAAGCTCAAGGCCTATGCGTATCCGATTTTCCTGCCGATTGGCGCGGAGGACAAATTTGCCGGCGTCATTGATGTCGTCAACCAGAAGGCCATCGTCTGGGGGCCGGGCGACGTGCCCAACGAAGGCTTGAATTACGAGGTGAAGGAAGTTCCGGCCGAGCACCAGGCACGCGCCAAGGCCGCGCTCGCGGAATTGATTGATGCCGTTTCCAACAAGGATGACGAAGTTGCCGGACTGGTCATCGAGGGCAAGCCCATCACGACGCCCGTGCTCAAGGCCGCGATTCGCCGGCTGACCTGCAAGATTGAACTGGTTCCCGTGTTGTGCGGCACGGCCTTCAAAAAGAAGGGCGTGCAGCCGCTGGTGGACGCGGTGGTGGATTATCTGCCGAGTCCGATGGATGTTCCCGGCGCCGAAGGGACCGAGTTGAGCATGGAGAAACCCGTTCACGTCGAGACCAGCGACAGCAATAAATTTTGCTCGCTGGCGTTCAAGCTCTGGACTGACGTTTACGCGGGCAAACTGGTGTTTTTCCGGGTTTATTCCGGCACGCTCAAAAAGGGCGACACGATTTACAATCCCCGCACGCGCAAACGCGATCGCGTCAGCCGCCTGATGATCATTCAAGGCAGCGAACGCAAGGACATCCCCCAGGTTTTCGCCGGCGACATCGCCGCGCTGGTCGGTCTGCGCAACATCACCACCGGCGACACGTTGTGCGACGAGGATTACGACGTGACGCTCGAACCGCCGACGTTCCCCGAGCCGGTCATCAGCATGGCCGTCGAGCCGAAGACGCGCGCCGATCGTGATAAAATGTCCGAAGGCCTGCAGCGGCTCGCCGAGGAAGACCCGACGTTCCGCTGTTTCACCAACGAGGAGACCGGCCAGCTCATCATTGCCGGCATGGGCGAGTTGCATCTGGAAATTATTTGCGACCGGCTCAAACGCGAATTCAAGGTGGACGCCAACACCGGCGCGCCGCAAATCGCCTACCGCGAAACCATCACCAAACCCGCCGATGGCGAAGGCAAATTCATCCGCCAGTCCGGCGGTCGCGGACAATACGGCCACGCCTGCGTTCAGATTCAGCCGAACGAAAAGGGCAAGGGCGTCGAGGTCGAAAATAAAATCGTCGGCGGCGCGATTCCCAAGGAATACATTCCGGCGGTCATTGACGGCATCGAAGAAGCCATCAAGGGCGGTGTTTACGCGGGCTACCAGGTCATTGACATCAAAGTGCAGGTTACGGACGGCACGTTCCACGAGGTGGACTCGAATGAACTGGCATTCAAGATGGCCGGTATTTTCGCGCTCAAAGACGCCTTCAAAAAAGCGTTTCCGATTTTGCTCGAACCGATCATGAAGGTGGAAGTCACCACGCCCGACGAATATCAGGGTGATTTGCTTGGCGACATCAGCCGTCGTCGCGGCCACATCGTCAATATCGAGGCCAAACAAGGCCAGACGATTCTCAATGCGCAGGTGCCTCTGGCGGAAATGTTCGGCTACGCCACGGCCATCCGGTCGCTGTCAAAAGGCCGCGCTTCCTATTCCATGGAGCCGCTGACATTCGAGCAGGTGCCGAAAGCGGTTCTCAGCACGATTCTGGATGCAGCCGCCAAGAAACCGGCGGCGAGAACATAAAACAGCAGCCGAAAATATTTTCCACCAGCGGCCTCTGGAAACGGAGGCCGCTTTTTTTATGTCCAGGCGATCAAGTCGTATCCCGGTTTGTATTGAACCAAAAAACCTTAAAAAAGATATTGCATTGGCGGGGGTGTCTGGTAAATTGCGCGTCCGCTTTCCCCGGTAAGGGAGCGGAGTTTTCGGAAAATTTTAACAGACAATTGTTCTTTGTATGAATGGACAACGCATACGCATTCGGCTTAAGGCCTACGACCAGCGCGTCATAGACCAATCGGCGCGCGAAATCGCCGACACCGTCAAACGCACCGGCGCGCGCGTCGCCGGGCCCATCCCCCTTCCGACTCGCATCGAGCGCTTCACCGTCCAACGCTCGCCGCATTGCGACAAGAAATCGCAGGAAACTTTCGAGCAACGCACGCACAAGCGGCTGATTGACATTCTCGACCCGACCGCCAAGACCGTGGATGAATTGAAGAAGCTCAATCTTCCGGCGGGCGTGGACATTACCATCAAAATTTAACCATTCACGACCATGCCACTCGGACTTTTAGGAAAAAAACTCGGTAGCACGCGCGTCTATGATGCGCGCGGCGTTGTTGTGCCGGTCACGGTCGTGGTCGCCGGTCCCAACCGCGTCCTGCAGGTTAAAACCCAGGCCGGCAAGGACGGTTACAACGCCGTTCAACTCGGTTTCGACGACCAAAAGGAACAGCGTCTCACCAAGGCGGTGCTCGGTCACATCAAAAAACAAAACGGCGCGGCGGTGAAACGCATCCGCGAGTTCCGGAATTTTTCGAAGGAAGTGAAGCCCGGCGACATCGTCGGCCCCACACTGTTCGCCGTCGGCGATTTTGTGGATGCGATTGGCGTCACGAAGGGCCGCGGTTTTGAGGGCGTCGTGAAGCGTCATCATTTCGCGGGTGGCGATTCAACGCACGGCGCCAAGGGCTGGCATCGCCGCAGCGGCGCCATTGGCCAGCGCCTGTTCCCCGGCACGGTTATGCGCGGCATGAAGATGCCCGGTCACATGGGACAGGTCACGCGCACGACGCAGAATCTGGAAGTCATCCAGGTGCGCGAGGCGGACAATTTGCTGCTCATCAAGGGCGCGATTCCCGGTGCGGAAGGCGATTATGTCATCATCCGCGAATCCAAGAAACGGCCCAAGGGCTGGAAACCGCCGGTCAGCCTGGCCCCGATGAAGAAGAAGGGCGCCGCGAAGGCCGAACCCAAACCCGCGGCTCCGGCCGAGGTCAAAAAGTAATTTGAACGGCCATGAAAATTGCCATTAAAAATATCCAAGGTAAGCAGTCGGGCGAACTGGAAGTGAAGTTCCCGCTGATTGAAGACGGAAGAGGCACGCAAGCGGTGCATGACGTCGTGGTCGCCTATCGGGCGGCGCAACGCATGGGCACGGCCTGCACCAAAAACGTCGGCGAAGTGTCCGGCAGCAACAAGAAACCGTGGCGCCAGAAGGGCACGGGCCGCGCGCGCGCCGGTTCCCATCAATCGCCGTTGTGGACGGGTGGCGGCGTGGTCTTCGGACCGAAGCCCCGCGATTTCGGCAAAAAAGTTTCCAAGAAAACCCGCGCCCTCTCGTTGCGCAAGGCGTTGAGCGAACGGCTCAAGGCCGGCGACGTGGTGGTGGTGGATGATTTGAAACTCGCCTCGCCGAAAACAAAGGATTTTGCCGGCCTGATGTCCACGCTGGAGTTGACCGGCACGACACTGGTGGTTTCCACCGGCACGGACAAGAACCTCACGCTCGCCGCGCGCAACATTGAAAACGTGGCGCTGGCGACGAGCGATTCGCTGAACACGTACGACATTTTGCGGCCCGACAAGCTGCTCTTCACGAAGAGCGCGTTTGAGAAGGTCGAAGCCCGTCTGATCAAGGAATAACATGAACGCTTTTGAAGTCATCAAGACCGTCCGCCTGACGGAAAAGGGCACGCGCCAGGGCGAAAAGTACAATCAATACACCGTGGTGGCCGACCGCCGCGCCAATAAGACGGAAATCCGCCAGGCCGTGCAGGAACTGTTCAAGGTCAAGGTCACCAAGGTCAACACGCTGAACGTCCGCGGCAAGTCCCGCCGTCAGCGCACCTCCCAGGCCGGCAAGGCGCCGGACTGGAAGAAAGCCATCGTGACGCTCAAGGACGGCGACAAGATTGTTTTGACGTAATCGAAATTTGAAATCACGCCCGGCGCGGAAATTCTCCGCGCCGTTTTTTCATTGTAGTGTTCGGCGTGTGGCCGAAACGAAATCGAGCCACAGGCTCGACGCTACAAATGCGTGCGTTGCTTCTTCAATTTTGTTCCAGAGCTTGGACAGCTTTTGTCCCTGCCATCATGCGAGGATTTGACACGGCCTGAATTTGGGTTCAATTAAAGTTTGCCCGTGAACACGAAACCGCCCAACCGCATCCTGCACGTGGATGGCGACAGCTTCTTCGCCAGTTGCGAGATCGCCATGAATCCCCAATTGCAGGGTCGCCCGGTCTGGGTGGGTGGCGGGCGGCGCGGCGACGGCATCGTCATTGCCGCGAATCGCGCGGCCAAGAAATTCGGCATCAAAACCGGCATGGCGTGTTTCGAGGCGAAGAAGCTTTGTCCGCGCGGCGTGCTCTGCAAACCGCATTACGACGAATACCGCCGGCTGTCGGCGGAAATGTTCCGCGTGCTCGAGGAATATTCACCCACGCTGGTGCCCATTTCAATTGACGAGGGCTTCCTTGATTTCACGACGATGGACCGCCATGTCTGGCGCAACACCACGCCGGAAAAATATGTGAAGGAAATCTGCCAGCGAATCCTGCGCGAAGTGAAACTGCCCGTGTCCGCCGGCCTGGCGAATTCATCGCGGCTCGCCAAGCTGGCGACGGATGCGGCCAAACCCGGTTTCATCGAAATTCCCGCCGGCTCGGAAAAGGAATTTTTACGGGACCGTTCCGTGCGCGAACTTTCCGGCATCGGCAAAAATCGTCAACGCTCGTTTGCCGCGCTTGGCGCGACGACATTCGGTCATGTGGCGAAATTGCCTTCGACCTTGCTCCGGCAGAAGTTCGGTATCTGGGGCCAGCAGCTCTGGCTGTTTGCCAACGGCCTGTGGAATGAGCCGCTGCTGCTCGAAGTCAAGGACCGCACCACGATTTCCAGCAACACCACGCTGCCTTATGACGAGCCGGATTACGAGGCGGCGCTGACGTTCACGCTGAGCGAGGCGACACGGCTGGTCGGCCAGTTGCGGCGCGAGCAATTGCAGGCCCGGGAACTCGCGCTGACGGTGCGGTTCAACGATTTCACCGAAGTCAGCGGCGGGCACCGGTTCCACGAACCGCAGTTTCAAAATTCCGTCATCAACGCGGTGTTAAAAACGATTTTCCGGCAGATGATGGGCGACCAGGCCAAACCGGTGCGGCAGATTCGCATCGCCTTCTGGAACCTGGCGCGGCTGGACACGCAGCCGACGCTTTGGGGCCGCACCGACGCCGAGCGCTGGGGCGCGCTCGACGACGCGGCGCACACGCTCAACCGGCGGTTCGGTCCGGCGGCGGTGATGACCGGTGCGCAACTGGCGTTGCGGGAGATGGAAGATTCATTTAAAAATCCGAAGGCGAAATGCCCGTTTGTGCCGCAACGCGAGATGGTGAAAAAACTCTGGGGCACGGACGCCGACCCGCTGGCGCAGAAGGGAGAATGGGAAAAGCGCCTGGCCAAGGTGAGCAAACAATCCCAGTTCCGGCATTGATTTGAGCGGAGCGCGAGTTGTCCCAACTCGCAGCGGCCACTTGCGCAAAGAACGATTCACGAATTTCCCCAACCTGCTGTTGCATTCGATAGTGCTGCGGTTTGGGACAAGCAGCGCTCCGTAGATTTCGCTTGGCCCTCTGTGATTTGGCAGGGGGTATGCTATGTTGAAGTAACGGAATCCCTCCAGAGGACCCACCAGACGCAACCGGGTCCGCCGTTGAAAGGAAGTCGGATGTCATCGCCGATGGTCGGAAATGCAGGGTCAGGCGCCCGCCGCAAAACCGCACTGATTGTGGAAGGCGGAGCGATGCGCGGAGCGTGGGCGGCGGGGGTGCTAGCCTATCTTCAGGAGCGCGGGCTGCGGCAATACGATTTCGTTTATGCGGCTTCTTCCGGCGCCTGCTCGGCGGTCTATTTCGTTGCCGACATGTGGGAACCGGGCCTGGCCATCTGGCGTGAACTGGCCAGCAAGGTGGTTCGCAAAACCAATTTCCTCCGTCGCAAACCGATCATTGACCTGGCTTACCTGGTGGATCATATCATCAGAAAGCACGTTCCGCTTTCCGTCGAATCGCTGCAAAAGGCGCCCACTCTTTTTTACATCGTGCTGACTGACTGTCACACGGGCGAACCGGTTTACTTCCACGTCTGCGATGACCGCGTTTTTGCGGCCCTCCGCGCCACGTCGTCCATGCCCCTGGCGACGCGCGGGTTTGATTATGTGGACGGCCAGCCTTACGCCGACGGCGGGGTGTCGGACCCCATTCCGCTCCGGCGCGCGATACAGGATGGCGCAACGGACATCACCGTGGTGCTCACGCACAATCCCGATTTCCGCCTCAAGCCGATATCGCGCTGGATGGGAATACTGGCCTATCCGGAATGGCCCATGGTTGCCAAGGTCTGGACCGCGCGACAAAATGTGAATTACAACGCCGCCTTGGATCTGATGAAACAGCCGCCGCCGGGAGTCCGGATTCGGGTGTTCCGTCCGCTCAAGCCGCTGCCGGTGGGTTCCTTTACCATCCAGCCAAAACGCATCGCCGCCGCCCTGGCCTTGGGCCACGATGAGGCGTTGAAACAAATGGAGGCGCCGGACGAGAAACCGCTGGGCGGCTCCATTTCCGATTAATTGGCGGAAAGGATTGGTCCGGACGCGGCCCGAATGAAGCGCTATTGCGGCACGAGCATGAATTTGTCCGCAGCAATCGTGTAGGAACTCGACGCGACGTTTTTGCCCGCGACGGTCAGCCGGACGGTGTGGCTGCCGGTTGACCCAAACGTGACTGGGCCGAAGTCCCAAAGCGGATAAACCGTGGTCGCCCAGTATTCATCCAGTGTGCCGCCCAGCGGGCTGCCGTCCACCGTGCAATTAAGCGTGCCGCGATTGCTGTTGGACGGGAAAACCAGTTTGAGATGATACGTGCCCGCCGGGACGCTGGTAAGGGTGAATTCGATGTAGTTGCCGACAGTGCCACTGTTCAAAGTGATGTAATAGCTGGCGCTGGCGTTCGTATCCAGGGCCGAAACGGTGGCGGTCGCGCCATTGGTCACGCGGGCGAGCGATTCCGCTTCAAAGTTCAGCGGCACGGGCGGATAACCCGGCGGCGCCGGGGTACTCAGCCGGAAAAAGCGATAGGGAGCATTGGAATCAATGGTGATGCCCTGCCAGTTGGTGATGGCAAAGGGATTGGTCCAGGTGCTCCAAGCGGCTAGATTCGTCGAGGTTTGCAGAGTGTAATTGGTCAGGCCGGCATTCCATGAAATCGCGGCCAGGCCCCTGGGCGCCGAGATGTTTAACTTGGGTGACAGCAGGAGTTCCGAGCCGGCGAGCATCACTGCGCCGGGGCCGTGTGAATCGTCGGTTTGGGGTTGCAGGCTGTTGGTGTAGTAAGAGAGGCTGGTGCTCAGACTGATGCCGGGACAAATGTTGCTGATGACGCCGCTGGTGCTGACCTGATGCTGGACGATGGCGGCAAAGGCATTGCGCGCCACGGCCATGTTTGTGGGATCAATCCAGCCGTAATTCACCGCCCGCGCAATGGCATAAGCGAACAAGGCGGTGGAAGAAGTCTCTTCCCACGAGGCGGGAACGTCGAGCACCTGATGCCACATGCCGTCCGTTGCCTGTACCGCTTCCACACCTGCAATGTGGCGGCGCAGAATGTTTAACACGTTAGTGCGGCCGGGATAATTAGTGGGCATCACGGACAGGACTTCCGCGGTTGCCGTCATAACCCAGCCGTTGGGCCGGGCCGGTTTGATGCCGTTGACGGTATGGGTGTTGGTATAATAACCATGGAACCAAAGGCCGCTGGCATCCTGCAAATAACTGGCCATGTTCGTCACTTGCAACATGGCATCATTGAGAACATTGGTGTCGCCGGTGTATTGATACCAGCGCACCAGGAAGGAACAGCCCATGTAAAGGTCGTCCGACCAGATCGCCTCCTGATCGTTTGCCCGGAAGAACGTGCCGTTCGTCAGGCGGGTTTGCCCGTATTTGACGTAATTGGCCGTGGCCGTTGCCAGTTGCAGTTGCTGGATGGTCGGACCATTGGCGTGCTGCAACACGCCTTCCATGATTTGCGCGGTCATTGAGCCGCAGAAATCCAGCCGGCCTGATTGGAAATAGGGGCCGAACACGGCGTTGGTGCTTTGAAAATTCGGCAGGCTGGTGGTGCTGGTCAGTGTGTTGGTCAGGCTCACCAGCCAGGCATAATAACGCCCGCAAATGAGATTGTGATTCAGCGCGAAATTTTCCCCGTTGGTGATGCCGGTGGCGTTCCGCACGCGCATCTGGCCGTAAAGATTCACGCCCCAGTCGTAGGCCCAGTTAAGCCCCGTTGGTTTCGTGGCCGACTGCGCGCTGGAAAATGCTATTTTCGACGAATTGCTGCCCGGATAATACCCGTCGGCCAGCGTTTGCTGCCAATGTTTTGCCACCACGGTGATAACATTGCTGATGGAACTGTCCGACAGGCTGACGGACTGCCCTGGCGCCGGATGAATGACGGTGAAATTCAGCAGCAGGGCCAGAAACACTCCGCGACAAATGTTCAAACGTGCTGCCTGTGCCAGAACAGCATGGCGGTTTCGACTTTTTGTTGCCGGCAAATTCAGCATAATAATTTCTATTTGTCTAAATGACATCATTACTTAGATTTAGAACAACTTATTATTAAAAGACATGTTGTCAAGTAATTTGAGCATCTGGAATGCCAGATATTGGCGTTTCTGCAACTTGCGGAACCGGCCCCGGGGTTGGGCGATTCATGGTTCGGCTTTCAGATCTGGGTGGGTGGAAAGGATCTGGCCGAGCGCAGCCTTCGCTTCGGGAAATTCCGGTGTGAGCCGCAGCGCGTCGCGGTAATGCTCCACGGCGCCGGCCAGTTGGTTCTGTTGTTGCAGCGCCTGCGCCAGACGGTAGTGCGCCTTGGTTGCACCCGGGGTAAGCCGGAGTTCCTCGGCGAATTGGACGGCGGCCTCGGCGGGACGATGATTGTCAAGCAGGGCGAGGCCGAGATTGAAACGCGCTTCGGCGTCTTGGGGAAGCAACCGGACGGTTTCGTCAAAATGGCGGATGGCCTCGGCAATTTTGCCTTGTTTGATGAAAACCAGGGCGAGTTTGCTTTGTGTCTGGGCAAGATTGGGGTCGAGCCGCAAAGCTTCGTTGAATTGGAAAACGGCGTCATCCAATCGGCCGCCGTCCATCAACGCCAGGCCGAAATAATACCGCGCCCCGGCATCGTCCGGCACGAGCCGCACGGCGGCGGCGAGGGGCTCGCAAGCTTTTTCCGCCTGCCCCCGGTTCAACCAGGCCATGCCGAGATTGTACTGCGCCTGCGGGTAGTGCGAATCAATCCGCACCGCTTCGGCATAACGCAACAGCGCTTCATCCTTTTGGCCGGCGTCATCCAGGGCGCGGCCCAGAAAGTTGCAGGCAACAAAATTGCCCGTCGTGACTGCGATGGTGTGACGCAGAAGTTTGATGTTGCTCTGCCAGTAGCTCAGTTGAATGCCGGTACAGATCAAACAACCGGCCAGCGCCAGGCTGCCAATCAGCATGGCCAGGTTTCGCCCATGCGGCCGCAGACTTAATAGATCATTCAAGCCCCACACGATGAGAATAAACAAGCCGATGCCGGGAAGATAAGTGTAGCGGTCGGCCATGGACTGCGCGCCGACCTGCACCAGGCCGATGGCGGGAATGAGCGTTCCCAAAAACCAAAACCAGCCGACAAGCAAATACGGATTTTGCCGGGTGCGCCAAAGGAACAAGCCCGACCAGATTGCCAGCAGCAGCGCCGCGCCAATCACCGCCATGACCGGCCAGTGTCGCGGATACGGGTAAAGGATGGCCAGGTCCGCCGGCCAAAAGGTTTTGGAGAGATAACGCGCGTAGGCCAGCAAGGCGTTCGCGACGCGAGCGGGGAAGGGCAGGGCCGCCGCCGACCACACCGCTCCGCCGGACTTTTGAATCAGATACGTCACAACACTGCCCGCCAGCGCGAGAGCGAGGAATGGCAGTTTTTCACAAATCAGCCGGGCGGCGGATTCGGCCTGCTCGCGATTTATCGGAGTTGAGGGTTTTTCAGAACGTGAAACGTGAAACGTGAAACGTGAAACCCTTTCCAGCGGCCAAAAATCCAGCAGCAGCAAAACAAACGGCAGCGTCACCACCATCGGTTTGGACATCAGCCCGCACACAAACGCCAGCAGACTCAAACCATAAAAAACTTTGTACTTTGAACTTTGAACTTTGAACTCCCGCGCATATTGCGTGTATGCGATTAACGCGAGCATCCAGAAGAACGCGCTCAACACATCCTTGCGTTCCGCCGCCCACGCCACCGACTCGACCCGCAATGGATGCCAGGCGAACAAGGCCGCCACGAAAGCGCTGCGCCACAAGGCGCCCGTCAATTGGTTCAACCAAAGGAACAGCAGCAACGTGTTGATGACATGGAAAATCAGATTGGTCGAGTGATGGCCGCCGGGATACAAACCATAACACTGGCAATCCAGCATGTGCGAAATCCACGTCAGCGGATGCCAGTTGGCAGCCTCCGTGTTTTGAAACGCCCAGACGATTCCCGGCCACGTCAATCCCGCCTGAACATGCGGGTTGCTGGTGATGTATTGTTCGTCATCAACGTTGATGAATGGGTGGTGCAGCATCGGCCAATACAGAGCCGCCGTCACCAGCGCGAGCGTGAGACAAAGAACGGCTGGAAGCTGCTTCCGGTTTGAATTGGCTGAGGACATGTTTGAGAGCGGGCCGTCTTTCAAAGATTCAATGGGTTTCCCGGAAAGGCTGGCCGGCTTGATATAATTTCAACAATTCCCCGGCTTGAGCGGCGATTTCTTTTTGTCCGGCCAGCTCTGCCGGCTTTCCGGCTTGTTGTGCGGCGGAAATGGCGTCGGGAAACTGGCCGGCTTCGGCGCAGGCAGCCGAGAGCGTGATGAGAAAGGCCGCCCGCTGGTTTTTGGTCAGTTCACAGGCGCGTCGGGCCAGTTGAACGGCTTCGGCGCCGGAGCGGAGCGCGGCGTCGGGGGTGGTGGCCAGAATCCAGGCCAGTTCGTTCAGCGCGTCGGCAAAATCCGGCTTGAGCCGCAACGCCGCGCGGTAATGGAAAATGGCTTCCTTGGTTTTGGATTGTCGGGACAAAGCCTGCGCGAGGCGGCGCTGCGCCTCCGCGAAATCCGGCCTTTCAAGCAGCGCGGCGGTGAAATATCTCGCGGCCTCATCCGGCTTGTCATGCAGCAACAAGACCAGGCCGAGGTTAAATTGGATTTCGGCATTGCAAGGAGCGAGCCGCGCGGCGGCGGCAAGATGTTCAATCGCTTCGTCCTGCCGGTGATCCTGCAACAAGGCCATGCCGTAATTATATTGTGTCACCGGGCTGCCGGGCGCCATGCGCACCGCTTCCTTGCAAAGCATCAGGGCGTCCTGGTTCATGCCCAGGTCTCTGAGAGTTTCGCCCAGGCAGGTGTAGGCCACGAAATTGTCGGTGGTCGCTTCAATGGCATGCCGGAAAAGAATTATGCTGTTTTGCCAGTAAACCAGTTGAATTTCAGTGACCGCCAGACAACCCGCCAGCACCGCGCCTACGGTCCACGCTGCGATTCGCCGCCAGTGGGGACGCCAGTCCAAAAAATCGGCAGCGCCCCACACCACCATGATGAACAGCCCGATGCTGGGAATATACATGTAACGGTCGGCCATGGATTGCGAGCCGACCTGCACCAGGCCGATGGTGGGGATGAGCGTTCCCAAAAACCAGAACCAGCCGACGAGCAAATACGGATTTTGCCGGGCGCGCCATAGAAACAATCCCGACCACAGGGCCAGCAACACCGCCGCGCCCAACGCCAGGCCGACCGGCCAATGATACGGGTGCGGATAAAAAATGGAGAGGTCCACCGGCCAGAACGTTTTGGAGATGTAACGCTCGTAAGCCCACAAAGCGTTTGCCACCCGGGGCCAGAAAGACAATACCGTCGGCGACCAAAGCGCCCGGCCCGAAGTTTGTACGAAATAAGTCACCACGCTGGCCGCCAGGGTGAGCGCGAAAAAGGGCAGTTTTTCCAGAAACAAGGTTGAGAGTTGAGGGCTGAGAGCCTGCTCGCGATTTATCGGAGTTGAGGGTGGGTTTGAACGTGAAACGTGAAACGTGAAACGTGAGAACCTCTCCAGCGGCCAGAAATCCAGCAGCAGCAAAACGAAAGGCAGCGTCACCACCATCGGCTTGGACATCAGCCCGCCGGCGAATGCCAGCAGGCTCAAACCATAAAAGACTTTGAACTTTGAACTTTGAACTTTGAACTCTCGTGCGTAGCGCGTGTACGCGATGAGCGTCAGCATCCAGAAAAAGGTGCTCAACACGTCCTTGCGTTCCGATGCCCATGCCACCGATTCGACGTGCAACGGATGCCAGGCGAACAAGGCCGCCACCATCGCGCTGCGCCACAAGGTGCCGGTGATCTGCCTCAACCAAAGGAACAGCAGCAAGGTGTTGATGACATGGAAAATCAGATTGGTCGAGTGATGACCGCCCGGATACAAACCATACAACTGGCAGTCCAGCATGTGTGAAAGCCAGGTTAACGGATGCCAGTTGGCGGCGGCTCCGGTTTGAAAGGCCCAGATCACCCCGGCCCGGGTCAGCCCGGCCTGAACGTGGGAATTGTTGGTGATGTAATCGTCGTCATCGAAATTGACGAAAGCATGATGAGTCATCGGCAGATAAAGCGCGGCGGTGATCACGGCCAGCGCCAGGCAGATGAGGGCTGCGAGCTGGTTTTTTGTCAGTTTGGCCGTGAACATAAGCTGAAAGGTCCGGAATCAAAATTTAACCATTTGACGTTTTCGCTGTGTGAACCGGCAGCTCTCCTGGTAGCCAACGCCGCGGGCGAGCTGGATGGCTTCGGCAAGATTCATCCCCACTTCCGCCGGCGCGTGGGCGTCGGAACCAAACGTTATCGGCACGCCTTTTTGAAACGCCAGTTCAAGAATCTGGCGGCTGGGGTAAATTTCGTGGCAATCCTTCCGCAGCCCGGCGGTGTTGAGCTCGATGGCGCAATTGTGTTTCTTTGCCGCATTCAGGAATTTTTCGTAAAGCGCCGCGCAATCCGGCGGCGGGCGATGCCCGAACTTTTTCGGCAGGTCCACGTGGCCGATGATTTCAAAGAAGCCGGTCTCCGCCGCCCGGGTCAGCCGTTCGATGTAGGCCGACCAGACTTCTCCGGCGTCGCGGTGTTTCCACTCGGACAGTTGCCGCGGGTCGTCAATAACCCACGAATCCGAGACGTAATGCACCGACCCGATGAAATAATCCCACGGATGCCGCGCGGCGAGTCCGCGAATCCAATCCTCGTAACCGGGCAGATAATCCACCTCCAGCGCCAGCCGGATGGTGAGGTCGGGAAATTTTTTTTGCGCCTGGCGGACTTTGGCGACGTATTCGTCAAGCTGACCGGCGAGCATTCGCCAGTTGTCGAAATCGTCGCGCGGCATCGGCGAGTGATCAGAGAAGCCGATTTCCGTGAGGCCGACGGCAACGGCGCGGGCGGCATACTCGCCGGGCTCCCCGGCCGCGTGCCGGCAAAGCGGCGTATGCATGTGATAATCAGCGGGCCATTTCATGGCGTTGAGTGTTGAGAGTTGAGCGCTAAGTGTCGAATAAAAAACGGTGCGTTGGAGCTCAAGCTTCAGCTTGTGCTCGATGCAAGCTAAAGCTTGAACTCCAACGGTCCGGGTAACAGATTGCAAGGCAATGGCAGACGACAGATCAACGGAGAAATTCCGATTGTTCATTGCGATTCCGATTCCGGAGCCGGTTCGGGATGAAATCATCCGCGTTCAACGGGAATTGCAGCCTCTGGCTCCGCGCAGTGCGGCTCGTTGGACCAAACCGGATCAATTTCATCTCACGCTCCGGTTTCTGGGCGATGTTCCCGCGGCCGGTCTGGAACAGTTGAAGGAATCGGTCAATGCCGTTTGCCGGAGCGCCCGGCCATGGCAATTGCGCGTCAAGGGAGTCGGCTTTTTCCCGAACCTTCATTCGCCCCGGGTCGTCTGGGTTGGCATTGATGATCAAGCAGGGCGGCTGGTTAATTTGCAGAAACAGATTGAGACCGCGGTTCGGACATTTGCCGCGGAACCGGGCGAAAAGAATTTTGCGGGACATGTGACTTTGGGACGCCTGAAAAATATGAAACCATCCGATGCCCTGAGACTGGCGGCTCACGTGCAAACGAAGAAAAACCGGACGTTGGGCGAGTGGACAGCGCATGAAATTGAAATCATCCGGAGCGAATTGTCCCCGGCCGGGGCGTATCACACTCTGCTCGCGGCATTCCGGCTGGGCGCCGTTCCGTCGTCTTTTCAGGACACTTGAATTCGTGTCAATTCGAGCGATTCGCGTCAAAGTTTTCGTTTTTATTTTGTATTTTGTGGTTTGAATCCGTGTTTATCCGTGTCCATCCGTGGTTGAATAATTTGTTGTTCATCACGCCTCAGAAGCCCATTTCCGCAAAAATTATTTTGCGGGTTGGATTTGACAAAAAAGATTTTCTTCGCATGTTTGCCCCGCCCGGTGTACAAGCGCGGGGCAACAAATGGGCAAAGCTCTCATCATCGCGGAGAAACCGTCCGTCGCCGGCGACATCGCCAAGGCGCTCGGCGGGTTCAAGAAACAGGCCGACTATTACGAAAGCGACCAGTACGTCGTTTCGTCCGCCGTCGGCCATCTGCTTACCATCGTGCCGCCGGAAGGCGTCGAGGCGGCGCGGGGCAAATGGACGTTCAAGTGCCTGCCGGTTATCCCGCCGCATTTTGATTTGCTGCCGATTGAGAAAACCGAGCCGCGGCTCAAGGTCCTGAAAAAACTCATCAAACGCGACGACGTGGATGCGCTGATCAATGCCTGTGACGCCGGGCGCGAAGGCGAATTGATTTTCCGCAACATCGTCCGGTTTACCAAGGCGAAGCAGCCCATCAAACGGCTCTGGCTGCAATCCATGACACCGGCGGCCATCCGCGAAGGGTTCGCGCAACTCCGCGAAGACAAGGACATGCTGCCGCTGGCTGACGCCGCGTACAGCCGTTCGGAAGCCGACTGGCTCGTCGGCATCAATGGCACGCGCGCGATGACGGCGTTCAATTCCAAGCTCGGCGGCTTTTTCAAGACGACCGTTGGCCGCGTTCAGACGCCGACGCTGGCCATCGTGGTCGAGCGCGAGGCGAGGATCCGCAAATTTGTGTCGCGCGATTTCTGGGAGGTCATCGGCACGTTCGACGCGGCGGCGGGGCAATACACCGGACGCTGGTTCGATGAAAAGTTTTCAAGTCCGATGTTGAGGATCGGCTTGGATAAAAAAAGTTCCTTTGGGACGAACACCGCAATGACAGGCGCTTGTGGTTTAGAGGATTGCTCAGGCGATTTATGACAAATGTCTCGGCAAACCCGGCATCGTCACCGAAGAATGCAAGCCGACGACTTCGATGTCGCCGTTGCTTTACGATTTGACCAGTTTGCAGCGCGACGCGAACTCGCGGTTTGGTTTCAGTGCGAAAAACACGCTCGGTCTGGCGCAGGCGCTTTACGAACGACACAAGGTGCTGACGTATCCGCGCACCGATTCGCGGGCATTGCCGGAAGATTACATTGCGACGGTTCACAAGACTTTGGATGGTTTGACTGACATTCCAGTTTTCAATCCGTTCGCCAGCAAAATCCTTGAAAAGGATTGGGTGCGTCCAAACAAACGCATCTTCAATAACGCAAAGGTTTCCGATCACTTCGCCATCATTCCAACCACGCAGTCGCCGCACAACTTCAGCGAGCCGGAACGAAAGATTTACGACTTGGTGACCAAGCGGTTCCTCGCCATTTTTTATCCAGCGGCGGAATTTCTCATAACGGCCCGTGTCACGCGCGTCGAAGGTGAACCATTCAAAAGCGATGGAAAGGTGATTACCTTTCCAGGTTGGTTGGAAGTTTACGGCAAGGAGGCGGAATCGGATGACACGCCGAGTCTCGTGCCGGTGAAACCGAATGAAAAAGTGAACACCACCGAGGTTGAGGTGAAACCGAACGTCACCAAACCACCGCCGCGCCACACGGAAGCGACGTTGTTGAGCGCGATGGAAGGCGCGGGCAAGCTGGTGGAGGACGACGAATTGCGCGAGGCGATGCGTGAGAAAGGTCTGGGCACACCGGCCACACGCGCGGCGACCATCGAAGGTTTGATTTACGAGGATTACATCCATCGCAACGGGCGCGAGCTACAGGCGACGGCCAAGGCGTTTTCGTTAATGGAACTGCTCAATGGCCTGGGCATTCCCGAACTGACCAAGCCGGAGCTGACCGGCGATTGGGAATTCAAACTGCGCCAGATTCAGCGCCGGCAAAAGAGCCGTGATGAATTCATGTCGGAGATTTCCGACATGACGCGGCACATCGTCGAGCGCGCCAAAAAGTTCGAGGAAGACACGATTCCCGGTGATTTCGGCGTGTTGAAGGTGCCGTGCCCGAAGTGCGGCGGTGAGGTCCACGAAAAATACAAGCAATTCCAGTGCATCAACAAAAAGTGCGACTTCGCGATTTGGAAAACGCTGTGCAGCCGGATGTTTGAGATGGAGGAAGTGGAAAAGCTCATCACGGACAAACAAGTCGGGCCGTTGCAGAATTTCCGCAGCAAGCAGGGATTTCCGTTCACCGCCGTGCTGAAGCTGACGCCCGAGTTCAAGATGGAATTTGATTTCGGCAATGGCCAGCAAAAGGATGGCACGGACGCCTCGCCGGTGGATTTTACCGGCAAGGAGCCGCTGGGCAAATGTCCCAAGTGCGGCGCGCGGGTGTTCGATGCCGGCATGAATTACATCTGCGAGAAAGCAACGGGCGCGGACCGGACCTGCAAGTTCCGCACCGGCAAGATCATTTTGCAGCAGGAAATTTCGCCGGAGCAGGTGAAGAAACTGCTCGCCGAGGGAAAAACGGATTTGCTGACAAAATTCATCTCCAAGAAAAATAACCGCGCGTTCAAGGCGTTTCTGATCGTCAAGGATGGCGGCACGGCGTTTGAATTTCCGCCGCGGGAGGCAAAGGGCAGGGCGGGGCCGGCCAAAGGCCCGAAGGAGCCGCTGCCGAAAATTGATTTCACGGGCAAGGAACCGCTCGGCAAATGTCCGAAGTGCGGCGGGAAAATTTTTGACACGGAGGCGGAGTTACACCGTGCGAAAAATCGCAGGCGGACTCCCGGCCCTGCAAATTCAAGATCAACCGGGAAATTTTGCAGCAGCCGATCGAGTCGGCGCAGGCGCAAAAACTGCTGGCCGCGCACAAGACCGATCTGCTCAACCAGTTTGTTTCCAAGGCCGGAAAAACATTTCCGGCTTATCTCGTGATGGATGGCAAGGGCAAGGTCACGTTTGAGTTCCCGCCGCGCGAAGGCGAGATGGAATCGAAATAGGCGGTTGAACTTACGCTACGCAGTCACTGGCTTGCCTGGCACCGCATTGACGCAGGCATTTGCTGCAAATTCGGAGAAAAGGTGTATTTATTGATGTGACTGATGCTGCAACGACTAAACCGGTGGCGGAAATCCGCGACAAAT
>CAWHLR010000020.1:0-110340 GCA_963830235.1 uncultured Verrucomicrobiae bacterium
TTTCAAGGGCAAGGTCCGCAACCTCGAAGACGGCCTAAAGGCCGCGTTCGTGGACATCGGGTCGAGAAAAACGCGTTCCTGCATTATTGGGACATCGTGCCCAACCAGTTCGACAGCGGCGTGGAAATCGTCGAACGCCCCACCGGCCGCCGGCCCGCCCGGCCCAAGATCACGCAAAAGGACATCCCGCGGCTTTATCCGCCGGGCAGCGAAATCATCGTGCAGGTGACCAAAGGCCCCATCGGCACCAAAGGCCCGCGCATCACGACCAATCTCGTGCTGCCCGGACGCTATCTCGTGCTGCTGCCGAATTCCGACCAGAGCGGCATCTCACGCAAGATTGAAAACCAGGAGGAGCGCAAGCGGTTGAAAAAAATCCTGCGCGAACTGGCCATTCCCGACAGCATGGGCGTCATCATGCGCACCGCCGGCGAAGGCCAGCAGAAGCGGTATTTCGTCCGCGACCTCGCGTTGCTGCTCGAAGAATGGAACGGCGTGCAGGAGCGCATGAAGAAACAGCCGCCGGCCACCTGCGTGTTCCAGGAGCCGGATTTGATCGAGCGCACCGTGCGCGACTTCCTGACCGAGGACGTCGAACGCATTGTCGTGGACAGCCAAAAGGCCCACGACCGGATGCGCGAAATGGTCACAAAGATTTCCAAGCGCGCGGCCGACAAGGTGAAGCTCTACGCCGACGCCCAGCCGATCTTTGACCGGTTCGGCATCAGCAAGCAACTGGAGAACGCTTTCTCGCGCCAGGTGCATTTGAAGAGCGGCGGCTACATCGTCATTGACGAAACGGAGGCGCTGGTGGCGATTGACGTGAACACGGGCCGGCACAAGGGCAGCCGCGACCAGGATTCCACCATTTTGAAGGTGAACATCGAATCCGCCGATGAAATCTGCCGCCAGCTTCGCCTGCGCAACATGGGCGGACTCATCGTGCTCGATTTCATTGACATGAAGTCGCGCCGCGACCAGCAGCAGGTTTATCAGCGTGTCAAGGAAGGCCTGCGCCGCGACAAGGCCAAGACCCACATCCTGCCCATCTCGCAGCTCGGCTTGATGGAGATGACGCGCCAGCGCCACACCGAGAGCGTGCGGTCGGCGGTGTATGACGACTGCCCGTATTGCAAGGGCCGCGGCAAGGTGAAGAGCGTCGTGACCATGAGCGTGGAAATCCAGCGCAAGCTACAGGAAATTCTGAAGAAGCGCGAGCGCGACGAATCGGATTTCCAACTGCGCATCGTGGTGCATCCGACCGTGCTGGAACGGCTCCGCACCGAGGACGAAAAACATCTCATCGAGATGGAAAAACGCTACTTCGGCAAGCTGTCCTTCCGCGCCGACACCGGCATGCACGCCGAACAGTTCAAGATTGTGAACGTGGAAAACAACGAGGAACTGGCCAGCGTCGGTTCCTGATATTGGTAGGGCGCGTCACTCCGTGCGCGCCGTCGGAGTCGCCGCCAGCGTGCGAACGATTCACGACATTCGGCTGCGGGCAGAGGACTGCCCGCCTTACCAGAAATCAAAAACGCCCCGCGGGAAACTGCGGGGCGTTTTTATTTCGCGGGAAAGCTTGGAACTTTGCAGCCTATCCTCTTATTAGGCTGCTGGCTCATATCAAAATGGTCTGCCGCTCTTGAACTCATACTGCGGCCACGGCACGAACTGCGACCCAAGCGTGTCCTGCCAATCCCACTGCGCGTTGATGTAGGCCGCCGGACTCGCAACGATGTCCGACCAACTGGCACCGCGAAAAACCTTAGAACCCAGTGGTCGCAATCCCAAGTGCCAAACAATCTCTCCTGCGGCAACCACAAAAGAATGAAATCTGGATCGTAGGCTTTGCACTCACCTATCAACGACACAGCCGGGATGGCATAGTAGCCGTCATCTCCGGCGTGCTGGTCGCCATCTATGTCGGTGCCAATCCAAACCTCACCCAGCGAAAGCTCCTCCAGTCGCTTCAACTTCACCTCGCCGGCCTCAACACGACTAGCATCATACTCGAACTGCCGCCCGGCTCGAAGGAACTCAACAGCATCGTCTGGTAAACTGAATGTGCTCATATTGTGATACGCGAAGCAGCCTAACAGATAATGGACGCCCCGTTGTGCAGTCCATCCATTTTCATAAAACGACCGTAATTGGGGCTGAAATTGCTGTCCAGCATTTTATCCTGAAAAAAGCAGTTGAAACCACGAAATACACCAAAGACACGAAATGACAAAGCATGGCCCCAGCGATTTAAAAAATCAGTTCCGGTCTTCTTTTGGTGTGATACGTGTATTTCGTGGTTCATCCCTTCTGCCAATCAAAGCTTCCCCTTGGTGCCCGGCAATTGGCCGGCTCGCGGAGCATCGGGCGTCAGGCTTTGGCCTTTTTCTGAAACTGGCCGTGATCGCCTTCGAGCAATCCGCGAAAAGACAAATCCTCGTCCAATTCCGGCCAATGCAAACCGAACGGGGAAATTTCAATGTGATTCAACTGCCGGGGCGTGCCGCACGCAAGCCGGGGATTGGCCGCGACGGGAAAGCGGATTTCCGCGCCACTTTCCATGCGGACGACGATTTGTCCGTTCACATGAGCGGCGGCAACGGCGGTTTCAGTCAAGGTGTTCATGCCACTTCTCAATTATCAGCTTTTTATTTTCTTCCGCAAGTTTTTCAGCTTTGGACAATTCACGGAGCTTGAGGCCCTGCGACTCGCGCAGTTCCACCTGATTCTCCACCTCGAACACCGCTTCGCCACCGCCGTAGCGGACGTGGACGTGAATCGGACGATGCTCGTTGCTGTAAAAGAAAACCTGAATCCGTCCTTCTCAAAAATGGTTGGCATGGCGATGGTCGTTTTAACCAGTGCGTGGCAAGGGAAGCAAATTCAAAGTTTCCCCTTGGTGCTCGGCAACTGGCCGGCGATGCGCGGGTCGCGCCGGCATGCCGTGTCCGTGGCGCGGGCAAACGCCTTGAACAGCGCCTCGACGATGTGATGCGGCTCGTCGCCGTAGAGCAGTTCCACGTGCAGGTTGCAGCGGGCCTCGTTGGCGAAGCCCTGGAAAAATTCGCGCGCCAGGCCAAAACGAAAGGCGCTGGACGCGTCTTGAAGTTTTTCGGACTTCGCAACGCGTTTCTGGGAAAAATTGTTTAGTCCGCGCCAGACGAGGTGCGGACGTGCCGCCAAAATCAATGACGCAGCGGGCCAGACTTTCGTCCATGGGCACGAAGGCTTCGCCGGAGAACGGATTTTTGGGATGAAAGCCCGTGCCGTAACGGCGGATGCCGCGTTTGTCGCCGAGCGCGAGCGTGAAAGCCTGGCCGAGCGCGATGCCGCAATCCTCGACCGTGTGGTGCGCGTCCACTTCGAGGTCGCCTTTGCAGCGCAATTGCAAATCCATTGTCGCGTGTTTCGCGAACAGCACCAGCATGTGGTCGAAGAATGGAATGCCGGTTTTAACCGAGGATTTTCCCCGGCCATCGAGGTTGAGGCGGACGGCGATGCGGGTTTCTTTGGTGATGCGCGAGATTTTGGCCTGCCGGACTTTGGCTTTCATTACCGCCATTAAAGCAAACTGCCGCGGAGAAAACCAAGCGCAATCTCAACTGTCGGGCGAGGTGACGAGACTCTGACTGAATTTACGATACCCGATTTACGATTTACGAGTCCGGCAACGTTGGCTGCGCGCCGCGTAAATCGTGCATCGTAAATCGAAAATAATGAGCCTCCTGACGCCGGCTCCTACAATTAATAAATGCGCCTTCAATGCGTCGGGCTGTTGGTGGGGGACGGTTGCGCCGTCATTTTCTTTTTTATTTCGTCAATCTGCTGCTGGAGCGCGCCCGGCTCCGGCGAAACTTTTTGGGCGGCCTGAAACCATCGGATGGCATCCTCATAGTTGCCGGCCGCCCGTTCAAGATTGGCGAGGTTGACGGTGATTTCGTCGAAAGCAAGTTTGTTTTCCTTTTGGTCCTTGGGTTCCTGCTGCAACCAGCGGCGGAGGGCGAGTTGCCAGACGTTGCGCGCGCGGTCGGTATCGTGATAATTGTCGTTATAAAGCCGGCCCAGTTCGAACAAGATTTCGTAGCTGTCGGGATTGTTGCGCAAACCTTCGCGCAGGAAAGCCTCGGCCTCCCGCGGCTGGTTGAGGTGCAGGCGCATGAAGTAGGAACCGACGGTGTAGGTTTCAATCTTTTGCGGGTCCATGTCCGCCGCCAGCCGCAGCCAGGGGAGAATTTCGCGTTCGTTGCCGTGCTCCAGATGGGTGTGTTCGGTGATGCGGAAATGGCGGCCAAACCGGTCAATCCAATCCTTCGGTTTGCCGAGAAAATCCTCATTTTTTTCGTCCTCCGGGCTGTCGGTGTGGCCATGGCTTTCGGCGACGATTTCCTTTGGTCCTTCATCGTTGCGCAGGTCGAAAATGGACGGGTAATAGCCGCTGTGAAAATAGACGTCCGCCATGGTGAAGAATTGGTTCGCGAACAGGCGCCGCCCGTCGCCGAACAGCACGCTGAAGACGTTGTCCGATTGGGAGTGTTTGCTCAAGGTGGCGGCGCGGGGTTCCATGCTGGTTGCCAGCGTGAAGCAAACCGCCAACACCAGGGCCAGGATCCAATACGGGGAAGCCTTCATCACGTGTTCAAACTTTTGCGCCGGAAACCAATCCAGGTGAGCAACAGAAACAGTCCGGTGTAAGCCGCCGCGTAAAGCGTCGCCAGCACGCAATACAGTCCGTCCACCTTGGTCCAGTCATTCACCACGAGGTCGCGGATGTCGAACCATTCCAGATGCGGAATTAAAAAGTAAATCGTGTAAAAGATGGTTTGCAGCGGCTGCGATTGGTGGAGTGCCACCGTGTTCAAATGGCCTCCGACCATCAAAATGCCGGCGACGGCGATGAAACAGATCGTGGTGGTGGACGATGGCGCGGCGGAAATGATCGAGCCGAGCAGCGACAGGGCGATGACCACGGCGAGCATGGCCCATTGCAGCCAGATGGCCTGCAAATACATGAGCCACGGCCAGTTTTGTTCGCGCGAACCCGTGATGATGGCAAAGAAAATGTAGAAGACGACCAGCGCAACGCCGGTGGCCAGCCAGCAACCGAGAAATTTGCCAAGGATGAACTGCCAGCGCGTAACCGGCTTGGCCAGCAGCGGGAAGATGGTGCGGCTTTCGCGCTCGGCGGGAATCTGCCGCGCCGTGGTGATGAGGGCGATGAGCAGCCCCGAAATCCAGATGAGCAGCATGCAGATGTCCTTGACGTAACGCACGATTTTCAGGTCATGGAAGAAATTGACCATGCCGGTGGCGATGGTGATGAGCGCCGTGAGGACAAACAGGACGTAAAAGTCCTTGCGGCGATACAGTTCCTTGATGACGACGCCAGCCAATGCCCAAATCGTGTTCATGACGCAGATTGTGTTTGATAGCCGATGATGTCCAGAAAGGCTTTTTCCAAATTGGCCTCGTGTTGCGCCACAAGATCGCTGACGCGGCCCGCCGCCTTGAGTTCGCCTTGATTGATGATGGCCACGCGGTCGCAAACGGTTTCCACCTCGCCCAGTTCGTGTGACGAAAAGAACACCGTTTTGCCCTCGTTTTTAAGGCGCTGGATGATTTCACGAACTTTCATGCGGCCCAGCGGGTCGAGGCCGCTGGTCGGTTCGTCGAGAATCAGCAAATCGGGATTGTTGATGAGCGCCTGCGCGAGGCCGACGCGCTGCTGCATGCCCTTGGAATAGGATTTGATGGGACGTTTGCGCGCCGGCTCCAGTTCCACGAGCTTGAGCAACTGGTCAATGCGCCGGTCCGCTTCCGTCCGGGAGAGTCCGAAAATTTTTGCGTAGAAGCGGAGCAACTCCTCGGCGGTAAGAAACTTGTAGTAATACGTCATCTCGGGCAGATAACCGATGCGCTGGCGCGCAATGGGCTGGCGCACGTCAATGCCGAAAAGATACGCCGCGCCGCGGGTGGGCGGCACAAAGCCGAGCAGGACGTTGATGGCCGTGGTTTTGCCCGCGCCGTTCGGCCCGAGAAAACCGAAGATCTCGCCGGTGTTCACCTCCAGATCAAGATTGACGAGCGCGACTTTGGCCGTCTGCCGAAACTCATGGCTGGTAAACTCGACGCGCAATTTGTCCGTTTTCAGAATGACGCTCATGCCCGTTTTGAATGTTCGTATAATTCCGGCCTTTGTCGTAATTCAAACGAGGCCCGATGTCAACTGCTGCCGGCCCTAAAAACAAAAAGGGCACAAAGAATTCCTTGTGCCTTGATAAGCCGGATAGCTGCTACTACAGGACATGCGGAGGGTCAACCGTTGTGCTGAGCGAACAAGAAGCCTGCGGGATCGCGCCCACGGCTTGCAGCGTGTAGGTGCCGCCAGCCGGGCAGACGGGAATGCTGCCGGCCGAGTTCAGCTTGATGTAGGGAGTCAGATCACTCGGGTAATTGATCGCGTCTCCGTTGTTTTTTCCTTTTTCGAGTGCGAACTCTTGAACTGCGGATTCAATCTGCCGCAGATTGTTGATGCAAGCGGTAGCTTGCGATTTGGCGCGGGCATGTACGAAGCTGGGAATAGCAATTGACGCCAACAGGCCAATAATGGCCACGACAATCATGATTTCCACCAGCGTAAAACCCGACCAAAGCAAAGCCTTGGAGGTTTTCATACCATGTTTTCTTTCGCTTGTGCGGCGTGAATAACACAACAGGCGGTTATAATATGATTGCGACTTGGTTCACAAATTGCCCAGTGCGACCGCAACTTTATAATTATAAGCACTGCCAGTGCCATAATCGAGCTTAAAAATGGCTGTATTTCCTTGAATATTGGCCGCTTGGGCCAAAACCAATGAAAAGGCCCGAAGCTTTCGCCTCGGGCCTTGGAATCTAACCGGACGTTGATTACTGCATTTGGTGATACGGAGTAACCGTGTCGCTCAACGAGCAGGTCGGAACAGCGCCTACAGTGGCGTCGGCATAACTGCCGCCAGCCGGGCAGATCGGAATGCTGCTGGCCGAGTTCAGCTTGATGTAGGGCGTCAGGTCGCCGGGATAGCTGATGGCGTCACCAGTGCTTTTGTGATTTTCCAGCGCGAATTGCTGGGCGGCGCCGTCAATCTGCCGCAGGTTGTTGATGCAGGCATTGGCCTGCGAGGTGGCACGAGCCTTCACAAAGTTGGGAATAGCGATTGCCGCCAACAGGCCGATAATGGCCACGACAATCATGATTTCCACCAGGGTGAAGCCCGCTTTGCGGGTGGCTTTGGTATTTTTCATGTTTTACTTCTCTTTTCTTTCTAATGCGGCGTGAACGCAGCCACAGGCGGGTTACAATGATTACGACTTTGTCCACTAAATTGCCTGCAGCGACCGCACCTCATCTTAAATGATAGCATCGTTGGTGCCATAATCCAGGTCAAATAATAAGGGTGAAATTGCCTGAATATAGGCCGTTTGGACTGGAGCAATAAAAATGGCCCGAAGCTTTCGCCCCGGGCCTTGGAACCAAGCCGGATGTTGTTACGGCAATTGGTGATACGGAGTAATCGTGGTGCTCAATGAGCAAGTCGGAACAGCGCCTACAGTGGCGTCGGCATAAGAGCCGCCAGCCGGACACGGAGGAATGCTGCTGGCCGAGTTCAGCTTGATATAGGGCGTCAGATCGCCGGGATAGCTGATGGCGTCACCGGTCTTTTTGCCTCTTTCCAGCGCCATTTCCTGGGCGGCGGCATCAATCTGCCGGAGGTTGTTGATGCAGGCATTGGCCTGCGAGGTGGCACGAGCCTTCACGAAGTTGGGAATGGCGATGGCTGCCAGGAGGCCGATAATGGCCACGACAATCATGATTTCCACCAGTGTGAAGCCCGCTTTGCGGGTGGCTTTGGTATTTTTCATATTACTTCTCTTTTCTTTCTAATGCGGCGTGAACGCAGCCACAGGCGGGTTACAATTATTACGACTTTGTTCACTGATTGCCTGTAGCAACCGCACTTCGTCTTCAATGGTAGCATCGCTGATGCCATAATTCCAGGTCAAAGAAAGAGTGAGATTGCCTGAATACCGGCCGTTTGGGCTGGGCGCAATGAAAAAAGGCCCGAAGTTTTCGCTTCGGGCCTTGGAACCAAGCCGGATGTTGATTACGGCAATTGGTGATACGGAGTAATCGTGGTGCTCAATGAGCAAGTCGGAACAGCGCCTACAGTGGCGTCGGCATAAGAGCCGCCAGCCGGACACGGAGGAATGCTGCTGGCCGAGTTCAGCTTGATATAGGGCGTCAGATCGCCGGGATAGCTGATGGCGTCACCGGTCTTTTTGCCTCTTTCCAGCGCGAATTGCTGGGCAGCGCCATCAATCTGACGCAGGTTGTTGATGCAAGCATTGGCTTGCGAAGTGGCACGAGCCTTCACGAAGTTGGGAATGGCGATCGCCGCCAACAGGCCGATAATGGCCACGACAATCATGATTTCCACCAGTGTGAAGCCCGCTTTGCGGGTGGCTTTGGTATTTTTCATATTACTTCTCTTTTCTTTCTTATGCGGCGTGAACGCAGCCACAGGCGGGTTACAATGATTACAACTTTGTTCACTAATTGCCTGTGGCGACCACAACTAATTTTGTAGGGTAGCACCCGACATGCCAAAGCCAAAGTGGAATAATTACGCAACTTGCCCCTCCATCCGGGGCGCTGAATTGAGCAAAAAAACAATTCAAAAAACCAGGGATTGTTTGATTTTCCAATAAAAACCGCTGCCGGCATTTCATTTGGGTGTCTCAACTTGAAGCGCCTCATTGCGATTTTTGGACATGATGGAGGACAGATAATTCAACGATTGCCCCCCGGAAATCGGGCTGAATTAGCCCCGTTTGCGTTAACCTATTTTTTGATTATCTCCCCGATAATGATGGCCGCAAGGTGTTGCAGCAAGCGGACGCGGCACGGTTGCAATGTTGGGATTTTATCCAGCAGTCTTCAACGGACCACAGCCAGAATGAAATGGAGCCAGCTGTCAGGATTGAACTGACGACCCACGGTTTACAAAACCGTTGCTCTACCGCTGAGCTAAGCTGGCGTCTCCACCACCCACATTTTTTGCTTTGCCGGGTTCACTGTCAAGCTCGCTGGAGCGGCGCCTGCCAATCAGGAAGGTGAAATCATTCGTTGCCCCAAATTATTTTGACGTGGGTGACGCCGCATTGGACCGCTTTAACCGGCAGCGACGGGCTGAGTTCAAAAACTTTGATGTGGCCCGGTTTCACGAACGGCTTGAGCGCGGCGAAGTCCACCGTACCGGTGCCGGGCGCGGCGTGGTCGCCCGCGGGAAAAACCACGTCGTGAATGTGAAATCCGGCCAGCCGGCCGGCCAGCGATTCGAGATGCTGCACTGGGTGAAGGAAACCAAGGTTTTCCTTGATTTGCCCATGGCCAACGTCGTGCCAGTAAACCACGTTCGGGCTGTCGAACTCGCGGAAGAAAAACTCGAAGTCGGCTTCCAGAGGAATTTCCTCGAGCGCTTGCCGGTTTTCGATGCCGAGCTTGAGTCCGCGCTTTTCGGCTTCGGGCAGTATTTTGCGCAACGTGTCGTAAACGCGCCCGACGGCTTTTCCCTTCCGGGCTTCGCGGCTGGCGGCCGCCTCGGCGCGAAGCTTTTCGTATTTGGACGTTCTTTTTCCGTCCCGTTCCAGCATCGCGCCCAGCTTGTCGGTGTAATCCTTCATTTCGATGCTGCCGAGGTGCAGCACGACAGCCGGAGCCTTGACGCGCCGGGCGAATTCAAAAGTTTTGAGCGTATATTTGACTGCCAGTTCGCGCTGGCGCGGACGCTCGTCGGAAAATTCGTAGAGGTTGGGCGAAGCGTGATTCACGCCCAGCGGCAGCGGACAAAAATTATGGAGGCTGGAGATTTTGATCTCGCCGGCGTTCACGGCGTCCAAAATGCCGGGCACGAGGCCGAGCCGGATGCCGTGGCTGAGTTCGGCATATTCAAAGCCGAGATCGCGGATTTCGCGCAGCATGGCGCGACCGTCCGTGTGGCGGTGGGAGTTCCAGCAGGTGGAAAGTGAATACATACCCGGTTAAAATAAAAGACCGGGCGCATCGTAAACGGATGCGCCCGGCTTTGGAAACTGCAAAATTACAAGTCGGCGTAACGCGCGGTCAGCATCGCGGAAAAGCGCGCGGCTTTCTCCTTGCGACGGCGCCTTTCACTCGGCTTTTCGAAATGCCGGTGATTGCGCACGACCTTGAGGGTTCCTTCGCGGTCAACTTTTTTCTTCAGTCGCCGCAACGCACGTTCAACGGGTTCGCCTTTTTTTAATCTTATTTCAGTCAACGCAACTCACTTCCTTCCTCGGGCGAGTAAATCCCCTCACGGACGGGGCTCGCAAACGGGCGCGTAGTATGGTTTTTCCACCGCTCTTGTCAATCGCAAAAGGGGCGGTTGCTTTTGCCTGCCGCAAAGTTATCCTGCCCGCATGATTAAAGGGAAACGAACGGTCAAACCCGCCGCCGATTTGGAATTGCAACGCCGGATTGAGGAGCTTATCGCCTTCAAGGGCGGCGGCCACAATGAAGCCCAGGTCGCCGACATCATCGAAAACGCGCTCAAGCTGCTGGCCGACGTGAAGGACACCGGCGACGCCCGCGTGATTCAAACCGCGTTGCGCGAACTGCGCTACGCCTTCCGCCTCTTCGCGCCATACGCGCGCGTCCGCAAGGTCACGATTTTCGGCTCGGCCCGGACGCAACCGGATCAGGTGGAATACCAGCAGGCGGTGGACTTCGGGCGCAAGATTGCCAAAGCCGGCTTCATGGTCATCACCGGCGCCGGCCCCGGCATCATGCAGGCCGGGCACGAAGGCGCCGGAACCGAAAACAGCTTCGGGGTGAACATCCGCCTGCCGTGGGAACAAAGCGCAAATGCGGTCATTCGCGAGGATAAAAAACTGGCGACGTTCAAATACTTTTTCACGCGCAAATTGATTTTCATCCGCCATTCAGACGCCATCGTGCTTTTCCCCGGCGGTTTCGGCACGCTCGACGAGGGCTACGAGGCGCTCACGCTCATGCAAACCGGCAAGAGCCAGCTCATGCCGCTCGTGCTCGTGGATTCCCCCGGCGGCACGTATTGGAAAACGTGGGACAAAAACATCCGCAAACACCTGCTGCGCACCCAGTTGATTTCGCCCGACGACCTGAATCTTTACCGCATCACCGACAATACCGACGAAGCGGTAAAGATCATCACGCGTTTTTACCGGAATTATCAATCCACCCGCTTCGTAAAGGATTTGCTCGTCATTCGGCTCAAAAACGCGCCATCGGAATCCGCCCTGGCCGCGCTGAACGAAGACTTCGCCGACATCATCGCCGGCGAACCCATTAAGGTCATCAAACCGACGCCGGAAGAAATTGAAGGTGGGGACAACCTGGACCTGGCGCGCATCGCCTTCGGCTTCAACCGCCATGATTACGGCCGCCTGCGCCAGTTGATTGATGTGTTGAACGGGTTGTGAAGCCGCGGAGCGGCGGCAGATAATAGCCCACGGTGAAACCGTGGGTTTAATCGTTCAAATATTCAAGCCCCGGCAGGGGCTGTAGAAAATAAACGAACGGTTTGGTCTGTCGCCCCTGCCGGGGCTTGTGTTGTCTTTATCTTTTACCCACGGCTGACGCCGTGGGCTACTATCTTTCGCGCCTCCGGCGCTATCTATAGCGCATGGATTGAGATTATTGCCAGCATACCGAAGGTCAAGCGTCCTTTTTGCCTCCCTTCGCCACACTCGACAGCCCGCCCGCCGATTGTTAGCGTTTGGCCATGAACTTTCTGGTCACCGGTGGCGCGGGTTTCATCGGTTCGCACGTTTGCGAACGCCTGCTGCACGACGGCCATGCCGTCTGGGCGTTCGATGACCTCAACGATTTCTACGATCCGAAACTCAAACATCGGAACCTCCACGACATTCAGTTGTTCGCCAAATCGTTTGAATTCATGCACGGCGATTTGTGCGACTGCGCCGCGCTCGACGATTTGTTCGGCAGTGTGAAGTTCGACCAGGTCATCCATCTGGCCGCGCGCGCAGGCGTGCGGCCCAGCCTCGAAAACCCCGGCGCTTTACCAGCGCGTTAACGTCGAAGGCACGGTGAATGTTCTTGAAGCCGCCCGAAAAAGCGGCGTCAAAAAAATCATCATCGCCTCGTCGTCGTCGGTCTATGGCGTGAATTCCAAGGTTCCCTTCAGCGAGAGCGACCCGATTTTTTCCGCCATATCGCCTTACGCCGCCAGCAAGCTCGCCTGCGAGTCGCTCGGTCACGTTTATCATCACGTTTACGGCATGGACGTGACGATGCTCCGCCTGTTCACCGTTTATGGCCCGCGCCAGCGGCCCGACCTGGCCATCCGCAAGTTCGCGACGCTCATCCACGCCGGCAAACCGGTCCCCGTCTTCGGCGATGGCACAATGGCGCGCGATTACACCTACGTCACCGACACGGTTGATGGCATCATTGCCGCCACGCAAAAGGAATTCGGGTTTGAAATTTTCAACCTCGGCGAATCGCAAACCGTGACACTGGCCCGCCTCATTGAATTGCTCGAAGCCGCGCTCGGCAAAAAGGCCGTGATTGACCACCGGCCGGTTCCGCCCGGCGACGTGCCGGTCACGTTTGCCGACATCACGAAGGCGCGCGCCCGGCTGGGCTACGATCCGCGGGTCAAGATCGAGGAGGGGATTAGATTATTTATAGATTGGTTTCAGAAAAATACTGGTTAGAATCCCGGCATGAAATCGGACGAGCCGTTCAAACGCCCATCTTTGGAAGAAGCGCTCAACGCCTGGAAAAAGCTGCTCGCCGAACGCGGCTTGGCAGCGGACATTCTCTGGGTTTTTGAGGAAAATCTTTGCTTTGAAAAATCGTCCGCCCCATCGGGCGGTTTTCAACTCGGCTTTCAAACCCAGTTCTCGCCGCCGCCCGCCGATGCCCTGGACGTTGCCTTCGAACATTTTTGCGAAACGGCCGCGCCAATTGTTTTTTACCGGCTCGGCGAGTGCCGCGGCCGGTCCGTTTGCATTTTGTTGTGCGACTCGTGGTTCGCGGGAAAACGTGAGCCCGACGGTTTTTTAAAGCGTGATGAATGGCGAATATCGTTTTATCCCGGCCCAAAAAATGAAATTGAAGCCATCACCGATTTGAGCCGCTGGCTGCGGCGCGTGAAACGCCGTCACGCGTTGCACGACCTGGATTTTTGCATGGCGCTGGCGACGATTGATGAACTCAAGACTCATGGCCGCGTGCTGGCACCCTACGAGCGATTTGCCGAAATTTTGCTCAACCGCCTCCGCCGGCTTTTGAAGCAGCCGGCGTGAACTCCGGCGCTGGCGGCACACCCACAACCTGAATTTGGCAGCCGTAATGCTGCAAATTACTTGAGCCAGACATGGCAAGTCTGACTATTTGTTGTTTGTTGTTAACAGTTCCGCCGGTTAATCTGCTTGGGCTAATCGGCGGTTTAATCGTCTTAAGCCAGCGGTGAATCAACGAATAATGTCCAATAAATGGACATTATTGTCCCACTGTCTTGCATTTTTCTTTGGGCAATAAAGCCGTAACCATCACCAGCCATTCTATGTATTATAGCCCATTTTCGGGCTGTTTGTTCCAAATCAGATTGTAAACCGAAGCTTTTTACCCTGATATTCCGTTGCCATGACACTGTGGCCTGGGTTCTGCTAAATAACATGCGTGACCAAGATGAGTATCAACGTGGATTCAGGCAGCGGTGTTCTCCACACCACTGTTGTTCCGGCCAATCCCGCCGAGGAAACCCGGTTTGGGGTGCTTGATGGCACGGTCATCACGTTCTTTCTCCTGTGCGTTGCGGGATTGATTTACTTGGTGGTGCAATAAGCCGCTTGTCTTCCGGGAACCGACTTCCCCTTGCTTTTCTTTTTAACGGCATCTGGTTAAGCTTTCCTGCGTGACCCAGGCTGAAGCCAAAAAACGCCACACCCGGCTGGTGGAGGAAATTCGCCAGCACGACCACGCTTACTACGTGCTCGCGCAGCCGGTCATCAGCGACCAGGAATACGACCGGCTTTATCACGAACTGCTTGATCTCGAAAAAGAATTTCCCGGCCTCGCCACGCCCGATTCGCCGAGCCATCGCGTCGGCGGCGCGCCCTTGAGTGAATTTAAATCCGTCCGGCACGCCGTGCCGATGATGAGCCTCAACAACACCTATTCGCAGGAGGAGGTGCGCGATTTCGTAAAACGCGTCCAAAAACTTTTGCCGGACGAAAAGCTGGAATGGGTCGTTGAACCCAAGGTGGACGGCGTGGCCGTGAGTTTGCGTTACGAAAACGGCGTGCTTGCCGTGGGCGCGACGCGCGGCGACGGCACCATCGGCGACGACATCACCGCCAATCTCAAAACCATCCGCAGCGTGCCGCTAAAAATTGGGAGGGACGGCGTGTCGCCGTCCCCAATGGACATCCTCGAAGTCCGCGGCGAAGTGTTCATGCCGCTTGCAGGATTTGAAAAACTGAATGCCGAGCGCAAGGCAGCGGGCGAAGAGCTTTTTGGCAACCCGCGCAACACCGCCGCTGGCTCGCTCAAACAGCTTGACCCCAAAATCGTCGCCAAGCGCCCGCTGGACGTCATCCTTTATGGCATTGGCCAGATTCAAACTCCCAACTCCGAACTCCGAACTCCGAACTCCCAAAATGAGCTGCTCGATTTCCTGAAATCCCTCGGCTTCAAAACGCCGGAACGCACCTGGTTTTGCAAATCGGAAGACGACCTCATCGCCGCCATTGCCGAACTGGACACGGTCCGCAAGAAGTTTGCCTACGAAACCGACGGCGCGGTCATCAAGCTGAATTCGTTCGAGCAACAACGCCGCGTGGGCGCCACAGCCAAGGCCCCGCGCTGGGCCATTGCCTACAAATACGCGCCGGAACAGGCTGAGACGAAGCTCAACGCCATCACCATCCAGGTCGGACGCACCGGCGCGCTCACGCCGGTGGCCGAACTCGAACCCGTCTTCCTCGCCGGCAGCACCATCAGCCGCGCCACGCTGCACAACGAGGATTACATCCGCGAAAAAGACATCCGCATCGGTGACACCGTCGTCATAGAAAAAGCCGGCGAAGTGATTCCCGCCGTCGTGAGCGTGGTTTTGAAAAAACGCGGCGGCGGCGAGAAGAAATTTGCATTCCCCAAAACCTGCCCCGAATGCGGCTCGAAGGTTTCCAAAAGCGGGTTCGGAGTTCCGCCTTTAGGCGGTGCCCGTGCGCTGCCGACTAAAGGCGGAACTCTAAACCAGGATTGTTGCCCCCCTTCCACGGAAATTGGCGCGGACGAGGAAGAAGGCTCGATCTGGCGTTGTGTTAATCCCAATTGTCCGGCGCAGGTCCGCGGGCGGCTTGAGCACTGGTGCGCGCGCGGCGCGATGGATATTGAAGGCGGCGGCGAAGTGCTCGCGGCCCAACTCGTCAAAAGCGGCCTCGTGCGCGACGTGGCGGATATATATTCGCTTAAAATGGAGCAGATTGCCGCGCTGGAACGCATGGGCGAGAAGTCCGCAAAGAATTTCATTGAAGCCGTCGCCGCCAGCAAATCGCGGGACATGTGGCGGGTGCTTTTCGGACTCGGCATCCTGCATGTCGGCGCGGGCGTTGCCAAGGCGCTTGCCCGCCACTTCGCCATGCTCGACCAGGTGTTCGCCGCCAGCGCGGAGCAATTGACCGAAACCGAGGACATTGGCGAAGTCATCGCGCAGAGCGTTGTGGACTGGCATGGCGTGCCGGAGAACCGCAAGCTCATCGAAAGGCTTTCCCAGGCCGGGCTGAACTTCAAATCGTCACTCTACCAGCCGGCGGCAAAAGCCGGACCGTTTGCCGGCAAAACGTTCGTGCTCACCGGCACGCTGCCGACGCTGACGCGCGAGGCAGCCACGGCAAAGATTGAATCACTCGGCGGCAAGGTGAGCGGCAGCGTGAGCAAGAAAACGGATTATGTTCTGGCCGGCGAAGATGCCGGTTCCAAACTCGACAAGGCGCAAAAGCTTGGCGTGAAGATCATCAGCGAGGCGGAGTTTTTGAAGATGTGCGGGTAAATTTTCCCTGTGCTGCTCCGGTCTCGACAATGCAATAAGCAAAGCGTAATTATTGGTTCATCTATGGCACTCACGGAACTTTGGAAAACCGCCCACAAAGAGATTCAAGACAAGCATGTCCAGCAGGTCATCGGCTTTGCAGGCGATGGCAAGCTCCGTGACAGCGGAGATGCTTCCAAAGAATTTCGCGATTTTCTCGCGCTGGTTCCATCCAGCTTTCTCTCCCGATATGCAGAAGATTGTTTGACTGACAAATTCGATGGTAGTGGTTTTGCGTTACAAGATGTTATCAATGAAGTCGGAAAGCGTCTCGGCTTTCGTGTTGAACAAGGACGTTATCGAGGAACACCGGGTGAGATTGGTTTCGATGGCCTTTGGGTGTCACCTGATGACAATGCTTTGGTTACTGAAGTTAAAACAACAGATGCTTACCGCATCGATTTGGAAACCGTTGCGACATATCGGAGAAAACTCATTGGTGAGGGACGGGCGAAGGAAACCAACTGCTCTATCTTGATCATTGTCGGGCGAAGTGACACGGGTGATCTTAAGGCACAGGTTCGTGGCTCGCGTCATGCGTGGGACATCAGGCTTATCAGCATTGACGGCTTGCTCCGTCTCATGCGTCTTAAAGAAGAGCTGGATGATCCAAAGATAATGGACAAAATTCGCAAGGTTTTGATGCCACAAGAATTCACGAAGGTTGATGGAATTATTGATCTTGTCTTTACGACAGCGGAAGAAGTAAAAAAAGAAGAAGAGCTTGTCGCGGTGGCTGACAACGAGGAAGACGACCAGCGGAAGCCCAAATTTACACCAGTTAATTTTCGCGATGCCTGCGCCGCTAAAGTGCAGAAGCACTTGGGGCAACCACTGGTTAAACGCTCATTCGCGGTTTACTCCTCGCCGGATGAAAATCTGGCGGTCATTTGCATTAATTCACGCGAATACAAAAAGGCCAAACATTCAGGCTATTGGTTTGCTTTTCATCCACACCAGCGCGATTTGCTCAAGAAACCACAAACAAACTTTTGTGGCACTTGGATGTGGTTCAGCGGATTCACTTCTTCTGATTCCCGGAACAACTTTTGTTTCGTGGCTTGATCGTTTTCACACAACTGAACGCGGAGACAAATTCTATTGGCACATCAGAGTCGAAAAGAATAAGGACGGCTATTTGTTGCGGGTCAAAAAGGGCGCTGATGTTGTCAGAGCAAACGAGTATTTATTGAAAGCATAAATTGTCGCCAAAATTTTGCGCCCCGTTTCCGTCTCGGAGAGACGAGCCGAAAATAGCCCGGCGTTTCAACGCCGGGAGCCAGGCGTAAAGCCGCCCAAGTCCCGCAGGGACGACCGATTTCACCACGTCGGCGCGCACGGAGTGACGCGCCCTACCTTAACCCGCTGCCGTTTTCCACGGCAGCTTGGCAAACTGTGTCAATGTTAACTGAAGCCGCGATAAATCCGTCCTACCGGGCGGCATTCCCGGTTCAGCGAATGGACAGGGCGATGTTGATTTGATTGATGGCCTCGGTGATGTGCCTGGTCACGCGCTTTTGGTTTTTGACTTCGGCGGCGCCCAGCACGTTTTGAAGCAAGCCCTGGGCTTCGCGCAGCTTGGCGTCCGACAACGGCTGCGGCTGCTTGTCTTTGGCGTCGCCGCTGAGATTCAGGCCCAGCAATTTGGCGGCGGCCTCAATCTGATGCATGGCTTTCACGCGATGGCCTTGGTAATCGTGATCGCCGGTGGTCAGAATGAGGTAGGCGTTTTGCAGCATCCCGGCTTCCGCCGAGTCGCTGAAGGCCACGGTTTGGAATTGATTTTGAACGGCAACGGAGCCGCCCAACGTTTGCGTGGTAGCTGATGTCGCGGCGCGAAGACCCACAGCACAGTTCAGAACGGTGATTAAAGCCGCGGTTTTGGCGGCGGTTTTCAGGTGTTTGGTATTCATATTCATATACTCCATGATGGACGGAATGAGAGCTGGCGAGGTTACGGCGATACCACGCGATAGAAACGCACGCGGAAGTTGGTGGCCGTGCGGTCGGTGAAGACGAGCGAGATGTTGGTGGCGTTGTAATTGGTCAGGTCGGCCCACACGATGGGAGCGACAAGGTTGGTGGTGGCCTGGACGCGATAGTTGAAATTGGTCTGGAACGCCAGGGTGAGGACGAAACCATTGGTGCGCCACGTTAATGGCCCGGGGAAGGTGGCTGACGGCGCGGGTTTGTTCGTGCAGAGAACGTCCTGGCCAAATTCGCTGGTGTCGCCCGTTGCCGCAGTGGCGGTGGCGGTGATGTATTGGCCGGCGTAATTTCCGGCATTGTTGGTAAGCGCGAACAAGGCGTTGCCATTGCCGTCGGTGGTCACGCTGACGGTGCCGAGATAGAACTGGCCTTCGCCGTAACCGCTGGGGTCAGCCGCGAGGTTGCGATAGACATCAATGGAAAAACTGCGATTGGTGGCGCTGTTCAGTTTTCCCAAGACGATGGTGCTGGCGGCGTAACCAAACGCGTTGTTGATGACAGGAAAATTCTGGAGATTATTCGGGCCGGTGTCGGCGTCGCCAATGTCGTTGAGCGTGACGCCGTCGTTGTTCAGGTCAATGCCGAGGCCGCCGTTGCTGAAGATGGAATTGCCGCGAATGGAGTTGTTGGTGGTGTTCGCGTTTAACAAGAACACGCCGGCTCCTCCGGAAAACGCAATCACATTGCCCGCGCCCGCGCCGGTGCCGCCGATGACATTGTTGGTCGCGCCGAGTTGTAAAATCACATTCGCATATCCGTTGCCGAGCGCGTTGGTGCCGGTCGGGTCGGCTCCGATGATATTGCCTTGAACCAGATTGCCGGCGGTGCCGGCGTCGGAAATGTAAACACCATAGCCGAAGAAACCGGAAATGACATTGCCCGCTCCAACCACCGTGCCGCCGATGGTATTGTTGGTCGCGCCGCCGAAGATGATGACGCCCGTGAATGCGCTGCCCACGGCATGAGCGCCGTCCGGGGTCACGCCGATGTAATTTCCCTCAACCAGATTGCCGGCGGTTCCCGGGCTGGCGAGATACACGCCATAATAGTTGCCGGAAATGACGTTGCGCGCGCCGGCGACGGTGCCGCCGATGATATTGCCGGAGGGACCGCCCGGATAGGGCGCGTAAATGCCGGCGAGGGTGTTGGGGATGGCATTGGTGCCGGTGATGTCGGTGCCGACGTAATTGCCTTCGACGAGGTTGCCGCTGGTGCCGGCGCCATTAAAGAAAACCCCGGCGGTGGTGTTGCCGGAGATGACATTGCGCGCGCCGGCGACCGTTCCGCCGATGGTGTTATTGGTTGCGCCGCCGTCAAAGTGCACGCCGCCAAGGGCATTGGCGATGCCGTTGGTGCCGCCCGCGCCCAGGCCGATGAGATTGCCCTGGACAAAATTCCCGCTGGCAACGGGGTTGCGGATGTCTATGCCATATTCGCCATTACCGGAAAGAACGTTGCCGGCGCCGGTGACGGTGCCGCCGATTATGTTTTGAGTGCCGCCAAATAGGGCGACGCCGCTCTTCTGGTTGGCGAGTGCGGCGGTGCCGGGGGCGTTCACGCCGAGGTAATTCCCCAAGATGACATTGCCCGTCGTGTTGGTTAGATAGATGCCGTATTCGGTGTTGCCGGAAAGCAGGTTTCGTCCTGACGAATTCGTGCTGCCAATGACATTGTTAATCGTGCCGCCGCCGATTATTACGCCGCTCTTCCCGTTGGCGAGCGCGTTGCTGCCGCTGGCGTCCGTGCCGATGTAATTGCCGAGAACAACGTTGCCGCCGTGTTCGAGTCGCTGATGAAAATGCCGTATTGTAAATTGCCGGAAAGAACATTGGTGCCGCCGATGATGTTCCCGCTCGCTCCGCCGGCAATGAGAATTCCCTGATACGCGTTCGGCGCGGCATTGGTGCCGGTGGGGTCAACACCGAACCAGCAGCCGGAGATGGTGTTGTTTGTCGCGTTGGCGTATTCGAGCGTCAGGCCGTTCCAATTGAATCCCGAAAAGGGAAATATTTTTCAACTGGTTGCTCGCCGAATACACCAGCACGGTGTCCGACGTGAAAGTCTCCGGCAGGATTTGCGAGGCATCCACGACGATGAGCGGCTTGCCCGCGAAGCCCGGCTGCGTGGAGCCGTCAATCACCATGCCGTTCGCAACCAGCGTGGGCAGTTGGCCGGTGAGATGGAGGTTGAAGACGCCGTTGCTGTAACCCGGATCGGTGACGGGAATGTTGAAACGGACGACGGAGCCGGGATGATCGGTTGCGTAATAAATCGCCGCGCGCAAACTGCCGGGGCCGGCATCGGCGGTGGTGGTGACGACGTTCGTGAGCGGCACGGCGGGCGGACCGTAAAGATACGCCAGCGCCGCGCGGTCGCCGGGGCTGAGACAGTAATTGCCCATGCGGTATTGATAGCGGGGAAAGTTGGGCGGCTTGGGCTGTTGCGTGGCCACGGCGGGATTGGTGGAATCAAAATCCCAGCCGAGGTGCATCACGGACTCGTAATCGTAATTGCCATTCGTGACGGTTGTGGGATCGGGAGTGAACCAGTAAATGTTGCTCGGCTCATTGGCAATGTTGTTGGTCAATACGGCAATGTAATTGGTCGCGTCCGGCCGGATGTTTTCGTGGTTGAAGCCGAACGAGTGGCCCATCTCGTGGCCGACCTGCGCCCGGCTGAGGCTGGAGACGGTGACAAGCTGCGGGCTGTAGCTGCCGCCAGAAACGAAATCGAGAAAATTGGTGTTGTAGGAGAAAAGAATCCAGCGTGTTTGATTGGTGTGCGGAACGAACTTCACGTTGGCTGCCAGTTCCCATTCGCGCAGGCCATTGAGGTAGGTATTGGTTTGCGCCTGGGAAAGCGTGTTCGTGAATTCATACGGCACGATGCCGCCGGGCCAGGTAACGGTCGCCGGCGAAATGCCGGCATAAAAATTGGCGGCCGGCAACGGGTGCGCGGCCAGCAGCAATATCGCAACGGAAAACCAAATTGAAATCCGGTTCCGCCACCGGATTTTGGCACGACAATGGGATTTCGCCTCCATGCTCAAACCACCTCCTTTCACTCTTATAAATTACATGAATAATCTTTTCAAGTAAAAGTTATGCACTTCGGCGAAGCCGCCAACAATGTGAACAAGAATACGGTTTGAGCTTGTGGGCAGGAGGAAGCGGTTCCAAGCTCGACCGCGAAACACACGAAAGGTAGGGCGCGTCACTCCGTGCGCGCCATGCTTTGCACGCGGACCAGCGGCGGGCAGAGGACTGCCCGCCCTACCATCTCAATGCATACAGACAAATCCGATTCTTATCTCAACCGTTGCCGGAATGCCGCGCAGGCTTTGGCCACGTTCTGAGCGTTGAGAATGGCCGACACCACACAAATGCGTTTGGCGCCCGCCGCCAGCACGTCGTTGAGATTGCCCAAATGGATGCCGCCAATGGCAAACCACGGAAGGTTCACGTTCACCGCCGCCCAGCGGACATATTCCAGCGTCACCGGTTTCGCCAGCGGCTTCGTGCCGGTCGGATAGACCGGCCCGATGGCGATGTAATCCGCTCCGGCCGCCAGCGCGCGTTTTGCCTGCTCCGGCGAGTGCGTCGAAAGACCGATTTGGAGTTTGGATCTGGGAGTTTGGATCTGGGAGGCGTGCGTGTGTCCGGCGTCGAAGAAGTCTTCCTGGCCCAGGTGGCAAAATTCCGCGCCGGTTTCGCGCGCGATGTCCGGATGGTCGTTAATGACCAGCCCGACGTTCGCGCGGCGCGTGACGGGCAAAATCTTTTCAGCCATGCGGCGGATTTCATCGGGCGTGGATTTTTTGGCGCGGAGCTGGATCAAATCCGCGCCGCCGTCGCAAAGTTGCTGCGCAAAGACTTCCGGCGCGCGGCCATGGAAGTAGGCCGTGTCAATAAAAGCGTAAAGCCGGCAGTCCGCGATCGGTTTCATGGCACGAGTTTAACCACGAAATCCACTAAATCCACGAAAGAGTTGGCCGGTATTTTGAGCGAATAGCTGAGACGCGGGGCTTCCCAGAATAAAAAAGGCGGCGGAGAAATTCCCCGCCGCCGCCTGGGTTGGCAGAATTTACTTCAAACCGGCAAGATAACCGAACCGGCTGCGGAATTTTTCCGGGGTCATTCCCACCACGCCGGCGCATTTGGCGAGCTGTTTCGTGTCCTCGAAATCCTCGCGCTCAAGCTTGATCATGTAGGCGCAGGCGCATTCGTAGGCCTCGCCGTCCACATTGACCTTGCGGTTTTGCATGCGGCCGGTCTTGGGATCGAGCATTTTTTCGAACGGCAGCGGGTTCATTTTTCCGTCCACGAAGCTGATGATGGCGCCGTATTTTTTGGATTCGGGCGAGAGCAGGAACTTGACGGCGGCATAACCGAGGTCGCGGGTGTATTCGGCATCGAACGGGATCGGGTCGGCGCAGCGGAGTTCGTAGCCGAGGTCCTTGTCAATGAAAGTCATCTTGATGCCTAGTTTTTCCAGGCGCTGATTCAAAAGCTCCTTCATCAGGCGGCCGAATTCGATTTCGCCCAGGTGCAAATGGCCGTGCTCGTCGTAAACCACCTTGCCGAAACGTTCGATCTGGCCTTCCGGCAACGCCTTCACCAATCCTTTTTCGCCCATCGCCTCGATGAGACCTTCGGCGAGGACGACAATGCCGTATTGCGAACCTTCGGCCCGGCGCTTGATGATGGAACCGATGATGATGTCGCACACTTCATCCACCGTGACCTGTCGTCCGTGGAATTCCTCCGGAATGACGGCGAGTGTGGCCGCAGCGGCCTTGGCAATGCCGAGCGCAAGATGTCCCGCCGCGCGGCCCATGCTGATGATGAGATACCAGCGCGACGTGGTGCGCGCGTCCTCGGCGAGATTGCGGACCAGGTGAACGCCGTAGTGCCGTGCCGTTTCAAATCCAAACGTCGGCGTCGAACCGGGCAGGGGCAGATCGTTGTCAATCGTCTTGGGCACATGTGCGACGCGGATTTTCCCCTGGCTTTGTTTGGCCACGACGCTGGAGGAAAACGCCGTGTCGTCGCCGCCGATGGTCACCAGCGCGGTGATGCCGAGCTTTTCGAAAACGTTGAAGACATTTTTCATCTGCTCCGCGGACTTGGTGGGGTTGGTGCGCGCGGTGCCGAGGATCGATCCGCCGCGCAGATGGATGTCCTTCACGTCGCGGATGGACAGCGGCTGGCAATGCTGCGTGTCGCCCTGCGCCAGCCACTTGAAGCCGTCGCGGAAGCCGATGACTTCGTAACCTTGATTGATGCCTTCAATGGTGGCCGCCGCGATGACGCCGTTAATGCCCGGCGCCGGGCCGCCACCGACCAAAATTCCTAATTTGCCTTTGCTCATTTAATGCTTGATGGTTGATTGTTTTGTAAAAACTGCAATCGCAGCAGGATGCCAAGCACCGGAAAGAATTCAATTCCATTCTTGCCATAATCAAACCACAATTTGCCGGAATGAAACCGGCTGTTTTTCTCGACCGCGACGGGGTGTTGATTGAGGAACGGAATTATCTGCACCGCGTCGAGGATGTAGTGTTGCTCGCCGGAGTGGCGGCGGCGCTCAGGCGTCTCGCGGACGCCGGGCTCAAACTGTTCATCGTGTCCAACCAGTCCGGCGTCGGGCGCGGTTACTTCACGCTTGCGGACGTGGAGCGCGTCAACGAGCATTTGCGCCGCGAACTGGCCCGGGCTGGCGTGCGCTTCGAGAGAATTTACATCGCGCCCGAAGCGCCCGATCAGCCGAGCCGCGGACGCAAACCGTCACCGCAGTTTTTGTTCGACGCGCGCGATGAATTTAATTTGAACCTGGCGGAGAGTTTCATGGTCGGAGACAAGTTGATTGATTTGGAATGCGGCTGGAACGCGGGCGTCAAAAAGAGCATCCTGGTCCGCACCGGTTACGGCGCAAAACTTGAACAAAAATCGCCGGAATTGCTCAAACAGGCAGTCGTCGTTGATGATTTGAACGGCGCGGTGGACTGGATATTGAACTGTAGCGGCGGTCTATGACCGTCGCCAAAAAGTCCGGCGCTCACAGAGCGCCGCTACAAATTTATGTGCGGCATTATTGGATATGTTGGCAAAAAGGCGGCCTCGCCCATCCTGCTCGAAGGATTGCGGCGGCTGGAATATCGCGGTTACGACAGCGCTGGCGTGGCTCTGGCTTGTGGCGGCAGCCTGCTCGTGCGCAAGAAAATGGGAAAAATAGGCGAGGGACTCGCGCGGCTTTTGAAATCCGAACCGGTCGAGGGAAATCTCGGCATCGGCCACACGCGCTGGGCCACACACGGCCCGCCCTCGGACAAAAATTCCCATCCGCAGCTCGACCAATCCGGCAAAATCGCCATCGTTCACAATGGCGTCATCGAAAATTACGACGCGCTCAAGCAAAGGCTGCTCAATACCGGCCATAAATTCAAATCCGACACCGACACCGAGGTGCTTGCGCATTTGATTGGTGATTATTACGAGAAACGAACCGTAGGGCGCGTCACTCCGTGCGCGCCGGGTATGTCCAATGGCGGCGCGCACGGAGTGACGCGCCCTGCCACGGATGCCCTTACCCAGGCCGTCTGTGATGCGTTGCGCGAGGTCATTGGCACCTACGGCCTCGCAGTCGTCTGTGCCGACGAACCGGACACCATTGTCGGCGCCCGGCGCGGTTCGCCGCTCATCATCGGCATCGGCATCGGCGAGAATTTTCTGGCCAGCGACGCCAACGCCATCGTTGCCCACACCAAAAAAGTCGTTTACCTCAACGACTACGACGTGGCGACCATCACGCCCGAACGCTTTGACGTTTTAAACCTGGGCACGGACACCGCCAACGTCCAGATCAGCAAGCTGGAGTTCAGCCAGGAGGACGCCGTGCGTGGCAAACACGCGCACTTCATGCTCAAGGAAATATATGAGCAACCGCAAACGGTGGCCAACGCCCTGCGCGGCCGCGTGGACAAGGAAGGCGCCACCGCCAAGTTCGGCGGCCTGAATTTGACGTCCGCCGAGCTGCGTTCGATTGACCGCATCGTCATCGCCGCCAGCGGCACGAGCTGGCACGCGGCGCTCGTCGGTGAGTATTTGATCGAGGAACTGGCGCAGATCCCGGTCGAGGTCGAGTTCGCGCACGAATTTTGTTATCGCAATTGTCCGCTCGAAAAAAACACCGTGCTGCTTGTCGTCTCGCAATCCGGCGAGACTGCCGACACGCTCGCCGCGCTCCGCGAAGCCAAGCGCCGCGGCCATCGCGCGCTCGCCATCGTCAACGTCGTCGGCAGCACCATCGCGCGCGAATCCGACGGCGGCATTTACATGCACGCCGGGCCGGAAATCGGCGTCGCCTCGACCAAGGCCTTTGTTTCCACGCTGACGATTCTGTCCCTGCTGGCCGTACACTTGGGCCGGCTGCGAAATCTTTCCGCCCGCCGGGCGCTGGAAATCCTGCACGCTCTCGAAGCGGTGCCCAAACAGCTTGAATCCATCCTCGCGCAAAACAACACATTCAAAAAGGTCGCGAAGAAATATGCGAAGGCCGAGGACTTCTTCTTCCTCAGCCGGGGATACACGTTCCCGATTGCGCTCGAGGGCGCGCTTAAGCTGAAGGAAATTTCCTACATCCACGCCGAGGGCTATTCGGCGGCGGAAATGAAGCACGGCCCGATTGCGCTGATTGATCCCAAGACGCCGACGGTTTTTCTGGTGCCGCAGGATTCGATGTATGACAAGACGATGGCCAATCTGGCGATGATCCGGGCGCGCAAAGGCCCGATCATCGCGCTGGCCACCGAAGGCGACAAACAGATTGGCAAAGTGGCTAATGACGTGATTTACCTGCCCAAGGCGCTGGAACTGATCAACCCGATTTTGGCGAGCGTCCCGCTGCAATTGTTCGCCTACCACATCGCCGTCGCGCGCGGCTGCGACGTGGACAAACCCAGAAATCTGGCCAAGAGCGTCACCGTGGAGTAAAGACGAAATCAATGCCACTGCACTTGCTACCTACGGAATAATGTCAGTAATGGGTCCTTCGCGGACTTCGTGCAGAGGGCAACATCAGACGAGTGGATTCTGCCATCAGCATCGAGCCGGGCCGGAGACCGGCGCTCCAAACGCAGAAAAATGCGACAGGCTGGAAGCGCCGTCCTGCTCGCTCAAATCATTTTAGAGCGTTTCAACAAAAGCTATAGCCACATGAGGCAAACCAACCGAGGGCATCTTGGGGAGTTACCCTGGCCAGAGCTTGGCCGATGGCGGTGATCAAATCCGCCGGTGTCCGTGCCTCCGCTCCCCGCAGCAGACCTTTGACTTTGCTCCACATCTTTTCAATGGGATTGAGATCCGGCGAGTAAGCCGGCAGGAAAAGCACCTGCGCTCCTGCGTTCGTGATCAGGGCCAGGGTCGGGTCGCTTTTTGTGGGGCGAGAGGTTGTCCATGACGACGATGTCGCCCGGCCGCAGCGTGGGGCGGAGCACCTCGCTGACGTAGGCGCGAAAGCTCTCCGTGTCGGTGGTTCCCTCCAGGGCCATGCAGGCGGTTGAGCCGTCCAACCGGATGGACGAGATCATGGTAGTGGTATGCCAGTGGCCGCAAGGCGCGCTGGCATGGACTCGCTCCCCCTTGAGCGCCCGACCACAGAGACGGGTCAGGTTGGTCTTCGCGCCCGATTCATCCAGAAAGATCAGCTTGGCCGGGTCGAAGCCCGTCTGGCGCTTCCGCCAGCGGCGACGTGCCCGGGCGATGTCAGGGCGGTCTTGTTCACTGGCGCGGAGTGTCTTTTTTTATATGTCAATCCCAGCTTCCCCAACACCACGTTGATGGCCTGCAAGGAGCACTTCAGACCTGTCGCCTCCCGCAATTCTTTCAGGGTGAGGTCGTTCTTTCTGGCCAGCAACGAGCGCATCTGACTGCAGTGGGTGCCAACAATCATCGGCTTGCGTCCGCAGAACCGGTATCGCGGAGCGATGTCGCCGGTGTGCCGGCGTTGCTGCAGGAGTTTCTTGACCATGCCCAGGGAGACGCGGAAACGGTGGGCGATCTCGGGGCGGGTGCCCTCATCGCTGTCATAGGCAGCCAGGATTCGTTCGCGCAAATCCAGAGATAACGTTCGCATGTCCAAACCTTACACTGCCCCTCCAAGAATGGCTACACTATTTGTTGAAACGCTCTAGCCTTCAGCCTTTTCCCGGACCTGGTCGACTGGTCGCCCCGGCGCGGCCTACGTATTTCTTTTCAGCGGTGTCAACGCGGATGATTTCGCCGTTGGCGATGAACAACGGAACCATGATGGAGAGGCCGGTTTCGAGCTTCGCCTCCTTCCAGGACGAGCCCAAATCACCCCGGCTGGGCGGAGCGGTGTCCACCACTTTGAGCGGTATTTGCTGCGGCAGGACGATGTCGAGGAGCCGGCCATCGAGCCGCAGGGCCTTGTATTCCTCGTTCTCCTTGAGAAACCCGCGGCGCTCGCCGAGCTGTTCATTGCTGAACTCGAATTCCTCGAACGTCTCGGTATCAATGAAAACCTGACCGTCGGCCTGCGCGTAGCTGTAAGTCACGCGGCGGGTTTCCAGCGGGGCCACGGTCACGCGCTCGTTCTCGGCGAACACGCGGTCAATGAGGCGGCCGGTTTGAGGTGGCGCAGCCGGGTGTGGAGTTTGTGCCGGGTCTGCGCGGTGCCGCTGGTGTGCATATCCTCGACGACATGGGGAGCGCCATCCAGCAGCAGGACCATCTGGCGTTTGAACTCGGATGGCAGAATTGTTTCCATGGTTTCGTTCCCCGCAAATGCCGGGATATTTTGGCGTCTGAGAAGCTTTAGCCTGAACGCTGCCTGGCGTCAACTACTTCGGACCCGCGCCGCTGAAGGGAATGCTAAATTCTAAATGCTAAAGCGACATCGCCAAGCGTTGAAATCCGATCTTAAGCATTTCGAGGACGAGGACGAAAACGAGGACGAAGGTGTCGGGTTTTCCGGCCTCTCCGGTCAAAACTCCAGCGGCACACGGACAACCAGGCCGCCCATCACGTCGCCGGCTTTGAAATCTTTCTTCGAGCTGGCTGGGTTGCGGTTGTGGCAGTCGGCGCAGGCGTTGACGGTGGCCACCTCGGCATAGACGGCGGTGAAATAGCGGCGGCCGCCGAGCGATTCCCCGCCGTAGTAATTCGTGCCGGGATGGTCGAGGACGTATTGCAGGCCGGCTTTTTCCGTGTCGGTTTCCGGCGCGTTCTTCGGGTTGATCGGCCAGAGCGAGCGCAAAACGTAGTGGAACTCCGCGCCTTGCTGCTGAACGGATTCGGATGCCTGGCGCAGCATCCGGGCGTGCAGCGCCATGAGATTTTCATCCTGCCCCGGCGTGCCGCCCGGCGGATAGTTTTGCAGGACCAGCCGCGCATAGGTGTCGTGGTCGGCGGCAATCACGGCGTGGAGCGCGTCGGCCATTTCCTGTGGCTTGAACGTCACCGCCGGTTCCGGCGGCGGCGATAGCACAGCGGGTTGCCGCTCGCAGCCGGCCCCGGCCAGAATTACCAGTCCGGCCAGCATGAGACTGGCGCATCTGGACACGGTCCCCGTTTGGAGTTCCGCCTTCAGGCGGCCAAACGCGGGTGTACATCCAAGCCGCCTGAAGGCGGAACTCCAAACGAAATTGCCACCCGCAAATTTTATTTTGTTCATGGTTTCCGTATGGGTTCGCTCCGGCCCCGGCGGGAATGAATCGCCCGCTGTGCGCTTTGAACAACTGAAGATTTACCTTCCGATTGCCTTCGGAGTCAAAGCTCAAAATTCCGGTCGCGCCGGCCAGTGAAAAACTAATGGGAAAAGACTCGTGCGCCGGATGGCCGCCAGACTGCCTCAGGATGTGGATCAACAACGTCGTCGCGTCGTAAGCCGCTGCCGCCGTCGCGTCCGGTTCATGGCCGAAACGTGCGCGGAACGAGTTGGTAAAATGTTGGAACGCAATTGCGGCATCCGTTTCCAAAACGGGACCCGATACCACCAATCCTTCCATGGCGTCCCCCGCCGTTTTCGCAAAATCCGCCGAGCGCAGCCGGCCCGGCCCGGCCAGCGTGCCGGCAAATCCGGCGGCCCGCAGCGCTTTTGCCAGTGTCCCTGCCGACGCCGGATCCAGCCAGAGCAAAATGGCGTCAGGATGATTCTTCAGGATTTGTTTGCCGAGCCGAGCCGCGTTCGTGAACGACGATTTCACTTCAATAATTTTCTCGATGGAGCAATTGCTGTTGGTCGCGGCTTCGTTGAGGTCGCGGGCCGCTTCGCGTCCGGCGCGTTCGTCAGGAATCACGGCAATCCAATGGCTCGCAGGAATGCCGGTGAACAGCATCTTCGCCTCCTCGAAGGTGCGCGGAACGATGCGCGCCATCCAGGGCACGCCCGTCTGGCTGACGGAAGAGTCGGCGCTCAAGGTGATCACCGGCACGGCGGTGCGGCCGGAGACCTGCAACACCAGGTGCGTGGCCGCGCCGTCCGGCGGCGCAATCAAGCCCAGCGCGCCGTCGTCGGTGGCCATCCGGGCGGCTTCGACGCCATCCGCGCCCCATTGGCCGGTGCGTCCGCGAATGATGAGGCGGACTTGCGGTTCAGGAGATTGATTGGCCAGCTCCACGCCGAGCGTTGCGCCGTCGCGGAGGCTGGCGGTGGCGGGTTCCTCCGGCGGCACGAGCAGGCCGATGACGAGGTTGGTGTTGTCGGCGGAGGTTTCTCCCGCGTGCAGGCACGCCGCACCCGCCATCAGGGCGATGGCGACCATGGCAAGACACGCGTTATGTCGGTTCCAAAAGTTCATGCAGAAATCTGGCGGACATTCCATCTGCTTGCGAAGCGCCAGCGGGCTGGCGCACTCCAAGACACTTCGCGTTTTTCCAGCATCATCGTGTCACGCACCGCGTCTTGGACTGCGGCGGCCCTCCGCCGCTTTTCCCAGAGCATATCAAATTGTGCCAATGTAAAAAGAGCTGCTATAGAAAGCATGAATTACTTCGCGGCGGTTTGGGCCGGCCTGGCTTTCGGCGGCGGGAAGTAATGCCAGCAACCCTGCCGATATTCGGCATAGACAATCGGCGCGATGTTGTCCCAGCGTGCATCGAAGCGCATGTACCCGCACACGCCGTTGTATTCGTCAATGTTGGCCATCACGTCGTGAATCCGGTAGCGGTTCGGCCCGGCCTTCTTGATCGCATCAATGAGCATTTGCGCGCCGTCGTAGGCGTAACCGGCGTAAATGTCCGGCTTCAGGCCGTAACGTTTTTGGAACCGCGCGACGAAATTCGTCCATGCCGGATCGGTTTTTTCCGGGTCGAAAGGATACGCGGCCGTCGTGCCTTCCGCCACCGCCTGGCCGGCGAGCTTGACGAAGTCCGGGTCCACTAGCCGGTCGAAGCCATAGAACGCGGCCTTCACGCCCGCCGCCCGCAGTTGGGCCGCGGCGGGGCCGGTCTCGGCGGGATTGCCCCAGAAGACCACGGCTTCCGGATTTGCCTGTTTGATGACGGCCACCTGCGTGTCGAACGTGCGATCGCCGTCCTTGAAATTGATTTCCTGCAAGACCGGATGGCCGAGCCGGCGCACGGCATCCACGAAAGGCCGGACGCCCATGCGGCCCGGGCGGCTGTTGCCGCGGAACACAACGATTTTGGTCAGGCCGCGCTCCTCCACCATCAGCCGGGCGAGCAGATAACCCTGCTGGCGGTTGTCTGGAAAATCGCGCAACAGCCACGGAATTTGCGTCTCGGTCAGCGACGGATCGGGATCGGAACAGTTGACCATGAACATCTCGGTCTTCAACACCACACGCAACGCGACATGCGTGGCGTCGCCGTCAACCGTGCCGATGAAGGCGAGCGCGTTGGTGTCGGCGAATTCGACGGCGATGTTTGCGGCGCTACCCCACTGCGGCGAGTCAGCTTTTTCGACCAGTTCGAATGGCAGTTCGCCGGGCTGGCGCGCGGCGTTGGCTTCTTCGATCGCGAGCACCACGCCTTTCTTGCTCATCTCGCCCCGGACCGCTTCCGGGCCGTAAGGCGGCGGACTGAGCAGGCCGATCCGGAGTGTTTTCAGATCGGGTGGATCGGGATAATCCTTGCCCGGGCCCGTAAAATGGCAGGCGCGTGAGCCAGTAACGGTAGTAAGGCTCGATGTTGCGGTAGGGCAGCATTTCCTCCGGCACGTTTCCGTAGAAGGGATAGTTGCCTCCGTAGAAAGGATAATCGCCCTCCGATTTTTGCACAGGTCGCGTGCCCGGCGCCAGGACCGGTTCGGCGATGAAGTTGGTGTTGGGGGTGGTGTCCTCCTTTTCCTCGTAGGCACACCAGCCGGCCGGCGCGAGGGCCATCAGGCCGGTCAAAACCAGGAATAGTTTTTTCATGGCGGCCTCCTACTTTACCAGAATGGCGATGGCTTCGATTTCCACGAGCAAATCACTCCGGCAAATCCGCGCCTGGATGCCGGTGCTGGCCGGGAACGGGCTCAGCCCCAGCGCATGGAAAAATTCGTTGCGGATGGAATTGAATTCGCCGTAGTCGCGCTCGATGTCGCGGATGTAACAGGTGGTGCGGACCATGTCGTGCCAGGTGGCGCCCTCGCTGGCGAGCAGGCCGGTGAGGTTGTGATACGTGCGCCAGAGCTGGGCGCGAAAATCGCCGGGGTAAAGCGTCTCACCGTTCGGGCCGACGCTGGCGGTGCCGCTGAAGAGCAGGTGCGTGATGCCGCCGGGCAGGTCCACGCGCAGCCCGCGCACGAAGGCCGCGCCGTATTCCTTTGCTTCGTTCAGGACTTTCGGCTCGGTGATGGCCTTTTTGGCGACCACCTTCCGGCCTTTCGGCAGTTGCTTGATGATGCCGCGGGGCGCGGGTTCGCCCGCGGGCAGGCCGAGCGCGCGACGCTCGATTTTTTCCGAGTCGGAATAGTTGATGACGCGATCCATCTCGCTGCCGGGAATGATGAAGTTTGTTTTCATAATTTTGGTGACCTTTCTTAAATGATGTTTATTTGGCGTCCGCGACTTTGGTTGGTTTTGGCGGGGCCGCAAAAATCGCGTGCGACAGGCCGTCGGAGGTGGCGAACCAGGCTTCCTGGTCGTCCACCCAGATGCCGATAACAAAATCATTCGGGAGTTTGGTGGACATCGTCCGCGTCTCAACCGGTTTGCCCGGACGCGTAATTTCAACCATGCCTTCACCCTTTTCATTGGTGCGATAAGTGACCCAGGTGTCGCCGTCCGTCACGGAAAGGCCGCGGTCGGTGCCCACCCAGGCGGTGCGGCCATGGGGCCAGATGAAGTTGACGAAGTTGGAGACGAGCGGCGATTTTTTCTCCTGCCAGGTGCGCCAGCGCGAGCCGTCGTAGCGCGACATGCCGAAATACGTTCCCTGCCAGAGAATGCCGTCCTCCCAGGCAATCCAGGAGGTGATGTCGGCAACCGGGCCGGCGTCATGCACGAGTTCGTAATTAAAATCACGGTCCGGGTCGCGGTGCTCCTTGAAAATCTTGTTGGCCAGTTCGTATTCGAGAATGCCGCCGCCCCACACGCCCACAAAAATGCGGTCTTTCGCGCCCTTCACGGCATAGACCCACGGTTCGTGCATGACCGTGTTGCTCTGGTCGTAAATGGCCCATTCACCGGTCTTGAGGTTCAACGAGCCCAGGCCCGCGGCGGTGGCCACCCAGAGCGTGTCGTCCATGATGTCCAAGCCATAGACTACATTGTTCGGCAGGCCGCTGGTGGTTTGCAGGTAGCTGGTGATGCGTCCGGCGCTGTAGCGGTTCAACCCGCGCATGGTGCCGATCCACATGTCGCCGGTGCGCTTGTCCTCCACCATGCACATGACCATCTTGTGGCTCAGGCCGTCCTCGACGCCGATGCGGCGGAACTTCCCGTCTTCGCGCACCAGCGCACCGTTGTAGGTGCCCACCCAAAGTTTGCCGTCGCTGGCGCGCAACACGCAGTGGGCCTTGTGCGCGGGCAAGCCGTCCTTCATTTGGAAGTTTTCAAAACGGTCAATCAACGGGAACGGCAGGGGCGCGTCGTTTGTCGCTAATTCCGCGGCACGGACGCCGGGCGCGCCGGTGAGGGAAAGCAGCAGCGCCATCCCCGCCGCGAGCGTCAGAGAATTTAACGTGGTCTTCATGGTTTGCATTCCTTTCGGTTCAAAGGGTTTTCAGATAATCAACCAAATCGTTGAGCTGGATCTTGTTCATGTAACTGCTCACGCCGTGCAGGTCGTTCGTATTGTAAATGGTCCAGAGCTGCTCCAGCGTCTCGGCGCGGCCGTCATGCAAATACGGCGCGCTGGCGGCGACGCCCAGCAAATGCGGCGTGTCGAACAGGCCTCCGGTGCCCACGTCAAACGACAGCCGCACCGAGTACAGCGGCGGGCGATGACACGTCGAACACCGGCGCTCGTGCGGAATTTCCTGGCCGCCCGGGGTCTTGGTGGCGAAGAAAATCGCCTTGCCGCGTTCCTGCGACGGCGTCAGCGTGCCGTCCGCGTTCCGGGTGGCGACGCGGTGCGGCGGCAGCGACTTGATGTACGTTGTCAGGTCCAGCAACTCCGCTTGCGGAATCGGGTCGGTGCGCATCAGCACCCGGGCGAAGCGCGGGCCGCACTGCACCTCGAGGGTGGGATTTTTTCCGTTCCACTTGAACGGCTCGGTGCCGGCCACGCCCATCAGGCTGCGGTTGTCGAGCAGGTTGTCGCCGATGCCGCTCGTGTCAAAATCATAACTGAGGCCGTCCACGTGGCCGTCGGGATGGCAGGAGCGGCAGGAAAATTGATTCTGAAAGGTGAAACCCGCCTTCGTGAAAACTTTTTCGCCGCGCCGAATGGGATCATTCAATCCACCGTCGCCCAGCGCGATCCGGCCCTGCGCGGCCAGGCTTTTTGCGTCCACCACGAGAATGCTGTCCGCCAGCCGCTCCGCAACGAACAGCGTGCCGCCGTCCGGACTGAGCGCCAGTTGTTTGGGATTGCGTTCGGTGGGAATGCGGGCCGTCACGTATTCGGGTGCCAGCGACATGTCGTAAATTGCCTCCCGTTTTGCCGCCGGGTCCGCTTTTTCCAGCCAGGCGGCCAGACGCTCCAAATCCACCACGGTGACCACGTCGCCGCCGCCGGACGCAACAAAAGCACGCCGCCGGCCGGGTCCACCACGATGCCTGACGGGTCGGCAAAATAATCGTTTGCCTCGTCGAGTGGCATCTGGATGACGTCGCCGGTTTTGATGTCGGTGACCGCCAGTCCGCTCGACATCACCCAGCCGTTGGCCACCTGCGTGATCGGGACGAAATTGCGCACCTTGACCAGCGGTGCCAGTACCCAGGGACGCGACGGCACGGCGCAGATGCCTTCGGATTGATGCGCCGAGTCCAGTGTTTCACGCCGCGCCGTGCGCGCCGTCATCGGATCAATCTCGGTAATTTCCGACGCGGGAATGGTATGGCCCGTGGCCAGGCTTACCAAGCGGTTGGCGATAAACGCCCGCGTTCCGTCCGGCGTTATGGCCACGGCAAACGGGTCGCGGCCCGCCGAGGGCCGGCCCAATTCCTGCAACGGCGAAACGGAAAGCACCGAAATGTCATCCGACATTGAGTTGGCCACCACAAGGCGGTCACCAGCGGCCGTGCGGCAAAAAGCCACCGCCACCGGCGCCATGCCCACAGGGATCGAGCCTGTTTCGCTCAAGGTTTGCGTGTCCAGCACCGCCAGCCGGTCGCCGTCCCGGCAGGTGACGAAGAGATTTTTTCCGGCTGTGTCCAAAGCCAGTCCAAACGGCCGGCCCGCCACCTTGACCCGGCGAAGTACCTGCCGCGAAGCCGTGTCCGCTTCGGCCACTTCGTCGCGGTCGTCGAGAGCGATGTAAATTTTCTTTCCGTCCGGCGAAACCGCGAGCCCGGCGGGCGCGTCGTGATGCGGCCGGGGCTGGGCCCAGCGCAACCGGTCGGTGGATACGAGGTGACAGTTGAAACAGGTGACTTTCGCCAGATTCTTCTGATGTGACATGCGCAGCATGTGGTCGGTCCAATAATTCTGCCGGAGCCAGAGCGCCACGCCGGCGAGGCCCGTCAGAACCAGCAAAATGACCAGAATGCGTTTTTTCATCAGTTGGATTTTGGGGTTGGCCCGGCGGTCTTCAGGCTCAGGGACGTCAGGGGCACGCTCACGGCCAGGGGACGGTGATTGTGCGGCGCGCGATTGTGCGGCTCGTGGCAGCCGATGCAGGAGCGGTTCTCGGCCGGCGCACCCAAATCATCGGCGCTTCCCGCCGCAGGACCCGGCCATTTTCATCGAGCGCCTCGAAACCGATCGGCACGTCCGCCGGCACTTCCGCCAGAAACGAACCATCGGCCTGCACCGGCACTTCGCCGAGCGCGCTGATATTTCCCGGCGACGTTTGCGCCAGCACACGAACGTGAGTGGCCACGGGCGTTGTTCCGTCCGCCGGGTCGCCGGTAAAATTCGCGTCCAGACAAAGAATTTTTCCGGTTGATTTCGTGAGGTCCATGGTTGAAAGCCGGCCCATGGGCTGGCGATGCGGGGACACTTCCGCCGCCTCACAAACATTCCAGGCCGGATCGGCCAGAAGCGGCGTGCCGAGTGCGGTTGCGGTGGGACTGACGCGGAACAACGCCAAAGAAGTTTTGGCGCCTGATGTGTTTTCAGCGCACACCAGTAAATCGCCGTTGCTCGCGGCTTCCGCCGAACTGACGCGCGCCGGCACACCGGGAAACAGCGGTGCGCGGCTTTGAAATGGCCGGGCCATGCGAACAATTTCCGCCGAACTGGAGCCGGATTTTGAAACCAGAAAGACGACGCGGCCATCGGCGAGCAGCCGGGGCTGCTGGATGGCGGAGGCGGAATCTTCCGGTCCGGCGAAGGCGGTGATTTCCGTGCCGTCGTTGTTGATTGTGAACAGCCCCTGGCCGGGAGCGGAGTTTGCTGACTCCGGCGGTTGGGTTGAGACAAACAGGATTCTTCCATCGGCCAGCATCGTGGGCTCGGTGATGCCGCGGGAACTGAAGGTCAACTGGCGCGGCTGGCCGCCGGGCGGTTGAACATAAAGCGCGGACGGTGGCTGGCTGTAATTGGGCCCGCCGATTTTTGGCACCGGCGAAGCGAAGACCAGGCTTCCGTTCGGAAGCAGCGTTGGGCTCGTCGCGCCGCCGGACATCGTGGTCAGTTTTCTGGGACGCCCGCCCGCCAAATCTTCCTGATAAATCTGCCAGTCGCCGGCGGCGCTGGCTTTGCCCGCGAAGAAAACGCGCTGGCCATCATAGGAAACCACCGGATCGCCGGCGGCGGCCAAACTTTCCGAAAGCACTTGAACCCGTCCGGAGCTCGGCGGCGCTTCCATCAGCACAACACGGCTGCCAGGCGGATAACGCAAATCCAGAATGTCCGTTGCCGGAGTCGTGGTGGCGGTCACCGGCAATTGCGTCAAAACCAGCGCGCCGGCGGGCGGTACGGGCTTGCGGCAACCGGCACCTGCCAGCAAAACAAGGCTGGCAGCAACGACAGAAATTTGAAAATGGCCGGCCATGTTCACGGTTGCTTCCGTTCGCCGGGTTCACGGACCTTGAGGATTTGATCCACCTTGACGTTGGTCAGTTCCTGGGTTTGTTTGCTGGGCCACAGAATTTCGATGCGGTCCACATTCGTCGCCTTGCCGAGGCCGAAGTGCAGGCGGCGGTCGCTTTGCATGAGGAACCCGAACGCACAGCGCGATTCGCCGAAATACGTTTTGCCGCCGGCGGTGACTTTCACTTTCGCGCCGAAGCCGTCGCGGTTGCTTTTCGTGCCTTCGAGATCGAGCGTGAGCCAGTGGTTGCCGGACTTGTCCCGGTTTTGCAGCAGGAAAGGCCGGTTGCCAATCGTGGTGACAATGATGTCCATGTGGCCATCATTGTTATAATCCGCCACCGCGCTGCCGCGGGCGTTGATTTTGGTTTTGAAATACGCGCCGCCCTTGGCCGCCGCATCGGTGAACGTGCCGTCGCCGCGATTTTCGAGCAGCAAACTTTCCCAGCCGACCAGATAATGCGGGTCGCCGTTGGCGATGAAGATGTCGAGCTTGCCGCTGTTGTCGTAGTCGAGGAAGCAGCCGCCCCAGCCGACGAATTGCGCGGTCAGTGAGCCGAGATCCGATGCCATCATCCGGTCGTCATAAACCCCGTTGGTCGTGCCCATGTAAAGCGAGCCGTAGCCGAGGCGCGTCACAAGGATGTCCTCCAAGCCGTCGCCGTTGCAATCGCCGATGGTGGCGGCCATGGAACCGGCGGCCTCGCCCATCGCGTTGAAAGCCACACCGGCCGGAAGCCCCGCGTCCTTGAAATGGCCCTTGCCGTCGTTGGTCAGCAGCAGGTTCGGCGTGCCGTCGTTGGAGAGATAAAGATCGGGCGCACCGTCGCCGTTGTAGTCGTACACGGCCACAGACATCGCGCGGTGTCCGGGAATTTCAATGCCGGAAGCCTTGCTGACATCCTCGAACGTGCCGTCGCCGCGGTTGTGGTAGAGCTTGTTGAATTGCGGTTTGTAGGAAAGCGGGCCGGGATAGGCGTCAGGGTTGTAGTAAAGTTGATAGTTCGGATCGAAGGTGAGGTAGTTGGCGACAAAGAGATCGAGTTTCCCATCGTTGTCCGCGTCCAACCAGACCGCGCCAAGGCCCGTGCCGCCGAGGTTGGCAACGCCGGCCTTTTCCGTGACATCCTCGAACGTGCCGTCGCCGCGATTGTGGAAAAGATAGGAGCGCCCCACGCCGACGACATAAAGGTCGGTATGGCCGTCGTTGTCATAATCGCCGGCGATGGCGGCGGTGCAATAGCCCAAGCCGTTCATGCCGCCCAAGCCGGCTTTTTTCGTGACGTCCTCGAATGTGCCATCGCCGCGGTTCCGATACAGGCGCGGTCCTTCGCAGGGTGTGCCGGGCACATGATGCGTGACGCCGTCGAGCGGGCCGGAATTCACCAGGAACAAATCCATCAGCCCGTCGCCGTCGTAATCAATCCAGCACCCGCCCGCGCCGTTCGATTCCAGAATGTTTGCAATTTTGGTGTCGCAAAACTGGTGGACGAAATTAATGCCGGCTTTGGCGGTGACATCCTCGAACAAATCATTCGGTCCGGCGGGAATCGGCGGGGTGACGGCCAGCGCGGGCAGCGGCGGACGCGGCGCGCCGGCGGCGGGTTTGGCGAACTGTCGTTTGATCGCGATGGCGGCCAGCGCCAAAACCAGACACACCGCGATGACAGCGGCAAATCGGCACAAATAACATTTGGAGTTGTTCATAATAATCGTGTGCCAGCGGGGCCGGCAGCCTGCATCGGGCGTCGTGGAAGAAAGGCATCTGATTTGCCGTCAACAACGACGATGAGTTGGCTTTATAATGTCATTAGTGATACTTAGGGTCGGTTTGTAGATTAAATTACGATATAATCATTTGCCGCAAAATCATTCAGGGATGGACGGTTGGCTTTTGGGGATGAGCGGGATGAAAGGCGGGGAGGCATAGTCATCAAAACGCCGGATTGATCCGGCAGCCACACATCGAGCACCGCCAAAAAATCGTCCGCGTCCCGGGTCGGATTGGTGCTGGCGCTGATCCGGCGGCGTTGACGGTGCGGTCAATTGACTTGCAATCGAAAATATCGCGCGGGTTCGCCGGCGGGAATGGTGTTCGTGAAGCCGGTCGCGCCGGTCACATCAAAATAATTCGTGGCCACACAGGACCAGCCGGACAGGGGTGTGGTGAGGTTGGTTGAGGTGAGGAGATAACACGGATCGTAAGGGATGCCTGCGGCAGAGTTGACCACCAGATCGCCGTGGTCTGAACGGTGCCGAGGATGGCCGGTGTCGGGGTATTGGTCCGGAACACTCGCAACACGCCGTCAATGTTCAATTCATACGTATCCCAGCGCAGGCCGGGACCGGGCGTGGCTGGCAACAGATTGTTGAAAGCGCCGGAGTAATTGTTGGCGTAGAAAAGTTTGAAGGACTGCCCGGGAGCAAAGGGAGCCTGGCTGGCGAGATCGGTGATTTGCAAAGTGCCGCCATAAACAACATTTGTCAGACCCTCGACGTGATTGGTATAGCCGGAAGCCGGATTCAACCCCAGCAGGGTCGTGCAACTGTTGCTCAACACCAGTCCGCCGTTGACCGTAAGATACGAGGCGTCGGTCGTTCCCGGCGCAAAGGTTCCGCCGTTGCCAACAAAAATATTCCCGTTCACTGTGCCGGCCCCGGTCAACAGCGCGTTGCTTGAAACGACGAGGCCGCCCGCAAAAGAGTGAGTGCCACTGTTCAACAGTTGAAACGTCGCCGCCTCGGCGCCGTCGCCAACAACGAACGGCGCAGCGTTGCCGGCGTACCTAAAATAATAAGAAGTGCCGCCCGATTGCAACGTGCCGCCGTTAAAAATGACCCTGCCTGAAAGAGAGTTGTCGAACAGGGAGTTCGCTTTGAAAAGACCCGAATTCAGCACGAGGGTTCCACCATTGTTCAGCGAAGCGCCATTGGTCACCACCATCGTGCCGCCGTTCACCGTCACCGTGTTGCTATTGGCGGTTCCGCTGCTGATTTGCAATTGGTTGGCAACCGTCACCAGGCCCGAGTTGCTCACCACGATTTGATTTCCATTGCCGTTGTAACCGACGTAGAGATTTTGTCGGGCTACCACCGCGCCGGAGTTCGCCACCACCAGTTGATTGGTTGCTCCGTTATTGCCAATGTACAGATCGTAACGGTTGGTCCAGACCGAACCGGGGCCGGACACCAAGACGTAACAATTGTTGTTGCCGGCGTTGTCGCCCAGATAGCCGTAGTTATTGGCCACCGTGCCGCCGTTGGTGATGAGCAATTGCGCGCCGAGATCGGCGACGTGGAGGTCGCCCAGGTTTTTCCAGAGCGAATTGGTCCCGGCCACGATGACGGTGTTGGGCTTGCCGGAGCCGTTTTCGATGTAGCCGTTGTTGTCCACCACCATGCCGCCGCTGGTTATGGAAAGGACATTGGAATACTGGCCGAAGTCAAGATCGCCCGCATTGGTCCAAACCGAACCCGCACCGGTGACGGTGGCGATAGTGAACGTCCCCTCAATCGTGGTCGGCTGGCTGGACGAGTTCACCGCCAGCGTCGCACCATTGGTGACGATGCACTGGTTGGCGATGCTGGCATAGCCGATGCGAAAGGTCTGGCATTGCAACGAGGAACTGGCGTCGGCCACCATACAACTGTTGGAATTGGCATAAACTCCGATGTCAAATGTGCTGGAAGTGGTGAAAGCTCCACCATTTTTGATGGCGATCTGGCTTCGTCCACCATTGATGTAACTCAAATAGAAATAGCCGCTACAATTCCAACTTGAACTGGAACCGGTGATCAAAACGGAATTTTGTGTCGAATTTTCCCCAACGTAATTAATGCCGTTACCACTGGACACCTTGCCGCCATTGGTAATAATCAGCGCATTGCCCGATCCAGAATATCCCACATACAAGCTCGACGAGTTTGTCCACAGGGAATTGGTTCCCGAAACCACGACGAGATTATTGCTGCTGGCGGAGGTCTGTCCGATGTAACCGCCCGCGTCCGTGACCAGCCCGCCATCAAGGATGTCCAGTTCGCTGGCTGAGCCGCTCTGGCCGACGGAAATATTACCATTATTGTTCCAGACTGAACCCGCCAGCGCCACCACCACACGATTACTTTGTGCCGAAGCATTATAGCCGACGACGGAGTTGCCGCTGCTGTTCGTGACCGTGGCCCCGTTGGTGATCACCAGCAAAGTGAACGTCCCGTTGGTGCCGACAATGACGCCGCCGGTGAGGTTGGTGGCCACATTGTCCAAAACGTTCGTCTGGCCGTCAGCCACCAGTTGCGCCCGAACGGTCATCGGAACAAGCAGCAGCAGCGAGAGAAGGCAAAGGGGGTAAAAACCGGTCCGGTCTGGCGACTTTCTGACCGCTCCGCATAGCGCGTGATTTAATCTCTCTTTCATAGGGCAGACCTGATTGATTCCAGTTGGTAGTGATAAGTAAATCATAAAAAAATCATAAAAGTCAATAAGATTCGGCAAATCCTGATTCTGTCCAAACCCATCGGCACGGCTTTGTGAGCATTACCGACACTGCGCCGATATGATTTCACGATCTGACGCTGGAAACCAGACTCGGTCTGTCAGCCGCATCCGATTCGTCACCCTCGGCGGCCAGACAATGCGCCCGCCGCAATTTGCGCTTTCCCTTCGGTCTGTTTCGCGGTTAAGTAGGCACGAATCACTCGCCACGATCAGACAGCCATGAACGGTGGGAGCGATTGAACCTGTTTGCCCTATGTCAAAGCGTTTGATTTGGATTGTCCTCGGCCTCGGCCTGGTGGTGCTGGCCATCCTCCTGTTGCGGCCAACCCGGAGTGAAAATGGTTTTACGCGTTTGATGACGCGCGGCAACGGTTACCTGGAAAAAGGCGACGCCACCAACGCCATTGCCGCTTACCTGCAGGTGATCAAACTGGCGCCGGAAAATCTCGATGCGCGGTTGAATCTGGCCAACGGTTACCTGCTCGCCGGAGATTGCACGAACGTGATCGAACAATGCCAGCAGGCTCTCAACCTCGACCACAACAGCGCGGCGGCTTTCTATCTGATGGGCTGCGCTTATTTGCGCCTGAACCAGGCGGAGCAGGCCGTCCAGGCCTTCCAGCAATCCAAACAGATTGATCCCGCTGTGACCGAGCTGCATTTCCAGCTCGGCCTGGCCCAAATGCGGCTGGGCCATCTCGACGACGCCATCAGTGAATTTGAAACGGTTGTTCAATTCGAGCCGGAGCATCCTTCCGTTCACTATCAGCTCAGCCAGCTTTACCAGCGCGCCGGCCGGGCGGAGGATGCCGCGCGGGAAATGCAGAAGCACCAGGAAATCCTGGCCAAAAAACCCGGCGGCCCGAGCGGCCCGGCCACGTTCGAGCGCTGCAAATACACCCAACCGCGGATGGCCTTTGCCCTGGAGCAGCCCGAACGCCGCGGCGTGCCGGTGCATTTCACGGATGCCACGGCCACCGCGTTCAGCCAGCCGTCAAATTATCACGGGCCGATGGCGGTAATGGATTGCAACCACGACGGACGCAACAGCCTCTTTGTGATGGAAGGCGAAAAAGGTTTCCGCGTCCTCGGCAACCAAAACGGCCGGTTCGAACCGCTCAACGAACTCCTGCCCGCCAAACCCGGCGTGACCTACCGCCGCTGTCTGGTGGGCGACATGAACAACGACCGGTTTGAGGATGTGATTGTGCTCGGCGACCAGGCGTCACAAGCCTTCAAATTCGCCACCAACGGCCAGGCCCGCGATTTCACGGCGTTCACCGGGCTGCAAAATTTAAAAGCGCGTGACGGCGCGCTGGCAGACCTCGATTTTACCGGCAAACTCGATTTGCTGGCGGTCCTGCCGGACGGCAGCGGACTGCGTGTTTATCAGAATCTCGGAAATTTTTTCCTGCAGGACAATACCGCCAATTCGGGCTTGCCCGCGGCGTTTGCGGGCGCGGAACACTTGGCCGTGGAAGACTGGGACAACGCGGACGTGCCGGGCGTTTTTGTCACCCGCGACGGCAAGCCGCCCATTTTCTTCCCCAAACAACGCGCGGGCACTTTTGTGGAAACCAATTCGCCGGCGGACTGGCCGGTCGGCAGCGTCATCGCCACCGGTGATTTGAACAACGACCTGCGCGCCGACCTGGTCGTGGCCGGGGAACGCGACCTCACCATCATTTTTAGCGGCCTGACGGAACGATTGAGCCTGCCGTTGCGCGGATTGCAGGTGAAGGGAATTTTGCTCGTGGATTATGACAACGACGGCTGGCTGGACATCATGGCTTACGGCAACGGCATGCGGGTCTGGCGCAATCTGGGCAAGGCCGGGTTCGCCGATGTCACCGCCGAGCTTGGCCTGGATAAAATCGGTCCGGTGGACGCGCTGGTGGCGGCGGATTTTGACGGCGACGGCGACACGGACCTGATCGCCAGCACGCCCAACGGCCTGCGGTTTTTGCGAAACGACGGCGGCAACGCGAACAAGCAATTGAAACTGCGGCTGGCGGGCAATCGCTCCAATGCCAGCGCGATCGGCGTGCGCGTGGAACTGGCGTCCGGCAACTGGCGGACCATCCGCACGCTGCAACAATTTCCCCTGGAGATCGGCATTGGCAAGCACGACAAACTGGATGCGCTCCGGACGCGCTGGTTCGACCTCTCCAGCACGCTGGTGGACGTGGCGGTTCCCACCAATCAATTGACGCTCGACGAATTGACCCTGCCCAGCGGCTCGTGCCCGTATCTCTACGCTTGGGACGGCCAGCGGTTCAAATTTGTGACCGACATCCTCGGCTCGTCGCCGCTCGGACTGCCGGTCAGCAAGACCCGTTACGTCGAATCCGATCCGGAGGAATTCCTGGCGTTGGGCGGCGAACAGCAGTTTCCGGCGAAGGACGGCGCGTATGAAGTCCGGATCACCGAGGAACTCCGCGAAGTGCTTTATCTTGACGAGACCAAGCTGGTGGTGGTGGACCATCCGGCCGGAACGCTGGTTTGTCCGACGAGCAAAATGCATCCGGGCAAACCCTTCCCGCCGCACGAACTCTGGACCCTGCGTCCGGTGGCCGCGCTCAAGCAGGCCATCCGCAGCGACGGCCTGGACGTGACCGAGGCGCTGGCGAAGACGGATGGCCGGATGGTTTCGCCCGTGCAGTTGCGCGAGCCGCAATTGCGCGGACTGGCCGAGCCGTTTTCCGTCACGATGGATTTTGGCGAATTGCCGACAGACCGTCCGCTCGTCCTCGTCTTGAACGGCTGGCTGCGCTTCGGCGGCGGCATGGCGAACGTGGCGGCGTCACTCGACCCGAATCTGCCGTTCCCGTTTCCGGCGCTCGAAGCTGAATTGCCGGATGGTTCGTGGAAAAAAGTTGATGTTGACGTAGGCGTGCCGGCGGGCAAAACCAAGACCATCCTCGTGGACCTGGAGAAAAAACTGCCGCCGGGCGCGCGCCGGCTCCGGCTAACGACGGCGTTTGAACTCTACTGGGATTCCGCCTCCGTCTGCGAGAAGGTTGCGGCGAATCAGAGTCATCAGACCGCTTTGGTTCCCGGGCACAGTGATTTGCACTGGCGGGGATTCAGCGAATTTGCCCCGCTGCCGCCCTCGCTGCCGCTCACGCCGGAATACGACCGGCTCCGAGCCGAACCGCCCTGGCGGCGCACGCCGTCCGGCTGGTGCACACGGTACGGCGCGGTGGACGAACTGGTCCAAAAAAGCGACGACGCGCTGGTGCTTCTGAACGGCGGCGATGAACTCGCCCTGTCCTTCCAGTCGGAACAACTGCCGGCCAAACCCGCCGGTTTTGTCCGTGACTTCTTCCTGTATGCCGTCGGCTGGGACAAGGACGCGGATTTTCACGTCGGCCAGGGCTGGCGGGTTGAGCCGCTGCCGTTTCACGGCATGGACGATCAGGCCTACGACCACCAGCAACGTCCGGCCGGACTCAACAACGACTGGATGGCAAAATACAACACCCGCTGGGTCGGCCCGATGGTCTTGAGCAAGAGCCAACACTAACGGCCCTGGCGGCAAAGGCTTGATCATTCCGGTTCCAGCCGCGCGAGACGAAGACTTGATTTTACTGAAAAGGCTGGCCAATGGATTTTACGAATGGTGACCGGCCCAGCCACGGGGCCCGCCGGTTCCGGCCCGCGTGCGGTGATTCATTATGCAAATCAGGCACAGAAGACTCAAAATATGCCTGAAGGTTTTTTCCAGTTTGCGGAGGTTCTGTTTTTTTGATTGACCCGCAAATTGTCATCCTCACACTTCTGCACCCATGTCCAAACTGCTTTCCCGCTTCATCAGCTTCCTGGAATTTTTCACCAACCGCATCAGATCCAAGCCCAAGCTGAAAACCGGACAGGGTTTGTTGGGCATGTATTTTGTCGAAAGCAACGCCAAACGAAACAAGATGAATCGGGAACGGGAGTGAGCGGGGAGGGGGAACGTTTGCTCAACTGCATTTTTTGGGGCTTTGATCGTCACTTGACAGCGGCTGAAACAGGACGACTTTATGAATGGCTGGTGTGGACGTGAATGCGGTTGGCGGTTGTCAGTAGTAGATATGCCCATGCCAGCCCTGCTTTTGCAAATCTTCCCCCTTCAAGACCGCACCTTTGCATTCCCGCTGAATTGGGCAAAAGCATGATAAAAAGCCAATGAAATCGGCCTCATTATTCAAATGGGGTTGGGTCAAAACCGCAGGTTGCGGACATCCAACGTCCCGGTCCTTGCAGAAAAATTAATTTTTTTTGAAAGATTCCCGATCCCCGGACGTAGTAGGTGGTAGCGACTAGCTGCATTGTGGTGATGTCGGATTGAACCGGCGCGGTGGTTTTACCGCGTGGAATGCTCCGAATCAACCATGGCACACTCGGTAATTTTGTACCAGCTCCGCTCCGGGGGGATTAAGGGATTTTAGGGGTTAAGGGAATCAAGGACGGAGCTGGTATTCTTAAAATTTGAACAATGAGAGGGATTACATGCAACGAAGCAGGGACAAAATGGAAATTTTATGCCCATGCCAACCCGGCGTTTGCACGCAACAACCCTGACGTCTCATGCACATTTTACTCCTAGCAGAGAACCCTGACGACCGGCAACGGCTGGGAGAAATTTTGATAAACGAAGGGTTGGCCTGCCAAATGACTCACGCGGGCTCGAAGGAGGAATTCCAGGCGGCATTGAAACAAACCCCGTTTGATTTGATCATCTCGGATTTTACCCTTCCCGCTTACAGTGGAATTGCCGCCCTTGCTGCCAGCAAAAAACTTCAGCCGGACACACCATTCATTTTTATCTCCGAAGCCGGCGGCGAAGAACAGGTCCTGGAAGGCTTGAAATCAGGCGCTGAGGATTATGTTCTCAAAGATCATCTTCATCGGTTGGGACCGGTGGCGCGACGCGCGTTGCTTGAGGCGCGGGAACGGAAGGAGCGGCAGCGGCTGGAACAACAATTGCATTTTCAATTCTGCGCTTTGGAAGCCGCCGCCGATGGCATCATTTTGACGGACATGGCGGGGAAAATTCTTTTCGCCAACAAGGCTTATTGCGCAATGACCGGCCATGACTTGGAGGAAGTAATCGGCCAAACCACCCGCTTTATCGAGTCCGACAAATGCGAGGCCGATTTTTCCCAGGAACTCCGGAAAACCATCCTCGCAGGCCGGGCTTGGCACGGTGAATTAATCAACCGGCGCAAAGATGGAACCCTTTACAACGAGGAAATGACCATCACGCCGATCCGGGAGAGCCATGGAGAAGTCAGCCATTTTATCGCGGTCAAACAAGACATCACCCAACGCAAGCAGCTTGAGGAACAAGTGCGTCACATCACCAAGTGCAAGCGGCTGGAGGAACAATTGCATCAGGTGCAGCAAATGGAAGTGATGAGCCAATTTGCCGGAAGCATCGCCAACGATTTCAACAACCTGCTCGCCGTCATTCAGAACAAAACCCAATCGGCGCTGGCTGATGAAAGCAAGCTCAGCGAGCAGAACCGCCGGCAGCTCAAGCAAGTCATCATGGCCGCGGAAAACGCCGCGAGTTTAACCCGTCAATTGCTCGCTTTCGGGCGGAAACAGGTCGTTCAATTTCAACCATCGGATCTGAACCGGATTATCAGCAATTTCACCCCAAGGTTCGACCGCCTGGTCGGCGCGCAGATTGTCCTCCAATGCCATTGCGCCAGGAACCTGCCCGCCGTCAACGTTGACGGCGGCATGATCGAGCAAATTCTCACCAATTTAATCCTCAACGCCCGCGAAGCCATGCCCCAGGGCGGGCAGGTTTTCATTGCCACGGAGTCCGTCAGCCTCGATGCGGCCTGCGTTGAAACCCATTCCGAAGCCCGGCCCGGTGAGTTTGTCTGTCTGACGGTCAGTGACACCGGGACGGGCATCTACCCGGAATATTTGCCGCGGATTTTCGAGCCGTTCTTTACCACCAAGGAGGCCGGCCAGGGCGCCGGTCTTGGCCTGGCAATAGTTTATGGCATTGTCAAACAACATCATGGCTGGGTGACGGTGTCCAGCCAGCTTGGCAAGGGAACGGTTTTCAAGATTTTTCTGCCGGTCCTTGCTTCCGCCGTGACAAAAATATTGATTCCGCGAACCAGAATGAAGCCGCCAGTGAGTGCGAAAAAAATCCTGCTGGTGGATGACGATTCCGATGTCAGAACGGTTGGTTGAATTATTCAGGAAAAAGCCGGCAGTTATTTTTGGGTGCAACGTTTGTTGTGTGCGCAAGGCGCCGCCGGTCAACCGGCTTCAAGCGTTTTTCGCGCCGCCTGTAGAGCCTGGTGCATTTCCGCCGCCGAGGCATAACGCTGCGCCGGGTCCGGCTGACAAGCCTTGAGGATGACGGTGTTCAACGGGAAGAAATCCGCCGGGTCACTGTCTGCCACCAGCGTTGTTGCAATCTCCGGAAAATAGGCCGTGCTGCGGCCGGTGCCGAGCACATAAAGCACCATGCCCAAAGCGTAAATGTCCGCCTGCGGTGTGCCCGGCCGTTCCGGCGGGGGCGGCATGTAGCCGGGCGTGCCCACCAGCGTTCGCTCCTGGTCGGGAGGCCTGATTTCGGTGATGAGTCCCAGATCCGCCAGCTTGGGCTGGCCGTTCACAAAAATAATGTTCTGGGGCTTGATGTCGCGATGCGTCAGCCCCTGGCGATGGAGAAAATCAAGGGCGTCACTCAGGGCCAGCCCAATCCGCACGCACTCCCGCACCGGCAGTCTCCGCCGGTGGGAACGGGCGCGTTCACTCACCAGATCACGCGGCTTGTAGGTGGAAGGCTCTCCTTCCCAACCCGGCTCCAGCGGGTCGCCCAGTTCCATCACGTAATAAAAATATCCCGCCTGTTTCTCACTGACAAATTCCACGCGCAACAGGCCGGGGTGTGGTCGGAGAACGGCTGGTATTTTTTGATGCCGTTAAATTCGCGTTCGTATGGATCGGGGTTCTGGTCGAAATTGGCCAGATAGACCGCCTTCAGCGCCCGCCAGTGACCGGCAGTGTTCCGTGCCAGCCAGACTTTTCCATAAGCGCCTTCGCCGAAAGGCGGATTGAACAATTCGTAATCCGGAGCCTCCGGTACGGCCTCGACGGCAACCGCCGGACGGGGAAATGAAAGGGAAACTGAAACCGTCTTTTTTTTGAGCGCATGATGTATCCTCGTTGCCAGCGCCCAAGCCAGGGCGCACGGCACTTGTCCGCCTGCAATCACCAGCCAGGGAAACCAGTAATTGGTGAAGTAACTCCAGGAAATCGCCCCGAACGCCACCGCCAAAGCAACTCCCGCCGCAACCGCAGCGGCCACCCACAATCGCATCCGGCACAGTCCGCCGCCCAGCAATAATCCGGCGGTCACCAGTGTCAATGCTTCCAGCCATCCGGCTGGCCGCCGCAACCAGTCGCCATTCATCAGATTCAGAAAGGAGGCGAGCAGGATTTCCACGCCACCGGTTGATTCGCCGGTCCAGCGCGTGTACGGAGTGCTGAATTTGTCGGCTTCACTGTCAGGCCCCGATGTTTTCGGTGCCGTGCCGATGAATACAATCTGGCTGCGGAAATAATTCGTCGGCCGGTCCAGCGCGAACCGGTAACTCAACCGGGTCGCTGCGCCATCGCGGCCATAGTAACGCAGCCACCGTTCTTGCGGATGTTCGCTTAATTGCGCTCCGGCCAGTTGCGCGGCGGTCCAGGGCAGGCTTGGATAAGGTCCCGGGGACGGAAACGGCCAGTGCCGGCGCACAATCGAATCGGGGTCGAGGCAGGCGACGCCCCAATTGGTTCCGGCGGCGCTGAGAAATGGTTCCGACGGCGGAGTTGGTTGCACCCCGTCCAGCGTTGAATAGATGACCTGCGCCTGCCCGGCTCCCAACACGATGCGCTGTTGCCGCCGCATCGCTTCGGCCAGGGTGTTATCCTGTGCCGGATCGAGCGGGTGCGGCTGCAGGAAAAAGGAATCGAACACCACGAGGGCGCAGCCATCATCCGCCAGCCGGTTCAGCAACCGGGCGTGCAAGCCGCGGTCCCACGCTTGTCCGCGAACCTGGTGAAATTGGTCGAACGCCTCGTTGTCCATCAGGATGAGGGTCACCCGGTTCGTGACCGCGCGCGCGCCAAAGCAGAACAAATAATCGTAGCTGGCGTTCACCCAGGGCTCGCCCAGCGGCATCTGCCACAACATCAGACCGCAAAGCACCGCCACCGCCGCACCCAGCGCGGATTTTAATAATTCATCCCGTCCGATGGCTTTGACCTTCACCGCGGATGGAGTGTAGAAAAACACCGGGAAGAAATCAGTGATTTTTCGCGCCGTTGATTTTTATGGGAAGGGGAAATGAATGACGCGCGGCGGCCATCCGGTTCAGTCCTCCCATCACAATTATTCAACCACGCCTGAAAGATTGGTCCGGTTAATGCGTATTGGTTGATGTAAGCCTGAGAGTCGAAACAACCGCTGTACAGATTCTAGGGTGTTGTCGGGTGCAAGGAAGACGACAGCACAAACCAAAACACCTTATGAATCAATATATCCCCCGTATCAACAAAATCACTCAAATCATCACACTGGCGGCAATCACCGGATTGGCAGTTATGCTCGGAAACAATGTTCAGGGCCAAACGACCGATGATCTGGACCAGACCCAGTTTCCAACGATCACGTCCCAACCCGTGGACCAGGTCGTTCCCGTTGGATCGAGCGTCGTATTATCCGTGCAGGCAAACAACGCCGACGGTTATCAATGGCTGCGCAACGGAGTTCTGCTTGATGGACGAACCAACAGCGTGCTCATCATTCAAAATGCCGGGACCAATGATGTGGGATTATACTCGTGCGAGGTTTTCAACGGCTCGGAGATGGTGCCGACCCGCGCCGCTAATGTGAGTGTATATACTGCCAGTTCAAGTGGTGTTGCAACTGGTGCGAGTGCGGTCGCGGCCAAGTCGAGTGCTGTCATGGCCAAGTCAACTGGTGTCGCGCCCTGTTTGCCGGGAGGCGGACCGATCATTGTCTTTGGCACTCCCATACTCAGTGGCGGCAAGCAAGGAACCTGTCCTGGACCTTATACCGCATGCGTTGGCTATACCAAAACGATTTCCCAAGGCTGGGGTTGGGCGCCCATTACCGGGGCCACGGTCCTCACGGCTGCCGATGGTTCGGGGCGGACCGACACCAAAATTCAATATTGCGGCATTTATGGCGATAATGGGTGCGCCCAAACCACGGTGACCATTCCCTATCCTCCGATCAGTCCGGTTTACCGGTTCGGAATTTATTTTACCAATAATGTTCCGACGAATGCCTATCCGATAGTCCTGACCGGGTTTAATCAATAGCTGTAATTGAAAAAGGAACGCACGCGTCCAAAAAAAGAAACCGGACTGAACCGAAGTTCAGCCCGGTTTTCTTGACTCTTCCACCAGCGCCCCTACACACCAAGCTCCGTTTGCCGGCCTTGCTTCTTCTTCGATTCCGGCGCTTTTTTGAACGTGTCGTCCAGGCTCGCGGCGCTGGTGGGACGTTCGATGCCTTTGCCTTCCATCAATTCCTTCACGGTGCGGAGTTGGAGACGCGGATATTTCTGCCGGTTCGTTTTGTGTTCGTAAAAGCCGGCGCTGGCCGCTTCGGTTTCCATCGGGCCGGTGGGCGGTTGCAGGGAAATCAAGATGCCGATGGCGGCTTGCTCGCGGTCCAGCACGCCGCGCAAATCGCGCACGTCTTTCACGCCGGTCTTGCCGCCTTTGACCTGAATGATGATCTGCTCCGGTTTGGCGGCTCGCGGATCGTCGCGGAAAAGAATTTTGCCGTCAATGCCGTGGTCCGCGCCTTTCTTCTGCTCGACGGGCCGCGCGCCGACGAGGCCCAGCGCCCACCATTGGAATTGGTATTTGTCGTCCTCGGCGAGCGTGGCGGCCTCGTTGGGTGTGGTCGGTTCGCCGATGATGCGGACGAGAGAAATATCCTTTGGGAGGGACGCCGTGTCGGCGTCCCCATTTTCTTTTTGATCAGGGACGGCGACACGCCGTCCCTCCCATGGAGATGAGCCGCTCACGAATTTCAGGCGGCGGCCGTAGGTGTCTTGCAGGCGGTTCTTGATGAGGGAAATGGCGAGCTGCGTCACGTCAATGCCGATCCAGTCGCGGCCGAGTTTCTCGGCGGCGTCAATCGTCGTGCCGCAGCCGCAGAACGGATCCAGCACCACGTCGCCGGGATTGCTGCTGGCTTGAATGATCCGCTCCAGCAACGCCACGGGCTTTTGCGTCGGGTAGCCGAGGCGTTCGGAAGATTGAGAGCTAATCATCTCAATGTCGTCCCACAAATTTTGAACTGGCTTTCCCCTCACTTCATCGAGATAGCGTTTCCTTTGAATTCTACCGTCTTTGCTTTTTGGAAAATAAAGTCGGCCTTCTTTGTCCCATAGTTCCATTTTCTCTCTGGAAATAGCCCAGCCATTGGTTGGAGGCTTGTAACCTTTGTATTCGTAAATCAGATTGGGCCGGTAAGCGGGATTTGCCAAATTATCAATTCGGTAGAGACGACCATCTTCTTCTTTGAACCGAAAAGCCTTTTCTAAATACTTTTTGTATTCAGGGTCTTCAAAACTGTATTGCGGCTGAAAATTTTGCTCATCGCTCCGAGCGTAAAAAAGGATTGAGTCAGTGGAGTTGCCAAATTTATTTGATTCATGGACAGTGCTGAATGTTCCGTAACGACGTTTCCAGATAATTTCATTTCGGAAATTCTCTTTCCCCAAAATCGCATCAAGCAACAGCTTGAGGTAATGCGAAGCGGTGGGGTCGCAGTGGAGGTAGAGCGAGCCGGTGGGTTTGAGGACACGGCGCAGTTCGACGAGGCGCGAGGACATCATGGTGAGGTAGGCCATCATGTCGTTGCCGCCCAGAAAGGTGTAGAACGCCTGCATCACGTCGGAGACCTTGCCGGGCTGTTCGGTGATGGCGTCGTAGGCTTTCTTGGTCTCGATGTCCCAATGCCAGGTGTCCTCAAAGGCGTGAATCTGGCTGGCAGCGGCGGAGCCGTCCTTTTCCTGAAAGAAGGCGTTGTAGTTTTGGGCGGAGTTGAACGGCGGATCGAGATAGACGAGGTCCACCGACTCGTCCTTGATGTATCGCTTCAGGATGTCGAGATTGTCGCCGTAATAAAGTGTGCCCATAAGCAGCAAGGCGGCATGCGCCCCGCCCAGAATCTAATCTCATAGTCATAAGAGTCATAGTCTATGTTTGTCAAAGTAAATTTCCCACAGACTTGCCTATTGGATGGACAATGCGTATCGCAAAATCGTGGCGAAAAACGTCCGCAGGTTTCGGCTAAAACTCAGCCTGTCTCAAGAAGGCTTGGCGGAAAAGGCCGATATGCACTGGACATACGTCAGCGGCGTTGAGCGGTGCAAATACAACATTTCCCTCGATAGTATTGTTCGTCTGGCGAAGGCGCTTGACCGTTCTCCTCACGAACTTCTGAAATAATTTAGCCGTTTGAAGGCCGGAATCCGTTTTAGAAACTCAACTGCAGGCGCAGGGCGAGCGTCCGGGTGCGCGGCATTTCGTTGTAAAGGTTGAGCGGGTTCAGACTGTAATTTTGATCGGTGATGTTCAGCAGGCCGAGTGTGACCTGGGCTTTCCGGCGCGGAAAACGATAACCGACATACGCATTGAACTGCCAAAAGTCATCGCCCGGTTCAGCGGAGCCATAGCCCAGGTTGTTTTGCGCGTACCAATGGGCCTCGGGTTGGGCAAAAAAACCGCAGGGATGATTGTAAACCACAATCAAATCCACCTGGTTGAGAACCGCCTCCGAATGCTGGCTGGGTTGAAAATTATTGGTGGCAACGCCATTCGGCACCTCAAAATTGTAGTTGAAAATTGCGTCACTGAGACGATATCGCGCGCCCAGAGACCAATTCTTGCCCAGCAACTGATTCGCCGTAAACAGCAGCGATTGTTCCTTGTAATCCAGATCCTCATGAAGTCCGGACGGAACGGGATACAGGAACTGGAGTGGAAAATAACCGAATGTTCCCACCGTTTGCTGGACATCGGAATTCAACAGCTCGCCGGAAACGCCGAGGTAGGTGCCCGTGGGAAATTTCTGTTCGAGCGAGAAGCCAAACGTTTCGAATTTTGCCCCGGGAACCGGCCCGGCCACCGATTCCGGAATGATGCTGCGGTAGGATTGGATGAAGCCTGCCACCTGCGAAGGTTCGAGTTGATAGCTTTGGTCCAGGCTCGCGCCGGCCAGCGAGCGGGTGTAGGCAAAACGGAAGGTGGTGCCATCCAGTGGCGTCCAAATCAGGCCCGCCTTGGGAGAAACCTGGTCCACAGTCCGGTCGGTTCCGGAAACGGGCGCCGTCGAGTAATTTTCAGGAAAGGTGATCCGGTCATAAGCCAATCCTCCAATTAATTGCAGAGAGTCAACAACCTGCCATTGATGATAGCCATACACGGAAATGCGCTTGAACACAGAACCGACATCTTGCTGCGCGGCATTGGCCGGCGCCGTCGGGAACAAAAATGTCAGGGTGGATGGTATGTTTTGCAGGTTGTGAATGTCGAAATCGCCATACTGAAGCCGCGTGCCCAGGATGGTATTGTGCTCCGGCGTCTGCCAGATTTGTTGCAGCTCGCCTGAATAAATTGTCAGATCATCCTCAAGCTGCTCCTGCATGGTGAGACCCTGCACAGAGACCGGTTTTCCGGCTGACATGAATGTCAAAAGGGTCGGTCCGGCCGGGTTGGCCACTGAAAGCGAGTCTTCCAGCCGGGTTGCGAAAAAGAGTGTGTGAACACCGGGACTCCATTCGTGGTGATAGCCCAGTCCCAAAATCGGGGTCTGATCTTCATTCACGCGGGCGGTTGGGTTCGCATTGGTGGGATTGTAGTATTGATATAAATCCCCGCTGCTCGCCTCGTACTGCTTGACCTGCAAATAAACCGTGTCCTGCGGCGTGAGTTGTCCTTTGAGCGACAGGGATAGTTGCCGCTGTTCAATGTCGTTGTTCGCCCGCAGGCCGGGGTCGGAGCGGTAGAATCCCTCCACGTCGTAGCTGAATTTTTCAAAGGTGCCAAATTGCGCGCCCGATTCGGTCCAGGCCCCGCGGCTCAAGTATTCCGTGTCTGAAACCACCCCGAGCCGGTCGCGCTCGAACAGGGGCGAGTATTCCTGTTGGGAAATCGTGGGCGACATCGTGCCGGCGCTCACCGGGGCCAGCAAATTCGCCAGCAGGTATTCGTTCTCGGTGGGGGTCTCGTATCGCAGGTTGATCTCGTTTGGATCGCTGAGTCCGTAGTAACTGTTCGCCAGGAACAGATGCGCCGAGTAATTCGCGTAATCGTAGTTCACCGCGCGGGAGGCTTCGCGCACGGCTTCGTCATTCATGCCCGCGTCTTGATACATCGCCGCCAGGTTGGCGCTCCGCACCGCCTGATCCTGGTCCAGCAGCAGTTGCGAGCGATAAACGCTCCGGTTGTCATTCAAGGCCTGCGATTTTTCCAAGTCCCGAATCGCGTCGTTGATGCGGTTGTTCTCCTGGTTGAGCAGGGCGGAATAAAGCCACGCCGTCGGGTCGTTGGGATCCAGCTTTTTTGCGAGTTGAAGCTCCTTGGCGGCGCGCGGGTAATCGCCCGCATCCGCGTAAGCCTTGCCTAGATAACTTCGCAGCCCGGCGCGCTGCGGCTCGAGCGCGGCGGCCACCAGCAGGTCTTCGCGTCCGCTTCTGGCGTCGCCCTGGCGAATGCGGCAAAGACCCCGGCCCAGCCACGCATTGCCGAAGGCGGAGTCCACGGCGAGCGCTTGGTCGAACCAGACTATGGCCTCGCCAATATGATTTTGCGCCGCGAGTAAAAACCCTTTCAAGGCGAGCGCCTGGGCATTGTGCGGCGCCAGCGTCAGGCTTTTATCCAGGGCATCGAGCGCATCGCGGGTGTGACCAAAACTGAATTCCAGTTCCGCCACCCGTTCCCAGCCAAAACCGAACTCCGGCGAGTTGGTCACGGCCTGCCGGGCCAGATCCAGCGCGGCTGGCAATGAAACATCATGGACGGCGCGCGATTGTTCATAGTAGGAATTTGCGAGAAATTCCGTGGCCAGTTGCGGCTGGCCGGTCGTGGAATTGGGTTGTCGTTTTACGGCGGCAATGAGTTTGCGCAGGGCTGCGGCAATCCGTTGCGGGCGGCTGGAGGCATCGGTGGCGGACAACGAAGCCAGCGCCGCTTCGGCCGGTTCAACTTGGCCGACGCCCAGCAGCAGACCGGCATAATATAACCGCTCGGTGTCGGAATCGGGCTGCCGCCCGGCCGGATATTTCGCCAGCGCCGCCAGCAGATCGCCCGAGCGATACGCATTGAGGGATTCGTCGAGAATTTTTTGCTCTTCGGACGTGAACGGCAAATCCGCCGGATCAATCACCGCCGGGTAGTAAAAACACCATTGCAGGACGTTGTTGGCAATGAAACCCGCGGTGCGGACGGGCGCTTTGCCCGGCTCAACAACCGCCTGCTGGCCATTGGTCAACAGCAACGTGGCCTGTTCGTTGCCAAACCGGACCTTGCCGTCAATCACGGACACCGTCGTCAGTTCCGTGTCCTTCCCCGGCTCGACCGACAGGACGAATTCCGTGCCTTCCACCCCGGCAACCGCGCCGCGGGTGATGACCCGAATGTGTCCCGGTTCGTCACGATGGAAAAACGAGATGATGCCCCGCAACAAATGCAGTCCGCACTGCGCATCGGATGAATTGGGCGGCAATACTTCAATCTCCGTCAAGGCGCCGAAGGACACCACGCTCCGATCCGACCAAAGCAGCGAAATCCGGCTGTTGGCGCCGGTGCGCAACCGGTTGAATGGGCGGAGGATTTGGTTGGTTTGCGCCTGCGTCCAGGTCGTGGCGGTGGCAGCGGCAATCTCCGCCGTCCCTTGAAGTTCCACAATCCGGATTTCATTCGTGATTGCGCCAGCGGCCGCCGACTGCGCGCAGGCCGTCACAACGGAAGTCAAGAAAACTCCCCAAGGCACGACCATTAAAAGGCCCCTGCTGACTTTATAAAACAAGTTCAAGCGTGTTTAACCCGGTTGCGCATCTCACTGATGAACGACCATTAGTCAAACACATAACGCCTTTTTATTCAACATTTTTCGCGACAATGGTGTATTTTGTTGCCAACCACCATTTAAGGCCACATTACTGTTACATGGCAGAGCCAATGGATGAGCTGATTCCGACGCGCGCGACTCTGATTCAACGCCTTAAAGACTGGCAGGATCAGTCCAGTTGGCAGGATTTTTTTGACACGTACTGGAAACTCATCTACGGAGTCGCCATCAAGGGCGGCTTGACCGCGGCCGAAGCGCAGGACGTGGTGCAGGAAACAATGATCTCGGTTGCCAAGCACATGCCCACCTTTGAATATGACCCGGCGATTGGCTCCTTCAAAACCTGGCTGCTGAACATGACCCGCTGGCGCATCACGGACCAGTTGCGCAAACGCGGAACTCTCGCCGCCGGCCGTTCACTTTCCGAAGACACCGCCACCCATACGCGTACGGTGGACAAAGTGGTGGATCCGGCCAGCCCGGACTTGGACGCGCTGTGGGACGAGGAATGGGAAAAGAACCTGCTCGAGGCCGCCATGACAAGAATCAAGCGCCGGCTGGACCCGCAAAAATATCAAATCTTCGACTTGTATGTGAACAAGGAATGGGCGCCGGAAAAAGTGGCCGCCACCTTTGGCATTTCTATTGACCAGGTTTATCTCACCAAACACCGGACGATGGAGCTGATAAAAGAAGAGGTCAAAAGATTGGAACTGGAAGTGCATTGACCGGCTGCCGCGCACCACACAATTTTTGGCAAAAAGAATGCCAAAAATTTCCGGTGACTCCTGCCGGAAAGAAGGCTAAACTCCCGAAACCATTTGGACCATTTTTAACACCAAATACCATGGACACTGCATTCAAAAACATATCAAAGATCAAATTCGAAGGGCCGAAATCCAAAAATCCGCTGGCCTTCAAACATTACAACCCCGCCGAAATCGTCGAAGGCAAAACGATGCGCGATCATCTGCGCTTCTCGGTCGTCTATTGGCACACGTTTCGCGGCACCGGCTCCGACCCGTTCGGCATGGGCACCGCCATCCGCCCGTGGGACGACGGCTCGAACTCGGTGGTCAATGCCGAGAACCGCGCGCGGGTCGCGTTCGAGTTCATCGAGAAGCTCGGCGCGCCGTTCTACGCCTTTCACGACCGCGACGTTGCGCCGGAAGGCCGGACGTTGAGCGAGACAAACAAAAATCTCGACGCCGTTGTCAAGGTGCTGAAATCGGAACAAAAGCGCACCGGCATCAAATTGCTCTGGGGCACGGCCAACCTGTTTTCCAATCCGCGCTTCGTTCACGGCGCGTCCACGAGCTGCAACGCCGACGTGTTCGCCTTTGCGGGCGCGCAGGTGAAGAAGGCGCTGGAAGTCACCCACGAACTGGGCGGCGCCGGCTACGTTTTCTGGGGCGGCCGCGAGGGTTATTCCACGTTGTGGAACACCAACATGAAACGCGAACTGGAACACCTCGCCAAATTTTTGCACATGGCGGTGGATTACAAAAAGAAAATCGGCTTCAAGGGCCAGTTCTACATCGAGCCGAAACCCAAGGAACCGACCAAGCATCAATATGATTCCGAAGCCGCCGTGTGCCTGAATTTCCTGCGCGAATACGATCTGATGGGCGACCTGAAGCTCAACATCGAGACCAACCACGCCACGCTGGCCGGCCACAGCATGCAGCACGAACTCGAAGTGGCGGGCGGCGCGGGCGCGCTGGGTTCGATTGACGCCAACACCGGCGACGAATTGATCGGCTGGGACACCGACCAGTTCCCCACCAGCATTTATCTGACGACGCAGATCATGCTGACCATTCTCAAGTACGGCGGCTTCACCACCGGCGGCACAAATTTCGACGCCAAGGTCCGGCGCGAAAGTTTTGAGCCGGTGGATTTGTTCCACGCCCACGTCGGCGGCATGGACGCCTTTGCGCGCGGATTGAAAATCGCCGCCGCCATCCGCAAGGACGGACGCCTGGCGGAGTTTGTGAAGGATCGCTACGCCTCGTGGGATTCCGGCATCGGCGCGAAAATCGAGTCCGGCAAGAGCAATTTCACCGAACTCGAAGCCTACATGCTCAAGAAAGGTGAAGTGACCGGCAACGTCAGCGGCCGCCAGGAATTCCTGGAGAATCTCATCAACGAATTCATCTAAAACCGCCGCCAGCCCGGGCGCATTCCCGGGTTGGCAGCGTGGTTTTCAGTGGCTTGGAAGCCGCCGGGTAATTCTCCCGGCGGCTTTTTCATTGGCAGCGGCATTTCAACCCAAAAACCAGCCTCAATTCTGCGATTAGATTCCATTGCCAAAATCGTGGGATTCGTCTAAAAGTTGGTAATAAGCATGAAAACATTCCTTAAACACTTGTTTTTCGCCGCCTTGGTTGCAGCCAATGGCTGGATATTTACAGCGACTGCCGACGATTTTTTCCAAGATGTCCCGGCGCCGACAAAACCGGCGAAGCCGGTTTTTTTGACCGAGCCAGGCCAGCCGGCAACGCCGAGCCAGCCGGTAGCACCAAGCCAGGCAACACCACCAAGCCAGCCAGTAACGCCAAGCCCGGCGGCAGCACCAAGCCCGGCGGCAGCGCCAAGCCAGCCAGTACCAGTAACGCCGAGTCAGGCGGTAATACCGAATCAGGTGGCAAAAACGAATCAGGCGCCAAAAACGAATCAGGCGCCAAAAACGAACCAGGTGGCAAAACCGATTCCGGTGGCAATACCAAGTCAACCGGCACAAACGAATCAGGTAGTAACACCAAGCCAGCCGGCAAAGACGAATCAGGTGGCAACACCAAGTCAGCCGGCAAAGACGAATCAACTGACAAAACCAAGTCAACCGGCAAAACCAGGCCAGTTGGCAGTTCCGAAAAAACTCGCGGATGGCATCATTGTTCCCCTCAAGGACACTTTCCTGAAGGTGGAGGTTTATGGTGACAACGTGGTGCGCATCGCGTGCGCGAAGGACCGCACATTCTTTGCTCGCAAGAGCGTGATGACGGAGCCGAAGCGCGCCATCAAAACCGAATGGTCGTTGAAGACTGAAAATGGCGAGGCCATAGTTTTGACAACCGAACTCCAGGTTCATGTGAACCTCGCGACCGGCGCGGTTTCATTTTTTGATTCCACCGGCAAACCCGTTCTGGCCGAAACAGCCGATGGCCGGACGATAACGCCCGCCGAAGTGCAGGGCGAAAAAACCTTCCACGTGCGCCAGCAGTGGGAGCCGAATGCCGATGAATCGCTTTACGGACTCGGCCAGCGTCAAATCGGCATCCTTGACATCAAGGGCTGGGACCTCGATTTGTGGCAGCATAACACGCACGTGGTCGTGCCGTTTCTGGTGTCGAGCCGCGGGTACGGCGTGCTGTGGGACAATCTTTCTTTTACACGCTTTGGCGACCTGCGTGAATTTGAGCCGATCCCCGCCGATTGCCTGATTGATGTTTCCAACCGGCCCGGCGGTCTTACGGTCGGAACCTTTTCCGCAGTCCATCCAACCCGGTTGGAAGACTCGCATGCCACCCCTGATATTTCCTTTGTCTCCAAAAACCGCGCCCGCGTCTGGCACCGCTGGGAAGGTGAAATCGTTCCGCCCACGACCGGCGATTATCAAATCAAGACCTACTCGAACGGCCGCATCAAAATGTGGCTGGATGGGAATGTTGTCATTGAGCACTGGCGGCAGGGCTGGCTCACGGAAAACGACCAGATCAAAGTTCGCCTCGAGGCCGGGCGCCACTATGCCATCAAGCTCGAATATGGCGGTGACGAGGCGACGACGATGCAGTTGACCTGGAAAACTCCCGACCCGGACCAGAACACCTCCCTGTGGTCCGAAGTGGCCGACGGCGAGGATTATTATTTTGTCTATGGTCCGGCACTGGATCAGGTCGTCGCCGGCTTCCGCCAGTTGACCGGCCAGGCTTCGTTGATGCCGGAATGGGCGTTTGGTTTGTGGCAATCGCGCCAGCGTTACGAAACCGACAAACAAAGCCTCAACGTCGTTAAAGAATATCGCCGCCGCGCCATTCCTTTCGACAACATCGTGCAGGACTGGCAATACTGGAAGCCCAACGCTTGGGGTTCTCATGAGTTTGATCCCAAGCGCTTTCCGGATCCGGCGGGCTGGCTCAAGGAATTGCACGCGCTGCACACGCATGTCATGATCTCCGTTTGGGGCAAATTCTACACCGGCACGGCCAATTTCAATGCGATGCAAAAAGCCGGCTTCCTCTACCAGCCCAATCTCAAGGAGGGAATCCAGGACTGGATTGACTTCCCTTACACGTTCTACGACGCGTTCAATCCCGACGCCCGCAAACTTTTCTGGTCGCAAATGAACACCGGACTGTTCAGCAAGGGCATTGACGCCTGGTGGATGGACGCCAGCGAGCCGGACATGACGCCTTCGCCACCGACGCTCGAAGGGCAGCGCACGCACATGAATCCGACGGCCATGGGCACGGCGTCGCGCGTGATGAATGGTTATCCGTTGATGAACAGCATGGCGGTTTATGACGGTCAACGCAGTGTGAACCCAAACCAGCGCGTGTTCATCCTGACGCGTTCCGGTTTCGCCGGGACCCAGCGTTATGCCGCCGCCACCTGGTCCGGCGACGTTACCTGCACCTGGACCGCCTTAAGAAAACAGATTCCCGCCGGCCTGGGCTTCTGCCTCTCCGGCGTGCCGTACTGGACCACCGACAGTGGCGGGTACACCATGGAATCGCGGTTCTCGGCGGACAACCAGACGCCCGCGGACGCGGAGGAATGGCGCGAGTTGAACACGCGCTGGTTCCAGTTTGCCACCTTCTGTCCGTTGACGCGTTTGCACGGCGAATTGAAACCGCGCGAGCCGTGGACCTTTGGCGGCGACTCGCATCCGGCTTACCAAACCATCGTCAAGTTCGACAACCTGCGTTACCGGATGCTGCCTTATATTTATTCGCTCGCCGGCGACGTGACCCAGGACGGCGGCACGATGATGCGACCGTTGGTCATGGATTTCCAAAACGACCCGAAAGCCCGCGCCATCACCGACGAATATATGTTTGGTCCGGCGTTCCTCGTCGCGCCCGTCACCACCTACCAGGCGCGCAGCCGCAACGTCTATCTGCCGCCCACCACCGGCGACTGGTATAACTTCTGGCTTGGCACGCGCACGGCGGGCGGACAAACCGTTAACACTCTGGCGCCCTACGACGCGTTGCCGCTGTTCATCCGCGCCGGGTCCATCATTCCGTTCGGCCCGGAACTGCAATACACCGGCGAGAAACCGGCGGACCCGATCACGCTGTATGTTTATGCGGGCGCCGACGGCGCGTTCACGCTTTACGAGGATGACGGCCTGACTTACGGCTACGAAAACGGCGCTTTTGCGCGCATTCCGATTGGCTGGAATGACGCCGCCAGGACGCTGACCATCGGCAATCGCGCCGGCAATTTCCCCGGCCTGCTGGACAAACGCACATTCAACATCGTGCTGGTTGCCAAGGACAAGCCGGTCGCTTTTTCATTCACCCCCAAGGCGGATCAAACCGTCACTTATCTCGGCAAAGAACTGACGGTGAAGTTTAAAAAATGATGGGTTAATCCCGGCCAAGAGCGCATGGAATTACGGAAACCTGCAGTTGGCAGACATGGCTGTGGCCGGGGACGGCCACACTCCGTGTTTTGAAAACGCCCCCTGAATTGTTATAGAATGAGAACCATGAAATTCATCGTTCATATCCTGCGTCGTTCACCCATTGTCATGGCGCTGGCCCTGCTGGGGCTGGGAACCGTTTGCGGAACCCTGCGCGCCCAAAATCAGCCGCCCAAAGACGCGCCGGTCCAGGAGCCGCCGCCGCTTTATCTCGACACCAACCAGCCCATTGACAAGCGGGTCGAGGATTTGTTGGGCCGCATGACGCTGGAGGAAAAGCTCTCCCAGATTCATGGCAATTCCATGTTCACCACCCCCGCGATTCCGCGGCTGGGCATTCCCGTTCGCTGGCTCACCGACGGCCCGCAAGGCGTGCGCGAAGACGTCGGGCCGTTCGACTGGCGGACCGCCGGGCACACGGACGATTATGCCACCTATATGCCGGCCTTGTGTTCGCTGGCTTCGACCTGGAACCTTGATCTGGCAACGTCTTTCGGCAATGTGCTGGGCCAGGAATCCCGGAAGCGCGGGAAAGACATCATTTTGGGGCCGATTGCCGACATCACGCGCACACCGATGTGCGGCCGGGTCTATGAATACTTCGGCGAAGACCCGTTCCTGAACGCGCGCATGTCGGTGAACTACATCCGCGGCGTGCAAACCAATGACGTGGCAGCCTGCATCAAGCACTTTGCCGGCAACAATCAGGAACTGGGCCGGGCCACGGTCAACATGGACATGGACGAGCGCACGTTGCGGGAAATCTACCTGCCGCCGTTCGAAGCGGCCATCAAAGAGGCCGGGGTGTGGACGGTCATGGGTGCCTACACCAAATTCCGCGGCGAGCACTGCGCCTACAGCGATTATCTGATCAACAAAATCCTCAAGGGCGAATTGGGTTTTCAAGGGCTGGTCATGTCGGATTGGGGCGGCACCTACACCACCCGCGAAGCCGTCCTCGGCGGACTGGACCTGGAGATGGGCACGCTGATTCCCGGCACGGAAAAAGAGCTGCCGTATGACGAATACTACCTGGCCAATCCGTTCCTTGAAGGCATTCGCAAGGGGGAGTATCCCCAGTCGCTGCTGGATGACAAGGTGCGGCGCAATCTGCGCGTCATGTTCGGCACGCACGCTTTTGACGCTGACACGCGCAAACCCGGCTCGCTCAACACCCCGACGAACCAGGCCACGGCGCAACGCATTGCCGAAGAATCCATCGTTCTGCTGAAGAACCAGGACAACCTGCTCCCGCTCAATGCCTCCCAGATCCAGTCGCTAGCGGTCATTGGCGAGAACGCCACGCGCCACCACGCCACCGGACTGTTTGGCGCCGGCGTCAAGACGATGCATGAAATCACGCCCCTGGACGGCATCCTGCAACGCGCGGGCACCAACCTGAACATCACCTACTCGTTGGGTTACCGAAGCAGAGGCGGTGGTTCCAACCTGATCGAGCGCGCCGTTGCCGCCGCCAAGCAGGCCGACGTGGCGATTGTCGTTGCGGGCTTCAACCACTCCCGCAATTTGGACGACGAAGGCTGGGACCGCACCAATTTGCATCTGCCCTTTGGACAGGGCGAACTGATCCGGCAGGTTGCCCGGGCCAATCCCAAGACGATTGTGGTTTTGATTTCGGGTCCCGCCATCGAAATGGATCCGTGGCTCGGAAAAGCGCAAGCCGTACTGCAGGCCGGGTATCCCGGAATGGAAGGCGGCACGGCGATCGCCCGCGTCCTGTTCGGCGATGTGAATCCGTCGGGCAAGCTGACCGTCACGTATCCGAAACAGCTCATGGATTCGCCCGCACACGCGCTGGATACCTATCCCGGCACGAACGGTACGCTGTTCTACAAGGAAGGTTTGCTGGTCGGCTACCGTTGGTACGATGCGAAAGATATTGAGCCGGAGTTCCCATTTGGATTTGGTTTGAGCTACACCACGTTTGAATATTCCAACCTGAAACTCGTTCCTGCCGAAGGCACGAACAGCGCGGTGGTGACGGCCGAGTTCGACATTGCCAACACCGGCTCGCGCACGGGCGCCGAGGTGGCGGAACTTTACATCCATCAGGACAAACCGAGCCTGCCACGTCCGCTGAAAGAACTGAAAGGCTTCAAGAAGATTTCCCTGAAATCGGGCGAAAAAAAGACCGTCTCCATCCCGCTCGACCAGCGCGCCTTCGCCTTCTACGACCCGGCGAAAGCTGGCTGGGTCTCCGAAGCGGGCGACTTCAAGATCCTGGTTGGGAGTTCATCGCGGGATATTCGTCTACAGGACACCTTTCATCTGGCGCAAACCACGGTGGAGAAATAAATCGCCGCCTGATTCAAGCCGATTTCAGTGCATAAGCCCGGATTTTCCGGGGGTCATGGCCATGATGCAGGCGGCGGTGATGCTCTTGCAGGAATACAAATCAATGGACGTGACTTCGAGGGAGGGTTGCGGGTTTTCCAGCGCGGTCAGGCAGAAACGCAACGGCTGCGTGTACCCGCCCGGGGAATGATACGCGCCATGCCACGCCAGTTTCGAATGAGGGCCGGACGGACCGATGACGGTCTTGCCCCGGTTGGCATACCAGTCGAGGACATCCATGCCGTACAGGACCTGGTTGGTTGCCGAGGAACCATCTTCGTAGCGAAACACCACCTCATAAACCGGAGTACCGGGCCGGGCCACATAAAACGCGGTATGGTAAACATAGAGCGTTTCAAACTTCCGGTTCATCGGAATGCCCAGCAGCTCTTCGGCAAAGATCAATCCATGTTGCGCATTGCCGCTCCCCCAGAGACATTTCATCCCGTCAATTTGGAGCGGCACATGGGCGAAGGTTTGGAACCCGCGCGGGACCACCGTCCAAGATGGGAAGGCCGAGTTCTTTGCCTGATAAAAATTGGTGGCCTGCCATTCGTAAAAGGGGGTTAAATCCAACAGTTCGGCCTTGTGGCTGGCAATAATGCGTCTTCCCTCGGCGAGCGCCGTCCGGTGGGGGATGTCCAGGTGGAGAACAATCATCGTTATGCCGCCCAAGGCGAGCAACCCAAGAGCAGTCACCACGATTGATTTTTTTGCATTGATCCAGTCCATAAGTTTCTGCGCTACGCTCGCATGCGGGCGTCAGGCCCGCTTTTCAAGGTCCGGCCGCCCGGCAATCCTCAATGGCAATGAGCAGACTATAGCAGTTCATTTTGTTATGGCACACAAAAGTTCATGCGAAAATTTGCGGGCGTTTCATCTGCTTGCAAAGCGCCAGGGCTGGCGCAGTTTCCGGCAATGAGTTTTGCAGCTCAAAAAATGAGGGTTGAAGATTGAGGGTTGAGGGACGGCCCGGCAAGGGGCCGGCGTTCCAAAACATCGAACACTCAACATTCAACCCTCAACAATGGAGACAGTCGGGACGCGCTGTCCTGCGTTATCCGCGTTCATCCGCGGTCAAAAATCCTTGCGGCTCTCGGCGTTCTCGGTGTCTTTGCGTTGAAACGAATTCGAGGACGATTATACGTCAATTCGTGGTTTGTTTCATCTGCTGTCTTGCGGGCAACTATTTCTCCGCTGCGAACACGCTGTAGCTGTGAGGCAGCAGGTGCACGCGGAAAGAAGCGCGGTCGGCGCCAGCTTGCCACCGGCCTTCGCCCGAGGCTTCGGCGGCGATTTCCCCGCCCGTGACCAGATTGCGCAGGCTGGCGAATTCTCCGGCCACCGAGACCGTCACGTCGGATTCCGTGGGCAGATAGGATTCAATGATGAATGTGTTGTTGTCGTAGGCGAACAGCGCGACCTGCCCGGGGCCGTTCACTCGCACGGGAAAATCCCGCATCACGTAATACTTAATCGCCGTTGTCACCGGCACCGGCAGGTTGTAAAGGTCGTTGAAATTTTCGGGAATGGTCCAGATGTAAAGGACGCCCTTGCCATACCGGTCCATCAACAGGAGTGGATAACCCCGGCCGTTGGCCATGGCGCGCACGAGCGCCCAGGCGTCATTCGTGAGAAAATCAATTTCCGGGAACAGGACATCGGCATTCGTTTCGCCGCCGATGCTCCGGCCATTGCCGGAACCAAATCCGCTGGTGTATTTGTGCGCGAGCACCTTGCGGTCGGTGTATTGCACCTCAACGATGTCCTCGATTCCCCTGTTTTGCAACGCGCGCAGCAGGCCGGAGGTGATGACGACGGATTTGCCGGCCACCAACTGGCGTTTGATTTTGGCGACGATGCCGGGATCAAACCTGGCTGACTCGGTCAACAGCACCAGGCTTGCGTTCGTCGGGAAAACGGGATGCAGGTCAATCGGAATGCCGAGCATGCCGAAATAATTGTGCAGGAAATCTTCGCCGGTGGATTGATATGGTTTGTAGCACTGGATGCCGATGGGTTTGCCGAGCTGGCCCAGAAACGCGTCCACCTGTTCCAGGGAATAACCGGCCACCCGGGCCATGTTGGGATTGGTTGATCGCGCCGAAGCTTGGGACTGGTAAGACTGCAACAACTGATCGTAGTCGAAGCTCGTGTGCAGGCTTTGCCAGTTTGTCCGGTCGCCGGGGTTGACGGGCTGCAGCAGGGCCGCCCAATTGAACAGGGTCATTTCCGGCGACTTGGCAAACATCGTGTCCCATAGCTGCTCGGCGTAACGGTCCACATAGCGCAAGCTGAAGGTGTCCACCCAGCCGCCGCCGTTGCGGCCCGGCGCGATGTTCTCGAAGTAACGGAAGATTTTGATAACTTTCGTAGGCCTGTAGGTTCTGGTCGGTCATCTCCGGGTCGCGCGTTTCCGTACCGGTGTAGATGCCGTCGAAAATTTTCGGTTCCTGATCGAGGTCATAGCCCAAACCCTGGAAGTGCTCGTACCAGTTGGGGAATTTGATGACCATCCTGACCCGGGGATTGACGGCCTTGGCGGGTTTGACCACCAGGTTTTCGGCGGCGTCGCGCATCAAGTCCAGCCGGAACTGGGTCCAGCTTTTTTTGCCTTTGGCCGCGATGTCGGAATCGTACTTGGTGGTGACGAAGAAAAAATCGTCCTGGATGACCTCGTCAAAATGCCGGGCGGCCAGTTGGGCGGCGTTTTTGACAAATTCGCGGTCCTGGGGATTGGTGTAACAGAAGGAGCGGAACTGGCCGCTGCCGCCATCCGACAACGCCATGCCGCCGGCCACGCGCACGCCGCGGTCGAGAAAAAATTGTTTGACCCGCTCCAGCAAATCGTCGCCGGCCAGTTCCCGGTTGCGCTGCACCTCGATATAGACCTTGTCCACCTTCAACTGGCGGCTGATGCGCCTCCAGTCATTGCTCAGGGTTCTCGGATTCTCGAAGGATCGAACCGCGCCCACCGGAATGTAAATGGCGACGTCGAAATTGGTGTAGTTGCCGGCGAGACAGCCCGTGGCCGGGAGCGCGAGGGCGCAGAGCAATCCCCGGAACAGGGGAGCAAATCCAAATCGGTTTTTCATAATCAGAATCGAAAACAAACCTCCCGCCGGCGCTCCCAGAAACGGCGCTTCGGTTCAAGGGCACCAGGCTTGCCATTCCCGTCGCGGGCAAAGGGAGAACTCATGACTCAACGCTTTTCAGTGCGCCGCCGCCGCCGGGCGCAAAGGAGCGGATTGGGCCTGGAGCGCCAGCACCTTCCGCGGCAGGCCGGGGGACGTTGCGGTCAGCAGGATCTCGCCGGGTTGCCGGGTGGATTGCACAATCACCTGTGCCAGGCCGTTGAAGACGCTGCGTTTCCATTCCGGCAGTTCGGGTTTTTCCTGGAACAACAGTGTGACCCCTTTGTTCACGCCTCCGGCGCCGGAACCGTTTGCGACCGCCACCGCGATGGTGTTCGTGCCGGGATGGAGGAAGCGTTTGACGTCAAAAACCGGAGATGCCGACCAGTCGTGTGATTCGCCAACCATCTGCCCGTTCACATAAACCCAGCCTTCGTCGTCAATCATGCCGAAGCTCAGCTTGACAGTTTCCACTGCAAGGTCCTGTTCCGACACAGTGACGTGGCCGCGGAAGACGCCGTTTTCTCCCTCCGCCAGCGGGCCGGTGTCCGAGCGCACGTCGTCTTTTTCCCAGGCCGAGTCGTTGAAATTGACGGCAAGTTCGGGAAGGGTTGCCAGGCGCGCGTTGGAAATCCGGGTCCATTTCCAATCGGTTACCAGGGTGGAATGAACCGGCCATTTTGCCAGATAAACATCCGGCTCGTGCGATGACGGATCGCCGTTGCCGACGCCGATGATTTTGCCGGCGCCTTGAATGTTGAAGGTGATTTCGTTGTCGGCGATGGGCACTCTCCGTCCGCGGGCATCGTTGACCTGGACGGTGATGACCGAAACATCCTCGCCATCAGCTTTGATGATCGTGCGATCCGGAATGAGCTGGATGGCCGCCGGTTCGCCGGTGGTATCCACCTGGTCTTTGGCGATTTCCCTGCCGTCTTTATAGCCGCGCGCCAGCAGCGTGCCCGGTTCGTATTTCACCTTCCATTCCAGGTGCCCGTTTTTCTCCATCGTCTTCCGGCCCAAACTCAGGCCGTTCAGGAAAAGTTCGACCTCCTCGCAATTGCTGAAGCATTTAACGTCAATTTCCTGGCCTTCCTTGCCCGGCCAGTTCCAATGCGGAAAAATGTGGACCATGGGTTCGTCCATCCACCAGGCTTTCAGATAATAAAAGCTGTCCTTGGGAAAGCCGCAGGCGTCGAGGATGCCATACTGGCAGATGACGGCCGGATAACCGAAGGGGGTTTCCTCGCCGCGATAATCGAATCCGGTCCAGTAAAACAATCCGGCGAGGTACGGCCTGGCGGCGTAAAGTTTCCAGCCAATCTCGCAGTTGCCGCCGGAGTCGCCGTGTTCGAGCGGCGCCATGTGGGCATCGGCCCGGTCGTCGAAATAAACACCCCGCGTTCCCTGGGTGGTGGTTTCCTCGGTGCCGATTCCCGGCTGGTTTGGGAATTGCGCATGTTGATTGTCCGTGCTTTTGCCGGTGATGTAATTGTATCCCATCACATCCACGACGGTGGAAATTCCACCGCCCCAGCCGCCGCTGATGGCAACGGTGACCAGCCGGGTGGGATCCAGATGTTTGGCCACCGCCTGCATGGTGGAAGCGATGCGGGCGCCTTCTTCGTTGCCTTCAATGCGCCATTCCTCATTGCCCACCGACCACAGGATGACGCTGGGATGGTTCCGGTCGCGCAGGATCAGGCGCTTGAGATGATCCAGTTGGTCTTCCGAGGTTCCCATCAGGCGGCTTTCGTCAACCACCACCATGCCGAGTTTGTCGCAGGCATCGAGCAATTCGGGCGTGGGCGGATTGTGCGAGCAACGATAGGCGTTGCAACCAAATGATTTCAGGCGCGCGATGCGAAAATTCTGAAGCGCATCGGGAATGGCCGCGCCCACTCCGGCATGATCCTGGTGGTTGTTGACGCCTTTCAACTCGACATGCTTGTTATTCAGGAAAAATCCCAGGTTGGGGTCGAACCGGATTGAGCGGATGCCGAAGGGTGTTTCGTAGCGGTCCACGACCGTTCCGCCCACGCGGATCGTGGTGATGAGTTTGTGCAGACTGGGGGACTCAATGGACCAGAGCTTGGGATTGGCGACCTTCATCACGCAGGAAAATTCGCCGGTGTCGAACACACCCAGCCCGGCCTGTTTGACCTGTCCTTGCGCGACCGTCTTGCCGTCCGCATCCACAATGGTCTGTTCGACATCAAAGGTGGCGGCGTTGGCGCCTTCATTGACGACCGTGACTCGCGCGGTGACATCGGCGGCATTATCCTTCACCTCGGACGTGACGAACGTGCCATCGCGCGCGACGTGCAACGGGCCGGTCTTGACCAGCCAGACGTGGCGATAGATGCCCGCGCCCTCGTAGAACCAGCCTTCTTCCATCGTGGCGTCCGCGCGAACGGCGATGACGTTGTTACCGCCGTAGTTCAGGAATTCGCCGAGGTTGTAGCCAAAGCTGGTGTAGCCGCTTTCTTCCCGGCCGAGATAATGGCCGTTGATCCAGACAATCGAATCGCGGTAAACGCCATCGAACTCGACACTGATGCGCCGGCCGAGATCGGATTCGGGAATGAAAAAGGACTTGCGATACCAGCCGACGGAAGTGTCGGGAAAATTCCGTCCAATGGCCTTGTAGCCGTGACTGTGGCTGCCTCGTCCGTCAAACGGCACTTCCACAGCCCAGTCGTGCGGGAGATCGAGCATTCGCCAGGAACGGTCGTCAAAATTGGCCGCCGCCGCGCCGTCGCCATAACCGGTCTTGGCGAGATAGGAGAAATAACCCGTGCCGGTGCCGAAATCTTTCTGCGCATCAGACGGGTGGCCGAAGGCGAAGTGCCAGCCGGAGTCCATGAGCAGCCGCTCGCGTCCGTCCGGGGTGGCGCCCGGCGATGCAACTTAAGCCGCGGCTGGCGTCGGTCGGGAGGCAAAAGCGAGAACGATGATTGCAACAACAAGGAGCCATTTTAATCGTTTTTTCATTTCGTTATCAGGGAAATTTTTCCCGCCCGGAAAACTACAGAACCGGGGCGGAAGATGCACGCCGAAAGACGACGGCGCTTCGCGGGCGGCAATTCCAGCCACCCGCGCGCGCGTCAGAGACATATTTGGGCCGAAGCCCCCGGTTTACGGCAGGGGCGGGCCGGTTTTGATGCGATAGAACAATGCCGGCAACGTCGCCGGGTTGGTGTCGGTCCACGAGAATGGCATCGTCGGCGAATTGGTGATGAACAGCGTGCTCCAGCCACCCAGCAGATTCGAGGAACTTTGCACGGCATAGTCCGGTCCCGCCTGGCCGCTGACCTGGAATCCCAGCTTGCCGTTATTCACCACGATCGAGGCGGCAGTGGGCTGAGTGAGCGGATTCACCGTGATGGTGAAGCTCTGCGTGGCGCTCAGGATGGGAGAGCCGTTGTCGGCAACTTTCAAGGCAAACGTATTGGTCGTGTTGGCGTCGGTCACTGCCGGCCGCCAGGCGAATGCCCCGGAGTTGGCGTTCAACGTCGCGCTGGCGGAACCGCTCAAAAGACTGAAGGTGAGAATTTGGGGCGGCTGATCGGTGTCCGTGGCGCTGGCAGTGAAGGAGACGGTCTGGCCGACGTTCACGGTTTGGCTGCCAATGGCTGCCAGCACCGGCGGTGTGTTGCTCACGGCGGGCGAGAGCAACAAGTCAATCATCGTGTACGGCGGAATGGAGACGGTGAATTGATTGCCCAGCCCCGACACGGTGTTGGAATACACCGGATAAGAGGGGACGTCGTTGGTGCCGATGAAATTGGTGAGGCCGAATTGATACCAGGTTCCCGGAACTGGCGAGCGTAGGTCCATTGAGATTTACCGTGACAGCTTCGGTGGCTGTATCACTCATGTTCATCAGCAAGACGCCCACCTTGCCATCCTGCCGGGTGGCGGCATGGGTGTGCAACGTGCCGAGGTCGGAAGTTGCTTTAAGCATGGTGTCGCCGACATTCGCCAGCAAATGGGTCATCTGCACGCCGTAGTAGGCGTGCCCCGGTTGCTGGTTGGTGTAGGAGCAAGAGATATCCAAAAGGATGTCGCTGTGGAATTCCTGGTAGTCCACGTTGGCAACGCCATTTTCAAGCCAGGTCAGATAGTTGTCGGCGGCAAACAACGAAACCACCGCGCCGGTGTTGGCCCCGGCGCCGGTTTCGGTGACGGCGATTTGCATCTGGGAGGCATGGGTGGCGCCCACGATGTTTGTCAATTGCGTGTAAGTGTTGTTGATCATTGGATAGAATCTGGGTGGATTGCGGACAGGAGGTTGGTGGTCGATGCCGCCCGGGTAGTAATGGATGATGACAAAATCCACGACGCTGCCGCACACGCCCAACAATTGGGAATTATAGGTCGGATTACCGGTGTCGAAACCCACGCCGCATTTGATGGTGGGATCCACGGCTTTCATCGCGCTGACGAACTGGATTGAGTTCGTGCCATAGGCGGCGGGAGAAAGGGCGGGCTGGCCGACGCGGGTGGCGGCATTGGTCTCCGGGTAATGCAGGTCGGTTTCCCAGTCCAGAGTGGTGCCGTAGTAGCCATTGCCGCCGATCTCATTGCCAATTTCCCAGTATTTCACAGCCCAATGATTGGTCACGTTGGCGTAGGCCACCCAGGCCGCCGCCTCGGTAATGTCGTTGGCGGCCGCGCCATTCGTGCCGAGGGTGTCGGAGCCGTAGTTGCAGGTGACAATGGCGACTCCCCCGGCTGGAGTGACCAGCCGGTTCATGAAGTTGGCAAAGCTGTTGTAAGTCGGCATCCAGGCGCTGAGCCCGGGGTTGTAGCTGGCCGTTCGCCAGTTATAAACGTCAGCGTAGGAACCGCCCGGGAAACGGAAGGCACCTATTCCGGCAGCCTTTGACAGCTTGGCGGCGATGGCGGGAGAGCCGTCAGAATTCGCCAGACTGTTTTCGTAAACCGCGGTTAATGTACCGATTCCCGTCAGCGGCAGGCTGGCCAGCGATTGCGAAACATTGACATAAACATTGGCCGTGCCGGGAAGCGGATTAACCGTCACCACCGCCACGCCGCTGGTGGCGCTGGCAGAATTGTTGGTGACGATGAAGTCAAATTGAATGGGACCTGTGTGAGAGGGAGTCACTGTTACGATGGCGTTGGTGGCATTGGGAATATTGGTAAGAACGCCGCTGCCACCATCGGTTTGCCACTGATAGAAATACGGCGGTGTGCCCGACACGGATGAAGTCAGGGTAACCGAGGAACCGATGTAAATATTGTTCGTATTGGGAATCGGCGTGCCGGCAATAAGCGTGCCTGCTGCCGCCAAGCCCACGTCGAAAACCGCGTCAAAGTTATGACTGCTGCCAAAAGTCATCGTCCCACCGCCGGGAGGAATAAGCGCAATTTGACCGCCTGAATAGGGGTTGTTGGTGGCGACCGCCATCGCTTCCCAGCCATTGGTCGTACTCGCCTTGCCGAATGACCAGGCATAAGTGGTATTAGCCGCCAAAGATACATACATATTGGCCCATTTCAGCCAGTCGCCATCGCTGAAGGTGAATTTGGCTGAGGTGTAAGTCTGTAGCAGGGTAACCGTGGAGCCGGACACGGAATAAAGGTGAAGGTAATATGGCTGGGGCGTGCTGATGCCACTATAAGAATTCAGTCCAGAAGTCTTAACAGATATTGATGTCAGCACGTATCCCCCTGAGTTGGCCCCCGTGGTGAAGGTCTGGCCCGGTTCGCCGGAACTGCGGGAAATCTGGTTATCGGTGTAGTAATTCAAATTGTCGGGAGAAGTTTGGTTGCCGACGGTGCTGAACTGGGAAATATCCTTTGCTCCCGGAGTTGGGGCGGTGGCGCCCAAATCCGTAAGAGTTACTTGTGCGTAGCCAACCCCGGACATGATGCAGGCAGCAAACATGAAAACGGCGGCACACAGATTTTTTTTCATTGAAAGACAAGTGACTGGATGAGCGGGGTGGTGGCTGGCATTTTTCATGGGTTTTTACGACAAAATTTTCACTTTATCAGCATGAAATATACCACATCCGGTGCTAAATTGTCAATGCAACCAAGGCAATCAGAAGGTGTTTTGATGGCTTTTACTTCTTACTTCTCCGCCGCGAATACTGCGTAACTGTGGGGCGGCAGATGCACGATGAAATTCATGCGCGGGTCGCCGCCGCTGAACCGGACGGAACCCTGCGCTTCCATTTCGCCGGCGGTCATCGCGCCGGTGACCAGGTTGCGGAGCTTGCCGAACCCGCCCGCGACGGCAACCTTCACGTCCGTTTCATCCGGCAGAAATGATTCCACGATGAACGTGTGGTTGTCGTAGGCAAAAAGGCTCACTTGGGCCGGACCTTCGACGCGCACGAAAATATCCTGGGTCAGGACGCGCTTGATCTGGGTCAGCACCTCGGAGGGTAAATTGTAAATGTCCCCGAAATTTTCCGGAACGGTCAGCACGAAGAGATAACCTTTGGCGTAGTTGGCCCGAAGCAGGAGCGGATACGGAATGCCGGCGGCGGCGCCGGAGACCAGCGCCCACGCGTCATTGGTGATGTAGTCCAGTTCGGGAATGGTGATTTCCGATTTTCCTTCGATGACGCCCCCAAAACCGCGCAGGTATTCCTTGAGCGCAATCTTTCGGTCGGTGTAACGAATCTCGGCAATGCCTTCAATGCCCCGGTTCTGCAAGGCGCGAAGCAGGCCGGACGTGATGATGACGTTCCCGCCGTTCATCAATTGTTTTTTGATTTTGCCCACGATTTGGGTATCTGCCGCCGCCGACTCGGCCAGGAAAACTGTGCGGGCGTTGGTGGGGAATTTCGGGGTCAGCTCAAGCGGAATGCCAACCATGCCGAGGTAATTGTGGATGTAATCCTCGCCGACCGAATTGACGGGCTTGTAACTTGCCAAACCAACCGGCTGCCCGAGCTGGCCGAGAAAGGCATCCACCTGATCGAAGGTGAATCCGGCCGCGCGGGAAATCGTAGCGGGCGCCGCCGAGGTGCCGGCGTCCGACCGGACGGAGGCCATCATCTGATCGAAATCAAAACTCGGATGCCGGTCCTGCCATGCGCCACGATCGGAAGGCTGCATCAGCCGCTGGACCTGGCGCAAATCGAAGAGCGTGATCTCCGGCGCTTTCGCAAAGAGTGTCAACCAGAGCTGTTCGGCGTAGCGATCCGCGTAACGCATGCCGCCGGTGTCCACCCACCCGCCGCCGTTGCGGCCCGGGTCGGCATTCTCGAGATAGCGAACAGATCAAATAGCCTTGGTATTGCTGGAGATGCTGGGCGTTGTTGAACGGCTCGCGCATTTCCGTGCCGGTGTAAATGCCGTCGAAATACTCCCCCCCCGGCTTCCAGGTTGTAGCCCAGCCCCTGGTAATGTTCGTACCAGTTCGGAAATTTTGATGACTTTCTCACCTTGGGATTGATCTTCTTGGCCGGCTTCGTCACCAGGTCGCGGGGACAGTTCGTCCATCTGCTCCAGCCGGAACTGGGTCCAGCTTTTGTCGCCCTTCGCCTTCACGCAGGCGTCGTCCTTGCAGTTCGTGAAAAAGAAATCGTCGAGGATGATTTCATCGAACTGCCCGGCGGTGTATTCGACAATGTCTTTGAGTTTCTTCCGGTCGGCGGGCGTGCTGTAGCAGAACGATTGGTAGAGGTTGCGTTCATTGGCCACCGTCGCGATGCCGGCGGCAACCCGGATGCCCGGCTTTCAAAAAATCGTTTGGCGCTGGCGATCGTCTCCCGGTCCGGGATGACGCCATCGCGGTGGGTTTCCAGATAAACCTTGTCCACCTTCAACTGGCTGCCGACGGTGTTCCAGACGTTGGAGAGCCAGACGAGGTTGGTCATTTGCCGGACTTCATAGGCGCGGCAATAGACGGACACGACGAAGTTGCTGTAATTGCCCGCCTGGCACACGGATGGGAGCAGGAGCGCGCACAAAAGTTTCCAGAGAAACAGGCGGAGGGGATGGTTTCGATTCTTCATCATGTCGCCGACAGGTTAGCGGATTCTGACGGGCTGTGAAGTCCCGTATTTCAATCAATCGCGATGGCGACGCGGAGTGCCGCTCGCATATCACCCGTTGGCTGCCGCATCCTCTGAACGGAGGACTCCTCCCGTTTCCCAATTGCTGATAAATTAAAAAAATGCAGCTTGAGTATCACGGTTTCAATAATCGAAGACGATGCTTTCGCGCGTCAAACCCTGGCCGGGTGGATTGATGCAGCGGAAGGGTTTCATTGTTTGAGCGCCTATGGCGGCGGCGAAGGCGCGCTGGCGTCGTTGCCTCGTGAAGCGCCGGAAATTCTGCTGGTGGGCATGGACATCAAGCTGTCCGGCATGGACGGCATCGAGTGTGTGCGCCGCCTGAGGCCGTTGATGCCGAAAACCCAGTTTCTGGTGTTGATGGTGTATGCGGACACCGATCACATCTTCAGTGCCCTGGCGGCGGGCGCGAGCGGTTATTTGTTGAAGGAAACCGGGTGCGAAGAGTTAATTGCCTGGCTCAAACTGGTCCACGCGGGCGGCGCCGCCATGACCAGTCAAGTTGCCCGCAAGCTGGCACAGTCGGTTCCACAACCCCGGTTGGAAAACCTCGAAGCCGCAGGGTCTCTCACCGCGCGAACAAGCCATACTCAAGCTGCTGTCGCGCGGCGATTATTACCGGGAGATCGCGGACAATCTCGACATCAGCATCAACACGGTCGCCACTCATATCCAGCGCATCTACGAAAAACTTCACGTGCGTTCCCGCGCCCATGCCATCGCCAAGTACGCGATTCCCGCGCAAACACGCAACCACCGGCAGGCGGGCCAGGTTGAAAGAGGAATCAACTGCAAGTAAACGGTCGTGGTGGCCATCCAGCCGGTTTTTTTCTGCAACTTGACGCTGTCCCCGGAGTGCTGAATTTCGCGAAGCGCCAACAACCTCGGCTGCCCCTGCTGGTGGACTTTTATGTTCAACTAAACTAAAATAGTCATGCCTCATGCATTCACAACCTGTCCGCCAAATGGAGACAAGGCCACGGCATCCGGAGGATGGTTGCCCGCCGCCGCGCGTCAATTTGAGGCTGCCGCTCAATCGCGGTCTCAAGTCGTTTGCCGCAGCGGGTTGGATTTGGGCGCTCTGGTGTGTCTGTCTGGCCTCCGCCAGCTTCGCCACCTCGCTGCCAAATTACACCACGCGGGTGTGGACGACAGACGATGGATTGCCCGGCAGCCGGGTCACGGCCATCATCCAATCCCGTGACGGTTATCTGTGGCTGGGCACGCGCAGCGGTCTGGCCCGGTTTGATGGTGTGCGCTTCACAATTTTTAACGGCGGCAACACGCCGGAGATGCAAAGCCCCCATGTGACCAGCTTGTTTGAAGACGCGAACGGCGCGATTTGGATCGGGCATGAAACCGGGGAGTTGACCGTGTATCAGGACGGGAAATTTCATGCGGTCCCCGTCAAGGCGGACTGGCACGGCGGGAAGATTGGCGCCATCATCGCCGATCCGGCAGGCGATATCTGGCTGTTGAATGACTTCGGCGAACTGGTGCGCATGAAGGATGATTTTTTCATCCCCTCGCCGCAGGGCAAGATGGCGCATCTGATTGCCCTGGCCAGCGCGCCCGGAGGCGGGACCTGGATCCAACGAGATGACGAAATGTCGGAATTGAGAGATGGCCAACTGCATTCCGTGCGCTTGGATAATTCCGCCGACCACCACTATCTCCAGGGAATCGGGGCCAGCCGCGATGGGGGAATCTGGATTATGGCGGACAACCGGATGCGCAAGTGGAAGAACGGGCGATGGACCGAGGATTTGGGACCGGCGCCCTGGGGATGGACGGCGGTTCATTTTGTGCTTGAAACAAAAAATGGAAACCTGGTTGTGGGAACTTCCGACCACGGGCTTTATCTCATTTTTCCCGGGCAGGGATCATTGCAGTTATGCCATACCAACGGGTTTCCCGATGATTGGACCACCTCTCTTTGTGAAGATCGCGAGGCCAACCTGTGGGTGGGGACCGGCAACAGCGGTCTCGTTGTGTTGCGTCCAGGAAACATCACCACTCTCAGCCCGCCCGACCGCTGGCAGGGACGCGGCATCCTTTCCGTGGCGTGCGCATCAGATGGCGCGTTGTGGATTGGCACGGAAGGAGCCGGTTTATACCGGTTTCACAACGGCAGTTGGACCAGCTTCGATCAAAACTCCGGCCTTCGGCATCGCTATATCTGGTCGGTCTTGCCCGACGCACAAGGTAATATTCTGGCCGGCACTTGGGGCGGCAGTGTGTTCAAGTGGAATGGATCTCAATTTGAACTGCTGCCGGAGTTAAAAGACTTCAGCGCCCCGGTGCCCGCCCTGCTGGCGACGGCGGACAAAGGGATGATCATCGGCACCAGCATTGGCCTGATGCGGTATGAGCCGGGCAGGGTCACCTGGCTGGCCCGCGAGCCGGAGATTGCTTTGCCGGACGTGCGCGCGGTGATCGAGGCGCCGGATGGCACGATGTGGTTCGGCCTGTCTGGCGGCGGGCTGGGCCGCCTCCAGCAGGGAGCCCTGAGGCAATTTCGCCGCGGTGATGGATTATCCAGCGATTTCGTGCAATGCCTCCATCTGGATCACGACGGAACGCTTTGGATCGGCACGATCGGGGGACTCAACCGGTTCAAGAATGGTCGTTTTGTTGCCATCACCCAAAAGCAGGGATTGCCGGACGACACCATCTGCGCCATTGAGGATGACGGCCGGGGATATTTCTGGATCAGTTCCCATGGCGGCATCATGCGGGTCAATCAGGCCGAACTCAATCGTTGCGCGGATGGCCAGATAAAGCAGTTGCATTGCCTGACGTACGGCCTGAGTGACGGTTTGCCAACGTTGGAATGTTCAGGTGGATTCCAGCCGGCCTCCTGCCGGACGGAAGACGGGCGGCTGTGGTTTCCAACCAGCAAGGGACTGGTGGCGGTGGATCCCGGCAATGTGGAAACCAACACCCTGGTTCCGCCGGTGGTCATCGAACGGTTGCTGGTGGATGACTCGGTGGTGAATGAAGGGGCATCGCCCCAAACTCCGCTGCAAATCACGCCGGGCCAGCACCGGTATGAATTTCAGTTCACCGCCTTGAGTTTTGACGCGCCGGAAAAGGTGCGCTTCCGGTATCGCCTCGAAGGCGTGGAAACCGAATGGGTGGATGTGCAATCGCCGCGCAAGGCTTACTATAGTCACCTCCCTCCCGGCGACTACCGGTTTCGGGTGCTGGCCTGCAACAGTGACGGTGTCTGGAACGAGCAAGGCGCGACACTGGCGTTTTCGGTGGAGCCGGCGTTCTGGCAGACGTGGTGGTTCCGGATATCGGGCGTGGTCCTGACGGCGCTGGCCGGCGGGGGAATCGTGTGGCTGGACGCGCGGCGGCGGATGCGGCGCAAGGTGGAGCGGTTGCAACGGCAGCAAGCCGTCGAACGCGAGCGGATTCGCATTGCCCGGGACATCCACGATGACCTGGGCGCGAACCTGACGCGCATCACGATGTTGAGCGAGTCGGCCCGGAGCGGTTTGGATGATTCGCGGCAGGTGGCCGGACATCTGGATCAGATTCACAACACCGCGCGCGAATTGACCCGTGCGATGAGCGAAGTGGTTTGGGCGGTCAATCCCCGGCATGACACGCTCGGCAGCGTGGGCGCCTATCTGGAGGAGTTCGGGCAAAATTTGCTGAGAACCGCCGGCCTCCGTTGCAAAATGGACATGCCGGCACAGTTCCCGGCCCGGGTGATGACCGCTGAAGTACGGCACAATTTATTTCTGGCTTTCAAAGAAGCGTTGAACAACGCCATCAAGCACGCCGGCGCATCGGAGGTGCGGATTTCTCTTGCGGTGAAGCCGGCCGCCTTCACTCTGACAGTCGAGGACAACGGAAAGGGATTTGCGCCGGAAACATTATCGGCGTGGACACCGCATGTTCAGCCTCGCCAAGGGACTGGCAACGGGCTGGCAAACATGCGCCAGCGGCTGGCCGAAATCGGCGGGCGCTGCGAAATTGAAAGTGCGCCGGGAAAAGGAACCAAAGTGACATTCACAGTCTTATTGAAAGGATTTCTCATATGAGACGCCTGAAACCGGGAGGTGCGCCGCCCCTGGATTGCCGGTCAGCCCGGCGTATCATCAGAATTGGTGACTCCTTTTTTCCCAAGGTGCTGATAGATTGCCAGGACCCAGCTTGAATATCACTGTTTCAATAATCGAAGACGATGCTTCCGTGCGACAAATCCTGACCGGGTGGATTGAAGCGGCGAAAGGATTTCGTTGTTTGAGCACCTTTGGCAGCGCCGAAAGCGCGCTGGAGTCATTGCCGAAGGCAGCGCCGGATATTTTGCTGGCGGATATCAACCTGCCGTACATGAACGGCATCGAGTGTGTGCGCCGCCTGAAGCCGTTGATGCCGAAAACCCAGTTTTTGATGTTGACCGTCTATGCGGACACCGATCACATCTTCAATGCGCTGGCGGCCGGCGCGAGCGGTTATTTGCTGAAAGAGACCGGGCAACAAGAATTAATTGCTTCGCTCAAACTGACCCATGAGGGTGGCGCCGCGATGACCAGCCAGATTGCCCGCAAGCTGGTGCGATCGTTCCAGCCCCGGCCGGAAAAATTGGAGCCGAACGGCCTCACACCGCGCGAACAGGCCATCCTCAAGCTGCTGTCGCGCGGCGATTATTACAAAGAGATCGCGGACGCTCTCAGCATCAGCGTGCATACGGTTTGCACGCATATCCGCCACATCTACGAGAAACTCCACGTCCGCTCCCGCGCCCAAGCCATCGCCAAATACACGCATTCCCCCGCAGCCCCGGCACCCACCGATTCGTCGTCCAAGTTGAAGGGGTAATCAATTGTATCTAATCAATTTTGGCGACTATTCGGCCATGGGTTTTCTGGTAAAATGTTTGTTGATCTGGATGGCTCGTGTTCATGCCATCCCTTGCGGACTTTGGGCTTCTTCCCCCGGGGACGCATGTAGTTAACAACCCAACTCGCTTGGGTGGTGGAAGGAAATGGAAAAAATGCAACCTATATGAAATCAACAATGAAACTAACCTTGGCGGTGTCGGCCGCCCTTGCAATCCTGCCCTTGACTGGATGGTCCTACGCTTTTGAATCCAGCGGGCAATGGGCCACTTGGACCAGTGGCGCCTATACCATCGAAAATGATGTCTGGGGCAGCGGTGCCGGACCCCAAACTATCTGGGCCAATTCCGGCGGCAACTTTGGCGTGTTTTCCACCCAAAGCGGCGGCGGCATCAAATCCTATCCCAACTCGGATTATCAAAACATCAACAAGGCGGTGAATTCCTTGAACACATGCTCCAGCAGTTTCAACGCGAGCACTCCGAGCGGCTGCAACTACGATCAGGCTTATGACATCTGGCTCAACGGTTCCTCCTACGAAGTCATGATCTGGAACAAATGGAACGGCAACCAGCCGATTGCCTCTTCCTATGATGCGAACGGCAATGCGATCCCCCAATACAAGAACCAAAGCATTGGCGGCGCGACTTGGAACGTTTATTACCGTGGCGGGACGTTGTCCTTCCTGCGGACCAGCCAGGCCAGTTCCGGCTCCGTCAACATCAAGGCCCTGTTGCAATGGATTAACAATACCCCCAAATGGTATAACAACCCCACACTCTCCAAAATACAGTGTGGCTGGGAAATTCTCTCCACCGGCGGCAGCCAGAAGAATTTCACCATGAACAGCTATTCTGTATCCGTAAATTAAGAATTACTTAATAGCCTGTCCAATTCATAAGCGGGGCCGCTTGGCCCTGCTTCTTTTTTAAATCACCGTTCGCGGGAGACATTTTCGGCCAATACATTCGTTTTTACCGGTGCTTTTTTCCAAATTCAGTTCGTAAACACGAGTGGGATGAGGGGTCATGCGTTTGTAGTATCCTGCGTTTACAGTAATCAATACTGGCGACTATTCGACCGGGTCTTTTATGGTAATGTGTGCGCTTATGAGGACAGCCGGTATTCATGAATATCTGCATATCCCTTGCGTCGCTTCAGGTTTCTTCCCCTTGAAGGGCGCATACCACCAACAACCCAACCTGTTTGGGATGGAAGAAAGGAACAAACGGCAAAGTATATGAAATCAATAAAACTAATCCTTGCACTGGCGTTCGCACTGGCGGCTATGCCATTGGCCTCGCGTGCCTATGTGTGGACTTCCTGTGCCCAGTATGGCACGTATTCGAGCGGCGGATACGAGTTCTACTGCGACGAATGGGGCAGCTCGGCTTCCGAATGCTGCAATCTCAACAGTATTACCTCGTGGAACGTGGTCAGTTCGGTGCCCACCGGCGGCGGCGTCAAAGCCTATCCCAACACTGCCAGAAACAACATTGGCAAGTCGGTCAGCAGCTACAATGGCACCGGCAGTTGGAGCATCAGCACCCCCGGCGGCACGTATTGGGATGCCTCGTTTGACTGCTGGGTTCCCACCGAAGTCATGGTCTGGGTGGCGAACAGCGGCGGCGTGGGTCCAAGCGGATCCAAAGTCTATTCCAACCAGTCCATTGCCGGCTCAACCTGGAATGTGTACTGGCAGGGTGGCGGCCCCTTGTCCTTCCTCCGCACCAGCAACGCCGGTTCCGGCTCGGTGAACCTCGGCACCATGATCAAATGGGGCGCCAGCAAGGGCTATTACAGCAGCGGCGGCAACGTTGGCGGCGTCGGCATCGGATTCGAAATTTTCGGATCGGGCAGCTCGCATACCTGGTACATGAACAGTTGCTCCATCGGGACCTAGTCTTCCCAAGACAGCAAAATGGTTTCAAAGGGGACGGGCCGGCTGGCCCGTCCCTTATTTCATGGTGGCTTCGGGTAATTCTTGCAGGCAGACTTGAGGCGGCTACGATGACGGCATAACCGCAATGTTTCTGAATTTTATAATGAGTTGAATCTTATGAGTTTTCACGGATTAAGATGGTATCGCACGGCGGCGCGGATGATTGCTGCCGGCTTGATTTTCGGTTTCGCCGGACTGGGTTGCCGGCATGTGGAAACCCGGGAGCAACCAAAGGAAATCCGGGAACAGCCAAAACAAAGCGAAGTTCCCCGCCGTCCGCAAGCGGCGCCCGTTGCCGCTGATTCCCGGCTGATCTGGGAAGCCCAGATGGACAACGCCGTCGCGGCGTTGAGGAGAAAAGACTATTCCCAGGCCGAACTAAGCTGCAACGAAGCGCTAAAAACCGCCGGCCAGTTCGGCCCCGGCCGATTCGTGCCTGACCACCAATCTGACTTTGCTGGCTCAAATTTATCAGAGGCAAAATAAAACCGAACTGGCCGGGCAGACTTTGGCGGAAGCCCTCGCGCGCCGGGAGAAAGCGGTGGGAACGAACGATCCGAGCCTGGTCATGCCCCTGGATAATCTGGCAAAGTTCTATTATTTTGCCGAACACCGGTACGATCTGGCGACGCCGTTGTGCCTGAGAATTCTTCAACTGGTCGAAAAGACATCACCCCGGGACGACGCCGAAGTCGAGAATCGGGCGCGGGCGGTGGCGGTGGTCTATCGTCTTCAGGGCCAGTACGCCCAGGCCGAACCATTCTACCAACAGACCCTGGATTTGGCCGGGAGAAAGGGCGGCGATTTGCCGAGCGCCATGCTGGCCACGTCAGGTTTTTACCATGATTGGGGAAAATTCGACCAGGCCGAGTCATTGTGCCAGCGCGCACTGGCCATTCAGGAAAAAGCCGCGGCCTTAAACACGAACACCGAGGCGCAGATGAACCTCGCTGTGGCGCTGTATGGCCTCGCGGAAAATTACCGCAGTTGGGGCAAGCCCGACCAGGCGGAACCGCTCTATCGCCGGTCGGTGAACATCGTCGAAAAAAATCTCGGCCCGGACAGTTCGGATCTGGCGCGGCCCCTGGCCGGCCTGGCCGCCACGCTGGCAGCCCAGGGCCAGACCAATCAAGCCGTCGCCCTTTACCAGCGGGCTTTCGCCGTCACCGAGAACAAGCTCGAACCCGGAGATCCTGTGGTGAAAGCCGTTCTCGATGATTACACCGCCCTGCTGGACAAGATGAACCGGCCCGACGAGGCGAAGGCGTTGCGACAATCTTTTCAATGGCAGGTGCTGATGTACCAATCGCAGCGCGCGCGGAGAGCCGGCGCTCTGGACGACGCGGAACGGCTGGCCGGCCAGGCATTGGATGTGGCCGGCAACTTTGGCCCCGCCGATCCGCGCCTGGCCAAAAGCCAGGTGCAGATGGCCGAGATTTATCGCCAGCAGGGAAAAGCCGACCTGGCCGAACAAACTTACAAACACGCCATTGCCAGCTATGAAAAAGTTGTCGGGACCAACAGCCCGGACCTGATCCTGCCGCTGGAAAGCCTCGCAAATTTTTACTACAACACCAAGGTCCACTACGATCTGGTCGCGTCCCTTTATCAGCGGATATTGAACATCGTCCAGTCGTCGCCCGCGCCAAATCCTCTTGAAGTGGCCCGGTGGCAGCGCAACCTGGCCGACGTTTATCGCCTGCAAAATCAAAACGCGCTGGCCGAGACCGGCTACAAACAGGCGCTGGCAACGGTTGAGGCCGTCACAAATTCCGCGGACGACCAGGTGCAGTACCTGCAGTCACTGGCCGAGTTTTACCAGACCACCAGCCGATGCGATGAAGCCGAGGTTCTGGCGAAGCGCGCGCTCGCCATTCGCGAGCGGGCTTGCGGGCCGGACGCGGGGCCGGACGCGCAACTGGACGTGGCCGTTTGCTGCGATTCCCTCGCGCAAATCTGCCTCGCCCGGAATCAGCCGGCTCAGGCCGAATCGTATTACAACCGCTCCCTGCCGATCGTTGAGAAAGTCGCGGGCGCCGACAACTCCGATCTCACGCCCCGGCTCATGGGGCTGGCCACGGCCTTGCGCGCGCAGAAAAAATACGCGGAGGCCGAAGCTCAATACAAGCGGGCCTTGGCCATCACGCAAAAGAGCGTTGGCCCGGAAGCGCCGCAGGTGGCCGACGTGCTCGACCAGTATGCCGCGCTGCTGGAGGAGATGAAGAAACCCGAAGACGCGAAAGGCATGCGCGACTGGGCTGATTCCGTCCGCAAACAGGATGCCGCGAAGCCGAATTGATGCCGGAGATTTTCGCGATTATCGTTTGAAGTGACATGAAGCCGCCCAGTTTCCTTGCCGTTTCCCTGATAAGCAATCTGATTCTGGCCGCCGTCTGGGTGGCCGTGCGCCAAGGGGCAACGGCCAGGATGGATGCCCCATCCTCCGCGATGCCCCCGCCGACAACTTTGCGGGCAATAAAACCGTCCGCGCCGGCGACCGAAACGCCGGGAACAACAACTCCCTGGCAGTTGATCGCGTCCGCCGACTACCGTCAATACATCGGCAACCTGCGCGCGGTGGGCTGCCCGGACTGGTTGATTCGCGACATCATCGTCGCGGCCATTGACGATTCGTATCAGCAAAAAACCAAATCAGATCCGGGTTCCTTCGCGCCCTGGCTGGGCGCGGACCAGCGCCGCCGGATGTCCCGCAACCAGTCGGCAAAACGGTTCGCCCTGCGGCAGGAAAAACGGGCGCTGGTCAAATCGTTGCTCGGATACGAGTGGGACAGCCATGCCGATGACGTTCTGGAATCTGGACCTGCTGACCAGCCTGACGCTGGGCTTTCTGCCGGATGACAAGGTCTCCACGGTGTTGTTTCTCAAGGACAAATACTCCGAAGCGGCGCAAGCCATCCGGGAAGACGCGAATTATATTTTGCTTGATGAAGACCGCGCGCGTTTGCGGTCGCTTTATGCGGGGCTGGAGACTGATTTGTCCCAACAACTCAACACGTCGGAACTCGACGAATTGCAGTTGCGTTCGCAGCAGGATTTTCTGCTGTTCAACGACATCAATTTTGACGGCGTCACCATCAGCCAGGACGAATTGCGGGAACTGGTTCGACTGTCAAAGCCCTACAAGGACATGGCGCAGAACGAGTTTGTCCCCGACCCGCCCCCGCCAGAAGCGGAACAGGCCCGCCAAAAAGCGGCCTTTGAGGCGCAGGTCAAATCCCTGCTGGGCCCGAAACGGTTTGCGGATTACCAGCGGGCGCAGGACTTCAACTTTCGCCAAACCCTGGCCTTCACCCGGCAGAACCAACTGCCCCAGACCGCCGCAATCAGTGTTTATGAGGCCCGCCGCAACGCGGACGAACAGGCTGGCGAAATTCAAAAGGATGCGAATCTGTCGCCGGAAGAACGCGCGACGGCCCTGGCTGTTCTGAAGGCCGCCACGATGAACACGATTTCGCTGTCGCTGGGCAGCCACTTTCATAATTATCTGAACGGACCGGGACGATGGCTCAATGCCCTGGCCCAGCCGCCGGAACCGCCGGCCCAGAATGGCACGCAATGAAACCACGCGTCATCATCTGGTTCTCACTGGCGCTGAACGTGGCGTTCGCCGTTGCCATTCTTCTGTCGCTGAATAAACCACCCGCACCGGAACCGGTCGCCGCCGTTTCGCAACCCGTCACCGTTACCAGCCCACAATCCGGGGCAGCGACCAACAATCCTGCGCCGGCTGGCCCGCCATTTCTCTGGAACCAGATTGCTTCCGAAGACCTGGACCTTTATCGCGACAACCTGCTCGCCATCGGCTGCCCGAAAATCACGATGCGCGAGATCATCCGGGCCGTCATCAACGAACGCTTTGCGCAGCACCGCCGGGGCATCCTCGCTTCATTTCAAAACCAGTACTGGGACCTGGTGTTGCGCCGGGAATTGATCGGGCGCCAGAAATTTCCCCGGACGGAATGGGGCCGGGCGCTGGAATCGTTGAAGGCGGAACGGCAGCAACTGATTGCCGGTGTGCTGGGCCGGGACGCCCTCATCACCGAAGCCGAACGACTAAGGCAGCGGGCGGAACTGGAGCAGCAGCGTTCCTGGCTGTCCCCGGAAAAACGCGGCCAGTTGATTGAACTGGAGGAACAGCACCAGCAACAATTGGTGGACTGGACCGAGGCTCTTGGTTCGCGGTTGAATGGCATCCCCACACAGGAAGACGAAGACCGCCTCCAGAAGTGGCAGCAGGATTTTGACGCGGCGGAGAAAAAGTTGTTAACGCCCGATGAACTGGCCGAATTGCAACTCCGCGAGTCCGACGTGGCGGATTGGGCTGGCAACCTGCCGGGGTTCAACCCCACCGAGGATGAATGGCGGTCACTGACCGGACTGCGGTCCCAATACGAGGAGTCCCAGCGCGATCTCGGCAACGCCGGCCTGACGGATGAGGAACTTACGGCGCGGCAGAACGAGTTGCAGGCCGGTTTTGACAACGCCGTCCAGGCGGCGCTGACTCCGGACCAATTTGCCCAGTATCAACTGGCAAACAACGACCAGTATCAGGCGCTCCACAACGTGACGCAACGTTACGGTCTGCCCGACAGCGTAGCCACCGAGAGCCTCGGTGTGCAGCAAACCGCCCAGACCCAGGCCGCCCAGGTGCGCGCCGACGCCAGCCTGTCCCCCGAAGCCCGGCAAGCCGCGCTCAACGCCATCCAGCAGGAAACCGAACAAGCCATGTCGCAAATCCTCGGTGTAAACGTCCTCTCCACCTACAAGGAATACGGCGGCGACTGGATCACCGGACTGAGCCAGACGGATTGACGCATAATCGTCCTCATCCTCTCTGCGTTGAAACCTGTTCGCGGGTTCATTTCGCAGCCCGGTCGCCGTAAATCACGCCGCGGCCGCCGGTGCCGAAATAAACCCGGCCATAAATGCGCGGGTCGCCGGTGACGGAGCTAATTGAGCCGTATTGATGCTGGTCGTCGTTGATTCGCACCCAGCTTTTCCCGATGTCATCGGAGCGGAAGAGCGCCTGGAAGTCGCCGACCTTGCCGGCGAGATACAGCGCGGGATATGTTTTTCCCGGCGCCGCTTTTCCAAACCCGAGCGAGTAGGATTCCTGCACGGTGTCGAGCTTTGTGAAGGTCGCGCCGGCGTTGGTGGAGTGGTAAAGACCGCTGCGGAACACCAGCCAGAGATCGCCCTCCAGGCCGGGCGTTGCCGACAGCACGGTGCCCGGGCCGCCCCAGCCGCCGGGATTTTCCGCCGGGGGCAATACCGCCGCCGTGGGAGCGAAGGAAGCGGCTCCGTTGGTGCTGACCAGAACGCGGCCGGCGGGCGCGTCGCAGGCGTAAAACAGATTTGGATTCAGAGGATTAGCGATCACACCGCCGGAAGCAAGTCCCGCACAAACGCGCCAGTGAGCGCCTTCATCCACGGAGAAATGCGGCGCGCTGCGCCGCTGCGTCCACACGATGGTCCTGCCATCGGCGGAAATCGTGATGGCGCCGGCTTGGACGCCGTTGGTCGGTTCGCTGGCAAGGGTTTTCCAGGTCTTGCCGCCGTCCTTGGAAATGGAGGCGTGGATGATGCGGTTGGTTCCGCGGCCACCGCCGGTACCGGTGCGGACGATGACGTTTGGTTTTCTTCCGGCAAACGCCAGATGTTCCGTGTTGCCGTAACGCTGGCCGGAAAAAGTACCGTCGGCGGCAATTGTCCAGATCGTCATGCCGGAAGCCGTCAACATCGCCCACTCCGCTCAACAGATGCGCGCCCTCCGGCGGACTGATCAGCGTCAGTGGCACGGTTTCTTCCAAACCCTGATCCAGAAAAACCCAATGGGTTGGTTTGCCCGCGTCGGCGGCGGTTGCATTGGTGCAGCACCAGATGCCGTAGCCGGTGGTGAACAACACCTGGTCCGAATTAAACGGGTTGATCACGATGGTGCCCATCCAATGCGGGTTGCGGCCCTCAATGTAAGGCGCGCTGGAACGGTCCCATTGGGTGTCGTCGTCCCACAGTTGCGTCCAGCTCGCGCCGCCGTTGGTGCTGCGGTAAATTTCATCGTGCGGGGTCCAGTGGGTGAACGTCGTGGCCATGAGGGTCTGCGGATGTTGCGCATCCACTGCGATGCAACCATAGCCGAAATGCTGGTCGGTATCGGCAGGGTGGACCGGCGTGATGTCAGTCCAAGCGCCGTTTTTGGCGTTGAATTTCCAAATCGCGCCGTCGCTCATCTGATTGGGTCCGGATTCCTTGCCATAGGTCAGATAAAATATTCCGTCCGGCGCCGGTACGATGTGATTGGGGCGCAACCCCACCGGCTGGTTCGAGACGGCCAGCCAGGTGCCGCCGGCATCGGTGCTGCAAAAAAGATTCGTTCCGGTCGTGGACGCCGCCGCGTAAAGCACGGGGGTCGGACTGCCGGGTTTGCCGCTGGCGGGGTCAAACACCACGCTCACTATGCCGACCGCCTGCTGGGGAAAACGCCAACGGAAATTCGTATTTGTGCTGGTCGCGGCCGGCGGCGTCCGGTTGGTGGTAATGATGTTGGGAAAACTTTCAACCTTCTGCCACGACGCTCCCCGGTCAGCGCTCTTCCACAAGCCGTCCCGCCGCGAGCCGAAGAAAATTATTTCGCCCTGGTTCGGATCTACGGCCAGCCGCTCGCCGTTGAACCGGCCGGCCTCGTTGCCGCCCATTCTGAGGGGCAGGTCGGTCCGCCGGAAGGTTCGCCCCTGGTCATCCGAACAAAGAATGGCCCCGTTGACCCAGCCACTGTAGGCGCCGGCGGCCAGATAAACGCGTTGCGGATCGCTGGGATCCACGGCGAGGCTGTCAATCCCCATCAGGTTCGCATCGGCCATGCCCAGCCAATCGGTGATGGGAATCCACCGCTGCGCCGGTTCATCCCAGCGGTAGGCGCCGCCCACGTCGGTGCGCGCATACATCAAACCTTTTTGGCGCGGATGAGGAATGATGCCGGTGACGAATCCGCCGCCGCCCATGACCACGTTGCGCCAGACATAAGGTTCTGACGATGGTGGTTGAGAAGCCGGGGATTGCGCCAGCGCGGAGCACACCAAACCCAGCATGACCAGTTCGATGGCGCCGTGAAATTTCAAGATTTTTCGCATATTCAATTACTCAACCGCCACGGTCGTTTTCAACCGTTCATCAGCGGAGGAACCACCGACGCGGACTTCAATCGTCCCGCTTTCGACGGTCCAGGCATGTTTGTTTTTATCCCAATAGGCCAGCGATTTTGCCGTCATGGAAAATTCCACCGTCTTCGTTTCGCCGGGCTGAAACGCCACCCGCTGGAACCCGCGGAGTTCCTGAATCGGATGTTCCAACGCTGATTTCAGGTGTTTGACGTAAAGCTGGACGACTTCTTCGCCTGCGCGGTTACCGGTATTTTTAACATTTACGCTCACGGTCACCGTGCCGTCCCTGGCCAGCGTCGGCGCGCTGGTCTTCAAATCGGAATAATCAAACGTGGTGTAGCTCAAGCCGTAGCCGAACGGGTAAAGCGGCTGGTGTTTGAAGTACATGTAAGTCCGGCCATCGCGGATGTTGTAATCCATCATGCGCGGCAGATGGTAGATGGATTTGGGCCAGGTTTCCACCAACCGGCCCGCCGGGTTGTAATCGCCGAACAGCACGTCCGCCAGCGCGCTGCCCTCCTCCTGGCTGCAATGCGTCAGGCGAACAATTGCCGGAACGTGTTTCTGCGACCAGTTGATGGCATACGGAAAACTGGAAATTAGCACGACGACAGTGTTGGAATTGGCCCGGTACAATTGTTTGATCAACTTCTCGTCCTCCAGCTTGATGGACTTGCGGTCCACGGCTTCCTTGCCGAAGCTGGGCAGGGCAACCTTCCCCCAATTGGTGAGGCCGCCCGTGGGATGATTGCCCACGCAAACAATCACCACGTCGGCTGCTTGGGCGAGCTTGACCGCCTCGCCGTTGGCATTATTGGTGGCAAAATTCACGATGACGCCGGGGCCAACCTTGTCCTTGATGCCTTGCAACGGTGTGACGGTGTAAGGCGGCGTGCCGCTGTACCAGTCGAGCAGAACCTCGTCCGCGTACGGACCGATAACGGCGATGGATTTGAGTTTTGTCTTGTCGAGCGGCAGCAGATTTTCGGAATTTTTCAGGAGCACGATGGATTTTTGCGTCACCAATCGCGCGACCGCCTTGTGTTCGGGCGTGTTCCACGGTTTGGGTTCGGAGCCGGCGCCGATGGCGGCGTAGGGATTTTTCGTCGCCGGGTCCAGCAGGCCGAGCCGGATGAAGACGCGGAACGTGCCTTTGATGACCTGGTCAATGTCGGTTTCCGTCAGGAGATTGTTCGTCAGCGCGCAGACGACGCCCGGGCGGTAATTATCCAGGAACTGGTTGATGCCGGCTTTTACGCAGGCCGCCGCCGCTTCGTTCGTGGTCGTATAATAGTGGTGATGGTTGACCAGGTTCCGCAGCGAGCCGCCGTCGGTGCAGATGATGCCGTCAACGCCCCATTCCTTGATCGCCACGTCCTTGATGACCGGCTGAACGGTGCAGGGAACCCGGTTCCACGCGTTGTACGACGCCATGAAACACCGCGCGCCGCCTTCCTCGAAACCCATGCGGAAGGGAACCGAATAGATATTCGCGGAACAAAGCTTCATCGAAATCGGATGAAGAACCATCACGGCCATTCTCATTGCTGTTGGCAAAAAAATGTTTCAGCAGCGACGCCGTCTGCCAGTATTTCGGGTTGTCGCCCTGGAGTCCTTTGATGAAAGCCACGGCCATCGTGCCGTTGAAGAACGGGTCTTCGCCGTAGCATTCCTCGGTGCGGCCCCAGCGCGGGTCGCGGCCCAGGTCGGCGTTGGGCGCGCGCATGATCAGGCTGCCGTGGTGGTAGTTGGTGCTCTGAAACAGATAGCGCGCCTCATAACCTTCCACCGCGCCGGCTTGATGCATCACATTCGTGTCCCAGGTTTCGGCCATGCCGATGGCCTGGGGAAAAATCGTCGTGAGATAGGGCGGTTTGGGCGCCCAGTTGCTGGGACCGCCCTGATCCAGGCCGTGGAGCCCTTCCGCGTGGCCGAGGGGCTTGATGCCGAGGCGCGGCACGCCGGGACGCTGGCTCAGGAACGCCACTTTCTCGTTCAGCGTCATCAAAGAAACGATGTTGGTGACGCGCACCTCCTCCGGCAGGTTCGGGTCTTGAAACGGATATTGATACTGGGCGCGAACCGGGGTGGCGGAAATTGCAAATAACAGACCAAGCGCGGGCAAAAAATGTAGGCGGCGATTCATGGTGTTCAAATTTGTGAAAGATGATTTTGCCCGGTTGCCGGCGAATAAACAACGCCGCAAATGAACTCACCGGTAGCCGGCAAGCGATTGGCGGATGATTTCGTCCAGCTCGGCCTTGGATTCGCCGCCGAAGGTGAACGTGCCGGTGAGATGCTGCCAGTCCTCCGGCGACAGGCCGTAAAGCTCGCGGGCGATGAAGACTTCCAGAAGCACGCGTTCTTTCACGTCGCGCGGATTTTTCAAAAGTTTCCCGGCAAACTCGGCCAGCTTCTTTTTCTGAAGCACGGAAAGTTTTGGAATCGGCAGCTCGTAAATGTAAAACATGCTCACCGAAGTCGAAACGCGGCTGCGAAGATAATAATTCACAATCAAGGAATTGATACTATTTAGCATTCAATCTAACATTAACAATCCAATCAAAACCGGTGAGGGATTGGATTTGGGCGGGTGAGGATTCCAGTTGGCAGAGGCGTTGTTCCAGGGCGTTTTCGACCGCGTCCATCGAGTCATAATCGTGATTGCCAAAGGGCTGCCGGCGCACTTCGCGCCAGACCAGTTCTTGGGGGTTGCATTGCGGGCTGTAAGCTGGCAGCCAGTCCAAGGTCAGGTTATCCGGCACGGCCAGCGCCTTGGCCTGATGCCAGCCCGCCCGATCCAGGAACATCAAAATATGTTCGTCGGGATGCCGCCGGGACACTTCCGCCAAATAGAACGACATGGCCACCGTGTCAGCGTGCGGCAGGATCAGACTGATGAGTTCGCCATCCTGCGGGCAGACGCTGCCAAAAACATGGGTGTATTGGCGCACCCGATGGGTGGATACTTGCGGACGGCAGCCGGAGGGAGCCCAGCACCGAATCGGATCGCTCATCCGGCCAAACCGGGCTTCATCCTCAAATATCAGCCGCAACGGTTGGTGTGGGAAGCCAGCCGCAACAGCGTCCACTTTGGCCTGAAGTTTTTTTAAAAGCGGCACGGGCCGCGGGGTTGTCTTTAGGGTGCTTGGGACGCGGAGTCACCCGCCGCCACTGGTGCCGGGCCAGCAGGCGACACACCGTCGAATCGGGCACCGAGCGCCCCAAGCGTTTCTCATAGTCCACTTTGATGCTGCGGGCCGTGATCAGTCTTCCCCGCCGGGCTTGCTCTTGCCAGCCAACCAGCACGGCTCGCTCTTGGGCCAAGGTTAGGTTTTGATGACGGCGTCCGCCTTTGGGACGGCCCTGACCGGCGGCCAGTCCTCCCCGCAGATATTCCGACCAGACACGCCGCACATGGCTGACGCTCAAGCCCACGGTCTGCGCAATGGCTTCGGTGGAGAGGTCTTGGCTGGCCCGCAGCCAGAGGCATTGGAGCCGTTGAAAGGCCGATTTGCCGGAAGCCGCCAGCATCGCGCGATGGATCGCGCCGACCTGCGCGGCGGGAATTTCAGTTCGAGGGCGCATAGATTGCCCTCACCCTACATTAATAGCCTATTGATTGCAAGTTAGTATGAGCAGACTCAAAACACTATTCATGTCTTCATCAGCAAATTCGACTTGCTTCAAATTTCCTTTTGCATCGAGTTCGTATTCAAATGGCACGAAGAAAATCAGCTTGTGATTTAGGCAAGCGTCTTTTGGAATCAAAGCGGCGATGCAAGTCCGCTCATTTGTTGAACTGCCAATTTCACGATACGCGAGCCGTTCATATTCATATTGCAGCTTGAATTTCTTCGCCTTGAAAATTTCGCGCAGGCGCATTTCCAGTTCCTCGCGCTTTTCGGGAACGGCTTTGCCTTCGAGCTTTTTCGGTTCCACTTCGCGGACGAGTTTCGCCAGCCGGTAAATTTCCTTTCGCAGCAATTCCTCGCGCACTTCCTTTTCCACGACGGCGTAATTGCCGGGCGAATAGCCGGCGTCGAACTGGTGAATCATCTTGCCTTCGTAAAGCGGCAGTTGGCCGGCGGCAGGTTTCTTGCCGGCGAGCTTGCGGAAGAAATGATTGTCGTTGGTCATGTGGAGTTCGGTGCTCAACCGAAATCCAAGGCTTTGGAGCAGCGGATGTTTGCCGCGAATTTTGGCGCACAGTTCGTAGTCGTGCTCGGACCGAAATTCCATGATGCCGAAATTCTCCGGCGAGAAGCGGCGGATCATTTCCACGCTGTATTTGATCGGCGGTGCGAACGCATCCTTGGGATCAAGCAGATAGAACCGCGCGTCAAAAGTGTGCTGGCTGGGTGGCGCGGGCGACCCGCCCGCCCCGGTCGGCGACCCGCCGACCGGAATGGAGGCGGCGACCGTCTGATTTTTCCCGCCCGATTTGGCGGCGGGCGTCTTCCCCGTTCCGTCGGGCGGGTCGCCCGACGGCACAGGCCAGCGGCCCGTGCTACCCTTCACAACTCTTAAGAAACTACAAGTGAGATTGGTTGGGGAATGAGTTCAAATCCCATTGCTTTCGCGGCTTTTTGGAGGGCATTCAATTTTCTGGCTTGGAACTTTTTTTCATAGTCCTCCAATCCTTGGCGTACATAGGCTGCCCCATGTTTGATCAATTGGAAGATAATCCGGGCCAGCTTGTGGGCGGTTGCCGTAACGCCTTCCGCTGCTCCCAGTCTGGCTTTCATGCGCCGATAGAAGCCGCCCAGAGCGCTTTGGCTGCGCTCCAATGAGCTGGCGGCGATGCGTAACGCATCGGCGACCCGGTTAATCACGCGCCGCGTTTTGCTGCTGAGCACCTTGCCGCCGCTAATGCGGTTGTCCGGGCATAGCCCCAGCCAGGAGCAGAAGTGTTTTTCGCTTCTAAAACGGCTCAGATCCGGCCCCACTTCAGTGAGTAAGACCAACCCCGTCTGGATGCCGATGCCCTCAATCGCTGTTAGATCAACGCCGAACTTCTCGTAGAGAAGCAGGCGCATATCTTGACCGTTCAGTTGGTCTGCAGAAGGTCTTCTTCCCGGCTTGCCAGGTGGTAGCGGCTTAAGTTTGGCATCCACCTTGTCGGGCAGCCTGGCCGTTTCGCGGGTGATTTGCTCGTCACACTCATTGATCTTTGCCTCATAAGCGCGATAAAGCGCGTACGCTTGCCCCAAGACAAACAGATGTTCCTCCCGATAATCGCCCCGGAGCGCCTGTTGGATGACTGCGGCGGTAGCATGGACACGGCGATCCACCAAGGATGCCAGCCTGACCGGATCGCGTTCACCCTCCAAAATGGCTCCGATAATCGCCAGGCCACTGAGACCCGTCACATCACTGAGCACCTGTGTCAGTTGAAGGTTCATCTGCTGCATGGCCTTCTGCATGTGTTGACATTGCGTGCCGCGCGCGCCGACCAACTCATCGCGATAGCGCAGATATGTGCGTAAAACACAATAGGCATCCTCCGCCGGAAGGAACCCTGGAGCAAGCCATAGGTGTGCAGCCGCTGAATCCACTGGCAATCCTGCACGTCGGTTTTGCGCCCGGCGACATTCTTGGTTTGGCGCGCATTGACCAGCACCACTTGGAATCCCCACCGCTCCAGAATTTGGAACAACGGAATCCAATAAACGCCGGTGGCTTCCATCGCGACGCTGGTGATGCCGCACTCCTGAAACCATTGCGCCATCGCTTCCAAGTCAGCGGTGAAGGTCCCAAACTTCCGTACCGGACATTCGGCACGCTCGGCGGGGACGCAGACCCAATGTTCGCGCGAGCCAATATCCACGCCAGCGGCATGAACATTGACCGGCTCCCAAGCCGGGTTGATGAATATTTTTTTGCTTTTCCTTTTGTGGTTTGATGTTTTGCTTTTCATGGTATGTGGCTGGTCCCGGCCCAAGAGTGGCATGAAAAACTGCAATCTCTTAAACAGGATAGTTCCGCAGGCTCGCCAAAGCCTGCGGAACTTCACTAATGAATCAGCCGAGAAACTTGGGGCCAAGCTTTGTAACGGGCATGCAAGCACCATTGATGAACCGGCCATAGCTCGCCGAAACCAGCGCCAATCATCGTGTCAGGCATCGCTACGCCAAGGAAGTTTCTTCCATGATTAGCCCCAAGCGGGGGGTGGGGGCTTTGGAGAAACCAATCAAAAAACAATTATGCCCACCGACCTCATCCATCGCATCGGCATCGCCGCGCCGGCGGGAAAGATTTATCGCGCCACCGGCGCTGACTGATTTGTTCGTATTTACGACCTCCCTCACCTGTTTCCCCATGAACCTCCTGTTAGGGCGCGTCACCTCCGTGCGCGCCGGGCTTCGGCATCCAGGCAAACGGCGCGCACGGAGTGACGAGCCCTACCCCGACAAGCAGGTTCAGGGGTTCAATGCGCGAATTTTGTTTTCTGGGAAATCTCTCCCCCACCGGAACGATTCAGATAGCGTTTGGGAGTGTTGCGGGTTAAGGGTGTTATTGGAATGAAAAAACAAACTCAACCCCTCACAGGCAACACTCACCAAACGGTGATTGAAATTAACACAGGCCGTTCGGCCCAGTCCATCCGGATTGGCTTTACCGATCAACGGCTGACCGCTTATGGCGGCCTGGCCTTTTGGAGCGCCTTTCTGCACAAGCGCAAGGTGCGCGAGCAACTCCGGTCGTTTTTGCCGCAGGCGCCGACCAGTCCCAACGCTTATGATCCGACCGATGTGGCGTTGGGGTTGATGGGCGGCATTATTTGTGGTGCCGACAAGCTTTCCCGTGTGGCGTATTTGCGTTGCGATCCGGCCATGGCCGAGGTTTTGGGGATCGAGGAAGTGGCCAGCGAATCCACTTTGAGCCGCTTGCCGCCGCACATTCACATCGGTTGTGTGCGCGCCGATGCGGGTTTTTACCACGAAAAGGTGCTCCAATTGCTGGAGCAACGCCGGTTGGACTACATCGTGGTGATGCGACTTTACGTCAAACGGCAAAAATACTGCCGGCCTGCCGACGCGGCTTGGACGGCGACTGAAATTGAGGGATTGGATGTTCAAGAGATTGACGGAACGGTCTTGGGGCGGCGCGTCGTCATTGTGAGGCAGCGCTTGAGCCAACGGCCGGAGGCTGGCGGCAAGGAACTGTTGTCGGTGCCGGGCGATCGCTTTCAGGCCTTGGTCACCAACCTGCCGGCCAGTTGGAGCGCGCTGGCCATCTGGCGGCGTTACAATGGGCGGAGTGACAGCGAGAATCGGATCAGGGAACTGGGCAGCCAATTTGGCGTCAAAGGATTTTGCTGCAAAAAATTCTGGGCCACACAGGCGGTGTGTCAGTTTGCAATTTGGGCTTACAACCTTTGCGTGTTGCTGCAAAGGGAGTTGGGGCTGTTGGAAAAAGTCGAATTGCAAACTTTGCGTTGGCGCTGGTTTTGTCGTGCGGGCGTCTGGAGTCGCGCCCAAGGCAAACCCACCTTAAAACTCGCAGTTCGTGGCCGAGAACAACGGCATTGGTGGATAAAACTCATCGAAAAACTCAACTATCTGCTGCCACCGCTTAACTGCGATGCAGTTGAATGGTCCAAGGTTTAAACCGTCATTTGTACCGTGAAAAAAACAATTCATCTGAATCGTTCCGGTCGGGGAGAAGGCCGGGATGGGCGGGCGTTCAATCATTATCTTTCCCACATTGAGCGAATATTCCCAGAAAATAGCTGTATCAATGAAGCGAATTTGCTGCGATACTGGTCTGCTGGTTTTCAATCGTGAACATTTCATCCGCTATTTTTGATTGCAGCGCGCCGGACCTGGACTCGTGTCCGGACGAGTCCCTGCCTGAATTCGCCTTCATCGGCCGGTCCAACGTCGGCAAGTCATCGTTGCTGAACATGCTCTCGGGCAGGCTGGATCTGGCCCGGGTTTCGCCCGTGCCGGGTTTCACCAAGCTCATCAACATCTTCACGATCAACAAAACCTGGCGGCTGGTGGACCTGCCGGGATATGGGTTCGCCGAAGGGGCGCGCAAAGCCAAATTCAAGTTCAACCACGCGGTGGACGATTACCTGAAGCATCGAACGAACCTCAGTTGTGTCTTTGCGCTGCTCGACTCCGGGCTGCCGCCGCAGGAAATGGATGTTGAATTCGTGGCCTGGCTCACCCGCAACGCCGTCCCGTTCGTTCTCGTCTTCACCAAGACGGACAAGGTGGCGCCCGCCGCGGTGCAGGCAAACATCGCGGCGTTCACGGATCGTATCTCCGGCTGGTTCGAAAAGCTGCCCGCGATCTTCACCTGTTCCGCCATGGCGGGGCGTGGCCGGGACGAATTGCTCGGGGTGATCGCCGAAATGATGAATGCAAAACAAGCTGAGTCGGAGCAAGCACAGTCGGAGGCCGTGAATCCACCCGACAATTTGGCAACCACCGGTCAAAGGGTGAGTCCCAAAAAGCGGCCCGATCTCTCTCGTCCCTGGTGAGGCGCTGGCGCTCGCCACGACGCTTGGGGTAATTTGGGATTCTTCACCAATCGCACCGCATCCCGGCCCGCCACCGCTTATTTCCGCCGTTTCGGCGCGCCGGATTTTTTTACGCGGCCATCCGTCAAGCCGGGGAACGCCATATAATTTTTGGCGTTGGCGTAGCAGATGTTGCGGATCATCGGACCGACAAGCTTTTCGTCGTTGGGCAGTGCGCCATTTTCCATGTCACGCCCAATGAGATTGCAGAGCGTGCGCCGGAAATATTCATGGCGCGGATACGACATGAACGAGCGCGAGTCGGTGATCATGCCGATGAAACGCGAGAGCAGGCCGAGGTTCGACAGCGCGTTCAACTGCCATTCCATGGCTTCCTGCTGGTCCAGAAACCACCAGCCCGAGCCGAATTGGATTTTTCCCGGAATCGTGCCGTCCTGAAAATTCCCAATCATCGCGGCAAAGGCGTAATTGTCCGCCGGATTGAGGTTGTAGAGGATGGTTTTCGGCAGCGAATTTTCCCGGTCCAGCCGATCCAAATACGCCGCGAGCGGCCGTGCTTGCGGGAAATCGCCGATGGAATCAAAGCCGGTGTCCGGGCCGAGCTGTTTGAGCAGCCGCGTGTTGTTGTTGCGCATCGCACCGAGGTGAAGCTGCTTCGTCCAGCCGCGTTTCGCGTCGAGCTGGCCGAAAAACACCATCAGGAACGAAGCAAACTGGCCGTGTTCCTGCGGCGTGACCGGTTCGCCATTCCGCGCCTTGTCGAAAATGCCGGCGGCAACTTTTTCGGGGCAAAAATCCGCGAAGCAATGGTTCAGGCCGTGATCGGACAGACGGCAGCCTTGGGAATGGAAAAAGCCGTGGCGCTTCTCCAGCGCAATAACAAAGGCGGAAAAACTGCTGATGTCCACGTTGCTGGCGGCGGCAAGCTGTTCCACCCACCGGTTGAAACTGGCGGGCTGATCCACCGTGAGCGCCCGGTCCGGCCGGAACGCCGGCAGCATTTTTGTCGGATGACCGGAGGCGGCGAACGCGCGGTGATGTTCGAGGCTGTCCACCGGGTCGTCCGTGGTGCAGACGGCCTTGACCTTGAATTTTTTCAGGATGCCCTGCGCGGTCAATTCCGGCGTGGCGAGTTTTTCGTTGGCCTGTTTCCAGATTTTGTCGGCGGTCTTTTCATCCAGCAAGTCGGTGACGCCGAAGTAACGCTTCAACTCCAGATGCGTCCAGTGGTAGAGCGGATTCCGGAGCGTGTGCGGCACGGTGGCGGCCCAGGCCTTGAACTTCTCGAACGGGCTGGCGTCGCCGGTGCAAAACCGCTCGGCCACGCCGTTGGTCCGCATGGCGCGCCATTTGTAGTGATCGCCTTCCAGCCAGATCTCAAACAGGTTCTTGAACTGCCGGTTGGCTGCGATGTCGCGCGGCGAAAGGTGGCAGTGATAATCGAAGATCGGCTCGGCTTCGGCGTATTGGTGATACAGTTTGCGCGCCGTCTTTGTGCTCAACAAAAAATCTTCGTGGATAAAGGGCATAAACTATTTGTCGAGCAGCAGCGGCTTCATGTGCCGCTCGTACAGGTTTGCGGTGACATTCCTGGCGATGACGGCCTCGTGCTGCTTGAGGGCGTTGAGGTAGCGGTCGCCCTTTTTGGCGGCGATTTTGAATCCGACGTGGAGCAGTTGCCGGAAGCTCGGGTTGAAAGCCGGGTTCTTCTGATCGTGCCGGAGCGCGGAAACGAATTGTTCGGAAGTCCAGCCGTTGACGGTTTCCTTCGCCGGCAGCTTGTTCCGTTCAATGTCAATGACCGTCGCATACGGCGCACAAAGTTCGTCAATGTGAGCCAGCGCGTCGGCGTAAATTTCCTTTGCCAGCGCCAGGCCGTCGCCGCCGGCCTCGGCCAGACCGATGACTTCTTCGAGCCAGGTCGTGCCGGCCGTTTTGAGGTGCAGTCCGGCACCGAATCTTTTCAACGCCCGGCGAATCGGCGCGTAAAGGGAAAACTTATCGCTGCCGGAATGGACGCTGAGCTTGAGCGAGGCGGGCAGGCCGTATTGCTTGATGGCAAACGCAATAACGGCGAGGTCATCGTTGAATTCCTGCTCGAACTGCTTCACATCGCCAACATAATCCACGCCCTTGTTGAACCGGCCGGTGAATTTCGGCGCGATGGTCTGGACGGGAATCTTTTCGTCGGCGAGCGCGGCCAGAATGACGAGCAGTTCCGGCGGCGTTTGCGGGCTGTCGGTTTCATCCATCGAAACTTCGGTGATGAAATTCGCCTCGCCTTTGGCTTGGGCGACGTGCCGGTAGATTTTCCCGGCGTCCTGCGCGGCGAGCAGATATTTGCCGGCGATGCGCTCGACGTCCGCGCGGGTGGTTTCAAACGGACGGGCAATTTCGGGAATGACGATTTTGCCAACCAGTTCGGGATGGCGGTCAACAAACACCTTCACGTTTCCGGGGTCGGCAGGTTTGCCAATCGAATCGGCGACATCAATGGTGAAGAAATCCGCATGCGGCAGGAAGCGGTCCACGGTTTCGAGGCGGATGTGATCGGCATCCAGATGATACGGCTGCTTCCAGCCGAGTTCCCGGACCGCCGCGTCCGCCGCGGCGCGGGTGACGGACGGTTCGGAGCCGATGATGGTGTGTTCACGGTTGGACTTGTTCCAGACGGGAACAATCTCGACACCTTGACTGGCGGCCATGATGCACGCGCGCAGTTGGGCTTTTGCCTGATGTGCAAAACGGTCGCCGGTGCCAAACGAAAACTTTCCTAATTTCAGAAAATTATCCATAAAACGTCAACTGAATGCTTTCCAAGCTAACAGGTTCCCGGCCCGGAATGCCACAGTCTTTTGCAAACTTGTTTGAGAATTTTGTCCCGAAAAGAAAGGTCATCAGGCCAATTCGCGCTTGCCAAGATTCAATGGGGGTGCCAGTTTTAGCTTCTTGATGCGCGGTTAGCTCAGTTGGCTAGAGCACTACCTCGACACGGTAGGGGTCAAAGGTTCAAGTCCTTTACCGCGCACCAGTCTTCAGTTTTGACCCTTTGCGACCCAGCGTGAAGTCAAAGCGGCCGGGTGAATCTTGTCAGCAGTTCACGTGGAGTGAGAATTTGAATTCCAAACGGCTTCTCCAGCGCCAGCAAATCATCGTCGCGCGACACAATCACTTTGGCCCCGGCAGCCAAAGCGCAGGCCAGATAAGGATCGTCCTTCGCGTCCCGGCTGCGCTGTTTGCCCAATGGGGCCGGCTCAACCAGTTTCACCTGGTCGTAATACCACGTCAGCAGATTGTGCGGCGCGTGTTTGAATTTGCTTCCCCGTTCTGCAACCAAGGCGCGCACTTCTTCCAGAATTTCCAGCGTGGCAAAAACGGCGATTCGCCGTCTGGCCATCGCCACCAGGCAATTGTGAGCTTCACCGCGCCAGCCCACACCGGCAAAGACAACGTTGGCATCAAGAACAACGCGCACTCTTCCTCTCCGCCCGGATGCGATGCTGGGCTTTCACAATCTCGGCCATCTCCTCATCCGACGGATCGCCCAGTGGCGCACCCTCAATGGCCTTTTCCAAATAGGCCACGTCCCGCTTGATCTGTTGCTGTCGCCGGTTGCGAATCAGGTCGCGCATGTATTCACTCATGGAATCAAACGCGTGCGCTTCCGAATCCGACCGCGCGAATTCCGCCAGCTCCGGATTCAGCGAAATGTTTATGGTTACTGCTTTCATGCCATCAAAATAACGCCTTGGCAGGCTATGTCAAGGCTTGCCATGGAGTTTCCCCGGCCCTATCCCTCAAATTTCCAGCGCCGATTTCTCCAACATCACTTGCAGCGAATGCAATCGGGCTTATGTTATAAGTAAGGAGTTGCCTATGAAAACGAAAATGAGAAAACCGAGATTCGTCGAACAGCCCCCGCCGGTCACGCCCGGCGTCACCCGGAGCATGGTGCGCGAACATGCGTATCGCCTGTATCGCGACAAACTGCCGGAACATCCACTGACCCTCGAAGACTGGGTGCTGGCGGAAAAAGACCTGGTGAATGCGATGGAAGCCGAGGAAGTCGGCGTGGCGGTTTGAACCGCTACACGATTGGAGCGCGAGTTGTCTCAACTCGCAGCGCACTGGACCAATTCACCCCCTGCGGATTGAAGACAATCCGCGCTCCGCGGCAAATTAGAACACCATCAAATTTTCCTAACCCACTCCGCCGCCGTTTACTTTGAGTTCGCCCTTGACCACGGCCACGGCGTAGTCACGGTTCATCTTGGCGATGAAGTCGAGGCTGATTTCCTTGGGGCAGACGGCTTCGCACGAGCCGGTGACCGTGCAATTTCCAAACCCTTCCTTGTCCATTTGCGCCACCATGTTTTTGACCCGGCGGTCCTTCTCGGCGAAGCCCTGCGGGAGATAATTGAGGTGGGAAACCTTTGCCGCGACGAACAGCATCGCGCTGGCATTTTTGCAGACGGCCACGCATGCGCCGCAGCCGATGCACGCGGCCGCATCCATCGCCAGATCGGCGATTTCCTTCGACACCGGCAGCGCGTTGGCTTCGGGCGCGTTGCCGATGTTCACCGAAATGAAACCGCCGGCCAGCATGATGCGATCGAACGCGGTGCGGTCAACGATCAGGTCTTTCACCGTCGGAAACGCCCGCGCGCGCCACGGTTCGATGGTGATGGTCTGGCCGTCCTGAAAATGGCGCATGTGCAACTGGCAGACGGTGGTGCCTTTGTGGCCGCCGTGGGGGACGCCGTTGATGACCAGGGAGCACGTGCCGCAGATGCCTTCGCGGCAATCGCTGTCGAACACAAACGGTTCCTGGCCCGCGGCAACGAGGCGTTCGTTGACCAGATCGAGCATTTCGAGGAACGACATGTCCGGGCTGACGTTGCGCGCCTCGTGCGTCTCGAGGCCGCCGGGTGACGTCGCGTTCTTCTGCCGCCAGATTTTTAATGTAAGATTCATCAGGTTGCCGATTGCCAACTCCGCCATCGCGCGAGCACACGACTGGAATCGGTATTACCAATTGCTGATTGCTGGCTGGCGCGTTCGCGTCCGGCGAAGCAAATCGTAAATCGTAAATCGTAAATCATAAATTTACTTGTAGCTGCGCGTCGCCAGGTGAACTTCCTCGTACACCAGCGGTTCCTTGTGCAACTCCGGTTTCTGGTCCACCCCCTTGAATTCCCACGCGCCCACATAGGCGAAATTCGCATCGTCGCGCCGGGCCTCGCCGTCCTCGGTTTGATGCTCCGTGCGGAAATGGCCGCCGCAGGATTCTTCGCGGTGCAGCGCGTCCAGACACAATAATTCGGCAAATTCCAGGAAGTCCGCCACGCGGCCGGCGTGCTCGAGGTTCTGGTTCAATTCCTCGCCGCTGCCGGTCACCCTGACATTCTTCCAGAATTCCTCGCGCAGTTCCGGAATGCGCCGGAGGTTGGTTTCCAGGCCCTGGCGGGTGCGGGCCATGCCGCAGTTTTCCCACATCAGCTTGCCCAGTTCCTTGTGAAAGCTCGTAGCGCTGAGTTTGCCGTTGATGGACAAAAGCCGTTTTGTGAACTGGCGCACGCCTTCCTCCGCCTTTTTGAATTCGGCATGGCTCGCCGGGACTTTGGCCGGCTTCGTCGCGGCAAAATAATTTCCGACGGTGTAAGGCAAAATGAAGTAGCCGTCGCCCAGGCCCTGCATCAGCCCGCTCGCCCCCAGCCGGTTGGCGCCATGGTCGGAGAAATTCGCCTCGCCGACGACGAACAGGCCCGGCACGGTGCTCATCAAACCATAATCCACCCACGTGCCGCCCATGGTATAATGAACGGCCGGATAAATGCGCATCGGCTGCCGGTAGCCGTTCTCGCCGGTGATCCGTTCATACATCTCAAACAGGTTGCCGTAACGGTCGCGGATGGTGTTTTCCCCGAAACGCTGGATGGCATTCGAGAAATCAAGATAAACGCCGCGCCCGCCGGGTCCGACGCCGCGGCCTTCGTCGCAGACTTCCTTCGCCGCGCGCGAAGAAATGTCGCGCGGCGCCAGGTTGCCGTAACTCGGATATTTCCGTTCCAGATAATAATCGCGGTCGGCTTCCGGGATGGACGCCGGTAGTTTGCCGCAATCTTCCCTGCGCTTCGGCGCCCAGACCCGGCCGTCGTTGCGCAGCGATTCGGACATGAGCGTGAGCTTGGCCTGATGATCGCCGCTGACAGGGATGCACGTCGGATGGACCTGCGTGTAGCAGGGATTGGCGAAGAACGCGCCCTTCTTGTAGGCGCGGTAGGTGGCGGTGACATTGCAGCCAATCGCATTGGTCGAAAGGTAGAAAACGTTGGCGTAGCCACCAGTGGCCAGCACCACCGCGTCGCCCGCGTGCGACGAAATTTCGCCGGTGACGAGGTCGCGGATCACGATGCCTTTGGCCGCGCCGTCCACGACCACCAGATCGAGCATTTCCGTGCGGGGAAACATGCGGATGTTGCCCTGGCTGATCTGCCGGCACATCGCCTGATAGGCCCCGAGCAACAACTGCTGGCCGGTCTGGCCGCGCGCGTAAAACGTGCGCGACACCTGCGCGCCGCCGAACGAACGGTTCGCCAGCGTGCCGCCGTATTCGCGGGCGAACGGCACGCCCTGCGCCGCGCATTGGTCAATGATGCTGGCACTCACCTGGGCGAGCCGGAAGACGTTCGCCTCGCGCGCGCGAAAATCGCCGCCCTTGATGGTGTCGTAAAACAGGCGGAAGACGGAGTCGCCGTCATTTTGATAATTCTTGGCCGCGTTGATGCCACCCTGGGCGGCGATGGAATGCGCCCGGCGCGGGGTGTCCTGGAAACAAAACGCCTTCACCTGATAGCCGAGCTCGGCCAGCGTGGCGGCGGCGGCGGCGCCGGAAAGCCCCGTGCCGACCACAATCACGTCAAACTTCCGCTTGTTGGCGGGGTTGACCAGCTTCATGTCGGATTTGTAGCGTTCCCACTTTTGCGCGAGCGGGCCGGGAGGAATTTTGGCGTCGAGATTCATATTACCGGGCAACCTCCTTTCCGGCGACCGCGTCCGCCGCGAGTCGCTGGACGGCGGCCTCGCGGTAAGCGTTGCCAAAACCGCACATCACGGAGATCGGCACCAACGTGTAAAGGATGAAAATCACCACGGCAAACCAGCGGGCAATCCGGTCGGGGAGATGGGAAACCCCGCCGAACGTCCATTTCCAGCCGACCGACTGGAACATCGCGCGCATGCCGTGGCTCAGATGCAGGCAGAGCAATCCGACGGCAATGATGTAGAAAACAGCGACCGGCCATTGGCTGAAACCGAGCAGCAACATCAGATAGATGTCCGGACGGCCCGCGGAATCCCGCAGCGTGCTGAAATCCACGCCTGTCAGGTTGACCGCACGCACCCTGAGCGTGTAATGAAGCAGATGGAAAATCACAAAGGCCGCGATAATGAGGCCGCTCATCATGGCCGTGCGCGAGGCATAGCTTGAGGCAAGGGGCGCCGGGTTGCCGGCATAACCCACCGGCCGGGCGGCCCGGTTCTCGGCCCGTAAATTGACCGCCGACCAGACGTGCAAACCGATCATCGTGAGCAGGACGATGCGCGCGGGCCAGAGGATTTCGTGGTTGTCATGCAGCAACTGGCCGTAGGTGTTTATCCATGAGGGGCCGATGAAAACCTGCAAATTCCCCAGCATGTGCGCGACGACGAAAGACACCAGCACGAAGCCGCTGATGCCCATGATATACTTCTTCCCGAGGGAAGAATGCCAGATTTTCACGAAAAAATTCATGCGGCCCGCGCATCAAAAAGCATGGATGCAGTCTATCTTGCGGGTGCAACAAGGTCAACCAACATGAAAAGTATAAGCAATGAAGATTTCAAGCGTTGTTAATTTAACGTGTTCTTTTTTGTGTAATTCGTAACTCTAATTCACGCTGGCAGCACGGTTGGCTTCAGTCGAAATACTGATGAAGGGCGGCGGCATGATTGTTCCGCGACTGTTTCAATCTATCCGGCTGTGGACAGCGGCTGGGGATGCGCGCTCCACTCATTCAGCGCCCGCTCATCGCCGGTCGCCGGTGAAAGGCCCAGCAATTCCAACGCCTCGCCGACCAGATAAAGCGAGCCGGTGACGACGACGAGTGGTTCGGAGGTAGGGACGCGCTGCCGCGCGTCCAGGCCGACCGGCAGGTCGGCCCTGCCAATTCCACGTACCGAAAGACAATGCAGACCTTTCAGAGCTTCTCCCAACGAATCGCACACGGCAATTTCCGCCGCCGGATTCGCCGCGCGGCACGCCGCCGCGAGTTCGCGCGCGTCGGCGGTGCGCTCGCTGGCAACGGGCACGGTAAAAATTCGCCCTGCCATCGGTGCGAGTGTTTCACAGATGTGCCGCCAGTCCTTGTCTTGCAACACGCCGAGAATCAGCGTGCATTTTTGCGGAGCGCCGGTCCATGCCGAGCCGGAGCTTCCGAGCGAAGGCTGGTCCGACCCGGCTCGCTGAAGTTCACGCTTCAGCGTGCCGCTGGACATCGCTTCGCGCAAAGCTTTTGCGCCCGCCACATTGTGCGCGCCATCGAGCAGAAAACGCCGGCCATTTGGCAAAGCGACCCGTTGCAACCGGCCCGGCCAGCTTACCGTTTCCAGTCCGGTGCGAACCGCTGGATCGCTCACAGGGATTGCGCTTTGCAGCGTCTCGACCGTGGCCAGGGCAAGCGCGGCATTTAATTTTTGATGCTCGCCGGGCAAAGGCAATTTTGCAATTGGGGAGGGTCGCCGTGTCGGCGACCCTGACTGATTTTGATTTGGGACGGCGGCACGCCATCCCTCCCAAGATTTGAAATTGACCAGCGGCGCATTTTTCTCCCGCGCCGCCTTTTCAATAACCGCCATTGCTTCCGGCTCCTCCACCGACGTGATGACGGGCACGCCGGTTTTGATGATGCCCGCTTTCTCGGCGGCGATCTTTTCCAGCGTGTCGCCCAGCCATTCCTGGTGATCGAACTGAATGTTGGTGATGACACTGGCCAGCGGCGTGACGATGTTGGTGGCATCGAGCCGCCCGCCCAGCCCGGTCTCCCAAATCGCCAGATCGCATTTTTGTTCCGCGAAGAATTTCAGCGCCATCAACGTAACGACCTCAAAAAACGTCGGATGATGATCAGCGGAAAACTGTTTCAGCGACGGTTGCAATGCTTCGACCAGCCGCACAACGTCAGCTTCGGAAATCAACTGGCGGTTGACCTGAATCCGCTCGCGGAACGAAACCAGGTGCGGCGATGTGAACAGTCCAACGCGCAACCCGGCCGTCCGGTAAATGCTTTCCAGCATCGCGCAGGTTGAACCCTTGCCGTTGGTGCCCGCGACATGGATGAACCGGAGCCGGTCCTGCGGCTTGCCTGCCAGCGCGGCAAGCTTGAACGTGTTTTCCAGCCCGAACTTCGCGCCGAACAAACGCAGGTCGTAGAGAAATTGAATGGCTTCGGAATAGGTCACACCTGCAACTTCGCAATGTAGGGCTTGAGTGCCTTTCCAAACGGATCATGGCGTCAATCATTGCATCTTGAATGACCGGCCACTTTGATTGGTCATCTCGGTATCCACCGATGGAAAATGTTTTTTTGATTCGACAGGCTCGCTTTCCTTCCAAACGTTGCCATTCCAAAGGTCCTCCGAATTCTTTTTCAATGGCATCTTTGGAACCGGCTAAAGCATCGAAAATGGTTTTGCTTTCGTCTCCGGCTTCCTTGCCACGGTCAATGTAAAGCTCTACGGTTCCTTCGTGTTTGAGAATGACATAATTAAAACCCAAGCCGCGCTTGCCCGAACCCGCACCGATCCAACCGTGCTGACTCGGAGAAATGTTCGCGTGGAGTTTTGATTTGTCTTTAGCCTGTTTTAGAAGCTGCGCCCAAAAATGCTCACGCAAATCATACCGTTCAGAGAGTTCTTTCTTTGTCTCGCCGACTTCGCGCCCTTCTTTACTCGGACCAACGATAAGAGTGAGCAGCGGTGCCGGGGCGGAATCACCTATTCGAATGCCTTCGATTTTCAAGAGATAAAATGCGGCTGCTGAACCTTCGTTCAGCCAAGTGATCGCTGCAACATGCTCCGGGCGCGGGTCAGCGACAATCCAGACAGCTTTTTTCGCGCCGATGGCCGTAAGGTAGGTAATGAGCTTACCCAAATGGGCGTGGTCGCTTTTCTCAAGTTGGTTTTCAATTACCACTAGGCCGCCATCTTCGTCTTCCGCAACTAAATCAACGCTGAAATCACCTGCCGACTGCTCACGCTCCGCGTTTGAAAGCGATAGATCCAACGGCTCGTTCAAAACTTCAATGTTGTCTTGAAGCCATTTTGTCAAGTCAAGCGCTTCATGCTTCCAAACCTCACGAAGCGGCACTCGCTGAATTTTTCCAATCATAGCATTCTGATCATTTCACGGTTGCTTGTGCCAAACGAGTTGGTTTCCGATTACAAAACAAATTCTGGCATCGCCATCAGGCTTTCAGTTTTAATCGGCGCTCTTCTTCGCTACGCGGAAACAGCAGAAGAGCTTCATCGTTCAGTCTGACGGTCTCCTCGAATGTCATGCCGGGCTTGACGTGTGCCTTAAACCAAGCGTGGCGTTGCTTTCCAATTTCAGTCGGTGGCACATATTCCGTTTTCATAATTTTCACAACGCCTTCTTGTGGCTGTTCTGGTGCGCGGCGGCGACGAAGCCTTTAAACAGCGGATGCGGCTGGTGCGGCTTGCTCTGAAATTCCGGATGGAACTGGCTCGCCACAAAAAATGGATGGTCCTTCAATTCGATGACCTCGACGAGCTTGCCGTCGGGCGACAGGCCGCTGAATACGAACCCGGCCTTCTCGAATTTCTCGCGGTAGGCGTTGTTGAATTCGTAGCGGTGCCGGTGGCGCTCGTTCACCACGAAGGAGCCGTAAAGTTCCGCCGTCTTCGTGCCGAGCTTCAACTGGCACGGCTGCGCCCCCAGCCGCATCGTGCCGCCCTTCTTGGTGATTTTGCGCTGCTCGTCCAGCATGGCGATGACCGGATGCGGCGTGCCCGGCTCGAACTCGGTGGAGTGCGCCTTCTCCAGCTTCAAAACATTTCGCGCGAACTCGATGGTGGCGATTTGCATGCCCAGGCAGAGGCCGAGATAGGGGATTTTATTTTCACGGGCGTATTGCGCGGCCTTGATTTTGCCCTCGATGCCGCGTTCGCCGAAACCGCCGGGCACGAGAATGCCGCCCAGACCTTTCAGGATTTTGGCCGCGCCTTCCTTTTCAATCTCCTCGGAATCCAGGCGCACGATTTCCACGCCGCAATCGTTGCCAATGCCGCCGTGGCTGATGGCTTCATAGACGGATTTGTAGGCGTCCTGCAGGCCGATGTATTTGCCGACCACGCCGATGCTGACGCGGTGCCGCGGCGCGATGATTTTGCGGATGATTTCCTGCCAGTGCGTCATGGTGGCGGGCGGCACGTCGAGGCGGAGCAGCCCGCAGACCAGCTCGTCGGCGCGCTCGCGCTGGAGCATGAGCGGCACTTCGTAAATCGAATGCTCCACGTCCTGCTCCTCGATCACCGCCTCCACGGGGACGTTGCAGAACATGGAAATTTTCTGGCGCAAATCCTTCTCCAGCGGCTTTTCGCAGCGGCAGACGATGAGATGGGGCGCGATGCCGATTTCCCGCAGCTTGGCGACCGACTGCTGCGTGGGCTTGGTTTTCAATTCGCCCGCCGCCTTGATGAACGGCACGTAGGTGACATGAACAAACACGACATTGCCGTGGCCGGCTTCCAGCGCAAACTCGCGGATGGCCTCCAGGAACGGCAGGCCCTCGATGTCGCCCGTCGTGCCGCCGATTTCGGTGATGATGACGTCCGCCTTGGATGTTTCGGCCAGCGTGTGAATGCGGTTTTTGATTTCGTCGGTGACGTGCGGGATGACCTGCACGGTTTTGCCGAGGTATTTGCCCTCGCGCTCGTTGTTGAGCACGGTCTGATAAACCTGGCCGCTGGTGAGGTTGTTGAGCCGGGTCAGCTTGACGTTGGTGAACCGCTCGTAATGGCCGAGGTCGAGGTCGGTCTCCGCGCCGTCGTCGAGCACATATACCTCGCCGTGTTGAAACGGACTCATCGTGCCGGGGTCCACATTGAGGTAGGGATCGAACTTCTGAAGCGCCACCTTGAGTCCGCGATTTTCGAGCAGCGTGCCCAGCGACGCCGCCGTCAGGCCCTTGCCCAGCGAACTCACCACACCACCGGTTACGAATATAAATTTCATTTC
>CAWHLR010000021.1:0-30733 GCA_963830235.1 uncultured Verrucomicrobiae bacterium
AAGTGTCGCTCGCCGCGCCGTATCCCGGCACGGAACTTTACGAAATGGCCCGCCAGAACGGCTGGTTCGTGAAGAAGGACAAAACCGATCTCGTGGAAACCGACGGCTTGCAGCAAAGCACGCTGGAATATCCCGGCCTCAGCAAGGACAAGATTTTTGAGGAAGTGGACCGCTTCTACCGCGCCTACTATCTGCGCCCGAAACCGATTCTGCGCATCATCAAGACCATGCTGGAGGATAAGGACGTCTGCGTCCGGCGCCTGCGTGAAGGCTATGAATTCTTCAAGAGCCTGCGCGAGCGGAAGGCCGACCTGGCCGCGTCCCGGGCGGCAGCGTGATGGTGCAGGAGGCGGATAGCCATGTCCGAGAGTTCCCTCGACGTGACAAGCGTTCGTGCGGATCCCGCAACGCGGGACTTTCCGCACTCCTGTTTTGGATGTCACTTTTTTCCTGCCTTTTTTTGCCGAGCGAAACAGATTTGATTCTTTCCGCTGAATTCTGCATTCTGCCTTGATAGTGAGCATTCCCGAACATCGCAAGGTGATTGACCGGCTGGACGAGCAGATCGTGCGACTGTTCAACGAGCGCACGCGTCACGGCCTGGCCATCGGTAACATCAAGCTCAAGGCCGGCGAGGAAATTTACGCGCCGCACCGCGAACGCGCCGTCCTCGACCGCATCTGCCAGCTAAACCATGGCCCGATGACCGACGAGCAATTGTGCGCGATTTACCGTGAGATCATGTCCAGCGCGCTGGCGTTGGAGAAGACGATGACCATTGCCTATCTCGGCCCGGAAGCCACGTTCACGCATCAGGCCGCCATCCGCCGGTTCGGCTCCAGCCTGCGCTACGTCTCGCAAAAAACCATTGCCGACGTGTTTGCCGAGGTCAGCCGGAGGCGTGCGGACTACGGCGTGGTGCCGGTCGAGAACACCACCGAGGGCGTGGTCACCCACACGCTCGACATGTTTGTGGACAGCGATCTGAAGATCGTCTCACAAATTGTTTTGCCGATTCAATACTGTCTGGCCGCCAACTGCAAACGGGAGAGCATCCGGCGGCTTTACGCGCATCCCCAGGCGCTCGCCCAATGCCGGTCATGGGTGCAAAAGTACCTGTCGCACGCCGAAATCATCGAAACCTCCTCCAACGCGCGCTCAGCCGAACTGGCGGCGCATCCGCCGGGCAAAACCCCGGGGCAACGGGAAAAGGTGGCCGCCATCACCGGCCTGCTCGCCGCGGAAAAATACGACCTGGACGTGCTTGTTCAGGACATCCAGGACAACGCGGCCAACGCCACGCGCTTTCTGGTGCTCGGACGCCAGTGCAGTCCGCCCACCGGCAACGACCGCACCAGCCTGCTGGTCAGCGTGGCCGACAAGGCCGGCGCCCTGCACCAGGCGATTGCCGCGTTCCGCCGTTACAAAATCAACATGACGAAGATTGAATCGCGCCCAAGCAAACGGAAGGCGTGGGAATACTTTTTCTTCATTGATTGCGACGGCCACGTGCAGGATCGCAAGGTCGTCAAAGCCATCCAGCTTCTGGGCGTGCACTGCAATTTCGTCAAGGTCCTCGGCTCCTATCCGAACGCGGAGTGATTTTTTCAGCCCGGCGAAGAAAAACGAAGGGTTGTGCCCGAAATGCGACCGCCGGCAGGCCGCCATTTGCAGGCATTTGAAGTTCGGCCAGCCATCACCGTTCCGTACAACCGTCAGCGCAGGTGCTTCTCTCCCGTCAAGACCATCACCAGCACAATGAGGCCGGCGGTGACCAGACCCGTCAGCAAGGCGGTGAGCAAAATATGCATCTCCCGCCGGCGTTGATCGGGTTGCAAACGCGGGTACAACAATTTTCCTAAATCCGGTGCCATAAACTTAAACCGTTTGACAGTTCGACAGGCAAACGCGCGTTGCGTTCAAGGACAAGATGTTAAGGGGCGGTGACAAATTGGCCGGCTGTTCGCTTCATGAATCATTCCCTGCCACACTTTGCGCTTTGCACGGGCCGCTTTGAAACTAGAATGGTCTCGTGAGCTTGCAATCCATCGGCCAGTTTCCGGTTTATCGCCCGCGCCGGCTGCGGCAATCGGCGGCGTTGCGCCAACTCGTCACCGAGACCCATCTGAGCGCGGCGCAGCTTGTGTTGCCGCTGTTCGTTCGTGCCGGACGAAAGCTCCGCCGTCCCATCGCCGCCATGCCCGGCGTGTTTCAGCTTTCGCCCGATGAACTCGTGCGCGAGGCGGCGCGCGCCCGCGCGCTCGGCGTTCCGGCGGTTTTGCTTTTCGGCATCCCGGACCGCAAGGACGCCAAGGCCAGCGGCGCGTATGCCAAAAATGGAATCGTCCAGCAGGCCGTGCGGCTCCTGAAAAAGGAACTGCCGTCGCTGCTCGTCATCACCGACGTGTGCCTGTGCGAATACATGGAACACGGGCATTGCGGCGTTGTTAGTGGCACGGGCGTCCCGCCCGTCAGTTTCAAGAAACGAACGGGCGGGACGCCCGTGCCACTAAAAATCCTGAACGACCCGACCTTGAAACTGCTCGCGCGCGCCGCCGCCAGCCATGCCGAGGCGGGCGCGGACATGGTGGCGCCCAGCGACATGATGGATGGCCGCGTGCGCGCCATCCGGATGGAACTGGACCGCGCCGGCTTTGCCGACACGCCCATCCTGTCTTATGCCGCGAAATTCGCGTCCGCGTTCTACGGGCCGTTCCGCGAAGCCGCCGAGTCCGCGCCCAAATTCGGCGACCGGCGCAGTTACCAGATGGATCCGGCCAACGCGAACGAGGCGTTGCGCGAGGTGGCGCTCGACATCCAGGAGGGCGCGGACATCGTCATGGTCAAACCCGCCCTGGCGTATCTCGACCTGATTTACCGCGTCAAAACGGAGTTTGGTTATCCGACCGCCGCCTATGCCGTGAGCGGCGAACATGCGATGATCAAGGCGGCGGCAGCCAAAGGCTGGATTGACGAGCGGGCGGTGACGCTGGAAAGTTTGCTGGCCCTGCGCCGCGCCGGCGCGGATATTCTCATCACTTACGCGGCGGCGGACGCGGCCCGCTGGCTGAAAGCAGGTTAATTTCGCGCGCTTTTGCGTTTGACCACGATTGGCCGGGCTGGTTACGCTGTGTTTTTCCTTTTACCACTATGATCGGAACAATTCGCAAGCATTCAAAATGGCTGTGGTTGATCATTATCGTCGCCACGGTTATTTCCTTCGTTTACTGGGGTGCCGGCCCATCGCGCATGGGCCGGGGCGGCGACGATTTCACCAGCGGCAATTATGGTTCGATCTACGGCCACAAAATCACGCCGGAAGCCTTTCGCAGCGCGCAAATCGGGTTTTATTTTTTCTATTGGTTCCGTTCCGGCGAGTGGCCGGATAAAAACCCGAATTTATCCCAGACCGAGATGACGCGTGAAATCTATGTCCGTTTGATGCTCATTCAAAAAGCGAATGACCTGGGCATTCATATTGGCGACGACGAGGCGGCCTCCGCGGCCTCCGAATTGCTCCGTTCCCTCGGACGCAACGGCCAGGCCGTGCCGTGGAGTGAATTCGAAAAACAAATTTTGCAGCCGAAAGGTCTGACGGCTGAAGAGTTCAAGGATTTTGTCCGGCAATTCCTGGCTTTGCAGCAATTGCAGCAGGTGATCGGCCTGACCGGAGAACTCATCACCCCGCAGGAAGCCGCCGTCGCCTATCAGCGCGACCGGCAGGAACTCTCCGCCCAGATCGTCTTCTTTTCCGCGTCGAATTACCTGACCGGTGTTTCCACACCCGCCCCGGAGGCGTTGCAGCGTTTTTACACCAACCGGGAGGCGGTTTACCGTCTGCCCGAGCGCGTGCAGGTCAGCTACGTGGCGTTTGAACTGACGAATTATCTCGCGCAGGCCAGGGCCGAATGGGCCAAAACCAATTTTGACGCGGTGGTGGATAACTACTACCTCCAGGCCGGCGCGAATTATGAAAATTCCAAGTCGCCCGCCGAAGCGAAGGACAAAATCCGCGAAGAATTGATCCATGCCCGCGCCGTAATGGACGCGCGCAAGGAAGCGAACGAATTCGCCAGCGCCGTTTTCAAACAGGAGCCGGTGCGCCCGGAAAGTCTTGCTGCCGTCGCCGGACAAAAAGGTCTGTCCGTTCATGTCACCGCGCCCTTTGGGGACAAATTTGGGCCGGAAGAATTTATCGCGCCGCCGGGCTTCACCAAAGCCGCCTTTGGACTGACGGCCGAGGAACCCTTCGCCGGACCGATTTCCGGAACCCAATGCCGTGTATGTCCTTGCGTTTGCCAAACGGCTGCCCAGCGAAATCCCCCCGCTGGACCAAATCCGCGAACGCGTCACGCAGGAATATCAACTGCAAGAGGCGACCTGGCTGGCGCGGCGCGCCGGAACAAATTTTGTCCGCACCCTGGCGGGCATGACGGCGGATCGCGGCTTCGCGTCCATGTGTGTCGCCGCCGGTTTGCAGCCGCAGGTGTTGCCGGCGTTTTCGCTGAGCACGCAGGAATTGCCGGAACTGGGTGAGCACACCGACCTGAACCAGCTCAAGCAGGCCGTCTTCACCACGCCGATTGGAAAAACGAGCGATTTTGAGACGACCAGCGACGGCGGCTTCGTGGTTTATGTCCAGTCCCGCCTGCCGATTGACCAGACAAAAATGAATTCCGACCTGCCGCAATACGCCGCCGCGTTCCGCCGCGAGCGCCAGAACGAGGTGTTTGTCCAATGGGTCAACCAGGAAGTCGGCCATCAATTGCGCTCCCTGCCGGCCTTTCAAGAGCCGGTCTCGCGTGGAGCCAGATAAATTCAATCTTGATCCCGGTCCGCTTTCGATGGCGATCGGGATCGAGAGTCAGCCGGGGATATAATTTTTGAGCGCGGCCATCAAACTTTCTTCACCCGCCACGCGCGAGTTTTGGGAAATCCCCGTCCTCTTTGAAGACGGTCACCTGCTGGCGCTCGACAAACCCGCCGGCCTGCCGGTCTCACCCGACCGCTACGACCCGGAGCGGCCCAACCTGATGACGCTGCTGCACACCGCCATCGCCGCCGCCAAACCGTGGGCGCGCGAACGCGGGCTGGAGTACCTGATGAACGCGCATCGGCTCGACCCGGAGATGAGCGGCGTGATCCTGCTCGCCAAAAACAAACCCGCGCTCATTGCGCTGGCGAATCTTTTTGGCACGGAAAAGCCGGTGAAAAAATACACCGCCCTCGTCCGCGGTGTGCCGGCGGAAAATCAATTTGAGGTGAACTCCAAACTCGCACCGCACCCGGTCAAATGGGGATTTCTGCACGTGGATGCGAGAAACGGCAAGAAATCGAAGACCCGGATTCAAGTGTTGGAAACCTTTCCCCGCTGCGGTTACACGCTCCTCAAATGCGAACCGCTTATTGCCCGCCCGCACCAGATTCGGGCTCACCTGCGCTACGCCGGGTTCCCCGTCGTCGGCGACGAACTTTACGGCGGCAAACCGCTCTGGCTTTCTCGCCTCAAACCGAACTACCGGCTCAAGCCCGGACACGAGGAACGCCCGCTGCTTTCACGCGCCACGGTGCACGCGGAGGAACTGAGCCTCCCGCATCCCGTAACCGGCGAAGTTTTGACCATCTCCGCCCCGTGGCCGAAGGACTTGAATGTCGCGTTGAAATATCTGCGCCAGTTTTCAAAATAGGACAGGCATCTTGTCTGGTCTTAAATTATGCCGGCTTCGTTTTTCGTTTACGTTGATTTAGAACCAGGCGACGCCTGCTCTGCCAAAAACCGCCCAAGGCAACGTCACTTTCTCCTCTGTCGCCGCCTTATCGAGAGGCGGCTGACCCATGAGCCTTATTTTTTGTTCGGGATATTTTTCAATAAAGTGATTGCTAATGGGTTGTCTGGTTGGATGGACAAGGCAGAAGTAGCATCTTGAAATGCTTCATCGTACCGGTTAAGGCTTAGGTAAGCCGCACCTCTGATTGCGCGCGCATTCGCGTTGCGGGGGTCAATCTCCACTGCTCTACTTGCATCTCGAATGGCTTCATCATATTGATGCAGGAGCCGGTAAGCGTCGGCTCTTGTTTGTAATGCGACGATGTTTTTTGAATCAATCTTCAACGCTGCATTTGCATCTTGAATGGCCTCATCATAGCGCTTGAGCTCCACATATGCCGCCGCTCTCGTTTGCATGGCAAATACACTAGTAGGCTGAATTTTTAGTGCTGCGTCCAAATCTTGGATGCCTTCATCATATCGCTTGAGGCCCAAGTAGGCAGCCCCTCTGGTTTGAATGGCAAAGACATCTTTGGGCTCAATCTTCAATGCCGCATTCGCATCCTGAATGGCCTCATCAAATCTGCGCAACAGCCGATAAGCTTCAGCTCTTGTTCGCAAAGCATAGGCATCATTGGGCTCAAGCTTCAATGCCGCGCTTGCATCCTGAACGGCTTCATCAAATTTGCGCAATAGCCGGTATGCGTCAGCTCTTATCCGCAAGGCAAAGGCGTCACCGGGATCAAGCTTCAATGCCGCATTCAAATCTTGAATTGCATCGGACGACCGGTTGAGAGCAGCATAGGCCGCCCCTCTGGTTCGCAAAGCAAAGGCGTTATGGGGCTCAATCTTCAATGCCGCATTCGCATCCTGAATGGCCTCATCAAATCTATGCAGTAGCCGATAAGCTTCAGCTCTTGCTCGCAAAGCGAAGGCATCATTGGGATCAATCTTCAGTGCCGCGCTTGCATCCTGAACGGCTTCATCAAATTTACGCAAAAGCCGGTAAGTTTCAGCTCTTGCCCGCAAGGCAAAGACATCATTGGGATCAATCTTCAATGCCGCATTCAAATCTTGAATTGCCTCGGCAGATTGATTGAGAGCGGCAAGGGCCGCTCCTCTGACTCCCAAGGCAAAGGCATTGTTGGGTTCGATCTTCAATGCCGCACTCAAATCTTGAATTGCTTCGGCAGACTGATTGAGAGCAGCAAGGGCCGCTCCTCTGGTTCGCAAGGTGAAGACGTTATTGGGTTCGATCTTCAACACTGCGTTTGCATCTTGAATGGCTTTGTCAAATTGCTTGAGCATCCGATAACCATCGGCTCTAATCTTTAATGCCTGAACATCATCCGGATTTTTTTTCAAAGTCTCATTTGCATCCTGAACGGCTTTTTCCAGTTGACCAGACTTTAGCAATGATAAACCACCAGCCTGCCGAACACTCTCGGTTGAGACTTGCGGCGATTTTCCGCCGACCAAAGGTCCTTGCTTTACATCTGTTGAAGGCGCTGATTGCACATTGGGATGCTGCATCTTTGAATACGAGGCATCAGAAATTGCAGGTTGTTGGATGTTTTTCCTGTAATCAAAGTACTCCTTGCTGCCACGAATTATTGCCGCCAGGTTTTCAAGAAATTCAATGGAGGTGATTGAAGTCGCGATTATGAATACCGAAGCAAAGTACACCCCTGCATTTCCAGCAAATAGAGACAGGCAAATGATTGATAAAATCCCCGTAAGTCGAAGATTGTTTTCACGACCCTTTTCCCGTAATGAGACAAATGCAAATATCGCCACCAAAAAAAGCGTAAACGCTCCGGCTACCTGGGTAAATTCATTGGGGTTTGGCAGGTTCATTGCATTCAACTCCCGGCAGACATGTTTGCACCCTTTGGCAAAACCAAACACGATGAAACAAGGGAAGCAGGGACGAAAATGCTGTCACGTGAATAAATAAAACAACAATCAAGCAGCGAGAACGCGCCTGCCGCAAAAACCTGTATGCCTCCAACTGATATTCTGTTCATACGTTAGAACACGCAACCCATATCAACTGAGCCACGCCGGGAGTCCGATGTCAATACCGAAGGTGTGACAACGGCAAATACGCTGGCAGACCGATGGTCACGAAACCGCCCAATTCAAAATCGCCTTCTGCACGTGCAGCCGGTTTTCGGCCTGCGTGAATATCGTTTCAGAGTTTGCCTCAAACGTTTCCTCGTCAATTTCCTTGCCGCAATACGCCGGCAGACAATGCATCACCAGGGCGCCGGGCTTGGCCAGTTTCACCAGCGATTGATTGATCTGATAGCCGGTCAGAATCTTGATGCGTTCCTTCGATTCGGCTTCCTTGCCCATCGAAACCCACACGTCGGTGTAAAGCATGTCCGCGCCCTCCGCCGTTGCCTTGAGGTCGGTTGAAACGGATATTTTCCCGCCGGCGCGTTTCAACAAGGCGGCGGACGGTTGAAATTGTCCCGGCGCGGCAATGCGCAGTTCAAATCCGAGCTTCGCCGCCGTCCAAATCCATGAGTTCGCCACGTTGCACGCGCCGTCGCCAATGAACGCGACGGTTTTGCCCGCAATCGGACCCCGTTTTTCCTGGAACGAGAAAATGTCCGCAAGAATCTGGCACGGATGCTCGTCATCCGTCAGTGCGTTGATGGTCGGGACGCCGGAAAATTTGGCGAACTCCTCAACGTCGGCCTGCGCGAAGGTGCGGATGACCGCGCCGTGAATCATGCGGCCCAGCACCCGCGCGGTGTCCTTGATTGGCTCGCCGCGGCCGAGTTGAATGTCATTGGCATTGAGAAACATCGGCCGTCCGCCGAGTTCGTGGATGCCGACCTCAAACGAAACCCGCGTGCGCGTGGATGATTTGGAAAACATCAATGCCCAGGTTTGACCTGCCAGCGGCTGGGTTTTGTGATGACCCCGCTCGCGCTTGAACACAGCGGCAGCTTGCAGAATTTTGTCAAAATCCGCCCGCGCCAGTTTTTCCAATGACAATAGATGCTTCATTTTTCAAAGTTTTCGGGAATTCGCCCAAAGGAAATTTTATACCCCAATCGCGCAGCGGCGTCACCTCTTTTTATGCGCCGGGAATGTCTGGCACATCTTGACACTGCTCCCCCGGAGCGCCGAACTCCGATTCGGCGAGGTTCGCGGCGGATCGCCTGTTCGTGCCGATTCGGAGATCGGCGCTCCGCCACCAAATCAAGAAAATTACTTCTTCGCCGCATCCGCCGCCCGCCAGAGATACCACGCCGCTGTCGTGCGATGCGGACGCCAGCGTTCGCCGAACGCGAGCAGTTCCTTCACCGCCGGCAAATCGCGCTTTTTGTAGGCGCGGCGAAAGCCGGTCCGCACGCCGAAATCGTCAGCGGGCAAAACGTCGTGACGGCCCAGTTGAAAGATCAGCAGCATTTCAACCGTCCAGCGTCCCACCCCGCGCACCTCCGTGAGCCGCTCAATAATTTCGTCATCTGACAACTTCGCGATCTGCCGCGACGCCGGGACGACGCCAGACAGGGTTTTCGCTGCGATGTCGCGGATCGCGGCGATTTTTGCGAAGGAAAATCCGCAGGCGCGAATCTGTTCATCGGTCACGTCCGCCAAATCTTCCGGCCGGGGAAATCTCCGACCGGGAAATAATTTTTTGAAACGGGAGAGGATCGAGCCCGCCGCCTTGCTGTTAAGTTGCTGGTGCGCGACTGCCAGCACGAGCGACTGGAACGGCGAGCGCCGGGTTTCCGGCGCCAGCCCGCACAACCCGTGTTCGCGAATGAGCCGCCGCATCACAGGATCACTCGCGGACAGATGCTTCAGCGCGGCGGCATTCACCTGGAAAAGTTTGGAGTTCCGCCTACAGGCGGCCCGAAACCGGCCGAAGCCGGAACTCCGAACAGTCCCGGTGCCTGACGGCGGTGTTTGCATATGTCACACCAATTGCTTCACAACCGCTTCAATTTTCGCAATGCCTTCGCCGGCTTCCTGCGGTTTCAGATTCAGCGGTGGCAGCAAACGCACGATTTGCGTGCCTGCCGGAATCGTGAGCACGCCGGCTTCATGCAGGCGATTCACAAATTGCAGCGCCGCCGATTTATCGCTTTTGGCAAACGCCGGGATTTTCTCTTTTTCAACCAGTTCCAGGCCGAGGATGAAACCCAGGCCGCGCCCGCGTTTGACGACCTGCGGATACTTGGTTGCGAGCCGTTCCAATTCCTCTTTGAACCACTTGCCGAGTTTGCGGGCTTGCTCATCCAGATGCTCGCGTTCGATGACTTCGAGCACCTTGAGCGCAACCGCGCAGGCCAGCGGCGTGCCGCCAAACGTCGAGGCATGCGTGCCCGGCCCCAGCAAATCGGCATACGGTGCTCTCACCCAGAACGCGCCGATGGGAAATCCGCCCCCAAGCGATTTGGCCATCGAAATACCGTCGGGCAGGAATTTCTCGCCGCCGGGAACGTTTTCCAAAATCCGTTGGAAGCTTTGGAACCGTCCGGAGCGATAATGTCCGCACTGAACGCCGTCCAGGAACAGCAGCAGCTTTTTCTCGTCGCACAACGCGCGCAAGCCTAGCAGGTATTCGGGCGTGGCCGGCGTGACGCCGCCTTCGCCCTGCACGCCTTCCATCATAATGGCGACGGTCGCGGGCGAAATCGCATTGCGCGCGGCGGCCAGATCATTGAACGGAATGTGCCGGAAACCCGGCGTCGCCGGCTCGAACCCTTTCTTGACCTTTTCCTGACCGGTCGCGGCGATGCCGGCCAGCGTGCGTCCATGAAAGGAATTCGTCGCCGTCAGAATTTCAAACCGGCCTTCGGCGTGGCCGAATTTGCGGGCGAGCTTGAACAGGCCTTCGTTGGCCTCCGCGCCGCTGTTGGAAAAAAAGCATTTGCCCGGGCCGATGCGCTTGACGAGCTCGGCGGCCAGCCGGCCCTGCGGCTCGGTGAAATACAGGTTCGAGACGTGGATGAGTTTTTTGGATTGTTCGACCAGCGCCTCGGTAATGGCCGGGTGCGCGTGGCCGAGACAGCACACGGCGATGCCCGCGCCGAGGTCAAGGTAACGCTTGCCCGCGACATCAAACAGGTAACTGCCCGCGCCGTGGCTGAACACGAGGTCGAAGCGGCCATAGCTGGGCACGACGTTTTTACTGAACAATTCCCGCACCGACTCGAACTGGTTATGAACGAGCGGCGGCGGTGATGGCGGTACAATTTCTTTCACGTGCTTTGTTTTAACCGCAAAAGCGCGCAAAGAACACAAAGAAATTTTTATTTCTCAGACTGCAAGGCATCCCAAGTTTCGATATAGAACGTAAGGCGAAACAGTTGGAGGAATTTAGTGGGCATTAATACTAAGGGCTGACCAAACGATAGAAACCCGCGGAGTGAGATGTCGAATTGGGGTCTGGAAAACATACTGGATCGGGAGCATTGGTGAATGCCACAAGATCACTCCAAGTGGTTCCCGTCAGGGAACTTCTTGATTGAAGTCGAAACGCTTGGTACAAGCCACCTTTGATCACTGCTTCAAATTGACCTTGTGCGGGGTTCCACCAACCGCCCAGCGCAAGCGTTTCGACTGAAGGATTTTTCAGAATGACGCCTCCGATGCCGACACAGTAGAAGTTGCCATTAAGGCTGCGCGTTCCCAAAAGGGGCGATGATGTCTGGGGATTGCGGGAAACCCAGTTAACGCCATTGGTGGACGTGCAAAGCAGAGCCCCGAACGACCACGCAGCAGGATAGTGAGTCTCTGCCCCCACCGCAACGAAAACTCCTTGGGCGAAAGTGACGGAATCGAAGACATTGGTTGTCCCCGAATTTTGCATATCCCAATTTATGCCATCTGGCAACGTCACGATTGTTCCATGTTCGCCCACGGCCACGAATAGTCCCTCCCCATATGTCACGCCGTACATATTACTCAGACTGGGATTGAATTGAGCTGTCCAAGTAATTCCATCCGGAGAGGTCAACAGGGTGCCCGAGTTGCCAACTGCCACAAAGAGGTTGTTTCCATAAGTCACGTCGTAGAGAGGGTTACTCGTTCCCGAGAAGCGGAGCGTCCATGCCTGACCACTTGGGGAGGTGCTAATCGTACCGCTGTTGCCAACCGCGATCCATAGCCCGTTACCGTAGCCCAAACCCCACAGATTGCCGGTGGTGCCGGAATTGCGTTGAACCCACTGAACTCCGTTGGTGGAACGAAGGAGTGTACCCGAGTTGCCGACGGCATGAAACAACCCATTCGCAAACTGAATTTTGTGCAAGCTGCTGGATACCAGGGAGGTCACCGCCACAAAAGGAAGGCCATTGGAGGAAACCAAAATAACCGAACCCGCGGAACTGGAATAGATATTGTCATCACCCACGGCAACCGTAACCCCATTCCCGTATGCAATATCCACCAGATTCGAGTTTGGCCCTGGATTAAACAGATTCCAGTAGCTGGGTTGAACTGCTGTTTGAAGTGTTCTTGAAACAAAGACTCCATTCCCCAAAGTGTAAGCCGATGGACCGCCATAGCCGGAAACACCGGTTACGTTGGGACAATTGGTGGTGGTTAACCGTGAAAAATTCGTGCCATCGACCGAAGTTAAAAGTCCAATGCTGTCGGAGGCGAAGAAACTTGTATTATTAGTAAACAGAGCGTTGATGTATAAACTGGGATTGGAAACCGTGACCTGACTCCAGTTTGTACCGTTCCCGGAGACATACAATCTTGGATATTGAACCGGCGGACCCATTTGATAGTGTTCTCCACCGGCAAGAAAAAGACCTCGCGAAAAGCTTACCGTCAGGAGTTCATTCATGTCTCCCAAGGAATACTGACTCCAGTTAACTCCATCCGCAGAAACGTAAGCAGCCCCGCCTCCGGAGCCGACCACGAAAACCCCATTCCCAAAGGTGATTACCCCCAACTGGTTCGAAGTGCCCGAAACACGCTGCACCCAGTTGGCTCCGTTGGTGGAAGTCAACAACACGCCATTATTTCCCACCGCGACAAACAGACCATTTCCATACGCGACGGCGTTCAGGGAATTGGTTGTTCCCGAATACTGGACTGTCCAATCGTTCAAATTCGTTGAAGTGAGAATGGCGCCTGTCCCCGGCCCGGAACCGACAGCCACGTACAGAGCGTTGCCAAAGGCTAGGTGACCGAGAGAGAAAAAACCAGGTACGAAATGTGTGACCCAATTGGTACCATCCAAAGAAGACAACACGTATGCCCCACTCATCCCAACAAACTGGCCGTTGCAGAATACGACACTGTTCAACGAACCACTAATCGGAAACGGATTCAGGTATTGCCAGACATCCAATGGATTATCGAGAGCTCGAACTTCAGTGGTGAGCAAAGTGGACCACGTTAAAACCCATGTTAAGCACACGCCTCTGATAACTCCGAATTTCATAAAATTTGTTCTACAATAATCGCTTAAATATGCAAGCACTTTTATAAAACAATTTCCGTGCCGACGCCCTCATTGGTGAAAATTTCCAGCAGGACGGCGCGCAGCACGCGGCCGTCCACGAACGACACTTTTTAAACGCCGGATTTGATGGCGGCACAATTTCTTTTATCGGCGGATTGTTTAATCGCAAAGAAGCGAAAAGAACACAAAGAAATATTTATTTCTCCGCCTGCAGGGCGTCCCAAGTTTCGGCGTAGAGCGCGCGGACCGCCGGGTTTATGGCGAGGTTGCGGGGAAGTTTGCGGCGCAAAATGAGTTCATTCACATCCGCTTTATCCTTGAGCCGTCGGGCTGGACTGCCGGCCCAACTGTCGAGCTTGAGCGCGATGAGTTCCTCCAGTTTAACGATTTGAAATTCTTCAGTGACTTTTCCGGGTTGCGGAAACGGCACTTTGCAGCCGCGTTTCAAAACCTTTCCCGCCGGCAGCAAATCAATTTGCACCCCATTCCGCCGGTCTTCCACGCGATCGTCAATCTCCGGAACGCGATAAAATGGCCCGGTGAGGCTGGCCGTGAGAAATTCCACCGCCTCCAGCACGTCGGGTACCACGATGTCCACGTCAATGGTCACCCGCGGGTAGCCATGCTCCTGCACCGCCAATCCGCCGACAATCAGATGCGGAATATCATGCTCCGCCAGCGTGGACACTGCCGCGCGGGCAGACTCCACAATCCCAGAAGTTCCGGTGTTCTCGCGCAAAATGTAAGCGGCTTGGTTCGTCACCATAACAAATTCGCATTTCCCGACGGCAAAATCAAAGCACTATCTCGGTTCCGACGCCCTCGTCGGTGAAAATTTCCAGCAGGACGGCGTGCGGCACGCGACCGTCCACGAACGAAACTTTTTCGACGCCGGATTTGATGGCGGCCACGGCGCTGTCCGCCTTCGGAATCATGCCCTTGTCAATCACACCGGATTTTTTGAGCGCGTCCACCTCGCTGGTTTGCAGGTGCGGAATGATGGAGTCGGGCTTTTTGGGATCGCGCAGCAAGCCCGGCACGTCGCTCATGAACACCAGCCGCCGGGCATTGAGCGCGATGGCGGCTTGCGCGGCAGCAACGTCAGCGTTGCAGTTGTAAATCTTCCCGTCCTCGCCGCGTGCAGTCGGGCTGATGACCGGCGTGAACCCGCACCAAATGGACTCCTTCAACGGCGCAACGTTGACCTCCACCACTTCGCCGACGTAGCCGATGTCAATTTTCTTGCCTGGGTTTTCCTGGTCGTCGAGCCAGAGCTTGCGGCACTTGAAAATGTCCGATCCGGCAAAGCTGATGGCCTTGCCGCCGAGCGCGTTGATAGTTTTGACGATTTCCGGATTGATTTCGCGCGACAGCACGTCGTCCACGATTTTCACCGTCGCCTCGTCGGTGACACGCTGGCCCTGGATGAAATCCGCCTTCAACCCGGCTTTTTCCATCGCGCGGGTGATGGCCTTGCCGCCGCCGTGGACGACGACGGGATTGATTTCGACCGCTTCCAGAAAAACAACGTCGCGGGCGACTCCCGTGCGGACGTTGTCATCCGGCGAGTCCATGAAACTGCCGCCATATTTGACGACGAACGTGGCGCCGTTGAATTTCTGGATGTACGGCAACGCTTCCAGCAGCGTCTCGGCTTTGGCGATGAGATCTTGCACGGCCTGTTCATAGCAAGAATGGGGCGGTCAATGGAAGCGCGTTTATGACTACATTTTTGCTTTCGCTGGGGCGGGACTTTCCCTAAATTGCCCCCGACATGCCTGAGATTGCGAAATTCGTGAACAGCGCCGCCACGTGCATCACACCCACCATCGCGGAAAAAGTCCTGCGCCAGTTGCCGCAGTGGAAGCTCGAATTCACCCAGATCAACGCGCCGAAATTTCCGCATCTCGTGGACCAGTTGGAATTTCTCGCCGATGCCGTCGAGGACGCGGTTGAAGGGGCTTACAAGGATTTGCCGTATGCCGCGATTGCGCAGGCGGTGTTCGCGCTGCTCTACACACACAAGAAAATGGGCCTCATCCCGGACAACATCCTGGAATTGGGCCGCGCGGATGATTCGAGCGTGGTGCGCGCCGTGCTGATTCAAAACGAAAAGGCCTTCTCCGCCTACGCCACGGCCCAGGGCGTCAACTGGCAGAAAATCACCAGCCAGCCTTGAGGGTCAGCCGCCGACGCCGGCGTATTCCTCGTTCGTCTTCAGGTCCATGCCCATGAGCACGTAGTCGTGCATGACGGCCTTCATGTCGAGGACGTAATCCTCCAGTTTCATCAGGTGCTGAAACCCGATCTGTTCCAGCGCGCGGATGGCGACCTTGCGTTCGCCGTTCAGCTCCGCCTCCAGCCGGCGCAGACCTAGGATGCGCGCGATCTCCACCTGTTCGGCCACAAGAAATTTTGCCACGTCGCGCCCGCGGTATTGCGGATGCGTCAGAACGGTGATGAGACCAATGTGGCGCTTCCAGCCGCCGAAACGCTGGTGCAACGTGGCCTCGCCGATGATTTTCTGCCCGTGCAACATCAACAACGGCAGGTTCCGCTCGAAGTCCGCGTTCCGGCACCAATCCTTGAACATTTCGCGGTCGAAAACCGGCTGCTTGATGAACAGCCGCTCCTCCTCCGGCACCGCGAGGAAAAATTTGTGCAGGCGGGTTTCGTCCCGTTTGCCCAGCGGACGCACGACACATTCCGTGCCGTCACGCAGTTTCATGGAGATCGGATATTTTTCCAGCGCGTATTCGAGCATCATAAGTAGCCTTTCATTGCGGCTCTTCTTTAACACAGAAGCCGCCGCGTGAAAAGGCCGGATGGGAACAATCGCAATTTCGCGGACGAATTTAGTTCCCTGAATCCTCCGGCTGACCGCGACTGATGATGGCTAGCGGGCGCATCCGCACCGCCCCCCCCCAGCTTCCTGCTTCTGAAGCTCGTAGCAGCGGACGTGAGTCCGCTCCATTTATCAAAAGCAATGTCAGAGCCGACTCACGTCGGCTGCTACGGTTCAGGACACAGTTCCTGGGATCACTGGCGTCTCGCCGGCGAGTTCTGGTTTTCGGCTCCCGACTGGACGGCGGGACGCCGGCGCTCCCAGGAGAATCGCTTGCCAGCGGCGTTGCAAAGGTTTAACTAGACTTTATGCAAGTTCCCTTGGTGATGACAATCATCGGCCCGGACCGCACCGGCCTGGTCGAATCCGTGGCGCGGGTGGTGGCCGATCACAGCGGCAACTGGCTGGAAAGCCGCATGTGCCGCCTCGGCGGCGAGTTTGCCGGCATTCTGCGCATCGAGCTGCCGGTCGAAAAACGCCAGCCGCTGCTCGGCGCTCTGCAAATGCTCCAGAGCAGCGGGCTTACCGTCGTGGTCCGCCCCGACGAAGCCACAACAGCCACGACCCAAGGCCGGCAGACTAGACTCGAAATCGTCGGCCATGACCGACCGGGCATCGTCCGTGAAATCACCAGCGCCCTGGCGCGCGCGAACGTGAACGTCGAGGAATTTTCCAGCGAATGCGTCAGCGCGCCGATGTCCGGCGAAACACTGTTCAAGGCCGCCGCCCGGTTGCAACTGCCCGAACGGTGCGACCTCGCCGCGCTGAAAACGGATCTGGAAAAAATCGCCGCCGATCTGCTGGTGGATGTTTCGTTTGCGGAAGTTTCCGCGTAGGACCGGCGTCGCGCCGTTTTCAAAAAAAAATCACTACGAAATTGCGGGCCAGTGCCGCTCAATGATGTCTGAACCAACGGATGAAACTCCCCCACCAAACTCTGAAACCATCCGCCTGCTGCGTTTCGCCGTTCCATTGGAATGACGAATTTACGTAACCGCTAATCGTCGTGTTGGATAGGGCTGTCTGGAACTGATTCATCTTCTGATCGGCAAACACGGAAACTGACGAGGCAAGGAGGATCCCCAGCAGCATACATAATGGTATGAACCGTTGTTTACTCATACAATGGCCCCAACGTTACGCGAACCATTATTTGATTTCAAGCTATAATTGAGCACAATCCGGTGATCTGGTTGGCCTGAACAAAATCCGGCAAAGTCGTCGAAACACCAGAATGCAAAGGCACGAAGGAATGCCGAAATATTTTCCTTTGCGGCTTTGCGGCTTTGCGACTTTGCGTTAAAACCTCTGCACGAAATTTGAATTGTTCAGCACATGCGCAACCTCGCCCAACCCCGGATTTTGATACTGGCCACAATCGCCGCGCTGGCCACGACGCTGGCCAGTTATCCGCGCCTGTCCTTCTGGCTGAGCCGTTCCTTTCCCATCTGGTATTTGGAGGCCATCCTGTTCTGTTGCTCTATTATCCTTTGGAGCTTTGTCTTTGCGTGGCATACCCAATATACCCATCGGCCGGTCTTTACTCTCAAGATCGAACCCCGGCTGTTTGCCGTCGTGACCGTGACTGGAATTGTCGTTGCCACGGCGTTTCACCTGTTTCTTGATCCAACCCTGCGGCTCAAAACACCGGAAGAATATCCGGCTGATGCGAAACAGTGGCTGGCCATGCTGCTGTTTTCCCTCGCCTTTAATCAATTGTACCTCGTCTTCGCCCCTTTCGCCTGGCTCATCCGGCTGTTTCACAACCGATGGGTGGTAACCTGCCTGACCGTTTTGTTGAGCGTCATCGTCATGGCCATCAAAATCCATTCCAACCCGGCGCCGTTTCCATCCTCGCTGTTCGCGGCGTTCCTGGCGGGACGGCTCGTAATGGGATTCCTGGCTGTCACGTTTTATTTGCGCGGCGGAGTGCTCCTGAGCTGGTGGTGGACTTTGCTCATCGAGGCGCGACATCTGGTGGATGTGGCGGGCAATCCGTAAATCGGCGTGAACATTCTTGCACGGTCAAAGCCGGGGACACGCCCGTTAATCGCTTTGGAGCGCACCGGATTCACATCGCCTTCCGCGTCACGGCGTGACAAGCCGCACTGAAGGAAAGAACGTGCGAACACGGCGGGGATCGCGGGTGAGCAGCGGCAGATGCGCGACGTAAGCGTGCGCGCCGATGAAAAAGTCCGGCAACGGACGCGCTTTCTTTCCACCCGCGCCCCGATATATTCCAAAGGCTTTTCCGGCTTGAAACGCCGCGTTGAGCGGCAACGGTAAACAGGTGAAGGCAGAGAGCCGGTGTTCCAGTTCCTTCTGCGTGTCGAATTTGACGGCCAATTCGGCGAAGATGATCGCGTCGTAACACAGCGGCCCTTGATCAGCCCAGCGCTCGATTTGCCCGCTCGACCACTCGAACCAATCCGGGTCTTTGGTGAGGATGTCCGCGATGACACTGGTGTCCACCAAAATCATGCAGCGCTCCGGGTCAAACGCAGCCAGCTTGCCGTGTCGCCTTTGACTTTCCCTCCGCGCAGCAACGCGGCCAACACCCGCTTGCCGTGCGCAAGCTTGCCGGCCTTCACGACCAGCACCCCGTCCGGTTGGTCCACAAACTCCACTTCACGTTGGGGCAACAGCCCGTGTTTCCGCCGCATGGTCAATGGGATAGTGACTTGGCCTTTGTCAGAGACTTTCATGTCTCAAACTCTACACGCCACCGCTGAAAACCGCAAGCGCCCGGCACCAGTGGTGATCAGCTTAACGGCCTGCGAATGAAGCCGGCCAACACACCAAACGAAGCGTCGCCACGTTTCCTGTCGTTGCTACGAACCATTGGGTTTTCCCCGGAGTTCGGAATGTATTCCGCTTCACTGCGTAATTACGAAATTACCAAATGGGGCGGTGTGCCGGTATTGAATGGCCGGCTTGGAATTTAACAGCACGGTAAAAAAATTCTCCTTTGCGGCTTTGCGACTTTGCGACTTTGCGTTAAAACCTTTGCACGATGTTTGAACTGCTCAAAACAGATGCGCACACCAAGGCGCGGCTGGGCCGGCTCACCACCGCGCATGGCGTCGTGGATACTCCCGTCTTCATGCCCGTCGGCACGCAGGCCAGTGTGAAGGCGCTCGACCCACGCGAACTCCGCGAAATGGGCACGCAAATCATCCTCGGCAACACCTATCACCTCAACATCCGGCCCGGACTCGACATCATCCGCGCCGCCGGCGGATTGCACCGGTTCATGAATTGGGAACTGCCCATCCTTACCGACAGCGGCGGATTCCAGGTTTTCAGCCTCGCCAAAATCCGGAAAATCAAACCGCACGGCGTCGAATTCCGGTCGCACCTCGACGGTTCGCCGCTGTTCCTCGGTCCGAAGGAGGCGATGGAAATCCAGCGCGTGCTCGGCTCGGACATCGCGATGGTGTTCGACGAATGCCCGCCGCACGATGCGCCGGCCAAAGAGCAACGGCTGGCGGTCGAACGTACCATCCGTTGGGCGCGGGAATGCCGCGAGCAGCCCCGCACTCCGGGACAACTGGTTTTCGGCATCGTGCAGGGCGGCAGCAACGCCGCGCTACGCGAGGAATGTGCGAAGGAACTGGTCGCGATGGAATTTGACGGTTATGCCATCGGCGGCGTGAGCGTGGGCGAGCCGGAACCGGAGATGATGAAGGCGATAGAATTCACCGAGCCGTTTTTGCCCACAACCAAGGCGCGTTACGCGATGGGTCTCGGCACGCCCGCGCAGATGATCGAGCTGATTGCGCGCGGCGTGGACATGTTCGACTGCGTGCTGCCGACGCGCATCGCGCGCACTGGCACGGCGTTCACGCGGCGCGGCGCGTTCGGCATCAAGGGCGGCAGCTACAAGGCGGATTTCCGGCCCATCGAGGAAGGGTGCAACTGTTTTGCCTGCAAACATTTCACGCGCGCGTATCTGCGGCACCTGCTGAACGTGAACGAAATTCTCGGCCTGCGCATGGTGAGCGTCCACAACTCGCACCTGTTTTTGAAGGTGATGGCGGACACCCGCGCGCACATCGCCGCCGGCACCTTCGCGGAGTTTTACCGCGAGTTCATCGCGAATTACAAACCGTCAAAAAAGGTTTTGGATGCGCGAAAAGCGGAAACGGAGAGATGATTTTAGACACGGATTTCAAGAATTAACACGGATTGAACCAGTGAAAACCCGTGAAATCCGTGTCTAAAACACTTGCCTCGCACTTCGGATTGTGGCACTTTATTGTCATCATAAAGACAAATTATACAAAATCATGGAAACGCCCAAAATCATCGCCTATCTGAAACCGACCTGTGGCTGGAGCAACGGCGTGCGCGCCGTGCTCAAGAAATACGAACTGCCCTTTGAAGACCGCGACATCATCAACGATCCGGTCCAGCGCCAGGAAATGGTCGAAAAGAGCGGGCAGATGTTGAGCCCGTGCGTGGAGATCAACGGCCAGATGCTCGCCGACATCAGCGGCGAGGAAGTCGAAGCGTGGATGCTGGAAAACAAAGTTGTGCAACCGAACGATCTCGTGACGGAAGTGCCGATCAATCAAGCTTGCGGCGCGCATCATCGCCGGTGATTTTGAAATTTGCGACGGTCACAGACCGCCGCTACAAACCAGCGCGGCGCTCCGCAGACAGCAGCTTACGGAATCACCCACCGGATTGGGACGTTGTTCGTGATAATGCCGGAAGTGCTGGAGACAAACGCGGAACTCAAACCCTCGCTGGTGGCTTGCATTACCGAACCGTCAGCCAAGCCGATGTTGTCATTGAAACGATGCCTTTCCTTGGTCCACGCGACAGTGCTGTTGGTCCAAAGATTCAAAATTCCGGGTTTAACCTGCACACCATTCACCATCAGATTGTCATCGCCGTCCAAAATCATCTGCGGATAAGCTTCTGCCGCATCCAGGCTGAAGAAATAGCTGATGTTGGCGTCGCTGAAACCCTGGGAAAATGTCGTGGCTGCTTTTCGCCGTTTATCATCGGGGCAATAGAGGACTTTGGGCGTGCCTGGCGTGCCAAGTGCGCTGTCTTTGGGCGTGCCAAGTGTGCCGTCAGAATTAAAAGTAACTGTTGCCTGGTAGGGTGTGTAGAGTTCTTTTGGCCTGCCGAGTTTATTGGACATGGTTTGCCACAACAGATAATACTATTTAGCATTCAATCTAACATTAACAATCCAATCAAAACCGGTGAGGGATTGGATTTGGGCGGGTGAGGATTCCAGTTGGCAGAGGCGTTGTTCCAGGGCGTTTTCGACCGCGTCCATCGAGTCATAATCGTGATTGCCAAAGGGCTGCCGGCGCACTTCGCGCCAGACCAGTTCTTGGGGGTTGCATTGCGGGCTGTAAGCTGGCAGCCAGTCCAAGGTCAGGTTATCCGGCACGGCCAGCGCCTTGGCCTGATGCCAGCCCGCCCGATCCAGGAACATCAAAATATGTTCGTCGGGATGCCGCCGGGACACTTCCGCCAAATAGAACGACATGGCCACCGTGTCAGCGTGCGGCAGGATCAGACTGATGAGTTCGCCATCCTGCGGGCAGACGCTGCCAAAAACATGGGTGTATTGGCGCACCCGATGGGTGGATACTTGCGGACGGCAGCCGGAGGGAGCCCAGCACCGAATCGGATCGCTCATCCGGCCAAACCGGGCTTCATCCTCAAATATCAGCCGCAACGGTTGGTGTGGGAAGCCAGCCGCAACAGCGTCCACTTTGGCCTGAAGTTTTTTTAAAAGCGGCACGGGCCGCGGGGTTGTCTTTAGGGTGCTTGGGACGCGGAGTCACCCGCCGCCACTGGTGCCGGGCCAGCAGGCGACACACCGTCGAATCGGGCACCGAGCGCCCCAAGCGTTTCTCATAGTCCACTTTGATGCTGCGGGCCGTGATCAGTCTTCCCCGCCGGGCTTGCTCTTGCCAGCCAACCAGCACGGCTCGCTCTTGGGCCAAGGTTAGGTTTTGATGACGGCGTCCGCCTTTGGGACGGCCCTGACCGGCGGCCAGTCCTCCCCGCAGATATTCCGACCAGACACGCCGCACATGGCTGACGCTCAAGCCCACGGTCTGCGCAATGGCTTCGGTGGAGAGGTCTTGGCTGGCCCGCAGCCAGAGGCATTGGAGCCGTTGAAAGGCCGATTTGCCGGAAGCCGCCAGCATCGCGCGATGGATCGCGCCGACCTGCGCGGCGGGAATTTCAGTTCGAGGGCGCATAGATTGCCCTCACCCTACATTAATAGCCTATTGATTGCAAGTTAGTATAAGCGTTGCCATTCGCCACCAGCTTCATGGTTTCGCTGTTCGTCAAGACAACCTGCATCGGAAGTTTGCCGCCTTCAGCTTCCTCTCCGGTTCGAAAAGCGGTGCCAATTTCTTTCAAATTGACGACGCACCCAATCCTTCCGGCGTGTTTATGCGCTCCAGCGAGTGCTGGCAACAGCAGAGCAGCCAGCAATGCCATCACGCCGATGACCACCAACAGTTCAACCAAAGTAAATCCCTTGGTTTGCCGGGTTGTGAATCGGGTTTTCATGTTGCCAATTGAATCATCAGCATCGCCGGTGCCAGGCGATTTTCAAGGGATTTCGGGCCGGACATTTCAAAAGCGCGTAAAAATTTCACGCCTGCGCGTGAAAAATTACCTCTGCTGGCGTAGCGGCGTCTCGGCAGAGCGCCGCCATTCTTCGGATTTTAAATAGCGGCGCTCTGCCGAGACGCCGCTACGATGCGGTTCAAAAGCCTACCGGTCGGCCGATTCTTCGTCGGCGGGAGCGCCGGAGCGCCAGTGGCCTTTTTGCCACACATAGACGTCGCCTTGCTGGACCCATTTGCCCGGCAGCCAGATGTTGCCCGAATGCGGACGCGTCCGCCAGTGGCCGGGCACCCAAACCCATTGGCCGCGCCAGGCCCAGTGGCCGGGAATGAACCACCACTGCGGCAGGGATCCCGGCGGCGGAGGAACAACGTCTTTCTGATTCGCCGGCGGCGCCTGGGTGGGTTGTCCAACGTAAGTGCCGGGTGCCGGTTCGACTTGTGGCACAACGGCAACGGGACGGCTGACCGTGCAACCCGCCAGCAACAGCACGCTCGCGGCCATCAAAAGACTTTTGGCTGGAATAGAATTTTTCATGGTTTCAAGTTTGGAACCTCATGCGCGAATCTCGTTCATTTCGAGCCAAAGCGCAATTCCTAATGCGCCTGTGCGTTCCTGCTTTTGCACGTATTCCGCCTTCCCATGGTGACAAGGGACGGCCCGCCGGATTCAGAAAGTGCTCGTTCCGCCCCGAGGGTTGGCTGGATTGCACCAAAGGTCGTTGGGCAAGTTTTTCATATCCGCCGGCGGATCGGTGTCCCCCGGTGTAAATCCTCCGGACAGCTGATACAATTCCCGGGCCGACATCCGCTTGGCGCCGCCGTCGAACATACCGACGGTGACTCCGGCGCGGGAGTCCTGGGTCGGATCGCCGTCCCGGTTGCCGCCATGCCGCCGCGTAAAACCCTCGTTCGGGAAATCCCCGCCGTCATTGAAACTGATCGGGCTGGTTTCATCGCTTTCCCACTGGAGGATGGCGGTTGGCTTGAACTGGCTGAGTTTGCGGGTTTTGGTGCTCAAGATGTCATAGCTGCTGACCGCGCCATTCCAGACGTAACTGGAGATGTACATCTGACGCTCATAGAACGACGCATCCACCCGGTCGCCGGGACACATGAGAAGATCGGTAGATTTCAAGTAAGGGTAAAGCTGGCCGGTTTTGACGGCATCCAGTTGCTTCGGATAATTTACATTGTAATCCGCCTGCCCGCCGCCGGCATAGGTAAACGGCGTGCCGTAGGCCCAGCAGGCAACGGGCAATTGCCAGCCCGGGCGTGGCAGAAAATCCGACGCATCCCCGGCATACATTTGCGCGGACAGCATGATCTGCTTGGTGTTGTTCAAGTCCGTGACCATGTAGGCGCGCTGTTTGGCCTTGGCCAGGGCGGGCAACAGCATGGCCGCGAGGATGCCGATGATGGCGATGACCACCAGCAGTTCAATCAAAGTGAAGGCGCGCCGGGAGTACATGCTGGATAAGACATCCCTAAAACCGTTTCGTTTCAAGGTTTTTTTGCCGGAAATCGCACAGCGTAAAAAGGAAAGCGGGTGATTCCCACTCAGTTGAGAGCTGAGGGTTAATGGAAGGCAGAACATTGAACATCCAACATTCAAAATTCAATTGGGGTGAGACTCGCACCGCTGGCTGGACATTTTGGGTCGCACATGCGAGAGGGAAGATGGCAAACTGAAGTTCAGGCCGATGGCTGACGTTCCATTGCCAAAGCCAGTCGGCATCACAGCGGAGGAATAGTTATGAATGATGACTCCTGGAGTTCAAGAAAGGTCGTGATTGTTGGCGCCGGCGCGGTAGGTTCCACTTTTGCCTACGCGCTGGCCCAAAGCGGCCTGGCCGATGAGATCGCCTTGCGCGATGCCAACCATGAGCTGGCCATGGGACAGGTCCTCGATCTGGTTCATGGGCAGGCCTTTTTTCCCTCCGTCCAGATTCGCGAGGCCCAGGCGGCGGATTATGCCGATGCCCGCCTGATTGTGGTTACAGCCGGGTCCAAACAGCGGCCGGGCGAATCCCGTCTGGCCCTGCTGCAACGCAACGTCAAAATCATCCACGATATCATTGATGAAATCGTGCTTCAGAAATCGCCGGCCGTCGTTTTGATTGTAAGCAATCCGGTGGATATCCTGACGTATGTCGCCCACCAGCGGTCCGGCTGGCCGCGCGGACGCGTCATCGGGTCCGGCACCGTGCTGGACAGCGCGCGCTTCCGCCATTTGTTGAGCCAGCACTGCGGAGTGGACGTGCATAACATCCATGCCTACATCCTGGGGGAACACGGGGACAGCGAATTTGCCGCGTGGTCCATGACGAACATGGCCGGCATGCCCATCGAACAATTTTGCCGCGCGTGCTTGAAATGCGACGACTGGCAGACGGCGCGCCGCAAAATTGCCGAGGCGGTGAAGCATTCCGCCTATCACATCATTGATTACAAGGGAGCCACCTGGTTCGCCGTCGGCCTGGCCTTGACACGAATTGCCGCGGCCATCCTGCGCAACCAGCACGGCGTGCTCACCGTTTCAGCCGTGCTGGAAGGGGAATACGGCCTGAGCGGTGTGAGTTTGGGAATTCCCTGCATCCTCTCCCAAAAAGGCGTCGAAAAGATTTTGCAAGTGGCATTGCCGCCCGACGAGCAGAATGCCCTGGCAAAGTCCGCCGCCGTGTTGCGGGAAATCATCGGGCAACTCGAATCGGCCGGCGCGTCATGAATGGCCGGTGGCCGGTTGGGAAGGATTTTTTGAACCCACCGCCGCATCCTTTAATTTCAGCATTTCCGAATGCAATTGCTGCGCCAGCTCCTTGCGGCTGGGGTCAATGGATGAAATGGGGGCAAAGCGAACCGAAGCCCGGAAAGTGCGCTTGCTCAACAGATTCAACAGGTGCGAAAAAAACGTCACGTCGCCCCAGTAACAAACGTCGTTGCCCGCGTCGCCATCGTCGAGCTCATACTGAATCAAGCTGATGGAAAGGGAATGAATTTGCCGCGTGGCCGGCTCGAGCAACGATGACTTGAACGGCAGGACGGTCCGGCCGTCCGAACTCGTTCCTTCGGGAAAAACCACCACCAGCGCGCCGCCATCGAGCGCGGTTTGGACGGCGGCATTCACCGGCGCGACGTCCATCCGCCGTCCGCGATCAATAAACAGCGTGCCCGCCAGCCGGGCGAGCCAGCCGATGACCGGCCACGATTTGATTTCTTGTTTCGCGACAAAAACCGCGGGCGCAAGCGATGCCAGCACCGGCACGTCGAGGTAGCTCAAATGATTGCTCACGAGCAGGCCGCCGGACGGAACCGGCCCGGCGACTTGCGCTGTGAATTTGAAAATTCGCAGGCTGCGGCGGGAAGCCCGTTGCAGCCACAAGGCCCGCGCGGCGAGCGCGGATTTTTTCGGACGGAACGCGCAGTGGATCAAAAAATCCACCAGCGCGATGATCACCTCGCCGGCAAACCAAAGCAGCCGCCCCAAAACGCGGAAGGGATGTCGGCGCAGTCCTTGCATTGCGCAAGTTTCAAACGCAATGCCATCGGCGGTCAACCAGGAAAATGAAAGATCATCCATCAATCTTCAACTCCGGCCTGCGTCGCGAGCAGACGTTCAACCCTCAACCCTCAACTCTCAACCACGCTCGTCATCTTCCCATCCAGTGCGGCAGGAACGTGGTCAGGGCGGGAATATAAGTGATCAGCAGCAGGCCAATGATGAGGACGCATTGCATCGGGAGAACGGCCCGCGAAACCTGTAGGACCGGTTTTTGGAAACGATAGGACGACAAAAAAATGTTGATGCCGGCGGTCGGAGTCAACAGCCCCAGCTCCATGTTGGTCAGGAAAATGATTCCCAGGTGAAGCGGGTCTATGCCGTAGGCCATTCCGAGCGGCACGATGACCGGGACCACCACCATGATCGCGGAATACATGTCCATCACGCAGCCCACCACCAGCAGACACACATTCAACGCCAGAAGGAAGGCGTACTTCGAATGCACCGTCCCGGTGACCCATTCCACCGCGTGGCTGGGAATCTGGGCGTCAATCAGGTAATTGGTAAATCCCAGCGCCACGCCCAAAATGAGCAGCACGCCGCCCACGAGCAATCCGCACTCAGCCATGACGCGCGCCACGTCTTGCGGCCCCTTGAAGTCGCGATAAACAAAGGTCTCGACGACAAACGCATAAAAGGCGGTGACCGCCGCCGCTTCCACCGGCGTGGCAAATCCGCCAAAAAGCGCGACCAGCGCAACAACCGGCAGGAGCAATTCCCATTTGGCCGCCCAGACCGCGCGTCCCGCCTCGCCCCGGTCAAATGCGCGGTGGCTGCCGGTGCTATTGGGTCCCAGGCGCATGCCCAGCCAGATGGCCATGCTCACCAGCAGCACGCCGGGACCAAAACCGGCGAGAAACATTTTTTCAATGGTCACGCCGGCGCCCGTGGCGTTGGAACCGGCAACAATGGCAAAAAGAATCAGCGGCAACGACGGCGGGAACAGCAGCCCCAGGCCGCCCGAGCCGGTGAGGATTCCCAAGGTGGAACGCTCGGAATAACCCGCGCCCATCAGCACCGGCAGAAGCAATCCGCCCAGCGCGAGAATGGTCACGCCCGACGCGCCGGTGAAGGAGGAGAAAAACGCGCAGGCCAGGACGGTGACAATGGCCGGGCCGCCGCGAAATTGCCCCAACAACGCCTGAAAAACCCGGATCAACCGTTTGGACGCCCCGCCTTCAGCAAGAAAATAGCCGGCCAGGGTGAACAGCGGGAGCGTCGGCAGCGTGGGATTGGTCACCATCGAATAGTGCGTCAGCGAAATCGAGGCGATGGGTATGTCTTCGCCCCAAAATAAAATCAGGGCCGCGCCGCCGAGCATGACAAAAATGGGCGCGCCGAGCACCACCGCCGCCAGCAAGGCCACCAGTCCGGGCACCACCAGCCGGGCGGGCGACAGCGGCGGACAAAGCCCGATCCACACAATGCTTTCGGCCAGCAGCAACGCGACCAGCCGTCCGCGCCGGGTATCCGCCGCGTGCCACAGCAGGCGCAGCGCGATGACGCCAAAGCCCAGCGGCATGATGCCTTGAACCACCCAAATCGGAATGTGGTAGGCTAGAATTTTGCCGCCGCCATTTTTTTCCGACTGCACCAGTTGCAGCGCCGCCAGGCAGAGAAAAACGGTGATGCCCGAGGCAAAGGCGCTGCTGAAGACGCGCGCAAACGTCTGCCACCGGCCGGTGAGGAAATTGGTCAATGTCGAGAGGCTGAGCAGGCGGCGGTCGCGCGCGGCAAACATGCCGCCGAGCAGGCCGATGATCAAAACCAGATGCTGTTGCAGCGCCGCTCCGCCGCTGAGGCCGCCGTGGAAGAATTTGCGTCCGACGATTTCGATGAGCGGCAGGATCATCAGCACGGCCAGCGACAGCGCGACCAGCAGATTCTCCGCCTGCCAGAGCCAGCGGAAACGTCCGGCCGGTTCAGCCGGGTTGGAAGCTACAACAGACATTTCGCGGGTCACTTCCCAGCCGCTTCGTGGGCGGCGCGGTAGATTTTCAACTGGCTCATGACCTCGTCAAAAATGTCGGCGGGAACCACCGTCCCGCGAATTTTGGGCCAGGCCTGTTCGGCGGTTCGGTTCCATTCGGCTTCGAGTTCCGGCGTGAGTGTGTGGATTTTCAGTCCGCGTTTGCGCATCGCCTCGATGGATTCCACGTTTTCACGCCGGCCATCGGCCTTGATGAGCTTGCCGGCTTCCCGGGCCGATTTGCGCAGGGCGGCCTGGGCTTCGGGTGAGAGGCTGTCCCAGGTTTTTTTGTTGATGATGGCGGCGCCGACCAGCGGCGCCCAGTTCATGTCGAGCATGTTGGGAGCCGCCGAGTCAACTTGCGTGGCCAGGGCGAACGTCGGCGGCAGACACAGGCAATCAATCAATCCTGTCTGGAGGCCGGGCAGAATGTCGGCGACTTCCAGCGGAACGGCGTTGCAGCCCACCGAGTGATAAATTTCCAGTTCAGCGGCGCGGTTGGCGGAGATGAACAGCTTGGTCTTCTTGAGATCATCGGGCGTAATCATCGGTTGCTTGGAGAAGAAGCGGACGAAGCCGGTGTCGGACCAGAAGAGCACGACGAACCCTTTTGCTTCCAGGCGTTTTTCGAGCATCGGCTGCAATTTTTCGCCGATGTAATCCACCTCGTCCAGCGTGTGGAAAGCCTTGGGGATGGTTTGCAGCCCGGCTACCGCCGGCTCAATTTCAGTGAGGCCCGTGGTCGTCACCAGAGCGGCCTGCAACTGGCCCAGGCGCATCCGGCGCACCATGTCGGCCTCGCTGCCCATGGTACCGTCGGCGTAAATCGTCAACTGCACGCCGCCGCCCGGCGTCCCGCGCCATTGTTCGCCCATGGCTTGAAGATGTTTCGTGTAGGAAGAGCCTTTCGGCGCCAGCGTCCCCAGCCGCACCTTCACCGGTTCGGCACCCGCCACGCGATCAACCGGAATGAAGCATCCCAGAACCAGCGCCGCCAATCCAAGTTTTACAAATAGTTTCATATTCATTTTGATTCGACCAAAAACAATTCCGACTCGCGTGACAGGAGCCAGCGCGCCCGGCGCTGCATCACGGTGTTCAGCAGCCGGAGATCCGGATTGGCATCCGGATTAATGGCCAATGCCTGGTTCAGCAGCGATTTAAATTCCTTCACGTCCTGTTTTTGAACGTCCACCGCCACCGCCAGGGCGACCAGCGGCGAAGCGTCGGTTCCCTTGGAAATGACCATCGCGCGTTCGAATTGCTTGCGTGCGCGTGCCGCCGGATCGCCCGCCGCGCCCGAACGGCTCATCTCGTAAGTGATCATGAAGGTGTGAATCGCGCCATGGTTGAAACTCTCATCCAGTTCCAGCGCCCGGTCCATCAATGCTTCCATCGCCGGAATTTGTCCGACCAGTTCCGGGTTGTCCTTGGAAAGCGAAATTGCCGAAGCCCACGCCGCCGCCGTCCAATAGAGCAGCGGCACATCCGATTTTGTGGCTATGCGGACGGTGGCCTTGGGATTGGCCAGCAACGCCTTCCCGAAGCCGGGGTGTTTCACTTCCAGGCCGCGCATGCCGTAGCGCTGGGCGCGCAGGTAGAGATGCCTGGCCCGCACCCGCATCGCCTCGGCGGCGGCGAAATCGCGCGGTTCCACCTCGTCGGCATCTTCCTGCACGAAGGCGTAGGAATACTGGGTAAATCCGCTGGCCGCCGAAGTCAGCAGACCCACGTGTTGCGGGTTCTCCGCCAGCAGACTTTCCGTGAGTTTCAGGCCGAACGGCGCCGCGTCCTTGATCAGTTCGGGATCATCATCACTGGCGTAAGCGGTGCCGCTTTGAGCCACGGCATCGGACGCCTTGTTCAAAACATAGCGATGAATGGAGCAACCGCTGCCGGCCAACCACGCCAGCAAAAGGCAGCCCGGAACCACCTGTGAAAACAGTGTCTTTCGCATCGCAATTCTCTCAACCATCAATTCTCAACCTTCAACTTTCCTGGTCTTCCAAGCAGTTTAGTCGTCCTTCAGAGAAAGGGTATTATCGGCGAAGCAAGGCATCAATCGCAAGCTGCATTGCAACGGAATTGAACCGTCGGATTTGCGATTTTGGAAGGATATTTACACGCCATTACACGCCAGTCCGTGATTAAAATTTACCGCTGCGGATGATTTCGGCGATTTGCTTCACGACCAAGCGCGCGGCTTGCTCGACTTCCGGCGTCAGTGTTGTCCCGAAATTGAAATCGCGGCCGCGGATGCTGAACAGGACGGCCTTTGGTTCCCGGCCATAAAGTGTTTTGCACAACGACAGCACGTCCGCCGGCGTCAGATAATGCGCGACGGCGTGGCTCTGGAAGTTGGGGGCGACAACGGTGCGCTGGATGGCTTCCGGCGCTTCGGGAATCGCGGCGTCCACGAAAATGACGGCGTCGAAATGGCTGATGGTCTCGGAAGCCTCAACTTCAAGCTGATGGCTGGTTTCCAGTTCCACGTCGGGGAGGTTCAGCGCGGCCAGTTGTTCGAGGATG
>CAWHLR010000022.1:0-30374 GCA_963830235.1 uncultured Verrucomicrobiae bacterium
ATCCGGCAAAAAATTTGAACATCCAACTCCGATAAATCGCGAGCCGGCATCCAAATCCGGGAAATCGCAAGCCGGCATCCAGCATCCAACATCCAACCGGGTAACGGAGATCCGCGACAAAAAACAGGCGGTGGTCGTTATTGGTTTTCCCGGCACGACCATGCATGACGAGGACCGTTACGCGCTCGAGTTGATCCAGGAATCGTGCAGCGACCTCGGTTCGCGGCTGTTTCTGCGGATTCGCGAGCAACTCGGCCTCGCCTACTATGTCGGCGCGCAACATTTTGCCGGCCTGGCGCCCGGCTACTTCACCTTTTATGCCGGCACCGAGCCGGCGAAGGCCGCGCAGGTCGAACAGGAAATTCTCAAGGAAGCTGTGCTTCTGCGCACCGAAGGTTTGACCGCCGAGGAACTCAAACGCGCCAAGGCCAAAACCATCGGCCAGAAAAAAATCGCCCGGCAGGAACTGGGCCATCTGGCCTCCACGACCACGCTCGACGAACTTTACGGCCTCGGTTACCAGCGCGCGGAACTCGACGATGCGAAATTCGAAGCCGTCACGCTGGAACAAATCAAGGCCGTCGCGCAAAAATATCTCAAGCCGGATGCCCTGGTGGTGGCGGTGGTGAAGCCGGAGAAAAGTTAATCGGAGCGCTGGTTGCGGGTTAACCCGAACGCCGAATCCAAAAACATCGGAGGGGCGAGTTATACGAGCCCCTGACTCATCGAATGCTTCTAAAGATGGAAACTCGTGTAACTCGCCCCGCCGGCGAGAAATTGTTTCAAAATCAATTTCTGTTTATTCCCCGCTTTTCATCGGCCAGCCGGCGGCCACCAGCCCTTTGTAACCGCCGATGAGCGAATGGACGTTGCGATAGCCCATTTTTTGCGCCGCATCGCACGTGAGCGCCGACCGGAAGCCGCCGCCGCAATACATGATGATTTCCGTCTTCGGGTCGGGAAACAGCTTCTCCAGATCGCGTTCCAGAATTCCCTTGCCCAAGTGTACGGCCTCGGCGGCGTGGCCCGCCAGCCATTCGCTGTCCTCGCGCACGTCCAGCAGCACGACCTTGGGATTTTGCAGGAGCCACGCGCGCGCTTGGTCAATGGAGATTTCTCGGACGCGGGTCCTGGCGTCAGCCACAATTTTGAGAAAACCGGGTGAATGATCCATGCCGGCAAGTTAAGCCGAGTGTCACGATGGTCAAACAAATTTCACGCCGGGTCAAATGGCTGCTGATGGGTTAGGGAAAGTCGTGGAGCGACGATGGAAATTAGCCGGCCACGGAGTGGCTGGAATGATGAACGAAGAAAATTATTTGTCCCGCAAGGGACGATGGATGGTGAGCGGCGGATTCCGTTGTCCCTTCAGGACACGAATTCATTTTGCAATCCACCAGACACGATGTGTCTGGCTAATTTCCAGTTGTCCCTTTGGGACGAAACAATCCCTGTGTCCGGAGAAAACCAAGCAGCAATGGCAAAGATGGAGACGAAGATAATTTCAACAGCCAAAAACTTTAACTTCGCCTTTTGCCGGCGTTTGATGGTGGCGATGACCGGCGCGCCGCAATGCGGACACGTCCGCGCATGGTCGCTGACCTGTCCGCTGTATTCGTGACATTTGATGAGGGCCATATAATTATGAAGAGAAATTGCTGTTTTGAGAACCAAAGAACTTTAATGGCTGAATCTCCACTCTTTGCCCCATTCGTGGATATAGCACAATGACACCTTCCTCGTTTGGTGTTCGATCCACACCAATCATGAGTGCGCAGGTGATGGCCGTCTCTCGGTCGTGTCCTTGTCCCATGATTTCAAGAATCAATTTACGAGGAATTGCCGTCAACATCTTTAGCCTGCGGTTTCTTTTTTCAAAAACATTTGCAACTGAACCGCATGACGTGCGAAAACTCCATAAATTCATCATTGACCCCGTGTCGTAGGCAATCAGATTTTCAATCAGTCTAAAAGGAAGTGTCGCGCAACGTCCAACAAACTCATTCTCATCCAGTGCGACGTCAGGTTCATTGCCTTGATGCTGATTACCGCCATCAATGTTAATCATTGGCTTTGAGTGGATAATCACTTTACGCCGATCTATAAGCTTTCTTAAATCGTTTGCAAGTTCTCCGTCTTTGGGAATGGTGTATTTGGAAGCAAACTCTTTTGGAACGTCAGTCCATTTGTCAAAAAGGCTTTTTCTTTCAAGTTTTTCAAAATGTTTGGCATCGCATTTGGTGCAAAGATAAAAATTAATAACACATTCCAAAAGCGTGCAGCTTAAAATTATGATGGGCAGACGGTGTTGTTCGATGGGAATTAAATACAATTCATTTCCTTGTTGTTCTTTCCAGTGCAATTCCCATAAAAAATCAAAGTAGCGCCCGATTGCCGCTCGCAGCTCCCACTCGATGACTTCATGGTAGGTGCTAAAGGCAATTCCTTTATGCTCTGACAGGATGACTTTTTCAGGATTCATCGCTGACCTATGCTCGTCGAGAATTTCTGATTGGAGGCTTGCGGAACTCGCCACTCCGATTGCGCCGAAAGCTCTCTTTACCATGCGGCGAGAATAATAGTTTCCAACCAGCTTGCAAGTACGCGCCGTGCAAAACGACCAAACAAATTTCATTGGCAAGCCGGTCGCGCATTGGCTTACTCGCCGGGTGTCGCAATCAAAACATAACGTCGCCATTGCCGGGAGCCTGCTGTTCGTGGTTTTTTTGTGGGGCGGCAACAACGCGGGGACCAAGTGGCTGGTCGCCGCGTGGCCACCCATTTGGACCGGCGGCATCCGCTTTCTCCTGGCCGGGCTGCTGTTGCTGGCGGTGCTGCGCTTCACTTCGTGGCTCGGTGAATACCGCCCGTTGACCTCCGGACTGCGCCGGCAGTTGTGGTGGCGCGGCGGGTTGTGTCTGGCGGTGTATATCGTCGCCTTCAACTGGGCCTTGCGCCTGACCGCCGCTTCGCACGTGGCGTTGTATCTCGGCGCGTCTCCCGTGTGGACGTTGTTGTGGGAGGAACGGCCGCAGCGGACGTGGGCCAGCGCGCGGCGTTACGGAGCGTCGCTGCTGGCGCTGGCTGGCGTGCTGGTTCTGTTCTGGCCGGCGCTGCAAACGGCAAAATTGGACCTGCTCGGCGAATTGCTTGGACTGGCCGCGAGCATTTTGTGGGCAACTTTCAGCCATCAAATGCGAATTTTAAGCGCCAGCTTGAGCGGGGCGGAGGTCGCGGCGCACACGATGTGGATGTCGGGGATTGCGCTGATGCCGTTCGGTCTGGCCGAGATTTATTTCGCGCGCGGCATTCCCGTCACCGGCGGGATTCTGGGTGTGCTGGCATTCTGCATCGTGTTCGGAGGCGTGATTGCCTATGCGCTCTGGAACGACGCGCTCCGGCATTGGCGCACGAGCCAGGTGATGCTGTTCAACAATCTCATTCCGTTGAGCACGATGGCCTGGGCGTGGCTCTTTTTGCACGAGCCGGTCACGCCCACGTTTTGGACGGCCATGGCTTTGATCATCGCCGGTGTGGTGCTGGGTCAGGCCAATTGGACGAAAATCTTTGGCGTGCCGGAAGGATTTTGACTTGAAATCCTCCTCGTCCTCGTCCTCGTTCTCGTAATCGAACAGGGCTTTTCGATAAATTCGAGGACGAGGACGAGAACGAGGACGAATCAAATTCAGATTCAAAAAAGCTTCGGCATTTCAAACACCACTGTCACCTGCCGGACCGGGTCGCCGGCGGAACGGTCAACGGGCGCTTTGGGGCCGGGCTTGATCTCCACGCTGAAATGCCCGGTTGCGGCGTCGTATCGAACTGAGCCGGCCCGTCCGGATTCAACCTGCAATTTGGGCTTCGCCGCGGCAAAGCCGTGAAGCGTGACGGCTGCTTCTTTTTCCGCGAAGACAACGTTTATGGCGAGTTTGCCGGGTTCGTCGTGGAGCGAGACAATCCGCTGCCGGCCGGTGCCGACAAATTTTTCGCTGTCGCCCAAAAACGCGATGCCGCTTTCGCCGACCGGCGCCACCACGTAGAAAACAGATGCGCCTTGGGACAACGGCGCGGAGAAACTTTCATTGGTTTCCAGCCGCCGGCCCGTGCCGGCAAAGTAATCATAGACATAAACCGGGCCCGTCTGGCCCAGTTCGTCAGACGCAAACCGGACTTCGACGGAGTTGGTTTTGGACCGGTTACAGGCAAAGACATAACCGGTTTTGATTTTGCCCTGCCGGGTGCAGGTGCCGGCGATCAACGGTGCCGGCTCGTGCCGGGCATCGGCAAGGTAGCTGCGGTCCAGCGGCACGATGGGCGCATCGGGTTTGACAATCACACCGTCGGCGCGGACGGCTTGAAGCAGATTGGTCATGGTTTCGGTTCCCATGGCGTCGCCAATGCCGACAGGCCCGGCGGAAAGTGTGGCCAGCAGCACGTTGGCGGTTTCGGAGCTTCTGAAAACGTCGGCCCAGGGCCAGATGCCGAGCGACGCGGCGAGGCGGGACGTGTACAGAAAATTGTTCCACTGGTTGGGATTGAACCGGTCGTCGCTGGTGCGGATGGTGGTCAGGTTGGCATACCGGCTGCCTTGCAGGAAGTGGCAGGGATACGGCATGCAATACTGGAGCGTGATGCCTTGCTCGCTGCAGGCGCGGGCCATGTTGTCGAGAAAGGTTTCGGCCGTGTCCAGATTGCTGCTAAAAGCGGGCGAGTACCGGTAGATGCGGTCGAGCCAGTCCTGCTCATAAGTGGCCACGCCCGAGGATTTGAGGTAGGCAGCAATATCGTTCCACCATTGCGGGTCCACCGCCGCCACGCCGGAAAATTGATAGCGTTGATGATACGGACTGGCCGGGTCAATCCAACGGGCGTGGGTGACCAGCGGCAGACCGATGGATTGTTGAAAGGCTGCCAGGCCCTGCGGAAAAAGAAAGGGATGCGCCTTGTATTCCAGCGTTCCGCCGTAACGATTCCATTCGCCTTCGGGCAGCCTACCCGATTTTCTTGCGCCGCCAGGTGTGCCGTCGGCGTCGGTGGTGGTTTTGGAATACCACCAACTGTCCAATTGCAGATAGCGGATGGGAATTTGTTCCTGGCGATACCGTTTCACGAGCGACTGAAGCGTGCCGGCGTATCCTTGGTCCAAATCGTAATTGTAGTAATAATAGGCGCCGTTATCGGTCCAGTAACCCAGATATTTCAGCACGGCATCCACGTCATTGGACGGACGTTTGGCCTGTTCCAGTTCGAGGAGCGACCGGCCCCACAAATCCCACGTCTCGTTGATGCCCGGGCCGAAGGCGACCAGGGTTTCCTGGGTGAAACCCGCCGGCAGATCGCGCAGGCGGGGATTGAAGCCGCTGGCCACTCGTTGCCGGCCATCGCCCAGCATGCTGGCGACCATGAAATGGGATGCCGGCGAAATGATGAAGGCATTGGCGCGGTCGTCAAACAAGAGCCATGGCGTGCCGGCCTCGCTGGCGGCGAATTGCGGCGGGGCAAAAGTCCTCAATCCATAACTGAACACATGCAAGTCCGCCGGTACTTTTGTGAAATCGGGAAAAGCGGACGGTGGCGTTCCGGCCGCCGTTTTGGCTGTCTGGGAAAATAGCGCCACCGCCTTTTCATCGTAAAGCCGGATCTGTCCGGTCATGGGGATTTCGTCCGCCTGCCACTCGAAACTGACTTGCTGGTAGGCGCCCATAGCATCGCTGCCGTGGCTGGCAGCCACGTTGGCCAGCGGGGCAGGGATGTTGCCGGCAAAACTCCAGGCCAGGTTGCTCGACGCGATTTCGTAAAGACCATTGGTGGGTTCCAGCCGCACCGACAGACCGCTGCTTGGCGCGGTCAAACTGAGAGCCGCTGTTTCCCGAATTGTCAACCCGAGCGCCAGCAGGATGGCGGCAGCCAGGCGGGCGGTGCTTTTCGATTTAAATATTCTGGCGGGTGGATTCATGTTGTGAGAAATTATTTTGCCGGAGCGGGCCACAAAGCGCACGTTTGTTTTCAGGTTTGATTGCCAATCGCACTTCGGCAACTTTTTCTCGTTGCCAGGCTCAACGCTGCCACTAATCTGACAACCAGAGCAGCCCAAAATCTGAAAATCCCATGGATATCAAGAATATCAACGAAGTCCCGTCTTTCATTACGAAGGACGGCTCGGAAATCCGCGAATTGCTGGCGCATCGCAATTCCGTCATCCGCAACCAAAGCCTGGCGGAAGCGCGCGTTCCGGTCGGCGCCAGCACCCAGGAACATTGTCATGTCCAGACCGAGGAGATTTATTACATCACGCACGGCGCGGGACGGATCCGCATCGGCGGCGAAACGCGTGACGTGAAGCCCGGCGACGCCATCGCCATACCGCCGGGAAGCAAACACAAGCTGTGGAACACCGGCACCGAACCGCTGCGGCTGCTGTGCTGCTGCGCCCCCGCCTACGAGCACGATGATACGGTGATTACGGAAAACGCGCCCTGATTTTTTAACCACGGATGGACACAGATGAACACGGATGGGTAGGGCATGTCACTCCGTGCGCGCCGTTGGATTATCATTGCTGCGAGCGGCGGGCGAAGGACTGCCCGCCCTACCAATGGGCCTGCATTTTTTACATGTCCATCCGTGGTTGAATTACATGAATGCGTGAATCGTGAATTGACCTGCGCGCCAGCACGCGCTTAACTGTCGCCATGAAATCGCTCGCGCCCTTGTCACTGGTACTCGTTGGGATGCTGGCAGCCGGATGTGCGTATAACAAAGCCGCGCATAGCTCCAAATCCGCCAAGCCGGCCCGCTATTGCGCCGCAGACCATCGTCACTCCGGATAATTCCCTCACTGCCAGGGTGGTTAGATACAACGCCGATTTTCGCTACGTCGTGTTGAGTTTTCCACCCGGCCGCATGCCGAAACTAGAGCAAAGCCTTTTTCTGTATCGCGATGGCATGAAAGTCGGCGAAGTCAAAATCACCGGCCCGCAAGACAGCAACAACAACATCGTTGCCGATCTGGTTGCCGGCGAGGCGCAGGTCGGCTGCGAAGTGCGCGATCAATAACTGACGGCCGGAGGGACGAGTTCCACGAGTCCCCATTTTGACTTTAAGTAAATGGCATTTGAGGCTCGTGGAACTCGCCCCTGCGAAAGACTCAGCTTTCCGCCTTCTGCGATTTTTCGGTGAATGGCTTCACCGTTTTGGGCAGCGCGTTCTTCTGGTAAGGCGAATGGAGGTTGAAATAAATGCCGCACAACGGGCGCGCCTCGTCGCCCTGGCTCAAAATAATCGTCACCTGGTTGTCCAGCGCGATGCCATGACGCAGGCCCGGCCCGCGGCTTTCATAGGCCTTGATCGCCTTGCCCATCAGCGAGGTCAGCGACACCTCGAAATCCGCCGGCGTTTTTTCCAGGCAGACCACGAATTTGTCGTACGTTTTGACGGCGGCGGCAATTTCGCGTTTGAATGAATCAATGGTCATTACAGCCAACGTAAGTCATCCGGCGAAAATTGCATCAAAATTCAAGCAATGTCTTTATTTAATGGAGTGCGGTTTGTCTCAAACCGCAGCGCGCCCGATACAAGGCGGCCCGCCCGTGCTTTCAACGTTACTTCGCACGACACCCGCTGCGAGTTGGGACAACTCGCGCTCCGAACTTCAAATCAGGAAATCATCCCAAGTTCAGTTTTCTTCCGGGCGGGGTTTGGCCTTCGCGCGCGGCCCAAACAACGCGGTGCCGACGCGCACGATTGTCGCGCCCTCTTCAATCGCAATCTCAAAATCGCCGCTCATGCCCATGCTCAAATGGGGCAACGGAGCGCCGAGCACCTGCTCGGCTCGTTGTTTCAACTCGCGCAGCCGGCGAAAATGCGGACGCGACGCTTCCGCTTCCGGCGACCACGGCGGCACGGTCATCAGGCCGCGGACCTCCAACCGCGGCAGCGCGTTGATTTCCTTGAGTTCCGCCAGCAAACGCTCCGGCTGGTAGCCGAACTTGCTCGCTTCGCCCGCCACGTTTACTTCAATCAGAACCGGCATCCGCCTGGCCGCCTGCTCCGCGCGCCTGTTGATTTCCTGAGCGAGCGACAGGCTGTCCACGCTTTGAATCATTTCAAACAGCTCGACCGCGTCGCGGCATTTGTTCGATTGCAAATGGCCGATGAAATGCCAGCGTAATTTACCCGGGCACAGCGGAATTTTCGCCTTCGCCTCCTGCACCTTGTTTTCGCCGAAAAAAATCTGGCCGCAATCCGCCGCGGCCTTGATGGTCTCCGGCGGATGGGTCTTGGAAACCGCCAGCAGCGTGACGGAGTTTGGTTCACGGTCGGCGCGGTCGCACGCGGCGCGAATGCGCTGACGGATGGTTTCCATATTTACAGCCAAATCCATATGGGCATCGTAAAACGTAAAACGTGAATCGTAAATTCTTTAGATGAACCTGGGAGCGCCGGCGTCTCGCCGGCCAGTCGGGGGCCGAAAACCGGAACTCGCCGGCGAGACGCCAGCGCTCCCAGGAATTGTGACGGTCACAGCCCGCCGCTACCGCTCCCAAAAACTTCGCGGATTGAATTAAACACCGCGCGCACCATTTTCCGCACCTGAACCGGCGTTGTGCAATAAGCTGGCATCAGCACGATGACGCTGCCAACGGGGCGGGTGAGCACGCCGCGCCGCGCCATCGCCTCGCAAACGCGGATGCCCGCGCATTCGCGCAAGTCAAACGGCTTGCGCGTCCGCCAGTCCCGGACCAGTTCGATGCCGGCAATTAACCCGACCTGCCGGATGTCGCCGACGTTGGGCAGCGACCAGAGCGTTTGCAATTCGTCGTGCAGATTTTTTTCGAGGATTTGCCGCGCGCGAACGGATTGTTTGCCCTGCAAAATATCCAGGCTTGCCAGCGCCGCCGCCGCGCCAAGCTGGTTGGCCGTGTAACTGTGGCCGTGGAAAAAGGTTTTGAATTCACCGTATTCGCCCAGGAAGGCGTCGAACACCTTTTGCGTCGTCAAGGTTGCCGCCATGGGCAGGTAACCGCCGGTCAGGCCCTTGGCCAGGCACAGAAAATCCGGTTGCACGCCCTCGTGGTGGCAGGCAAAAAAAGTGTTTGGAGTCCCGCCTTTAGGCGGAAAGTTGGTCGAGGAAACCGCCTGAAGGCGGAACTCCAAACAACCCGTGCGTCCAAACCCGGTCATTACTTCATCGGCGATGAGCAGCGAGCCGTGACTGCGCGCGATTTCGGTCACCTGCCGCAGCCAGCCGGGCGGCTGCGGGATCATTCCGGCTGCGCCTTGAATCAATGGTTCGAAGACGAATGCCGCGCAGGGATTTTCCTTGCGCTTTTGCGCAGCGAATTTCTTTTCCACCAGGCTGACGCATTCCCAGTTGCATTGGCGATACTCACGGGCGTCGGCGCGCTCCGGCTGGGCGCGATTAAACGGACATCGGTAGCAATACGGTGACATGACCTTGTCCGTCTTGAACAGCAAACCGGAATAACTTTTGTGAAACAAATCAATATGGCCCAGCGAAACCGCCCCGACGGTGTCGCCGTGATACGCGCCTTCGAGCGACAGAAGGCGTGGTTCGATTCGTCGGCGACTCGCGGGCCGGGTGCGCCGGGTGAATTCATAAGCGAGCTTGAGCGCGACTTCAAGCGCGGTCGAACCGTCGTCGGAAAAAAAAACCTTGTTCAATTGCGGAATGCGGATTGCGGAATGCGGATTGACCGCCCGGACCAGTCTGGCCGCCAACAGGCTTGCCGGTTCATTGGCCAGGCCGAGTGCCGAGGAATGCGCGATTTTCTTTAGCTGCTGCTGGATCGCCAAGTTGATCCGGGGATGATTGTGGCCGTGCAGATTCGCCCAGATGGAAGAATTCGCGTCGAGATATTCGCGTCCATGAACATCGCGCAACACCGCGCCTTTGCCGGCGACGATGACCACCGGTTCACGCTTCAGCCAGTCGCGCATTTGCGTGAAGGGATGCCAGACGAACTGGTGATCGAGTTTGGCGAGCGGGTGCATCTGAATTTTTGATTTACGATTTACGATTTGCAATTTCGTTCAGCGTGGCGACGAGCAAATTGATGTCTTCGGTGGTGTGGTTTGCGGTCAGGGTTACGCGCAAGCGCGCTTTACCGCGGGCCACGGTTGGATAACGAATTGCCGGAGCAAAAATGCCCCGCTCGCGCAACGCGGCGGAAGTTGCCACCGCTCTGGCCTCGTCGCCGATTGGAACCGGGATGATGGCGCTCTGAAATTGCGGATTGCGGACACCGGCTTTCGTCGCGTGCTCGCGATTTATCGGAGTTGCGGATTGCGGATTCAATTCGCCGATCCGGTCAAAAAGTCTATTCTGCCGATCGGCTCCGGCTTTCGATTGGATAAAGCGGATGCCGGCGGTGGCCGCGGCGGCGGCAGCGGGAACAGGGGCGGTGGAAAAAATGAAACTGCGGGCGCGGTTGACAAGAAAATCAATCAACAGTCGCGAGCCGCAAATGTAACCGCCCGAAGCCCCCACCGCCTTGCCCAACGTGCCCATTTGAACTTCGATCTGGCCGCTCACGCCGGATTCTTCCGCCAGGCCGCGGCGATGTTTCCCGTAAAGCCCGGTCGCGTGCGCTTCATCCACCATCAGCCACGCGCCGTATTTTTCCTTGAGCGCCACGATTTCGCGCAACGGCGCGGCATCGCCATCCATCGAGAAGATGGATTCGGTGACAATCAGGGTGCGTGATGCGTGATGCGTGATGCGTGACTTGCCTTCGGCCCATTTCAGTATTTTCTCCAAATCCTCCAAATCGTTGTGGGCGAAGACGCGGATTTTCGCGCCGCTGAGCCGGGCGGCGTCCACGATGCAGGCGTGAACGAGTTTGTCCAAAACAATCAAGTCGCCCTTGCCGAGCAGCGCGCAGATGGTTCCGATGGCGGCGGCATAGCCGGTCGAGAAACTCAGCGCGGCTTTGGCGCCTTTGAAGCTGGCGAGTGCCTCTTCCAGCTCGTGATGTGGCGCGAGCGAACCGCAAATCAGCCGGGACGCGCCGGAACCAGCGCCGAATTTTTCCACAGCCTTGACCGCCGCTTCCTTCAAAACCGGATCATTGGCCAGGCCGAGATAATCATTGGACGAAAAATTCAGCAGCGTCCGGCCGCCGATTTGGATGCGCGTGCCGGGCGGCGAATCCACGCGGCGCAGTTCACGCAGCAGATTTTGCGGACGCAACGCGGCCAGACGCCGGTTTAATTCTTCATCGAACAAGTTCACGCCTGAATTTACGATTTACGATTTATGATTTACGAGCAAAAAGGCCGAACCATGCGTCAATCGCAAATCGGAAATCTCAAATCATCCGGGTGGAATGACCCAATTCCCATCAATCATGCTGGCGTTCACCGGGCCGTCGTGAGCCAGCACGGCTTCGCAGGCCGCGCTGGTTTTTGCGGCGGCGGGAATGGCAATCAAATCGGCCAGCGCGTTTTCGGAAAGCTCGCCGATCTGGCCGGCCCGGCCCAGCGCCCGCGCGCCGTTGACCGTGGCCATGCGCAGGATTTCCGATGGCGGGAGTTTCGGATCATTGGCCGCCAGCTCGCGCATTTCGTCGAACATGCTGAGTTCAGGATTTTGTTTCCTGGTTTTGCGAACGGTGGCCAGGCTGTCGGTGCCGAGGCAGAGGTTGACGCCGGCGTTGGCCAGCCGTTGGCGCAAAAACGGCGGATGGCGAAAGTAATCGTGGCTGCGCGGGCAATGAACCACATGAACGCCATGCCTGCCGAGCAGTGCGGCATCGCCGCGCGCGAGACAATTGACGTGGATGGCGAGCAGATTTTCGCCGAGCATATGGTGGCGGGCGAGGTGCTGGACCGGCGAGCCGAGGCCGCAGTCGGACAGGTCGCGTTCGTTGCGCTGCAGCCAGTGGTACATCTGGCCGCGCGCGCGCATGAACATTTCAAATTCCTCGGCGGATTCCGCCACATGAATGCATAGCCGCTGCCAGCGTTCACGCGCGACCGCGGCGCTGAGTTCCAGCAGCGCGGGCACGGTGGAGTAGGGGGCATGCGGCGAAAGCGATGCGGAACAACGCGGGTGCGAAAGTGAATCCATCTTTTCGACGGCGGCCAGGAGCACTCCTGCGGGATCGCGCCGGGCGTGGATGCCGGTCATTTCGAGAAATGAAAAGACCCGCAACGGCGTGGCGTCCCAAGCGTCGGGCAAAAGGTCGGGCACAATTTCAATGTCGGCGACGGTGGTCGTGCCGGTGCGCACCAGCATCCGCGCGCCGTTCAGCCAGGAACGCAGGTAGTCGGAATAGCCCCAGCCGGATTTGGCGGACAGGATGAGCGGGATCCAGTCGGTGAAGGTTTTGGGCGGCGGCAACATTCCCGCCATGTCGGTGTAGTCGAGGTGGCAGTGGGCGTTGATGAGGCCGGGCAGCAGGATGACTTCGCCAAGGTCGTGAACGGTTTCATTCGCGTGCGGCCGCAAATCCGGCCAGGAACCCACCGCGCGAATGCGATTGCCGGAAATCGCGACGGCGCCGTTTTCAATGGGAGGCTGCGCGACCGGCAAAAGTGTGCGGGCACGCAAAATCATGTTGGTGGAACCGCTCATCGTCAAATCGTTGTGCCGGTTAATACGATTTAACGCCGGGAGAATCAACGTTCAACGCTTAATCGGCTTCGGCATCCCCGGCTGCCTGGCGGGTTTGCTTGCTGCGCGCGGCGACCTTGTGTTTGCGGGCCTTCCACTTGCTGTGGCGTTTGCGGATTTGCTGCTCGATTTTTTTTGTGACCTTGTCAATGGCCGCGTAAAGGTCGCTTTCAACGTCTTCGGCAAAAAGATCGGGTCCGCGCACGCCCAGTCGGACGGAGCAACAAAATTGTTTTGCCGTGGCGCGGGTATGATCGTGTTCGAGCGTCACCCGCGCGTCAATGGTGCGCGGGTCGAAGTGGTCGAGTTTCTCCAGTTGCTTCACGACATGATCCTCGATGGCCCTGGTCAGCTTGATGTTGTGTGTCGAAAGAATCAACTTCATGCCCTTAAGATGCAATCGCCGTCGGAAAAAATCCAGTTTTTCCTTGAAATTTGGGTGGTGGGCTCCTTTGAAACCCAATGAAAAAGGGCAGCGTCAAAATGGTAAATTGGCCACTTCTTCCAATGTCCAGACATGATTTGCAAGTCCAGATTCCATCGCCGGTGTGACTCGCAACGTTTGGTGAATGCGACAAAAATTGTAATGCATGAAGTGCAAGGCGAGAGACAATTTGTGATTTTCACGCTTTTTACTAAAGGCGTTTGTCAGGCGAGTAAACCGGCGGTTGCTCATGCGGAGCGTCAAGTTTTGACGTTCTACAAAGCTGGTCGAAACCAGATTGATGTCGGGCTGGCCACTGATACGCCGCTTCCGTGTTCCAATACATGTCGGCGGCGAATACCGCACTTCCGGGCCTGTCTGGATGCCGTATTGCTTAATGAGCATCGAATAATCAATCTCGCCCTCAAATGCCATGTCAACGGCCTGCAAATACGCGCTATGCCCGTCAGAGGTCAATTGCACCCGGTTGGCGAGCCGTTTCTTCAAATCGAATATAAAAACGTAGGCGTCATTGGCGTCCCGCTTCCCCAGATACCACGCCGGGATCAGCTTGGTGTCGGCATCAATGGCAACCCAAACCCAAGCGTCACCAAAACCGTTTTGCTTCTGTTCATCGGTTGCGGTGCCTTCCTTGCAACCGACAAACGACCAGATTTCGTCAACCTGCAAGACCTTGCAGGGCAGGCCGCGCATTACTTCATCCTGATATTTCAAACACGCCTTGCCGGTTTCAACCAAAATGCGGGACACGGTTTTCTTGGCAACGCCAGTCATGCGAACCGTGCTGCGAATCGAACAGCCTTCAATCAGGCAGCCAATCACTTTGGCGCGGTCTTCAATGCTCAATTTGTTCATGCACACAATATGCTTGCGCGGGCAAGCAATGTCAAATAAATTATGAAAAAAAAGAAGAAAAAGGGATTGACAGAAAAGCGCGCAAGCATGACCTTGCGGCGGATGCCAGCACAGCTCGAAGCTCGTCATAAGCGTCTCAAGGGTAGCCGAACGGCTAAAAGGGCTGCCCTTGAAAATCGCTATTTACAGTATTTTACCCCTCCTCCGCCTCGCACTTGGCAGCAAGGCGAAGGCGCGCCGATATTTGACTGGCCGTCGCCCTTAAAATGGGTTCCAAGCGAAACCACTTATGGTATTAACGAGGCGTGATGCCAACGTTTTATGCCTAATTGGGGTCAAGTTCTTAAAGAAATTCAAGCGCTTCAAGCGGATGAACTCACAAAGGCCGCACAGCACCAACAACTTGCTAACCCAATTAACTGCATAAACGCAGTTAAACGCAATTATTTGCAAAAACTGTATAAACATACGGGAAGAAATATCATTGCCTATTATTCCGGGTGGTTGTCCAAACCGGGCATTAGAGGAACCGAATTAAATGATGAGGATAAAAACGGGTTTATGATGTGCGTTCACGACCTTAATCGCAATGAGGGCTTGGACATTATTCTTCATACTCCGGGTGGCGGCATCACCTCAACCCAATCCATTGTGGACTATTTGCACAGGATGTTTCGTGCTGATAAAAATTCTGTTCCTAATATCCGCGCAATCGTTCCGCAAATAGCAATGTCTGCTGGAACCATGATTGCCTGTTCCTGCAAGGAAATCTGGATGGCCAAACATTCTAATTTAGGGCCGATTGACCCCCAGGTGAACGGCTGGCCGGCATATGGAGTCCTAGAGGAATTTGAGGAAGCCTGCCGACAGGTAAAAGATTCCAAATATAGAATATCGGTTTGGCAAAATATAATTGGCCAATATCCTCCATCACTTTTAGGGCGATGCCAAAACGCTATTGATCTGTCGAATACATTTGTCCGAAAACAGCTCGCAAACGTGATGCTAAGGGGAAAACCCAACGCAAGAAAGAAGGCCGCAGACATTGTAAGAGATTTGACCAAATATCGCCGAAACAAAACCCATGATAAGCATATTCATTTTGAGGAATGCGATAAAATTGGTTTGAATGTAAAGCTAATCGAAGAAGCAACGGATACTATGGGGCGCAAAGACCCAGAGTTCCAAGATTTGATTTTGACCGTGCATCATTGTTATATGCATCTCCTAATGAACACGCCAGCCTTCAAAGTTATCGAAAATCAAAAAGGAGCAGGATTCTGCAAGAATCAAATCGTGAATACACCACAAAGACCTAATCAGTCTCAGGCGGGTTTCGAGTCCATCTAGCATTCGCCGCAGCCAGCGCTATTTCTTTGCGGCGTTTCTTGGTGAGTGCCGCCGCCCTAGCCTTACCCCCTTTGCTCGCGCCTAGTTTTCCCAAAGCAACAGCAAATGGGTTTTTGGCGGTGTTTTCTTTGGATTTTTTTTCTGAAATGGCAATAACATCCTGCATGACACTGTGCGCCAACTGGTTTACATCGCTGGGCCTTTTTCGCTTAATCATGCCCGAATTTACACACGAAATCGGTCAAAATGAAGCCCAAAAGCAAAGTAACCCACTACCGAAATTTGAACCTACAGCGAAAGTCGTGCCACTTTTGATTTTTTCGCTTGTAGTCGTCATAAAACCGCATTATCTTAACCGAAATGGTACAAGGCTTGCATCTGTCCACTCGCCTGACGCAGTCGCTGGTACTGGCGCCGCAGCTCCAGCAGTCGCTGGCGTTGCTCCAGGCGCCGACCTTGGAACTCAAGGCGCTTGTCGAACAGGAATTGCAGCAAAATCCCGTGCTCGAAGAGATGGCGTCGGAGGAATTGGATCTGCGCGACCAGTCGGAACGCGATTCCGACGAGGTGGCCGCATCGCCCGATCCCGCCGAGCCGCCGGAAGACCTGCGGGCGGATGCCGTCTCGGAAAAAGAGGCCGAAGGGCCGGTGGACGATTTTCAGGCGGAATTTGACAAGCTCGTGCAACTGGACCAGGAATGGCGCGATCATTTTTCGGCGACGAACATTCCCATCCGCCAGACCGCCGAGGAGGAGGAAAAGCGCCAGTTCATGTTCGACTCGCTCGCGGCGGGAACCTCCTTCACCCAGATGTTGATGGACCAGGCGCGGGAGACCGATTTGGCGGACGACCAGCGCGAGATTGCGGAATTGATTGTCGGCAACATTGATGATTACGGCTACCTCAAGGCGACGGCCGAGGAAATGTCGGCTTCAACCGGTTTGCCGCAGGAAAAAATAACCGAAGTTCTCAAAGTGGTTCAGACCTTTGATCCGCCCGGCGTGGGCGCGAGTGATTTGCGCGAGTGTCTGATGCTTCAACTCGAGCGCGCCGGCCGGCAGGAGACGCTCGAATATCGCATCGTGCGCGATTTCATGGACGCGCTGGGCAAGCGGCGCATTCCGGAAATTGCGCGGGCCACGGGCTGCACCGTTGACGAGGCGCAGGAGGCGATGGGCCGCATCGCGCGTTTGGAACCGCGCCCGGGCCGCGCCTTTTTGCCGGACGCGAATCAATACGTTTTGCCCGAGGTGTTTGTGCAAAGGATCGGCGGGAATCTGGTGGTCACGACCAATGACGAACATATTCCGCATTTGCGCATCAGCAATGTTTATAAAGACCTGATGTCGCAGGGGGGAAATACCGCCGAGGTCAAAAACTACATCCGCGAAAAAATCCGCGCCGGGAAATTTCTGATCAAAAGCCTGCACCAGCGGCAGCAGACGATCCTGAACATCGGGAAGGAAATCATGAAACGCCAGCGCGATTTCATGGAAAAGGGCGTTGCGCATTTGAAACCGCTGACGATGGCGCAGGTCGCCGAGGTGGTGGGCGTTCACGAAACCACGGTGAGCCGCGCCGTATCCGGCAAATACATCCAGACGCCCCAGGGCGTGTTTGAACTGAAGTATTTCTTCACCGCCGGCCTGCAGACCTCCACCGGCAGCGACGTGTCCAACACCAGCGTCAAGGACATGATCACGGAAATTTTCAAGACCGAAGACGCGGGCAAACCGCTGGCGGATCAGGAGGTCGTGAAAATGCTTGCCGACAAGGGCATCACCATCGCCCGCCGCACCGTTGCCAAATACCGCACCGAGCTCAACATCCTGCCGTCCAACTTGCGGAAGGTTTATTGAGTCACCGTTTGCCCGCCGCTTCCAGTTCGGCCTTGGTTTTGTCCAGTTATTTCGCAAGCGGTGATACGATTGGTTTTTGCTCGTTATCCAAGGTGGTTTTCGTAATGTTTTGCACGTCCCACGAAATCAATGAGCATGCGAAGTTTTTAACGGCATGAGCCTGAAACAAAAAACTCTTCGGACTGCTCCGTCCAATGACGCAACTCAGCCGGCTGTTCCAGTTGGAACAGGCAATTATCGGACGGTTTTTGGTGTTTGCGTATTTCTTGTGGGCGCTGTTTGGTTGGTGTTTGGCCAGACCCTCGGGTATGGATTTATTAACTTAGACGACAGTGCTTACGTGTATGAGAACCCGCAGGTCATTCACGGCCTGAATCTGAAGGGAATTGGGTGGGCATTTACCCACAGCGTCGCATCCAATTGGCATCCACTGACGTTGATGTCGCACATGCTGGATTGCCAGTTGTACGGGTTACATGCCGGCGGGCATCATTTGACCAGTCTCCTGCTCCATGCTGCAACCGCTATTCTCCTGTTTCTGGTGTTGCGGGAAATGACGGGCGCCTTGTGGCCCAGTGCTTTTGTGGCGGCGGTGTTTGCCATTCATCCGTTGCGGGTGGAATCGGTGGCATGGGTATCGGAACGCAAGGATGTATTGAGCGGGTTTTTCTTCATGCTGACGCTCTGGGCATACACGCGCTACGCACAGCGGGTGACAGGTGACAGGTGTCAAGTGACACGAACGGATTCCGCCCGGTCACGTTTCACGCATCACGTTTCACTTTTCTATTGCCTGGTGCTGTTGTTTTTTGCGCTGGGGTTGATGTGCAAACCGATGCTGGTGACGGTTCCGTTCGTGTTGCTGCTGCTGGATTATTGGCCGCTGAACCGGTTTGGAGCGGCGGCGAACCGCTTTTCGATTTTGCGGAAGTTGATTGGCGAAAAGATTCCACTCGTCGTATTTTCGATTGCGGTCTGCATGGTGACACTTCTGGTTCAGCAGCCAGCCAAGGAAATTTCCCTTTCCCTGCGAATCAGCAATGCGCTGGTATCTTATGCCGCCTATTGCGGACAAATGTTTTATCCGGTGGGATTGGCTTTCTTGTATCCCTATCCAATGCACGGCTTGCCAATTTGGAAAATCATCCTGTCCCTGCTGTTGTTGATGGCCGTCTCTGTGGGGGCGTTTTGCTGGAGACGAAAGCATCCGCACATTTTGATGGGTTGGTTGTGGTATCTGGGAATGTTGGTGCCAGTGATCGGGCTGTTCCAAGTAGGAAGTCAGGCGCGGGCGGATCGCTACACCTACCTGCCGCAAATTGGCCTGTATATTCTTTTGACTTGGACGGTGGTTGAGCTGGCGGCCTCCTGGCGCAGTCGCCGTTGGGTGCTGGGTGGCTGTTCCATGATCATCCTCATGGCTTTAATTTTTTGCGCGCGCAATCAGGTTTCCAATTGGCGGAATAGTGAAGCACTGTGGACTCACACGCTCGCCTGCACTTCTGACAACGACGTTGCCCAGTACTGTCTCGGCAACGCCTTTCTTAAAAAGGGAAGTGCCAACGAAGCGATTGTTCATTACCAAAAGGCCCTGAAAATTACACCCGACTACACGGAAGTCCACAACAACCTGGGCAACGCTCTTTGCCAAAATGGAATGGTGGATGAAGCGATGGTTCATTATCAAAAGGCCCTGGAAATAAAGCCCGACTACGCGGAAGCCAACTTCAACCTCGGCAATGCTTTGCTCCAAAAGGGTCATGTGGACGAAGCGATCTCGCATTACCAAAAGGCCCTGGAAATCAAACCCGGCTACGCAGAAGCTAACTTCAACCTCGGCAACGCTCTGCGCCAAAAAGGCGCTGTGGACGAAGCAATCGCGCATTACCACAAGGCGTTGGAAGTCAAACCCGACTACACGGAAGCCTACAATAACCTCGGTTCCGCTTTGAATTCGCTGGGACGTTTTGACGAGGCGATGGTCTGTTTCAAAAAGGCTCTGGAAATCAAGCCCGGCTACGCTGAAGCCCGCTACAATCTGGGCAACGCTTTTCTCCGACAGGGACGCATGGATGAAGCAATCTCTTGTTACCAAAAAGCACTGGAAATCAAACCCGACTACGTGGAAGTCCAGAATAACCTGGCCTGGGTGCTGGCCACCTGCCCGCAGGTATCGTTGCGAAATGGAATTGAGGCGGCAAGGTTGGCTGAACGGGCGAATCAGCTTACCGGCGGGAAAAATCCGGTCATTCTCTGCACGCTGGCGGCGGCGTATGCGGAGGCGGGAAGATTTCCGGAAGCGATTGAAACGGCGCAACGCGCCATCCAACTGGCGGAGGCGCAATCCAACACCGCGTTGGCCGGGGCGCTCCAATCACAACTGAAGCTCTATCAGGCAGGCATCCCATTCCATGACACGAAACAAGCACCTTAAGGAGCCGGCAGCGCCTCGATTTTGTGGGCTGCCCAACGGTCAGCGTTTTGAGGTTTTGCCCGCCGCTTCCAGTTCGGCCTTGGTTTTGGCCTGCAATTCGTCCAGTTCCGGGCGCAGTTCTTCCTTGGTCTTCCGGCTCATCCGATCAATGAACAAAATGCCGTTCAAGTGATCCGTTTCGTGCTGGATGGCGCGCGCCAGCAGGCCGCCGCACCGGAATTCAACCGGCTTGCCCTTTTGGTTCAACGCCTTCACGTCCACCGTTTCGGGCCGCGTAATTTCCGCGAAAATTTCCGGGAAACTCAGGCAGCCTTCGCCGCCCGTTGCCGGCTCTCCGCCCGGTTTGAGTTCGGGATTGATCAGGACCAGCGGCATGAATTCATTCACGTCGGCGGGTTTGCCGTCCAATTCCAGCCAGGACGGCCGGTCCTTGGCCTCGCGCACGTCAATGACCGTGAGTTGCAGCGCCCGGGCGACCTGCTGCGCCGCCAGCCCGATGCCATGGCTGGCGTGCATGGTCTCGAACATGTCGGCGATCAGTTGTTTGATTTCCGGCGTGACCTTTTCGATGCACGCGCCTTTTTGCCGGAGCGCGGGATGGCCGTATTTGACAACTTCAAGAATCATTTTTTAATAAAATAACTTACGGTCTAAAAATGCAGAGAAAATGACCAATGACTAAACCATAATGACGAAATAAACCCGAAGCCCGAATGACCAAATGATTTCCACCGGCCAAGCATTCAGAATTTGTCATTGGGAATTCTTTAGTCATTCGGATTTAGTCATTAGTCATTGATTTCACAGCGCCTCTTTTCGGCCAATGTCATCCGTCCCCCATCACTCCGCCGATACGCCCAGTATTTGTAGAATCCTTTCCAGCTCCTCATCGCTGAAAAAGGTGATTTCCACCGTTCCCTTTCCTTCCGCATAGCGGAGTTGCACCTTTGTCGCGAACACTTCGCGCAACCGCGCTTCCAAGTCGGCCACGTGCGGATCGGAGCCTGGCGGAGCGACGGTTTCCGGCTGGAGCGCGGATTTGTGCGGACGTTTTTGCAGCTTGGCGACGAATCCTTCGGTCTGCCGGACGTTCAGACCCTGCTTGATGACGCGCTCGGCGGCGAGCTTTTGATTTTTTTCGTCGGCGAGACCGAGAATGACCTTGGCATGGCCGACCGAAAGCCGCTCTTCGCGGACAAAGTTCTGGACGGCTTGTGGCAGCTTCAGCAGCCGCACCGCATTGGCCACCACGGCGCGACTTTTGCCGACCTTGACGGCAATTTCCTCCTGCGTGAGCTGAAATTGCCCGGCGAGCTGCTCATAACCGTGCGCCTCCTCAATGGCGTTGAGATTTTCGCGCTGGAGATTTTCGATGAGCGCCAGTTCCAGCACCGCGCGGTCGTCGGCTTCGCGGGCGATGACGGGCACTTCGGCCAGTTGCAGCAATTGCGCCGCGCGCCAGCGGCGTTCGCCGGCAATCAATTCAAAAAAACCGCCCCGTTCGCGCACGATGAGCGGCTGCACGATGCCTTGTTCGCGGATGGAATCGGCCAGTTCACTCAACGCCTCGGCGGAAAAATCCTTGCGCGGCTGCAGCGGACACGGGCGAATGCGATCCAGCGGCACGCGCTGCACACGCTCGCGCGTGTCAGGCGCGGGAGCCGGGGCCGCGGGTGATGAGGGAACGGGTGCCGCCGTCGCGGGTGCCGGTTGAGTCAGAACCGGATTGTCGCCCAGCAACGCGCCGAGACCGCGTCCCAAAGCAGGTTTTGCCATGCGCGCAGGGTGTCGCAGGGCAGGGAAGTTGTCAATGCGGGTGACATGTGACGGGTGGCGGGTGACGAGATCAAAGCTTTCAGTTGCGCGCAGCCTTCCTATCACTTGTCGCTTGTCACTTGTCACGTGGGCTTTAATCTGAAGCCGTGAGCCGCAAAAGCGCACGCATCGCCAAAATGATGGGGCCGTTCGGGGACGAACAGCTCGACCCGCATTACGCCGGCTATTTCGATTGCTTCAACCGCGGGTTGTTTTTTGAGGCGCATGAAGTACTCGAAGAATTATGGCTCCAGGACAAATACGGACTCAACGGCGCGTTTTACAAGGGCTTGATCCAGCTTGCCGGCGCGTTTGTACACTTGCAAAAGGACCGGCTGCGTCCCGCCGCCGCGCTGTTCAAGCTGGCGCTGGCCAACCTCGAAAAATATCCGCGCGAACATGAACACTTGAATCTGACAGCCGTGTGTCAGTTGATTCAAAAATGGATCGGCAGCCTGGAATCAGCGCATTTTGAAAAAAACCCGCTCTCCAGCGGCAACGCGCCCAAACTGGCATTGGAATTGCCCACCACCAAAGGCTGAACATGATTAAAAAACGTGTCGTGCTGGCGGGGGGCAGCGGGTTTCTGGGGCAGGCGCTCGCGAAGGAATTGCTCCGGCGCAATTACGAGGTGGTGGTGCTGACCCGCGCGCTGAACGAACGCTACGAGGAATTCGAGATCAAGGAGGTGGAGTGGGATGGGGAAAACGTCGGCGACTGGATAAAATATCTGGATGGAGCGGAAACCGTGGTGAATCTTGCCGGTCGCAACATCAATTGCCGGCACACGCCGGAAAATCTCCGTGAAATCACCGAATCGCGTGTCAACCCAGTGCAGGCCATCGCCGGCGCCATCAGCTATGTCAAACGCCCGCCGCGCGTTTGGGTGCAGGCGGGCGCCGTTGGTTTCTACGGCGATGGCCGTGACCAATGGTGCGATGAAACCGCTCCCAACGGACGGGATCCGCTGGCGGAAGTCTGCCGGCTTTGGGAAAACGCCTTTCACGCCGCCACTTCAATCCATACCCGCCGCGTGCTGTTTCGCATCGGCCCGGTGCTGGGGCCGGATGGCGGGATACTGCCCAAGCTGGCCAATCTGACGAGGTGGTTTCTTGGCGGCGCGGCGGGGAACGGCAGGCAATACCTCAGTTGGATTCATCTCGCGGATCTGATGCAAATGTTTCTGCAAGCCATCGAGCCGGAAAATTTTCTCGTGGGCACGTACAACGCCGTCGCGCCCAATCCGGCAACCAACGCGGAATTCATGCGCGCGCTCCGGCACAGCTTTTATCGTCCGTGGTGCCCGCCGGTGCCCGCCCCGGCGATCAAACTCATATCCCGGCTGATCCAAACCGAACCGTCGCTCATCCTCAACGGCTGTCGCTGCGCGCCCAGGCGATTTCTGGAATCCGGTTTTGAATACCAGTTCCCGGACCTGCGCGGCGCGTTGGAAAATATTTATCCGCACCTGGGAACACGGTTGAAATTAATGGCGGCGAACGCAGGGCAAAAGTGAACTGTCATTGGAATCACACCAGCGCTTCGGCCAGCACTTCCGCCATGTGCTGCGTGCGGACGGGCGCGAGGTGCTGGATTTGCTGGCGGCAACTGGTGCCCGACGCCACCACGATGTTCCCGAACGGCTGGCTCCGGATGACTTGAATGAGCGGCGCCGCGACTTTCACCGAGAGTTTGTATTTCGACTCCAGCATTCCGAACGCGCCCGCCATGCCGCAGCAACCCGCTTCGAGCAACGTCACCGTCCGCTGCGGCAGCCGGGTGGCCAGATCGTACATGTAATCTGAATTGGCCAGTGATTTGGCGTGGCAATGCACATGAATCATCATGCGCGCGGGTTGGTCGTTGAAAATCAGCGCATTGGGATGCTGGATCAGCAAATTTTCAATGAATTGCTCAAACAAGAAACAACGGGCGGCCACGCGCTCCGCGTCCGGCAGTTTCAGCTCGTGATAATCCTGCGCGAACATCGAGTAACAGGCCGGTTCGAGAAAAATGATCGGCGTGTTGCTTTTGTCGCTGTTCAGCAGCGCGAGATTGTGGCGGCCCAGTTGCGCGGCTTCATCGAGACGGCCCTGGCTGAAGGCGGGCCGTCCGCAACATTTGCGTTGCGCCGGCAGCACGACCTCAAAGCCCGCGGCTTCGAGCACCTTGACGGCGGCCATGCCGACATGCGGTTCGTGATAGCGCACGAAGGTGTCGTCCCAAAGCATGACGCGGCCGCGATAGGCCGCCCGGAAAGGCGGACGTTTGGCAAACCAATGATCGAATCGCTCCAGCGCGAAATACGGCAACCATCGTTTGGTGGAAAGGCCCAGCACGCGGCTCAGGAACGGAGTATTCAACAACACATTGGCCACGCGCGGCAGCTTGCAGCCCAGCCGGCCCAGTTGATCCACGGAACTGAACAGCCGTTCGTGCAGGGTTAATCCGCGCCGGCGGATGCGCGCGTGCTGTAACTCGGCTTTCAACAGCGTCAGGTTTACGTTGGAGGGGCATTCCACGGTGCAGGCTTTGCAGGACAGACAATTGCTCAACGCGGCTTCGAGTTCCGCCGACCGGAGGGGGTCGCCACTGATGCCGCGCAGCTCCAGCGCGGCGCGAATCGTGTTGGCGCGACCGCGGGTGGACATGAGTTCCTCGCCGGTGGCCATGAACGTGGGACACATGCTCGGCGTAAGCTTGAGGCAGCCGCCGCAGCCGTTGCATTGCTCCAGGTTGGCGGCGAACGACCCGTCCCTGGCGGAAAACGCCAGCACCGGCTCAAACGGCAGTTTCAGGGAATAACCCGCGCCCCGGCGCAGGTGGGTGTCAATTTTATAGCGGCCGTCGGAAATGATTTTGCCCGGATTGAAAATGTTAAACGGGTCGAAGGACTGCTTGATTTGCCGCATGAGCTGGTAAATTTCCTCGCCCACCTGTTCCTTGAGATACTCGCTGCGGGCAATGCCCACGCCGTGTTCGCCGCACAGCGTGCCTTTGAACTGCAACACGAGCGCGGCCACTTCGTCGGCAATCGTCCGGTATTTTTTCAGGTCCTCCGCGCGGCGCAAATCCAGCACCGGCCGCACGTGCAGCAGTCCAGCCGCGGCGTGCCCATAATAGGAGGCATTCAATCCGAGCCGCTGCATCAGCTTCTGCAGCTCGGCGGCATAGGCCGGCAGATCCTTCGGCCGCACTGCCGCGTCTTCGATGAAGGTCACGGGCTTGGCGGCGCCCTTGCACCCGGTTAAAAGCGACAGTCCTGCCTTGCGCAGCGACCAGACAAGTTCGGCCTCTTCCGGTGTTTCCAAAATGCGCGTGCGCAAACCCAGTTTGCGTTTTTCCAGCAGCGCCAGCCGTTCGGGAACATCCTCGAAAAACTCGACGATTAAAATCGCCTCGCACGGCCGGGTGTCGAGTTCGAGCAAATCGCGCGCCGCCTGAAACACGAGCTGGCCGCGGGTCTGGTCCAACAGCAGACGGTCAATGTGTTCAACCGCGGCCGGTTTCAGATCGAGCAATTCGGTCGCCGCCTGCATCGCTTCGGCCACGGACGCAAAGAACAACAATCCCACCCCGCGCTTCTCCGGCAGGGGGACGATTTTCAGTTCGGCGGAAATAATCGCCGCGAGCGTGCCTTCGCTGCCGGCAATTATATGGGCCAGATTTCCCGGCTCGCGCGTCGCCCGGGCCAGTGCGTACCCCGGCCAGCGTTTCAGGAGGCCCGGCGGAAAGCGCTCGGCAATTTGCAGCTCGTTCAGCGAAGTCAGGCTTTCCAGCAGGTCGCGTTGTTTCGGGCAGCTCTTCCTGGCCGGAACCGACCCTCACGACGCGCCCGTCGCTGATTAAAATTTCCAGCACGCTGATGTGATCCGCCGTGGTGCCATAAACCGGCGCGTGCGCGCCGGACGAATCGTTGGCAATCATGCCGCCCAGCGTCGCGCGCGAACTGGTCGCCACGTCCGGGCCGAAACAAAATTTGTGCGGATGCGAGAAAATCGTTCAACTGGTCCAGTATCACGCCCGCGCCGACCCGGACGGTTTTGCGTTCCAGATTCAGGTCGTAGATGAGACGGTTGTAGCGCGCGAAATCCACGACGAGGCCGTCGCCGATGGCTCCGCCCGAAAGACTCGTTCCGGCGCCGCGCGGAATGACCGACACTCCCGCCTGCGCCGCCGCCTGGATGATGGAACTGGCCTCGTGCGCGCTGCCGGGAAACGCCACGGCCAGCGGCTCGATTTGGTAAACCGACGCGTCCGTGGCGTAAAGCTGGCGCGTCAAATTGTCAAAAGCAACGTCGCAAACCGCCGCCTTCAATGTGGTCAGTTGTTGATTGGGTGTCATATATGACCCGCCCAAAGCTATCGGCGTGACAGCGCGTTGACAATGTCTTTAACTCAATTGCCATGAGCGAAGGTTCCCGGAAACGCGCGGAAGAGTTTCTGACCATCAGCGGCCAGTTCAAACTGGGCGCGCTGGTCACCGAAGCGTCGCATCCCGTGACGGCCAGTCTGAGCGAAGTAGCCGGACAAGACATCGCTGCTGCGCTCAAGCTGCTTTTTGACGTGGATGCCGACGTCATCCGCAAATACCGCGAGTTCGTCGCATCAGGCCGGGCGGGGGAAATCAAGGAAACGATTTTGCGTTCGCTGAAAAACGGCGGGCGGATTTTTTTCACCGGCTGCGGCGCCACCGGGCGCCTGAGCATCCTGCTCGATTCCGTCTGGCGCGATTTCTGGAAACGTAGCAGCCGATGTGGGTCGGCTCTAATTATCTCGGACAAAAAAATGAGCGGACTCACGTCCGCTGCTACGAAGTCTGGGGTGGAAGATATTGAAAACCGCACGTTCAGCGTGATGGCCGGCGGAGATTACGCGCTCATCAAATCAGTCGAAGGCTTTGAGGATTTCTCCGCGTTCGGGCGCAAACAGCTTCGCGACCTCGGTGTGCGCGCCGGCGACGTGGTGTTCGCCATCACCGAAGGCGGCGAGACCTCGTTCGTCATCGGCACGGCCTGGGAGGGCGTGGACTCGGGCGCGAAGGTCTATTTCGTTTATAACAACCCGGACGAAATTCTCCGCCAGCATGTGGAACGCAGCCGCGAAATCATCGAAGACCCGCGCATCGAAAAAATCAACCTGACGACCGGCCCCATGGCCATCGCCGGCTCGACCCGGATGCAGGCGACTTCCATCCAGCTTTGCGTCCTGCTCACGATCTTGGAAATGGTCGTGCAGGAGCTGATTTTGGACTGCGGCGTCATGACGCCGCTTTCAAAAGCGGTGACATGTCACCGCACTCCAAAGGATGTTCCCGTGCAATTCCTCGCCAAGCTTGAAGAACTGCACGCAATTCTGAAATCGCCGGAACTGCTCGCGCAACTGGCCGGGCTCGTCGCGCTGGAAGAATCCGTTTATCGCGCCGGTCACAAGGTGAATTACTTTGCCGACCGGTTCGGCATTGATGTGCTCACGGACACGACCGAGCGTTCGCCGACTTTTTGCACGCCGCCATTTCGCAAGGCCGGCGACACCGCTGCGGCGGAATCGTGGGCGTTCTTGTTTTTGCCGCAGAAGGAGACGCCCGCCGCCTGGCGGCACCTGTTGAAGCGCAAACCGCGCTGCCTTGCCTGGAATGCGATGGAGGTTCGCGAGTTGGTTGGCGAGGACAAGTTGTCGCAAACCTTCGCAACCATCCGCAAAATCAGGCAGGCGGAGTTGATGCAATTCAAAATCGGTCTGGACAGCTTGAAACTCCGTCCGCCGGCCAAAGGCGACGGCGCGATTGCCATCACCTCGGGCGAAATTCCCCCCGATCAACTCAAAGCCGCTCAAAAAGCGGGTGCAATGACCGCTGTTCTTAATTTTTGTAGCAGCCGACGTAAGGAGGCTCATTCTTCAAAATCGGAAATCGGAAATCGGAAATCGGAAATTATTATGGTTCCCGTTCCCGAAACGGACTTCCTTCTGGACGGCGTGACGCGCGTGGCGGTGAAGCTGGTGATGAACGCGCTTTCGACCTGCACGATGGTGCGGCTGGGGCGCGTGATGGGCAATTTCATGGTCTGGGTCGTGCCGTCGAACCTCAAGCTGATTGACCGCGCGACGCGTTACATCGCCCAACTCACCGGCCTGACCTACGAGGCGGCGAACCATTTGCTGTTTGAAGTGCTCGAATACGTCGAGCCGCGGATGAAATCGGACCAGGCCTATCCACCGGTGGTGGGCCTGGCCGTGCTGCGCGCGCGACATGGTTTGACGAATGAGCAGGCGGAAGAACGGTTAAAATGAATGTTGAACAATTTCTAAACCTTTCGGACAATCGTCCTAAACTGCCAAAGGATATGCCAACAAATGACAAGAGACATTTTCTCGATTGCCAATCGCTGGCGGAAATGGCCATCACGTTGGTTGCTGTGGGTGTCATGCTCATCCTTCCGATGGCTTTCATATCCTTTTTCCTTGGGTTTATCCTCGGCCTATCCAAGTACATTGCATTTTTCGTCCCGCCCTGTCTCTGGTTGGTGTCTCTACTTGCTATGTGGAGTCGATTCGTCCGTGTTGGTCGTTCCTGGTCCGAACCAAAATTAGCCGCGCGGGAATTTTCTTATTTGCAGTGGGCATCAATTGGGTTTGTCCTGCTCCTCGGTCTCGTTTTCCCATCAACAGAAAATACTCTAACGATTAATATGATCCACTTGTTTCTGACAGCTCTCTTCTTGATGATGAATTTTGCCTACGTTTCTCTGGCTATCGCAATTAGCGCCGAGATACCAACAAAAATACTTTTTGGTTTCGTGGTGAGCATTATCATTGCAGCGCTCCCAATTTGGATGAAATAAAAAGACTGAGATCAACGAACCGCCGGAACCAACTGCTTGTGATTAGATTACACTCTATCTTGTTTCAAGCCAAATGCCGGGCCTGGCGTTTGGGCAGGGCGGTTTTGGTTTTGCGCAACGGAATGATTTTTTCTTCCACGGGCAGAAAATCCTTCAGGAAACCGGGCTTGTCGTGGCGACCGCCACGTTGGTAATCGCGCCACATCACTTCGGCCACCGGCTTCGCATCCAGTTTCAGTTCGCCGGTCAGAAATTCAAAAAGCAGTTCCATCAGCCGTACCAGCGCGATGCCATCCGTGCGGCGCGTGCGCGCGTGCAGCCAGTCGCTGAGGCGGAGAAAACCGGCAAACGCCGGTGGTGGGGCGAGTGCCTTGGAGGGCACTGCTTTGTCAGTGCCCTGATTTTCTAGAAAAGTTTGGGAAGCGACGAAGCGCTTCCCTCCAAGATTCCAAATCAACGGCGCGCTCTCCACAAAGTTGCCGCTGTTGCCGACCAGGTCCCAGTAGCGCGCAAAGCGGCGCAGACGTTGCAGGGTGGCAAAATCAATCAGCTCGTTCTGCAAGATTTCGTAGGGCGGATGCGGGTTGTAAATCATCCGCCACTCGGCGTCGTGACGGACAATCGTCGTGCCGCGCAGCCGTTTCAAAACGCCCACTTGGATTTCCTGCGGGCCGAGCGCAACCAGCCGGTCAAACCCGGCGGCAAAACTTTCCAGCGTTTCACCGGGCAGCCCGACAATCAAATCGGCGTGGATATGGACGCCGGTCTGGCGGCGCAAAAAACGGAAATTATCTTCGAGCTTCTCGTAATTCTGCCGGCGCTTGATGGCCGCGCCGACTTCCTGGTTGAATGTCTGGACGCCGACTTCAAATTGCAGCGCGCCCGGAGGAAACTTCGCGATGACCTCGCGCAGTGCTTCCGGCAACCGGTCGGGAATCATTTCAAAATGGAAGAAATGACCGGGCTGATAGCGCTCCAGAAAGAATTCGAGAATGGTTTTGCTGATGTCCGCGTTGAGATTGAACGTGCGGTCAACGAACTTGAATTGTTTCACCTCGCGATCCAGCAGCCTTTGCAATTGTTCAAGCAAAGCGGGCAGGGGAACCTGCCGCACCGGAATATCAAGCGACGACAGGCAAAATTCGCACGTGAACGGACACCCGCGGGATGCCTCAACGTAGATGATGCGATGCGCGATGTCGTCGGCTGTGTAAAGGTCGTAGGGCAGGACGATTTGGGAAAAGTCCGGCAGTTCGGCGGGGATGATTTTGGGCAGCGGAGCGCCGGTCTCCGACCCGGCGTGTTCGGGAACGCAAGTCCCATCGAGCCGGGTCGAACTGGCGCTCCAAAACTCAACCGAGCCGGTTACAGAACGCACGCTGCGGCATCCGAAAGAGAGAAAGGGACGCGCGAAATTTCTGTGTGCGGGCATCGAAGTGCCTGAAATGGCAAATGATTTCCACCGGTTGCCAATCCTTCGGAGTTCCAACGCTGCCTCCGCGAAAGCCGGTTGAAATTGTTACACACGAACTAGGGGCGAATATACCCGCATCGGCTTGGGTGCGTCAATTATTTTGCACACGATTTCCCCAAATCAGCTCTGTAGGGGGAGAGACCCACTCGAAAAACTGCCCCATGTGGGTAGTGTGCGGAGTGCGCCACAAAATAACTTATCCAACTGAAAGGCGGAAGCCGGTTTTCCTTCCTTTTTCTCAAGCCAACTGGCGAACGCCAGTTGACCTCCCCCTCGGCGGAACAAGGTTCGGCATCGGCCCGGTCTCTTCCTTGGCATTCTAACAATCTTGTCTCATTTGTCTTGTCGTTTTGTCGCCGGTGCCAAAACGACAAAATGCCAAATTGCCAAAACGACACGCCGTCATCCTCGTTGCCATCGTCATCCAGTCCCCTGGACCCTTGACGATCTGCGAGCAGTCCGGACCAATGGGACCCTCGGAGCATCCAGCAAGCGGACCCACGGAGAGGAACATGAACGACGACCGAGCAACCGACATTCACGATGTGAAGCCCAGCAGTTTGAGCCATCTAATCGGCAACGACCATGTGCGGCAACAGGTTCAGGTCGCATTGGACTCCTGCTTTGGAGCCAGACTTCCCTCCGATACGCTACTCTGTGGC
>CAWHLR010000023.1:0-28747 GCA_963830235.1 uncultured Verrucomicrobiae bacterium
TCGCTCAACCGCATGATCACCCGGCTGGACGACGCCTTTCAAAATTCCAAACGGTTTGTCGCCGATGCCTCGCATGACTTGCGCACGCCGCTCACGATTCTACAGGGAGAACTGGAAAATTTTGCTGACGACTCGCGGTTTGATTCTGAATTGCGCGACCGCATCGGCAGCATGTTGGAGGAAGTCGTGCATTTGGGCAAAATCGTGGAGCAATTGTTCACGCTCTCGCGGCTCGATGCCGGCGAAGCGCAAACCGAATGGACGCGTTTCGATTTGAGCGAACTGGCCAAAACGACCGCCGAACAAATGAGCCTGCTGGCCGAGGACAAGGGCATTTCCATTTCCTGCAGCGTCAGCCAGCCGATGCCAGTGAAAGGCAACCACGTGCGGCTTAAGCAGGTCGTCGTGAATCTGCTCGACAACGCCATCAAATACACGCCGGAAAAAGGCGCGATTCAATTGCGCGTTCGCGCCGTCAACGGCCACGCCGTGCTGGAAGTGGAAGATAACGGCATCGGCATTCCGTCCGAGGCGTTGCAGCATATCTTCGAACGGTTTTATCGTGTGGATCCGGCCCGTTCCGCCGATTCCGAAAGCGCGGGGCTTGGGCTTTCCATCGTCAAATCCATTTGCACCGCGCACGGCGCGGAAGTGGAAGCGCAAAGTGCCGTTGGCAGCGGCAGTTGTTTTCGCGTCAAGCTGCCTTTGTCCAAAAGCTGAAAAATATTCCATCCATGAAATTCAAAGTGGTAAAATTCCAATTCGGAAATCTCCTCAAAATCCTGGCGGCTTTAGTTGTCGGCCTGGGCGGGTTGTGGGCCATACATCACGCGCGCGCACAAGCCCCAGTGAGTACTGACTTGAACGCTGCGCCAACGGCGGGCGTGGCAAAAGTGACGCGGGAAGACCTCTGCAAACAAGTCACAATTGCGGCGGAATTCCGTCCGTATCAACAAGTCGAGTTGCACGCCAAGGTTTCCGGCTATGTGAAGGAAATGAACGTGGATTTCGGCGACCAGGTGAAGGCGGGACAACTTTTGGCCACGCTCGAAGTTCCAGAATTGCAGGATGAACTTAACAGTGCTATTGCCGCCGAACAACATGCCGAAGCCGATTACAAAAATGCGCATCTTGACTACACCCGGTTGGTCGCCGTTAACAAGGAACATCCCAATCTGGTCGCGGAACAGGATTTGGACAGTGCCGAAGCCAAGGACCTTTCCGCTGCTGCTTCCGTTGCCGCCGCCAAAGCGGATGTGAACAAATTTCAGACGATGGTGGATTACACTCGCATCACGGCGCCATTTGATGGTGTGGTCACCCGGCGTTATGCAGATCCGGGTGCGCTCATTCAGGCCGGCACTGCATCCGATACCCAGGCCAAGTCGTTGGTGCGGGTCTCGGACAACAACCACTTGCGGCTGGATTTCCCCGTTTCCGTTGACTACGTGAAGTACATTAAACTCGGTGACCCTGTGGAAGTGCGAGTTGAATCTCTTAATAACAAGCCATTCACCGGCACCATTTCCCGTTTTACGCATGATGTTGACGAAGACACGCGAACGATGACCACTGAAATCGAGGTGACTAATCCGAACCTCGAATTGGACCCCGGCATGTATGCCACGGTGGTCTTGAAGGTGGAAAAGCATCCCCAGGTGCTGGCCATTCCGACCGAAGCTGTCACGGGTGACAAAAAAGACACCGTTTATGTCGTCACCCAAAATCATGAAATTGAAGAACGGATCGTGACCTTGGGCTTGGAGACGCCGGACAGATACGAGGTGGTTTCCGGCCTTAATGAAGGCGATTTGGTGGTGATTGGCAACCATGCGCAAATTCGATCCGGCCAGAAGGTAGAACCGAAACTGATACAAACATTTTCGGATAAATGAAGATCAAAATCAAACTGTTCGTCGGTCAGACCTGTTTTATGCCGCAAATCATTTATTTGCCTGTAAACAGAACGAACGTTAATGCCGGACAATTCCGTCGCATTTCTTCCTGGTCTTGTAATCGGACGGCTGGCCCGAAAATGACAACGCGCCTGGCGGTAAGAAAATTTTGAATCCATGAAAACAGTTTTAACTCCCGGACAACTGGAATCCCTGCGGCGGCTGGACGCCTGCACGCTGGCCAACGCCATTGAAACTTTTCACGAACGGCTGCGCAACGAAGGCTTTGCCGACAACTCGGTGCATTGTTTGTTTCCTCATTTGAAGCCCATGCTTGGTTACGCGGCCACCATCAAGGTCCGTGGTTCCGCGCCCCTAACAGCTGATAGCCGTTATCCTGACCGAACCGATTGGTGGGATTACATTCTTTCACTGCCCGAACCGCGCGTGGTGGTTGTGCAAGATGTGGCCACGAAGGCCGGCCTTGGTTCATTGCTGGGTGCGGTGCATATCAACATTCTTCGCGCGCTGGGTTGTGTGGGAGCGGTGACCAACGGTTCCGTGCGTGACATTCCGGCGGCCGAGAGCCTGGGGTTTCATCTCTTTGCCGGCAGCGCCTCGGTTTCCCACGCCTATGTTCACATCGTGGAGGTGGGGGGCGCGGTTGAAATCGCCGGACTGAAAATCCAATCCGGCGATCTGCTGCACGGCGATTTGCACGGCATCCAATCCATTCCCCTCGACATCGCCGGCCAAATTCCCCCGGTGGCGGAGCGAATCACGGCCAAAGAACAGGAATTGATAGCGCTATGCCAGTCGAAGGATTTTTCCATCGAGAAATTGCGGGCGGCCGTCACCAAAGACCGGTCTTAAACCTTCAGCCTTATCATCATGTCTCGTTTTGCCATCCGGCTGCCCTATCTCATCATTGTCATCTGCCTCATCACCTGTGTGGTGGGTGTGACCAGCCTGGTGCGGATGCCGGTGGATTTGTTTCCGCCAATCAAGATTCCCGTGGTGGTCGTCGCTACCTTCTTCAACGGGATGCCGCCGGAACAGATTGAAACCGACATCACCGGACGCTTTGAGCGTTTTTTCACGCTTGCCAGCGGCGTGGATCACATCGAGTCGCGTTCGCTGCCGGGCGTGAGCCTGATCAAAATTTATTTTCAACCGGGCTTTAACGCCGACTCCGCCGTCACTAGCATTGCGAATCTGGCGATGGCCGATTTGCGGAAGCTGCCGCCCGGCACGCTGCCGCCGGTCGTTTTGCAGTTCGACGCCTCCAGTCTGCCGGTCTGCCTGATTACCTTGAAAGGCGAAGGCTTGAACGAAGCGAAACTCCGCGACCTCGGCCAGTTCGATGTGCGCAATCAAGTTGCCAATGTGCCGGGCGCGTCCGTGCCGCAGCCATTCGGCGGACGTTACCGGCAAATCATGATTTACGTGGATCCACTCAAACTGGAATCGCATCAATTGAGTGTCATGGACGTTGTCCGCACGGTGAACGAGGCGAATTTGATTCTGCCCGCCGGTGACGTGAAAATCGGCCCTTACGATTACAATCTTTACGTCAACAGCCAGATCAACGACATGAAGGACATCAATCAGGTGCCGTTGAAAACGATTGGTAACGCTTCCGTGCTCGTCGGCGATGTCGGCCACGCAGTGGACGGTTCGGAAATCCAATACAACGTCGTGCGCGTGGACGGCCAGCCGTCGGTCTATCTGCCCGTGCTCAAGCAGGGCGGCGACGCGAACACCATTGCCGTCGTGGACGGCATCAAGCAGGCGGTCTCTCAGTTGTTCGACGTGCCCAAACAACTCGTGACGAAAGTCGTCTTCGACCAATCCGTTTTCGTGCGCAATGCCATCGAAAATCTGATCCACGAAGGTTTGATCGGCCTCGTGCTGACCGGCGTGATGATTTTAGTTTTCCTCGGCAGCATGAGGGCCACCCTCGCGGTGTTTCTTTCGATTCCGCTTTCCGCCCTCGCCGCGTTTATCGCGTTGTCCATGGGCAACAGCACCATCAACGCGATGATTCTCGGCGGACTCGCGCTGGCATTTTCGCGGTTGATTGACAATTCCGTCGTCGTGCTAGAAAACATTTTCCGGCACTTGGAAATGGGTGAACCGCCCGAGGTCGCCGCCGAACGCGGCGGACAGGAAGTCGCGCTGCCGGTGCTTGCCGCGACTCTTACCACCGTCATCGTTTTCTTCCCGGTCATATTTCTCTATGGCGTGAGCAAATTTCTTTTCATGGCGCTCGCGTTGGCGGTGATTCTTTCGTTGTTCGCCTCGTATCTGGTCGCGATGACGGTCGTGCCGTTGTTCTGCGCCAAACTCATCAAAGGGCATCACGGAACACAAAGAAAGTCGGAACCGCTGCGCCAAAAAAACCGCAGGCTGGCTGCGCGATTTAACAGCTGGTTCAACCACAAATTCAAGCAGATGCTCGACCGCTACGAAGGCTAGTTGAGTCTGGCATTGCTCCGCCCGGCTCGCGACGGTGCTCGGCATCACGGGCGATTTTCATTTTGAGCCTCTCGCTTTATCCGTTCATCGGCGAAGCATATTTTCCGCGCACCGATCCCGGCCAGTTTGTCATCAACCTCAAAGCCACGACCGGCATCCGTATCGAACTCACCGACCAATTGGTGCAGCAGGTGGAACAAATTGTCCGCGGCGTCGTGCCGGCAAAAGATTTGAAAATCATCGTCTCGAACATCGGCGTCACGCCCGGGTTCTCCTCGATTTACACGCCCAATTCCGGCCCGCACACGGCGTTTGTCCAGGTGGGACTCAACGCCGGCCATCATTTGAGCAGCTTTCAATACATGGATCAGGTGCGCGCGCGGCTGAAAAAGGAATTGCCGCAAGTCGCCGCTTATTTCCAGACCGGCGGTCTTGTGGACGCCATTTTGAATCTGGGAATGCCCGCGCCGCTGGACATTCAAGTCACCGGCAATGACATGGATAGCACCCATAAAATCGCGGCGGACATCGCCAAAAAGGCCCGGGCGCTGCCGGGTGTCAGCGACGTGCTCGTGCCGCAGGACATTGATTACCCGGCGCTGCAACTGGACATTGACCGGCTGCGCACTTCCGAACTTGGCTTGAATGAAAAAGAAGTTGTCGGCGATGTCATCACGGCGTTGACTTCCGACCAGATGATTGCGCCGAGCTATTGGGTGGACCCGAAAAGTGGCAATGATTATTTCCTCACCGTCCAGTATCCCGAAGGTTTCGTGAAAAACTTTGCCGACCTGTCATCCATCCCGTTGCGCGGCGCCAATTCGCCGCTGCCGACGCGGCTCGATACCGTCAGCACCATCAGCCACCGGAATTCGCCGACCGAGGTGGACCATTATCAACTGCGCCGCGAAATGGATGTCTATGTTTCACCCACAAGCGAAGACCTCGGCAAAGTTTTGAAGGGCGTCAAAAAAATTGTTGATGACCTGAAACTGCCATCAAATATCCGCGATCGTGGTGCGCGGTTCGGCGCACGCCATGCAAGTCTCGTTCCGCAGTTTTGGCCTGGGTTTGATTCTGGCGACCGTGCTCGTTTATTTGATTCTCGTCGCGCAATTTCAATCGTTCCTCGACCCGCTGTTGATTTTGCTCGCCGTGCCGACCGGATTGACCGGCGTGTTGCTGATGCTGTTTGCAACCGGCACGACGCTAAACGTGATGTCGCTGATGGGCGTGGTAATGATGGTTGGCATCGTGGTCTCCAACAGCATTCTCATTGTCGAATTCACACGTCGGCTTCGCGAGGAAGGCCGGCCATTACGCGAAGCCGTTTCCCTCGCCTGCCGTGTGCGTTTGCGGCCGGTGCTGATGACATCGCTCGCCACGTTGATGGGCCTGATTCCGATGGCCATGAAACTTGGCACGGGCAGCGAAGCTTACGCGCCGCTGGCCCGCGCCATCATCGGCGGCTTGGCGGTTTCGGTGGTGCTGACCGTTTTCATTGTGCCGGCGGCATATTTTATTCTTTACCGCCGGAGTGAAGCGGCGGTAAAAGATTCCCCGAATGCACCGGAAATTATTCGGCATTGAAAAATCTCCAAGTGAAACGAATCATTTTAACTGTGACCATTTGCGTCCTTTTTGCCGGCAAAATTGTTGCGGACGAGATCACCAACGTGCCGCCCGTTTTGACTTTGGCCGACGCGCAGAAACTGGCGTTGCACAATCATCCGCAGATTGCCGCCGCGAATTATCGGGCGCGCACGGCGGAAGAGGTCGTCAAGGAAACCCGTTCCGGGTATTTCCCGACGGCCAATCTTTACGCCACCGCCGCCGGCGCGGGTTCGGATAACACACGCATCATGGCCGGCGGATTGAACAACCCGAGCGTCTATGACCGTGCCGCCGGAGGATTGGCCGTCAGCCAACTCATCACCGATTTCGGCCACACCGCCAACCTCACGGGCAGCTCCAAATTTCAGGCGCAGGCCGAAAAACAGAACGTTAATGCCACCCGGGAGCAGGTTTGGTTGCAGGTGGACACCAGCTATTTCGGCGCATTGGAGGCCCAAGCAGTCTTGCACGTGGCCCAACAGACGTTTGACACGCGGCAATTGTTGCTCGACCAAGTCGCTGCCCTGGCCACGAACAAATTGCGGTCCGAAATGGACGTGAGTTTTGCCCGAGTTGCGTTGGAGGAAGGCCGATTGCTGGTGCAAAAAGCTCAAAACAATATGGACGCCACGATGGCATCGCTTTCAACGGCACTGGGCTTTCATGAATTCCACCAGTTCCAACTGGTCGAACAATCACTTCCCATGGACGCCGTCACGAACGATGTTTCTTCATTGATACAAACGGCGTTGTCCCAGCGGCCGGAACTGTTAAGCCTCCAGGATCAGCGGGATGCGGCGCTGCGATTCGCAAAATCACAAAGAGACGCGCGATTGCCGACAGTTTCGGCCATAGGTGTGGCCGGTGATTCACCGATACACGACGCCCGGTTGGCTGACAATTACGCCGCTGCCGGGGTTCAACTCAGTGTGCCATTGTTCGCGGGCGGTCTCTACACGGCGCGTCAGCATGAAGCCGAGTTGAAGGCGCAGGCCGATGCGGAAATGCTGCGCAATGCGGAGGACAACGTGATCCGGGACGTGCGCATAGCCTGGCTGAACGCGAATAATGCAATGGAACAGCTTCGGACCACCGAACAATTGGTCAAGCACGCCGTTGAGGCTTACGATTTGGCCGAGGCGCGCTATAAAACGGGGATCAGTTCCATTGTCGAATTAAGTCAGGCACAGTTGAGTCTGACCTCGGCACAAATTGCGAATACCAATGCTCGTTACGATGTGCTGGTTCAGCAGGCAAATTTGGATTACCAGACCGGCGTGCTGCATTGATGTTTCAAGCCGTGAGGCTGCTTGAAAGCCGAATTGTCCAAAATGGCCGGTCGCCATCGTGTCACCACTTATGCCAGATTCAAATTGCTTTCTTCAAGACAAATTCAAAGTCCAGCAAATCATTTCCCCGCCTGATTCGTAAAGTGACTTTATCTCCGTCTTGGGATTGTAAAATGCGGCGAATAACTTTCATGGTCAGCGAAGATGCACTTTGATCATTGACCGAAATAATAATATCTCCGGGCTTGATTCCACCATTAAATGCCGGGCTATTTTCATCAACGGAATAAACAACAGTAAGCTGGTTTTCCCTGAGCAGATGCAAGCCGCTCATGTCTTCCTTGTCGAGCTTGGAAAATTGCCGGCCAGGGTGGAGATACAGCCTCCGGTTGGCAAAATCGAAAATTACCTGGTGGCGTCGAAAGAATCCAAGCCCCAGATGGGAAGGGTCGGAGGGATTCCGGATTGAGATCGCATGAAGATTGGTATAATTAAGCCCTCGGACGGTCAATTGATTGACGAGACTGATTTGACTTTGAGCCATCTGGTTGCCAACACCGGCAACGGTTGCTTTCATGGCATTCACCCGGTTGGTTGAAAACACTTTCTGCCATGCTTCCGGATTGAGGGAAATGGAACTGTTGTCCCCAGTGTCAATCAGGAACTCGAGGGATTGTGCTTGGTTTACCAGAACTTCCGCCGTGTAGTGTTGAAGAAGGGGTTTGAGCGGCACGGCAACGAAAGTGTTTGTGACGAATTCGGGCACCTTGGCGTAAATCAAAAAAATCTTCCGGTCAAAATCAATCGAGACAATATGATTGGCAAAAAAATCCATTCCTAAAATTCCGTCGCACGGCTGTCCGCTGATCTTTCTTGCCATGGTGAGATCCAGACACGAAATATTCTCCAGCCCCAAAGGCTTTCCGGCCGATAATATTTCCGGAGAGTGATATTGGCTTTGAAACGACACCGATCTTACAAGTTCGGTGCATTGCGCTGACCGCTTGTTTACAGGGATTTGAAAGGTGCGGTCGGTTGTTGACAGGGGCACTGACTGCTTGCGTTGAAATTCCCGGTCTGCATCCATTCCTTCCGTCTCGCCAGCAAATGAAGCCTCATCCCCCTCTGCCGCCAGGAATTGTCACAGAATCGTAACATGCCCGAATTATGTTTGTAACATCGATGTTCAATAGTGCCGCTGTCTAGTTTCGGAATATAATTATGAAAAAAATAAAATTCAGAAAAGCAGCGACAATTGCGACAGGAATGTTGGCCATACTCAATCTTAATGCCCGGGCACAAACGACACCAGCGGCACCGCCGACGACGGCGTCGGGAAATCCGCTGGTGGACACGCTTATCGAAAAAGGCATTCTGACCGTCGATGAGGCCAAAAAGATTGAAGCCGAGACAGCGGCACGACAAACCAACGCGCTGAACGACATCCCCATTTCAAAATTTAGGATGTCCGATGCCATCAAGAGCATGCAGCTATTCGGCGACCTGCGATTCCGTTACGAATATCGTGGGGTGGATAATGTTCCCGGGGCAACGCCGAATACGTTTGAACGCGAACGGTTTCGCTATGCTCTTCGCATTGGCCTGCGGGGCGATCTGGTGGATGATTTTAGTTATGGAATTCGATTGGAAACGTCCAGCAATCCGCGTTCTCCCTGGAGCACTTTTGGCAATAACACCACCAGCGGCTCGGTCAGTCCCTCGGACAAAAGTCAGAGCAGCATTTACCTCGGCCAGGCCTATATCAACTGGCACCCGGCCGACTGGTATGAAATGACCGTGGGTCGTATGCCCATGCCACTTTATACCACGCCCATGGTCTGGGATTCGGATATCAATCCGGAAGGCGCGTTTGAAAAATTCAAATATACAGTTGATAACGTGGACTTGTTCGTAGATTTCGGGCAATGGGACTATCAAGACCCGAGTCAAGCCACAGAAATTCCTTCCAGTGACACGTTCTTGCTGACCTGGCAGGCAGGTGCCAACGTGAGACTTGGCAAGGACATGTCAGTCAAGATTGCGCCCATGCTTTACGTCTATACTGGCATAGGCAGCACTAACGGAGGCAGTGCCAATGGACTAAATAAACCCTACACCGGGCAGGGGAGTGCAGGTATGAATGTAAATTATCCGGGTGGATATGCTTACAACCAGAATGGCATCAATGACCTCCTGATCTTGGAAATTCCCGCCGAGTTCGATTTCAAAATCCGGAAAACTCCATTGGGAACCTTGCAAGGGAGGATCTTTGGCGATTTTGCCTACAATCTTGATGGAGCTGACCGCGCGCGGGCCGCCTATAACGCCGGCATCGGAGCCTTCCCGGGAGTAACTGGTCCTGAAACGAGTCAAAACAAAGCCTTCCAGGTTGGTATTGGCATTGGCAGCGCCGGGCCGGTTTATGGGCCAACCCAAGGCTTAGTCTATGGTTCGACCTCGAAGAAAAATACCTGGGAAGCACGCTTCTACTGGCAACATATCGAACAATATGCCTTGGATGTGAATTTGATTGACTCCGACTTTTTCGAAGGCCGGGCCAATCTACAGGGCTTTTACTCGGCCTTTGCTTATAGCTTCACCGACGACATAATCGGCACCTTACGCTTTGGCCATGCCGATCCGATCAAAGACAACCTTGGCACGGGTGGCAACAATCTGGATATTCCGGGCATCAACCCGATAAAAAATTACAATGTTTTGCAACTTGACGTGACTTGGAGGTTTTAAGTGGGTACGCAAAGTTAAAGCGAATTCACTTAAGTAGTAGGAAGGTCGTTAGACCAAAGTGCATGAGGTTCCTCCGGGAGGGGGAACCTCATTTTTTATGTGAACATAACCAATGTACTTAACGCGTGAAAGCGGGGGCCTGACCAACGGGCAAACCCATGCTCCTGAAGTATCTTGCAATCGCCGAAGTTACAGTCTCCCGGGTTACATGGCTGCTGTCTCGATGGATTAATTCCAAAACAAGGCGGGCTTGCCGGTGCTGTGGCTGTTGTGGACGCGGCGGAGGAACCGACCGCGCCCACAGGCCACCGGGCATTTCACAGGTTTAGAACGTAAACATTATTTCGGCACGCACGAAATCCATTACCTGCCGGCTGGTGTAGAAGTCGCCCGGGAAGAGGCATTCGCCCATGAGGAGACCGCTCAAGCGCTTGGTGAACTTGTATTTGACGATGGACTGGAGGTAATGGCCGCGAAAGTCCCCCGTCCCCGTGAAGTCCGTAGGCACAGTCGCTTGAGTGGGCTTATCCTGATTTGCAAACAAAGCGTTATAGCTGAGGCTGAAATTCATGTCCTTGATCGGTTCCACACTCCAGCTTGGGCCGAAGCGAATAAGATTAGCCATTTGCCCTACGCGTGTCTCGTTAACGTAGCTGTAAATGTTGTACATCTCGCTCCACTGCGGCCACCGCCCCCACAGCACGTCGAACATTTCATCGTTCCCCGTTTTTGGATTATCCCCGGAAAGAAACTCAAAGACCAAGCTAAACTGGTTGTTCATCTTATCCTTGAAGAGATAGCTGATCTTGCTGTTCACGCCAAAAGCGTTGAGGTCGTGAAATTGTCCGTCCGCCGCCGCTGGCGCGGGTGCGCCTCCCGGCATGTTATACTGATATTGTTTCCTTCCGAATTGATACGCTCCCTCCGCCGAATAGTTCCAGTGCTCCGCTACCAAACCTGAAACGCGACCGCCAAACGTAAAGATGTCCGCGTTGTCGGAGAATATCGAGGCCGGATAGCCGTTGAGGGCCGAGTCGTGTTTATAGATAAAGAAGCCGTCCAAGTTGGCCGCCGGCAGGCTCTTGTTGGCGACATACAGAACCGCGCCCTTCTCGTTTTGGTCGGTCAGGAGATACGGGTTCACGGTTCCGCCTGGTGGGTTCCCACCTTGTGAGGTGGAGGGACCTAGGGTGGGCAGCCAGGCGTCGGGTCGGCCATACTGGACTATGGCGATGGCATCAATGGTGGTGTGCTGATCTTTCAGATCAACGGTGACACGGGCGGAATCGAGGAACGATGTGAAGGATCCGTCCTCGGGCGTGCCGTCTCCAAACAGCCAGTTGTCACCCAGATTAATATCCTGTCGGCCAACTGTCACGGTGGCAGGCAGGTCCAACGGTTTCTTCCATTGCACGTTGAGGGTGTCAATAATCCCGTAGCGCCACTGCATGCCCAATTGGTCAAAGTAGGTGTCCATGGTCGAGGTTTTCATGAACTCCCGCGGTTCAGCGGCCAGACGGACATTCACAGTCAGATCATTTGTCGGAAAGAAGCTGGCCCAAACCCGGCCACGAAAACGGAAATAGTCCTGTTCATGCACGGGGCCAAACGGCCCGCTGCTGGGACCCGAACCCAGGCTCAACGCATTGTTGAAGTACTCATTGCGCAACCGGAGATCGCCACCCCAACTGAACCAGCCCACAGGGTTCTTAACCTCATCCGCCCAACTATCGAAGGCGGTTGCCGGCGGCGCGGCCAGAATTGGCGCAACCGGTGCGGCAGTCGGCGTGGAAGTTGCACCAGCGGCGGCGGTGGTTTGGGCCTGGGTGATGGCAGACGTTGCAGCGAGTACAGCGATGCCGACGATCAATTTAGGTGCGGATTTCTTCATGTGATTTTCAGGGTTATGCTGACATGGGAATTTTAGGAACGATGCCCAATGAGTCCAGCTTTCTAAGCGTTTTTTTCCAGAAAGAAGCTGTTATAATAAAAATCATGCGTTGAAATGATTTTGATGCCAAAACGCCCCGACCGCCTTAAATTCGCAAAAGCAGGCTTGTCATCGCCGGAACATTTTGTTGCACTCGATGGCGTGTCATCCACCCGGATATAAATTCTGAGCAACCGAAAATTACATGCCTTCAGTCAAACGACAACTTCTGAGCGGCGACGAAGCTCTTGCGCTGGCCGCGCTTGATGCCGGCGTGGCGCTTGGCGCCGGTTACCCCGGCACGCCCTCCACCGAAATCCTGGAACGCTTCTCCGAACTGGGCGGACACGGCCAGTGGTCACCCAATGAGAAAGTCGCCTTGGAAGTCGCCATCGGCGCGGCTTTTGCCGGCGCCCGTGCCATGGCGACCATGAAACATGTCGGCCTCAACGTCGCCGCCGATCCGCTCTTCACCGCAGCCTACACCGGCGTTTCGGGCGGACTGGTGGTCATTTCCGCGGACGATCCCGGCATGGCGTCGAGCCAGAACGAGCAGGACAACCGCCGTTATGCCGTTGCCGCCGGCGTGCCGATGCTCGAACCTTCGGATTCGCAGGAAGCGTATGATTTTCTGTTCGCCGCGTTTGAAATTTCCGAGCGGTGGAAGCTGCCGGTGATCTTGCGCGCCACGACGCGCGTCTGCCACAGCTACACAATCGTCCAGCCGCGCGGTCCAAATGGAAAGCCAAAGGCGGCAAAATTCGAGCGCGACATCCGCGGGCGCGTGATGATTCCAGCCTACGCCCGGCCGGCGCACAAACGGCTGCGCCAGAAACTCGCCGAGATTCAGGAATGGAACGAGACCAGTTCGATGAACCGGGTTGTCAAAGGCGGCAAGGAACTCGGCATCATCACCTCGGGAATTTCCTTCATGCACGTCCGCGAAGCCGCGCCCAAAGCCAGCGTGCTCAAACTCAGCGTGACCTATCCGCTGCCCTTGAAAAAAATCGCGGAGTTTGCCAGGGGCGTGGACCGCTGTGTTGTCATCGAGGAAGGCGATCCGTATCTCGTGGACGCCATCCGCGCGGCGGGCATTGCGGTTGAGGGCAAGGCGGAGATGTATCGTTTTGGCGAGTTGGACGTGCCCCGGGTGCGGCGCATTTTGGATCACGATGTGAGTCCCGAACCGGCGAAGCCGCCGGGCAAACCACCGCAATTGTGCGATGCCTGCCAGTACCGGCTGGTTTTCGAATCGTTGCGCAAACGTGATTGCATTGTGGCCGGCGACATCGGTTGTTACACGCTGGGCGTGTTGCAGCCGTTTGAGGCGATGGATTCCTGTGTCTGCATGGGCGCGAGTCTCGGCGTGGGGCTGGGCTTGCGTCATGTGCTGCCGGCGGAACAGGCGCGGCGCGTGGTCAGTGTCATTGGCGACAGCACGTTCGTCCACAGCGGCATCAGCGGCCTGGTGGAGATGGTCTATAACCCGCCGCCGGATGGGCACGTGCTTATCATCCTGGACAATGCCACCACGGCGATGACCGGGCACCAGGAACATCCCGGGACCGGCCGCAAGATCGACCACGAGCCGACCAACAAGCTCGTGATCGAGGACCTCGCCCGTTCGCTGGGCATCAAACGCGTCCACGTGGTTGAGCCGCGCGTCGGGACGGGTGAATTTGAAAAGCTGCTCGACGAATGTCTCGCGAGCCGGGAGTTGTGCGTCATCATTGCGCGGCGGCCCTGCATTCTCATCGTCAAACGGCTGCGCGAACTGGAAGCGTGCGAATGCGACACGAAGGAGGTCAAATGCCAGGCAAGCTAACCAACGTGGTGGTCGCCGGTCTGGGCGGCCAGGGAGTGCTCAAGGCCTCGGACATTCTCGCCGACGTGGCGGTGCGCGCCGGCTTTGACGTGAAGAAGAGCGAAATCAAAGGCATGAGCCAGCGCGGCGGTTCGGTCAGCAGCGACGTGCGGTTTGGCGACGAGGTGTTCAGCCCGATGGTGCCGCCGGGCGAAGCGGATTTTCTGCTGGTGCTGGAGCCGACGCAGGTTGAGCCCAATCGTCATTATCTCAAACCGGGCGGAGTGTTGATCACGCCAGATGCCGTCAATCCCGAAAAGCTGGCGAACAAAAAAAGCCTGAATGTGGCCTTGCTCGGCGCGTTGAGCGCGCACCTGCCGCTGCCGGAGGCGGAGTGGCTGGAAGCGTTGCGCGAAGGTTTCCGTCCGGAATTTTTTGAGCACAACCAGCAGGCCTTTCTGAGCGGACGGAACGGACAAAGTCAGAAGAAATGAACATTCAACATTCAACATTCAACATCCAACTTCGAACGATTCCAATGCCAGTCGGTTGGATGTTCAGCGTTCGATGTTGGTTGTTGAATGTTCATCCGCTGCCTCGTTTCGATCGAAGCAGGTTTTCTGTTAAAACCGGAAGTTCTCCCAATTTGTTATGACCAAGAATCGCGAAATTCCCCCCATGCACCCCGCCAGCGCGGTGGATTTCCTGCCGCTGGCGCAGTTGCGGGACGTGCAATTCACCCGCCTCAAATTCATCGTGCAGCACGCCTACGACCATGTCGCGTTGTTCCGCAAACGCATGGACGAACAGAAACTCAAGCCGTCCGACCTGCGCACGATGGATGACATCGTCAAGCTGCCGTTTACCGTCAAAACCGATTTGCGCGACACGTATCCGTTCGGCCTGTGCGCCAGCCCGATGCGGGAGATCGTGCGTTTTCACGCTTCCAGCGGCACGACCGGCAAGCCGATTGTCGTCGCCTACACCCAGGAAGACCTTAATGACTGGACGCGGGCCGTGCTGCGCAGTCTCGCGGCGTGCGGCGTGCATAACGGGGACATTGTTCAAGTCGCCTACGGCTACGGTCTGTTCACCGGCGGTCTCGGCCTGCATTACGGCGCGGAAGCGCTTGGCGCCAGCGTCATTCCCATTTCCGGCGGCAACACCGACCGCCAGATAATGCTCATGAAGGATTTTGGCGTCACGGTCGTCTGCTGCACGCCCAGTTATTTCCTGCACCTGATTGAACGCGCCGGCGAAATGGGGGTGAACCTGAAGGAATTACCGTTGCGCATCGGCGTGTTCGGAGCCGAGCCGTGGACCGAAAACATGCGCGAGCGCATCGAGGCCGGCAGCGACATCAAGGCTTATGACATTTACGGCCTGTCCGAAATTGTGGGGCCGGGCGTGGCCAACGAATGCATCCACCAGTCCGGCCCGCATATTTTTGAGGACATGTTCTATCCGGAAATCATTGACCCGAAGACCTTGGAACAGGTGCCGGACGGCACGGAAGGCGAGCTGGTGCTGACTACATTGTGCAAGCGGGCCATGCCGATGATCCGTTACCGCACGCGCGACATCACTTCGCTGGAACCGGCCCGTTGCGCTTGCGGCCGCACGCTCCGCCGCATCCGCCGCATCGGCCGGCGCAGTGACGACATGCTCATCATCCGCGGAGTGAATCTGTTCCCGTCGCAGATCGAGGTCGCGCTGCTCAAGGTGGAAGGCACGCTGCCCCATTATCAGATCCTTGTGGACCGGCAGAAGGACCTCGACACGCTGGAGGTGCAGGTGGAAGTTACCAACGAAGCGTTTAGCGACACGGTAAGCAGCATGGAACAGATGCAGAAGCGCATCGCGCATTCCATCGAAATCATCACCGGCCTGCGACCCGCCGTGAAACTGGTGGCTCCGCGCACGATTCAGCGCAGCGAAGGCAAGGCCAAACGGGTGATTGACAAACGAATCATGTAGGACACAACCGAAAGGAGAAAGGCAGGCGCATGAAATTAAAACAACTCTCAGTCTTTTTGGAAAACAAGCCGGGCGCGCTCAGCGAGCCCTGCCGTCTGCTGGCAAAGGCCGGCATCAGCATCCAGACCTTCTCGCTGGCCGACACCCGCGAGTTCGGCATTTTGCGCCTCGTCGTGGAGGATTCCGACAAGGCGCGGCGGCTGCTCCAGCGCAACGGCTTTGCGGTGAAGGTCACGAAAGTGGTCGTGCTCGAAGTGCCCGATCGTCCCGGCGGCTTGGCCGCCATTCTCGACGCGCTCGAAGGCACGGGCATCAACGTGAAATACGCCTACGGCTTCACCGTCACGCGCGAGAACAAGGGCGTGCTCGTGTTCTGTTTTGACGATCCGGACGCCGCCATCCGGATTTTGCAAAAAAATGGGATCAACGTTGTGGGTGGCAAGGGATCGTCCAAGTGATCTAAAGGCCAAAGGACATGGAAGAAATTAAACGCTGCCTCAAGAACGACCGTTTTGCCGCGCTCGCGAACGTGGAACTGTTGACCGTCACGCCGGGCCATGCGAGCGCCAAGATGGTTTTGCATTCGCATCACTTGAACGGTCTGAAAACGATTCAGGGCGGGGCGATTTTCACGCTGGCGGATTTCGCCTTTGCCGCCGCCTGCAATTCGCATGGAACGGTGGCGGTGGCGCTCAACGTGAGCATCACCTTCATGAAGGCCGCCACCACCGGGACACTTTGGGCTGACGCCCGGGAAGTGTCCAAGAACTTCAAGGTCGGGTCGTATGTCGTGGAGGTGAAGGACGATCAGGGCGATTTGGTTGCGACCTTCCAGGGCCTGGCCTACCGGAAAAAGGACAAGCTGCCGGTTTAATGCGCCTACCTTCTCGTTCTGGTCCGGGCGCACCTTGAAATCCGGCCGCATCGTTTCGGCAGGAACGCCGGATTGATCCGGTAGGACCAAATGGCGCGGGTTTGCTGCCGCATGAATGCGGCGTTCCGCCACAGATCCCGGTTGTGCCTTTCCCACCCTCGACTTTCCTTCCGCAGTTGCCTTTTCTTCGCCAATGCCTCAGTCTGGCCATGTTCAGCAGAAGCAAGTGGCAAAGCGGCAAATAATAGCATATCTTATACGAAAACCGAAGCGGCGTGTTGGTATCAACCCTATGCGAAGGCCTGTAAAATTTGCAGATTGCCCTAAAATCGGAATGCCTTCTGCTGACAGCGCCTTGGATAGAGTCAATTGAAGAACTCAGGCACAATATGTTGGCGGTGGCTTAAACCTCTCCGGGCAGGGGTTTGGCTGTCATTTCTCCTGGCTGCGTTGCCAGTTCTGGCCCTCAACCCGGACAAGGGCTTGTTGCAATACAATTGCCGGACGTGGACCCGGCAAAACGGCCTGCCGGCCAACGGCGTCAAAGCCATTGCACAAACCAGGGACGGCTATCTCTGGCTGGGCACGGCGCAGGGACTGGTTCGTTTCGACGGTGTGGAATTCAAGCTGGCGGAGATGCCAAAATCGCCATCCTTTTGGAGCGCCAATGTCACCTGTCTGGCCAGTTCCCAAAACGGCGGGTTGTGGTTCGGCTTGTACCGCAATGCTTTTGGATTTTACAACGACGATGCTTCGTCATACCTGGGCCGGCGGACTTGGGGCGGGCGGGATTTGAATGTACAATACCTGCTCGAATCGAAGGATGGCGCGCTGTGGATCGCTTCGGAACGCATGGCGGCAAGGCTGACGGACGGAACCAACTTCACGGCCATTCTCGGCTCGACCAACGAAGATAACTACTGCCATGTGACCTGCCTGCTGCAAGATTCCCGCGGACGCATCTGGCTGGGAACGGCCAAGCGCGGCATCTATTGCTGGCTGGCGGGGACGCTGGCCCGATTGACCAATGCCACGCTGGACCAGCGCATAGTTTTTGACATGGCCGAGGATCACGAAGGCCGGATCTGGCTGGGGACGGAGATGGGACTGATCTGCTGCAATTCAAACCTGGAAGTACAGGCCGTTACTCCTTTGAGCACTGAAATCCGGGCTTTGTTGGTGGACCGGCAGGGGGTGCTTTGGATTGGAACCAGCGGCCGCGGCCTGGTGCGCCGCTTTCACGGCCGGGACGAAGTTTTCCAGAGAAAGGACGGTTTGGCGGACGATTATGTGACCGCTCTGGCGGAAGACCAGGAAGGCAGCATCTGGGTTGGAACCCGCGACGGTTTGAACCAGTTTACGGACGTAAAGTTCCCCACTTATTCCATGACCAGCGGAGTCGTTGACAAGGAAGTTCTTTCCGTGAGCGCCTCCCGAAAGGGCGGGGTGTGGGCGACGACGGAAACGGGACTTGCCTATTTTGACGGAACGGAAGCCACGAACTATTTCACCGGCGCCGGGTTTCAGACGCCTTACCTCAAACAATCACTCGAAGCCAGCAACGGCGATCTTTACCTCATCAACGGCAGCATGGATGTGGAGATTTTTTCCGGCGGAAAGGTTGTGGCCCGCCATCCGAATCCTACCTGGCCGGTGGCCATGACGGAAGATGCCCAGGGCGTGGTGGTGGCCGTGGGGGCGGAGTTGTTCCGCGTCGGCAGAGATTACCTTGCGCCTTATTCGTTTCCCGATGGCAAAAAACCGCTTCTCAAATGGGTGGTGAACATGATGACGGGACGCGATGGCTCATTGTGGATTGCGGGCGTCAACGGAATCTGCCGGGTCAAGGACGGACAATTCAAGCAATGGACGGAGCAGGACGGGCTTTCAGACACCCGGGTCAACTACCTTTGCGAGGATAGTGACGGTGTGATCTGGGCGGGGCTGCAATCCGGCATTGTGCGGCTGAAAAACAATCAAATCCGGAACATCAGCCGCAGCGACGGTCTGCTGGATGACGGCATTCAGGCGATGGTTTTTGATGATCACGGATTTCTCTGGCTGGACTCCAGCCGTGGGTTGTTTAAGGTCAGCCGGCAGAGCCTGAACGACTTTGCCGATGGGAAAACCAATCGGGTGACGTGCGTTGATTACCGGCGCCCGGCGGCCGTGATCCCGGCGGACTGGAGCGCGCAGGAAAATTCATGCTGCCGTACACCGGACGGCCGGATTTGGTTCCCGAGTTCCAAGGGCGTGGTGATGATTGATCCTTCGAACATTCCCATAAACAAAGTTGGGGTGCAGGTTGATATTTACCGGGTTCGCGCCAATGGCCTCGATTTGGCCGGGAACAAAGCGGCGGTGGTCCCGCCCGGGCGGGGCGAACTCGAATTTTATTATACCGCACCGAGTTTCATCGCGCCCCAAGCCGTCCAGTTTCAATACTGGCTTGAGGGATACGATCAAAGTCCGAAGTTTGCGGAAAATCGCCGGCTGGCTCTTTATACGAATCTCAAGCCCGGCAAATACACCTTCCACGTCATTGCCGCCAATGCCGATGGAATCTGGAATGAAAATGGAGATTCCGTGGAAATCCGTTTGCTTCCCCATTTTTATCAAACCGCCTGGTTCTATTTGCTGTGTGCCGGGCTGGCATCGGTCATTCTGGCCGGCATCTATGCCTGGTGGGTCAAACATCTGAAGCACAAGGAACACGTTTTGCGGAAAGCCCATGACCAGTTGGAATCTGAAGTCAAGAAACGCACCAGAGAACTGGCCGAAACCGTCACCTCGCTCCGGTATGAGGTCCGGCAGCGCGTCCTGGTTCAGTCCGAATTGGAGGTGCAAAAAACCGAACTCGAAGCCGAAATTGAAGAGCGGAAGCGGATGGAGGTGGAAGTGGAGCGGATTCATCGCGAATTGCTGGTTGCCTCCCGCCAGGCCGGCCAGGCGGAAGTGGCCTCCAGCGTGTTGCATAATGTCGGCAACGTCCTCAACAGCGTCAATGTTTCGACCGCCCTCATCCGCGACCACCTCGAGCAGTTGCGTTCGTCCAACCTGGATGAAGCGGCGCAAATGATTCGGGAACACACGGATGATCTGGGCCGGTTTCTTACCGCCGACGAAAAAGGCCGCCATTTTCCACGTTACCTGAGTGAAGTGTCGCAGTATTTGAGCCACGAGCAGGAATATCTGCTGAATGAGATCAACGGGCTGGCGCAAAACGTGGAGCACATCAATGAGATCGTGGCCATGCAACAGAATTACGCGAGTGTTTCGGGCGTGCATGAAAAGGTGGCGGTGTCGGAGGTGGTGGAGAATGGCATCACGATGAATATGGGGGCTTTTTCGCGGCACGGGATAAAGGTGGTGCGGGAATACGAGCCGGTGGAATTTCTGACGGTGGACAAGCACAAGATGCTGCAAATCCTGGTGAACATCCTGCGCAATGCAAAATATGCGTGTGACGAGAGCGGGCGGGCGGAGAAGGTGGTGACGGTTCGGATCAAACGGGCGGGAAAGGAACATGTTTGCATTGAGATTGCCGACAACGGGGTGGGGATACCGCCGGAGAATCTGACGCGGATATTTTCGCATGGATTTACCACGCGGGAGCACGGGCATGGGTTTGGTTTGCACAGTGCGGCGCTGGCGGCCAAAGATATGGGCGGTTCGCTTGCCGTGCATAGCGAAGGTGTGGGCAAAGGCGCCACGTTTACCTTGGAATTGCCGCTCAGTCCGCCCAGCCTGGCGGAGACAAAAGCCCCGCAACCGGATCAGGAGTCATGAAAAGCGAATTCACAAAGCAATTGTTCCGGAAAATGGTTCGACGTGCTGGGTTAGGCCGCAAACCAATATGGTTTTGAGAAAATTACTCATGCGGTGCAAGCAGCTTCGGAACCTGTCTCTGGCGGGTTTCGTGGCGGTCTTTGCCCTGGTCCCGTCTCGGGCTTTGGCCTTGGATCCCAGCCAGAGCCTTTTCCAATACAACTGCCTGTCCTGGAGCCGCCACAACGGCCTGCCCGTGAACAACGTGTATGCCATCGCTCAAACGAGGGATGGTTATCTGTGGCTCGGCACCTCCATCGGGCTGCTCCGTTTTGACGGCGTGAGCTTCACGCTCGTTGGCGCTCCGCCGGTGTCGGAGCTTCGCAACACCCGCATCGCCTGCCTGTCACCCGCCCATGACGGAGGCCTTTGGTTCGGACTGGAACACAGCGCCTACGGATTTCGCGATGCCCGGGGCGGGTGGCGCGTTGGAAAAAATCCGAATGGCAACGTGGACTGGGACGTGCGCAGTTTGCTGGAAGATCCGCATGGAATCCTGTGGATCGGCGGGGAATATTGCTCCCGAGTCGCATCCGGCTCCACCAACCTGCAGCTTTTGTTTGCGGACCAGCCACAGACCCCGTTTGTAAACACTGTGTTTCAGGATTCCCAGGGCCGCACCTGGTTGGGAACACCCGCTCAGGGCTTGTATTACTGGCAGGATGGGAGGCTGAACAAACTTCCCGATCCGGTAATCGGATCCCGTATTGTTAATGCCCTCGCCGAAGACCACCGCGGCCAGCTTTGGGTGGGAACGCATTCCGGATTGTTCTGCTATGGAAGTGATTTGAAACGTGCGCGAGGCAGTTTCCCCGGCAATGAAATCACCTGTCTGCTCGTGGATCGGCACGGCATCTTGTGGATCGGAACAAGTGGTGACGGTCTCATGCGATACAAAAACGGAACCTTCTCTTCGCTGCGCAAAGCCGACGGGCTGGCCAGCGACTTCATTTTGGCGCTGGCCGAGGATTACGAAGGCAATCTTTGGGTTGGCACGCGCGACGGAATGAGCCAGCTCACCAACGTCAAATTCCCGACTTATTCGACCCCGGACGGCATTCCCGCCGATAACGCGGTTCATTCCGTCAGCGCGTCGCCGCGGGGCGGTCTCTGGGTGAGCACATCTGTTGGCGCACTATACTTCGATCATGGTGTGGCCCGGGTATGCTCGACGAATTCCGGGCTGGCAATTCCATTCGTGAAGCGGACGCTGGAGGCGAAAAATGGGGACGTGTTTATCCTTTCCAGCCCGAACCAGATCGAGGTGCTGTCGGAGAACGGGGTTGTGGCCCGGCACGCCACCACGAACATGCCGGTGGGGTTGGTGGAGGATTCCAAGGGAGTTGTCGCCTCCGTCGGCGGCGAGCTTTTCCGGGTCAGCCGGGACAGCCTGGTTCCCTACGAGTTTGCCAACGGACGGAAGCCGGAGCTTTGGTGGGTGGTCAACCTGGCTCCCGGACGCGATGACAGCATCTGGGTGGCTTGTGTCAACGGCATCTGCCGTGTCAAAGACGGCACTTTCAAACAGTGGACGCAGAGCGACGGCCTGGCGGACGTGCGCTGGGTTTGCGAAGAGCCTGACGGCACCGTCTGGGTGGGAATGACCACGGGCATTGCGCGCCTGCAAAATGGCCGGATCAAAATTCTCCGGCGGCTGGACGGCTTGTTGGACCCCAACATTAGCGCCATCGTGCCTGACGAACGTGGCAACCTCTGGGTTCATACCCTGCGGGGGCTTTTTCGGCTTAACAAGAAAAACGTGGACGATTTCTTCCGCGGCAAGATCAATCATGTTGAATGCACGGCATATGAAGGGCCCGAGGGTTATGGGCAGGAGAATTCCGCGTGCCGGACCCTGGATGGCCGCATCTGGTTTCCCGGTTCAAAGGGTGTGCTGGTGGTTGATCCCACAAACATTCCCGTCAACCAGGTGTTGCCTCCCGTCCATGTCTATCGCGTTCGTGTCGGCGGAGCCGAGCTGGACTGCTCGAAACCTCTCGTCCTGAAACCCGGCCAGCAGGACATCGAATTCTCATACACCGCCCTCAGTTTCCTCTCACCCGAAAAAATGCGCTTTCGCTACAAGCTCGAAGGACTCGACCGGGATTGGATTGAAGCCGGAGAACGCCGCCTGGCTTATTATGCCAATCTTAAGCCGGGTCGCTACACCTTCCATGTCACCGCCTGCAACGCGGATGGTGTCTGGAACGAGATCGGTGCCTTTGTCCAGGTCGAACTGTTGCCGCAATTCTATCAAACGTTGTGGTTCCGCTTGCTGTGTGGCGTCGCTGCGGTCGGGGCGATCTTCGGCGGCTACGGCTGGAGGCTTCGCAATTTGAACCGCAAACAACAGGCGCTCCAGGAGGCGCGGGATCTCCTGGAAAGAAGGGTGATCGAACGCACCGCCGAACTGGCCGAAAGCAACCTGCTGCTGAAATCTGAAATTGAAGAACGAAAGCGGATGGAGCAGGAAGTGGAGCGGATTCATCGCGAATTGCTGGTTGCCTCCCGCCAGGCCGGCCAGGCGGAAGTGGCCTCCAGCGTGTTGCATAATGTCGGCAACGTCCTCAACAGCGTCAATGTTTCGACCGCCCTCATCCGCGACCACCTCGAGCAGTTGCGCTCGTCCAACCTGGACGAAGCGGCGCAAATGATTCGGGAACACACGGATGATCTGGGCCGGTTTCTTACCGCCGACGAAAAAGGCCGTCATTTCCCACGTTACCTGAGTGAAGTGTCGCAGTATTTGAGCCACGAGCAGGAATATCTGCTGAATGAGATCAACGGGCTGGCGCAAAACGTGGAACACATCAATGAGATTGTGGCCATGCAACAGAACTACGCGAGTGTTTCGGGTGTGCATGAAAAGGTGGCGATGTCGGAGGTGGTGGAGAATGGCATCACGATGAACGCGGGCGCCTTTTCGCGGCACGGGATAAAGTTGGTGCGGGAATACGAGCCGGTGGAATTTCTGACGGTGGACAAGCACAAGATGCTGCAAATCCTGGTGAACATCCTGCGCAACGCAAAATATGCGTGTGACGAGAGCGGGCGGGCGGAGAAGGTGGTGACGGTTCGGATCAAACGGGCGGGAAAGGAACATGTTTGCATTGAGATTGCTGACAACGGGGTGGGGATACCGCCGGAGAATCTGACGCGGATATTCTCGCATGGATTTACGACGCGGGAGCACGGGCATGGGTTTGGTTTGCACAGTGCGGCGCTGGCGGCCAAAGATATGGGCGGTTCGCTTGCGGTGCATAGCGAGGGTGTGGGCAAGGGCGCCACGTTTACCCTGGAGTTGCCGCTCAACCCGCCCGGTCTGGCGGAGACAAAACCCCCGCAACCAAGGGCAAGATGATCCCTTTGCGGCCGCGCCGGCCTGCTCCAGAATGCTGGACAGCGGTTATTATTTTGGCGTCATTTTGTAGTTTGCGCACCCGAACCGGGTGATTAGACTCCTCAAAGTTTTAAAATTAAAAACAACTATGAATAAAAACACATTACTAATCGCTGTTGCTTTGACATTGAGTCTGTCCCTGGTGGGCTGCAACAAAGCCGGCAAACTGGACAAGCGATCCGAGTTTAAGACGCCAAGCGGACCGGTGGAATTGAAACTGAAATGGCCGCTGAACGAACGCGTCGTGATGAACATGGACATGAAGCAGAACATGGAAATGACCATGCCGAACCAGCCCGGGTCCATGAAGCAGGACATGACGTTGGGGCAGAAATACCAACTTACGGTGTTGAAGGAAACTCCCGGCGGCGGACATGAAGTGGAGATGGAATATCTCAGCGCCCGGATGGCGATGGAAATGGGGGGCAAAAAGTTGCTGGATTATGATTCGGACAAAAAACCGGGGAGCGACAAGGCAAATCCAATGGCTGGGCCGGTGGCCGACATGTTCGGCAAAATAATCGGCGCCAAAATCCAGTATTTCCTGGACGCCAGCAACGAGGTGGAGCGGATTGAAGGCGTGGATGAACTGATGAGCCGGCTTTCGTCCGGCGGGAAATCGGATCCGGGCACGGAAATGTTCAAGAACAGCATGTTCAGCAAGGACCAATTTAAGCAGTTGATGGGCGGAAACCATTTCATGCCGCCCAAACCGGTGCAGCCAGGCGACACCTGGCCGGTCAAGCAGAGCATTGAGATGGGTCCGCTCGGTACCATGGTCATGGATTACGACTGCAACCTTCAGGGCTGGGAAATGCACGGGGAACGTAACTGTGCCCGCATCGAGTTCCAGGGAACCGCCAAATCCACGCCCGGCACCAATGCCAGCCCGACCGGGATGTCCATGACCATTCTGGATGGCAACTTTTCGGGTGTTTCCTGGTTCGACCCGGAACTGGGGATTGCCATTGATATGACCATGAACCAGGACATAAAAATGGCCATGACCATACCCATGAATGCGCGCGGAAATGCCGCTGGCCGCACCCAAACGATGACGAATATCATGAGCCAGGTAATCACCATGAAACTGGATTCGGTGAAGTGATGTCATCCGTTCGGCCTGAAATTTCAGGCTGACAAGGTCAAAGCCGCTTCAGGAAACTAGGGCGGCTTGCTTGTTATTGTGCCCGCACAAAACCCGGTAAAAAAATAAATGGCCATCACGGCGGCAATTTGCGAGCCTCCCAAACCATTTTTGCTCATGCCATGCAAACCATAACCTTGGGAACCAGTTCATTGTCAGCCAGCCGCCTGGCCTACGGCTGCTGGCGGTTGAACGGCGCGCCTGAATTTCGCGCCGCCGGCAAGCAGGCGGTCGTCACCGCCTACGAAACCAGCTACACTATTTTCGATCACGCGGATATCTACGGTGGCGGCGAAGCGGAAAAAATCTTCGGCGAAGTGCTGCGCGATGTATCGGGGATGCGCGGGCGCGTCCTGATTGTGACCAAGGCCGGGGTGCGCCGTGGCGATGATCCGCCCGGTTCGCCTTATCATTTCAATCTCTCCGGCGAACACATCGTGCGGTCCTGCGAAGGTTCGCTCCGGCGGCTCGACATTGAAACCATTGACTTGTTTCTGCTGCACCGCGCGGACTGGCTCGCGGACCCGGCGGACGTGGCTGGAGCGTTCAGCAAACTAAAACAATCCGGCAAGGTGCGCTTCTTCGGCGTCAGCAATTTTCGCCCGACCCACGTCGCCGCCATTCAATCGGCCTGCCCGATGCCGCTCGTGACGCATCAGGTGGAAATCAGCCTCGGCCAGCTTGCCGCCCTGGACGACGGCACGCTGGATCAATGCCTGGCCGCGAAAATGACGCCCATGGCGTGGAGTCCGCTGGGTGGCGGCCAGTTTGCCGACGGCGCAAAACGGCTGCTGAAATATCAGGAAGGTTATCGCACCGAGGGCGTGCTGCCGTTGCTCGACGAATATGCGAAACAACGCGGCGTGACGCGCTCCGCCGTGGCGCTGGCGTGGCTGCTGAAACATCCCTCCGGCATCATGCCCATCGTCGGTTCCACCAATCCCCAGCGCATCCGCGAAGCCGCGCGCGCGGCGGAGATTTCGTTGAGCCGCGAGGAATGGTATCGCCTGTTCACCGCCGCGCGCGGCGAGCCGCTGCCGTGAACGGTTTCCTCGCTCGCTTGGAACGCCGGATTTATCCGGCAGCGGATCGAATCGTGGGTAAAGCGCCTGCCGGTTGAAACCGGCGTTCCGGTCGCGAGCCAAAGCGCACCCGCCACGCGGATTTTTTGACAAACCTGCTTGCGAGTGGAACAGTGGCCGAATTAACATCGCGCATTCGTGATGCTAAACGATGAGAATGCGTTTGGTGATTTTCAACCGAAGGGGATTGGCCGGCTAACCGGTCATTGAGATGTCATTGATTTTTCCGAAGTGGACAAACTGGTTGCCGCTGCAAATTGGCGTCGTGCTGGCGCTGGTGGGCGGCGTGGTGATGGCGGGCGTCACTTATTATTGCACGCCCAAATACACCCGCGTCGGCTACCAGCCGCTCCAGCCCGTGCCCTTTTCCCACGCCATTCACGCGAGACAGTTGGGCATGGACTGCCGCTACTGCCACAACACCGTGGAACAATCCTGGTTTTCCAGCATCCCGGGCGCGTCCACGTGCATGAATTGCCACAACCAGGTGCTCAAGGATGATCCGCGCCTCGCGCCGGTCCGCGAAAGCGCGGCAACCGGCCAGCCCATTCCGTGGGTGCAGGTTCACATCGTGCCGGACTACGTTTTTTTCAACCATTCCGTCCACGTCGCGCGCGGCATCGGTTGTGTCGAGTGCCATGGGCGCGTTGACCAGATGGACGAGGTCCGTCACGCAAAACCTTTCAGCATGAGCTTCTGTCTCGATTGCCATCGCCAACCGGCGTCGTTCATCCGTCCGGTGGACAAGGTCACGGATTTGGGCTGGCGATGGAGCACCAACGCGAACGTCGCCGCGCAAATGCAAAGAACCAATGGCGTCCGATTTGTTCACGACTGGCGTGTGGAATCGCTCGAAAACTGCTCAGCCTGTCACCGATGATGAATTTACCATTTACGATTTACGATTTACGATTGAGGCTTGCCAGCAAGCGTCGGGCGAATTGTTTTCAATCGGCAATCGGCAATCGGCAATCGGCAATATTATTTCCTGTTCCAGAATGAAACCGGACTCAACAACTCCCGATCCAGCCACCACCGGCCGCCGTTACTGGCGCAGCCTGGATGAACTGGGCGACACGCCGGAGTTCAAGCAATGGCTGGAACGCGAGTTTCCCCAGGGCGCAAGCGAGTTCACCGACCCGGTGTCGCGGCGGCATTTTGTCAAAATCATGTCCGCGTCGTTCGCGCTCGCGGGCCTGGGCGTGATGGGCGCGGGCTGCCGCCGGCCCGAGGAAAAACTGGAGCCGTTTGGCCAGCAGCCGGAAGGTTATGTCTATGGCGAACCGAAATATTATGCGACGGCCATGCCCACGCGCACCGGCGCGATTCCGCTCGTCGCCAAATCCTACGAAGGCCGGCCCATCAAGCTGGAGGGCAACGCAAAATTCCCCGGCAGCAACGGCGGCACCGACCGCTACGCGCAGGCTTCCATCCTCGACCTTTACGATCCCGACCGAGCCAAAAGGTTCACGAAAGCCGGCGAAACCGTTTCCCGCGACGAAGCGCTGAAATTTCTGGATGAACTATCGAAGAAATTCGCGGCGAACCAAGGTGAAGGACTGGCGTTCCTTGCCGAAAGCAGCACGTCGCCGTCACGCGCGCGTTTGCAAAAAATCATCGCTGACAAATTTCAAAAGTCGCAGTGGTTCACCTATGACGCGATAGATTCCAGCATCCATCACCGCGCGGCGACGCAGGCGTTCGGCCAGCCGGTGCGTCCGGTTTACCATTTTGACAAGGCGAAGGTCATCCTGTCGCTGGATTGCGATTTTCTAGGCGGCGAGGACGACGCGCACAATCACATCCGCAAATTTGCCGCCAGCCGCAAGACAGGCGAGGGGATGAGCCGGCTTTACACAGTGGAATCGCTGTTCACGCTCACTGGCGCGAATGCGGATCACCGGCTGCGTGTGGCGGTAAATGTGATAGGACAGATTGCGACGGCAATCAAAAAATATGTCGATTTCTCTGCTAGTCAGATGAGAATGAATGGAGCTGTTTATGCAGGTTTTCACCGACAGCAATGGTAGTAACCGGCGTTGATGCCAAATGGATTTCCGAATGCGCAAAGGATTTGGTGGCAGCTGGGGAAAACGCTTCTGGTCGTCGCTGGTCAACGGCAGCCGATTGAAGTTCATTTGCTCGCCTGTGCAATCAATTCGGCATTGGGCGCAATCGGCAACACGGTCACTTTGCTTCCGACAACGGAAACTACCGGTGCCGATTCCAAGAATTTCGATGGCGGCGCAGCCGACACGCTCGTCATCCTCGGCGGCAATCCGGTTTACAATTTGAATGGTCGCCGAGGCAGAAACCGAAAACCGTCGTTCGGCTGGCTGTTACGAAGACGAACAGCAGAAAAGTCAGACTGGAATTTCCCGGTGGCACATTACCTCGAATCGTGGGGTGACGCGACGAGCAGTGACGGAACGCTCGTTCTGATCGAGCCGTTGATTCAACCGCTGTTCGGCGGATCGACAGAACTGGAATTTCTTGCCCGGCTGGCTGGCGAATCCAACGAATCCTTATGACATCGTTCGCACGACGTTTTCTGACTATTTTGATTCCCACGAAGAAACGACGATAAATCCAGGGCCTCACGAAATTGAAGAAACTTGGAAGAAATTTCTATTCAATGGCTTTTTCGCTGATTGGAGTTAAACGGGTTTACGCAAAATTTA
>CAWHLR010000024.1:0-93429 GCA_963830235.1 uncultured Verrucomicrobiae bacterium
AAATTCAGAACTTGTTGCTCCGTTCAACCGTTTCCATCTCCGTGTCCGGCGGGCGTTCCCGTCCCACGGACGGGTGACGCCGGGTTGCCTGCGGACCTTTGGCATACAGCCACCGGAGCATCGGTTTTTCAAACCAATGATAGCACGCAACCCCGGATAATAAAGCAACGCCGCCCAGCGCAAACAACGTCAAAGTGAAACAATTTCCAAACCCGCCGAGCTGTTTTTTTATGAGGACCCCGCCCAATTCGATCACGCTGGTATGGGTAAGATAGATGGAATACGAGGCGTCACCCAGGAAGGCGAGCCACCGGGGAGCGGTGATGACGTCCTGTTGTTCCAGCGCCGCCACCCCCACGACCAGCAGGAAAAGCAGCCACCCCAGTACACGGTGAACAGCGGGCCAAAAACGCTTTCGAGCTGCGGATAAAACCACAGTCCAGCCCCGACCAGGGCGGCACCGGCTCCGGCGGCGGCCTGCGCCAACCGGCGGGGCACGAGATTGCGGGCACAGAGAAGGGCGGCGGCCCCGCCGGCATAGAATTGCAGAAAACGCAGATTCAAAAAGAAATCGGCCGGATACTCCAGCCGCGGCATCCAGGGCAGGTTGAACACCAGACAGGCGCATGCGTGAGCGCCCAGGCACCAGACCAGGTTCCTCCCGAAAAGAATGACCAGTAGAAACAAGCCGTAAAAAAATATCTCGTAGCAGAGCGACCAGGAGACATTGATGAAGGGAAAAACCGGCTGGGGCACCAGCAACGCGGAACGCAAAATGTAAAACAGGTCGTGTTTGTATCCCGGAACCCCCCCGCCCAGGGTGACCGTGTACACCAGCTTGACCAGCATCACCGACAGAAACAGCGGATAGATTCGAACCAGGCGCCGGTAAAAATAGCGCGGGCCTTCGGATGGCACGCCAATGTGATCCAGGTTGGCGTACAGGATGATGAATCCGCTCAGGACAAAGAAGAAATCGACGCCGCGGCCGCCGTGATTGAAACTGCCACCGGCAAAATTCCGATTCAACTGCTCGGCCAGCATCTGTAGATGGAAGAGCAGCACGACCAGGGCCGCCAAACCCCGCCCGGCCTGTAGGGAGGCAAAGTGCCGCCGCATGCTGTTGCCCGTTCCTTGCATCAGGAACCCGAGCCGGGCGATTCCAGGTCGGGCGTCGGACGAACCTGTGCCGGCGAATCATCGCGCTCGGACGTATCGCCCGTGCCGCAGTCATTGCCGATATGCGCCTCGTGGCCGTTGACGTTCCGGCCGGGATTATCGTCGTTGCGTGAGAACGCGCCGCGGGCGCCGGCAGCAGGCGAAGCGATGGCGGCTTTGGCCTCGGCCAGGTGGCCCTTGCCGATGGTGACACCGTTGTAAGCGCGTTTTTCCAACTCAGCGCTGGCCGGATACGGCTTGGGCTTCGCGCCAAAATTGTATTTGATGTTCTTCCAGTTGTCGCCGGGCTGGTAATTTGTGCCGAGCGCGCCGCTGGGGTCGTAGCCGCAGTGGACCATGCAATTTTCGCAGCGCGGGTCGCGCGCGACGCTGTTCACCACGCCATATTTGTCCCATTGCACCTTTGCCAGCATTTCCTGATAGCCGTCGTAATGGCCGTCGGTCATCAGGTAACACGGCGCTTTCCAGCCCTTGATGTTGTAGGTGGGAATCGCCCATGCGGTGCAGGTCAGCTCGCGTTTGCCGGCGAGAAATTCCTGGTACGGCACCGTGCCGAAAATCGTGAACGCCTTGCCCCAGTCGAGAATCTTCGCGAACTTCTGCCGCGTCATCCGGCGCGTGAGGAAAAAATTCTCCGGCTGTTTGCCGAGCCGCGTGACCATGTCCTTTTTCGCCGCGTCGTATTCATAGCCCGGCGAAATCGTGTGACCGTCCACTTCCAGTGAACTGAAGAACTTGAACATGTCCTCGATTTCCGCCACGTCGGTTTCCTTATAGACGGTGGTGTTCGTTGCGACCTGAAAGCCGAGGATCTTCGCCATCTTGATGGCCTCGACGCATTCCTTGAACACGCCTTCGCGCTCGACGATGAGGTCGTGCGTGAATTCCAGGCCGTCCACGTGGACGTTCCAATACATCCATTTCGTCGGGCGGATGACCACCTTGCTCCGCGCCGCGGCATCGGGCTTGCGGATGGTCTCGGCGTCCTTGTCGGAAATCAATTTCTGGTCGAGCAGCTTCTTCAGCATCGGCTCGATGGCCGGCGAATAAATCGCGGCGAGGTAATCCCGCATTTTCTTCCGCATGAACATGGCATTCGTGCAGATGTAAATGACGCGGCCTTGTTTGAGCAGGCCGGTGACGAGTTCCTCGATCTTGGGATAAATCAGCGGTTCGCCGCCGCAAATGCTGACCATCGGCGCGTCGCATTCCTCCGCCACGGCGAGACACTTTTCCAGCGGCACCATGTCCTTGAGCGACGTGGAATATTCGCGGATGCGGCCGCAGCCGGTGCAGGTGAGATTGCACGTGTGCAACGGCTCGAGTTGCAGCACCATGGCAAACTTCGGCGTCCGGCGCAGTTTGTGTTTGATGATGTGACTGGCGATTTTCTTCGTCAGCGCAAATGGAAATCGCATAGCATTAACGGGCTAGAGCGAATTGCTGGAACGGGGCGGCCACAGCCACCGGCGCGTTGGTTGCCGACGGCGGATCGGCCTTCATCAACCCGGGCAGAAAGAACGTGGCGGGCGAAACCGACGTGCTGGTGTTGATGCCGGAACAGCCGGCGCCGAACAACGTCAAAAAAGCCAGCATTGCCAGCCACGGTAAATTACAATTTAATCTCACTTGCACAGTATAAATCAGCCCGATGCGATGGCAACTTTTAATTCCAAAGATGGCAATTCTTAATTCTAAAATCCGGGACGCCACCCGGGGCCGGCTGGCCGCCGTGATTTTTCTTTCGGCCGTCGCCGGGACTGTTTTCGCGGACGAATCGCGCAACCCGGTTTTCGCCGCGCGCGCCGGGGCGGAATTTCACCGGGCGCAAACGCAATTTCAGTCGGACACCAACGATCCCGCCGCCGCGTGGCAATTTGCCCGCGCGTGTTATGATTTCGCGGACTTCGCCACGAACGACACCGAACGCGCCGCGCTCGCGGAGTTGGGCATCGCCGCCTGCCGCCAGTTGCTCGCGCGCGAACCCAAATCCGCCCCGGGACATTACTACCTGGGCATGAATTTCGGCCAGTTGGCTGATGCCAAAGCCCCGTCCATGGCCGCCTACAAACTCGTCCACGAAGTCGAACGCGAGTTCAAGTCGGCGGCGGAACTCGATGAACAGTACGATCATGCCGGGCCGGCGCGCAATCTCGGCGAACTTTATTTTCAGGCCCCCGGCTGGCCTTTGAGCGTCGGCAGCAAACACAAGGCGCATGAATGGCTGGAGCGCGCCGTCAAGCTGGCGCCCGATTACCCGGAAAATCATCTGAACCTGATTGAGGCGCGGGTCAAGTGGAACGAACGCACCGGCGCGCAACGCGAATTGAAAACGCTCGATGCACTATGGCCGGACGCGCAAAAGGTTTTGGCCGGCGAGGCGTGGGAACGAAGCTGGACCGAATGGTCAACCCGGCGCGATGCCGTGCGCAAAATACTCGACGAACCGGTCACCTCATCCAAACCGCCGAAAGGCAGCCGTTGAAATTAACTGAAATTTTCTGTGGCTGCACGAGCGCAAGTAAACTATTATATTGCTCGAAAATTGGAGTGGCGCTGAAAAATCAAACATCATGGCCAAACGACTGATTGCGACGTTGAATGATTCGACCCTGTTCCTGCGTGAATGGCTTGCCAATCCGCAGCGGACGGGCGCGGTCGCGCCGAGTTCGCCCAAACTCGCCGCCGCCATGGCGCGCTGGCTGCCGTCCGACCCGGAAAGTTTCGTGCTCGAACTCGGCCCCGGCACCGGGGCGGTCACCCAGGCGCTCATCGAGCGCGGCTTGCGCGAGGACCGGCTCGTGGCCATTGAAAACAATCCCAAGCTGGCGCGCCTGCTCCGCAAACGTTTTCCCGACGCGCACATTATTACCGGGGACGCGTGGCATCTGGACGTTTTGCTGCGGGACCACGCCGAATCCATTGAATCCGTTGGCGCGGTCATTTCCAGCCTGCCGTTGTTGAATTTCCCGCCGCATAAAGCCGATGCGCTGGCCGAAAAAATCCGCGCGATTCTGGACCATGGCGGCAAATGGGTTCAATACAGCTATCATCTCGGCAACGGACACCACAAAAGCGCCACGCAATTCCGGCGGCTGGCCTCCAAGATCGTCTGGCTGAATCTCCCGCCCGCCCGCGTGAACGTTTATCAGAAGTAACCGGGTCGCGCCCGGTTTCAAGACGGCTCAATTCGCCTGGATTTTGGCAGCAAAAAGCAAAGCGCCGCCGCCAGGAGCAGCGCGCCGCCCAAAACCCCGAACGGTATGGCGATGCCGTGTGTCCGGAATTTTAATTCGCCGACAATGGCCGGGCCAAAATAGCTGCCGACGTTGCCGAGCGCGTTCACCAGGCCCATGACCGCGCCAGCGGTCGCGCGCGGCATGGTTTCCGTGGGGATGGCAAAAAACGGGGCCAGGCCGGCGAACGGCCCCGGAATGGCCAGACACAGGAACGCATACGAGAGCCAGAAGGAATGTTCCTTGAGCAAAACGCTCGCGATGAGCGATATGCCGCTCACGGCATAAATAAAAGCGGCGTGACCGCGGCGCTCGCCGGTCTGGTCCGAATGCCGCGACAGCAGCACCATGACGACGGCAGTGACCGCGTAAGGAACGGCGAAGAGCAGGCCGGTTTCCAAGTGGGTGAAATTGTGGCCGCCGCCATTGATGCCTTCCGTGAGGAACGTGTTGCAGCCATAGGACGCGAAATTGTAAAGGAAACAAACCGCCAGCATGACGAACACCGCCGGTTGCAGGCAGGCGCGCCCGATGGAAATCTTTTTTGCCGGCGCCAGTTCCGCGGCCTCCCGTTGCAAGGTCGTTTCCAGAAAATCCGTTTCCTCGCGCGAAATCCATTTTGCGTCGCGCGGATGGTCGCTGATGAAATAAAGCCAGACCGGCAGCCAGAGGAACGGCAGGGCGCCCTCCGCCATCAGCATTGTCTGCCAACCCCAGCCATGCAGCAGGCAGACGGAAACCGGCGCGGACGCGGCGACCGCCAGCGGCTGGCAAAGGTTCCAGTAGGCATTCGCGCGGGCGCGTTCCGAGCGTGGAAACCAGTTCGCCAGCAGCACCAGCATGGTGGGAAACACGCCGCTTTCCGCCACGCCGAGCAGAAAACGCATCACGGCAAATTCCCGGAAACTGGAAACCAGTCCGCAGCCGATCGCGCAGATGCCCCAGAACATGAGAAACATCGAGATCAATTTTTTCGGGCTCCAGCGGCTGGCGAAATAACCGCCGGGAATCTGCAACAGCACGTAGCCGAAAAAGAAAATGCCGGCGGCCTGGCCCTTGAGCCGGTCGTCCATAAGCAGGTCCCGCATCATCGTCGAGATTTTCGGGTCCAGCGCCAGCGCCACGTTCGTGCGGTCCACGTACGAAATAGTGTACATGATGAGCGCGACGGGGATGATGCGCAGCCAGCGTTGTGATTTCACGGAATTCAAGCCAGCGCGTTGTTAACAGAAGAACCCGGCGTTGTTCAATGTTAACTTTTGCGCCAAGCCGGTCGGGAGGCAATCATGCTTCCGGCGGCTTTCCAGAATTGTCCGGCTGAATCAGCCGTCCGCTCGCATGAACGTTTGTCATTAGCCGTGTCCGTTACTTCCCGCCGGAAGTTTTTTACTTCCCCTTCTGGAATTTTTTCAGTTGTTCAACCAGGTTTCGTATTTGCTCGCCATCCTTGCCCTGATTTGCCGGCATTTGCGCCGCGGTTTCCGCCACGACAAGTGCGTCGGAAATCCGATTTTGCGCCAGCAGGAAATTGATATATCGGAATACGGCTTCCGGTGAATACGGACACAAGGCCCAAGCCTGGCGAAAGGCAAAATCCGTCTCTCGCGCTAGGCGCTCTTTTTCCGACGCATCGGCAGCCTGTTTCAGGCGCCAGACGTAAAGTCCGGCGATGGAACTCCGCAGCTTGGAAAACGTCTTGTGGGCGTAGGCGTTTTGAATGAAACGCGGGTCGCCGGTAAAACCAGTGAAATCCTGTTTTCCAAAAGTCTTTTTGGCAAATGCAGCCACCTGCTCAACCGACGTGTCGTCGTGCAGCCAATCGCCAATCATTGGTTGAACATATTTTGTCCAATAATCGTGGTCTTTGCTGACAATATCTTCCGACAATGACGATGACGGTTGCCGGTTGATTTTCATGATCAGGCCGTGCGGTTCCAGATGGGGATACATCCAGTCGAGGGGAAAACTTTCTTCAATATAAAATTCGCAGTTGGTATTTTTGTCAAAAATAGTTTTGACCAGCAACCCGTTGATTTCCATTACGGCCACTTGGCCGCTCACCTGCACCAGCCCTTTGGAATCCAGTTTAATATCCTCGCCCGGCTTTAATTGATGATTTTGCAGTCGCTGTTTTGCATCCGCCACATACTCCCCAAAACATTTTTGAGAATCTTCATCCGTGGGCGTATAGATTTTCCCATCATACATCAAGCGCAGGTACTGGAGATATGTTCCATCTGCCAGCGCGTTTTGAGTTAGTGTGAAAAAGGGATCGGCGTTCACGTGAGATTTTTGCATCGCCGTGATCAAGAACCGACCCGGATCCGTGCCGCCAAAGTAAATGCTGCCCGGTGGAATGGATTGAATGATGTCGTTACCAAAATCGGCGGAATATTTTTCATCGCCCTCACCAAAGGCACAAAATCCACCCCATATTTCCTTTACGGCCTGCCACTGGACTCCATGCAAGCGCTCGTCGACTTCACCGGGATGATCAAAATCACCAGAGCGTTTCCGAAAACCTTCGAACGCATTGCTGACCGTCAGCCAGTCACCTTTTGCCGCCGCGTTGAAAAACGATTTGAATCCCGGTGGCATTTTGTTCGTTGCGGCATTTGCCTGTGCCTCCTTTTCCGCAACAAATGTTTTCAACTGGGCCGCAACCTCAGGGTTTTTAAGTGACTGAAACAACGTCATTTGCTTTTTGGCGCAGCCACTGATAAATAGTCCGCCGCCAAGAAGGACCGCCCCCAGTGATTTGATTGTCGTCTTCATAGTTTTGCGTTTCGCCGCGATTCCATTGACGTCCCGGCACCATTTGCCCATTCCATCACTGAATAGACACCGGCACCGCCGAATTTGTATAAACAATCCTTACCCACTGCCATCCCAATCGGCAAAGGCAAGCAATTTAGAATTATTCTAAATCTTGACTTGGCCGACGGGCGCGCTAGATTGTTTCCAGCCATGAGGGAATCCGGATACAGCCACGTTGAGAGCCTGACCGAGCGGTTGGGCACGGGCGGTTTGCGGATCACGCCGCAGCGGCAGCAGGTCTATGACGTGCTCATCCAGAAGCGCGATCATCCGACTGCCGAGGAGGTGTTCATCCGCGCCAAGCAGGCCATGCCGGACATTTCCATGGCCACGGTCTATAACTGCCTCGACGCGCTGGTGCAGTGCGGACTCGTGCGCCAGGTCCAGCTCGAACGCGGCGCGACACGCTTTTGCCCGAACATGGAGGAACATTGCCATTATTACTGCGACGAGTGCGGCACGGTGTTCGACGTGGCGCTGACGGGCAATTCGGCAGTTGTCCCCCGGCCAAAAGGCTTTAAGATTGATCACTACGAAATCGCCGTTCACGGCCTCTGCGCCAATTGCGCGGCCAAACGCAAGAAATAATTTTCAACATGAGCACGGCAACTGAAACCATCGAGAGCCTGGTCAAACAGGATTATAAGTACGGTTTTTACACCGACGTGGAGACCGATTCCGCGCCGCCGGGTTTGAGCGAGGACACCATCCGGCTGATTTCGCGCCGGAAAAACGAGCCGGAGTGGCTGACCGACTGGCGGCTTAAGGCGTTTCGCCACTGGCAAACGATGCAGGAACCGCACTGGGCCAAGGTGCATCACGAAAAAATTAATTATCAGGACATCGTTTATTACTCCGCGCCCGGGAAAAAGGGCGACGGCCCGAAAAGCCTCGAGGACGTTGATCCCAAATTGTTGGAGACCTATGAGAAACTCGGCATCCCTCTGCGCGAACGCGAGCGGCTCGCCGGCGTGGCCGTGGACGCGGTGTTTGACAGCGTGTCGGTCGGCACCACGTTCAAGAAACAGCTTGCCGAGAAGGGAATCATCTTCTGCTCGTTCAGCGAGGCGGTGCAGGAACATCCCGAGCTGGTCCGGAAATATCTCGGCATGGTCGTGCCTTACACGGACAACTTTTTTGCCACGCTGAACTCCGCCGTTTTCACCGACGGTTCGTTTTGTTATATCCCCAAGGGCGTGCGCTGCCCGATGGAGCTTTCGACGTATTTTCGCATTAACGCGGCCAACACCGGCCAGTTCGAGCGCACGCTCATTGTGGCCGACGAAGGCGCGCACGTCAGTTATCTTGAAGGCTGCACCGCGCCGATGCGCGATGAAAACCAGTTGCACGCGGCGGTCGTCGAACTCATCGCGCTCGACCACGCGGAAATCAAATACTCGACCGTGCAGAACTGGTATCCCGGCGACGAAAACGGCAAGGGCGGCATTTACAACTTTGTGACCAAGCGCGGCCTGTGCAAGGGGAAGAACTCGAAGATTTCCTGGACCCAGGTGGAGACCGGCTCGGCCATCACGTGGAAATATCCGAGCTGCATTTTGCAGGGCGACAATGCGGTCGGCGAATTTTATTCCGTGGCCGTGACGAACAATTATCAGCAGGCCGACACCGGCACAAAGATGGTCCACATCGGCAAGAACACGCGCAGCACGATTGTGTCCAAGGGCATTTCCGCCGGGCACGGACAGAACAGTTACCGGGGGCTGGTCAAGATCCAGAAGAGCGCCGTGAACGCGCGCAATTTTTCGCAGTGCGACTCGCTGCTCATCGGCGACCAGTGCGGGGCGCACACGTTCCCCTACATTGAAGCAAAAAATTCCTCCTCGCGGGTGGAGCACGAGGCCTCGACGTCGAAGATTGGCGAGGACCAGATATTTTACTGCAACCAGCGCGGGCTGGCGACGCAGGACGCCGTGAACATGATCGTGAACGGCTTCTGCAAGGAAGTCTTCAAGGAGCTGCCGATGGAATTCGCCGTGGAAGCGCAAAAACTTTTGGGCGTGAGTTTGGAAGGCAGTGTGGGGTAGTCTTAACCACGGATAAACACGGATGGACACGGATGAAAGACCAGATTTGCGTCGTGGCGGCGAATCAAAACTTCTTTTGAAAGCCGAGACGGAAAAGATTATTGGTTTTGCCTTTGAAGTTTTGAATGAGGTTGGCCATGGGTTGAACGAGAAAATTTACGAGAACTCGCTGACGGTTCTGTTCAAGCTGAACAATATTGCGTTTGACCAGCAGCGAAGATTTCCAGTTCACTTTCGTGGTGTTGAAGTCGGCGAGTTTGTTCCCGATCTCATTGCCTTTGGTTCGGTGATTGTGGATACAAAGGTGATCGATCGCATTACCGACCATGAGCGCGGCCAAATGCTGAATTATCTCCGCATCACAAAGTTGCGGGTCGGCTTGATTTTGAATTTCAAAAACGCCCGGCTGGAGTTTGAGCGCGTTGTCCTGTAATTTTTTTATCCGTGTTTATCCGTGTCCATCCGTGGTAAATTATTTTAAGAAAATGAGCAAACCGATACTGGAAATCAAAAACCTCAGCGCGGGCGTTGAGGGCAAACAAATCCTCAAGGGCATCAGCCTGACGATTTCGCCCGGCGAAGTCCACGCCATCATGGGCCCCAACGGCAGCGGCAAGAGCACGCTGGCCGCCGTCCTGGCCGGCCGCGCCGGTTACGAGGTGAGCGGCGGCGAAGTGATTTTCGACGGCAAGGACCTGCTCGATCTTGACCCCGAGGAACGCGCCCGGGAAGGCGTTTTTCTGGCGTTTCAATATCCGGTTGAAATTCCCGGTGTGAACAGCACCTATTTTCTCAAGGCGGCGCTGAATGAAGTCCGCAAATCCAAGGGCCAGCCGGAACTGGATGCGATGGAATTTCTCAGCCTGGTCAAAGACAAGATCAAACTGCTGGAGTTGAACGAGGATTTGCTGCGGCGCTCGGTAAACGAGGGTTTTTCCGGCGGCGAAAAAAAGCGCAACGAGATTTTCCAGATGGCCGTGCTCGAACCCCGGCTCGCCATCCTTGACGAAACGGATTCCGGCCTCGACATTGACGCGCTGCGCATCGTCGCCGGCGGCGTCAACAAGCTGAAGCGGCCGGACAGCGCGCAGATGGTCATCACGCATTATCAGCGGCTGTTGAACTTCATCGTTCCCGACTTTGTCCACGTGCTTTACGATGGCCGCATCGTGAAGTCCGGCGGCAAACAGCTCGCGCTCGAACTCGAAGCCAAGGGCTACGATTGGATCACCAAGGCGGCGTGATTGACAATAATAAAAACCCGCCGGGTCGGAATTTTCCGATTCGGCGGATTTTGATTTGGACAATCAATTCATTTTCTTCACCGCAGTATATTTTGCCTGATATTGCTCGTCGCTGACCTTTTCCATCCAGTCAACCACTTTGCCGTCGAGCTGTTCCTGAATGGCGATGTGCGTCATGGCTGTGGTTGGCGCGGCGCCGTGCCAGTGTTTCTCGCCCGCCGGGAACCAGATCACGTCACCCGGACGAATTTCTTCGATCGGGCCGCCCCAGCGTTGCACGCGTCCGCAGCCGGCGGTCACGATCAAGGTCTGCCCCAGCGGATGGGTGTGCCAGGCGGTTCGGGCGCCGGGCTCGAACGTGACGATTGCGCCGGTGACACGCGCGGGATCACTTCCCTTGAACGGCGAGTCAATGCGCACGGTGCCGGTGAACCAGTCGGCCGGTCCTTTGGCGGACGGTTGTGAGCCACTTCGTTTGATTTCCATAGATTGAACTCCTGGAATTGTGGTGGCGGGTCAGGATTTGAGCGAGGCCATGTCAATGACGAAACGATATTTCACGTCGCTCTTGAGCATGCGCTCGTAGGCGGTGTTGATCTCGTCCATCCGGATCATTTCGATGTCGCAGGTGATGTTGTGCTGGCCGCAGAAATCCAGCATCTCCTGCGTCTCGGGCAGGCCGCCGATGAGCGAGCCGGAGAACGAGCGGCGGCGGAAGATCAGCGGAAACGCCGCCACCGGCAGCGGTTTTTCGGGTGCGCCGACGAGCGTCAGATTGCCGTCACGCTTCAGCAGGTTGAAATAGGCGTTGAGGTCGTGGGTGGCGGACACGGCATCGAGAATGAAGTCGAAGCTGTTGGCGTGCGCCGCCATCTGGGCCTCGTCCTTGGAGATCACGACCTCGTGGGCACCAAGGCGTTTGCCGTCCGCCACCTTGCCGGGCGACGTGGTGAACAACACGACGTGCGCGCCGAAGGCCTTGGCAAACTTCACGCCCATGTGGCCGAGGCCGCCCAAGCCGACGATGCCAACCTTCTGGCCGGGGCCGACCTTCCAGTGGCGTAGCGGCGAATACGTGGTGATGCCCGCGCAGAGAAGCGGCGCGGCGGAGGCGAGATTGAGGTTGGCCGGCATGCGCAGCACGAAGTTTTCCGTCACGACGATGCTCTGCGAATACCCGCCAAGCGTCGGTGCGTTCAGATGCTTGTCCATGCTGCCGTAGGTCATCGTCATGTCCGGGCAGAATTGCTCCAGACCGGCACGGCAGTCGGGACAGGTGCGGCACGAGTCCACGAGGCAGCCCACGCCGACCGTGTCACCAATCTTGAACTTCTTCACCCCAGCGCCAACAGCCGTCACCCGACCGACGATCTCGTGGCCGGGCACGGCGGGATACTGGGTGAAGCCCCATTCGTTGCGGGCAAAGTGGAGATCGGAGTGGCAGACGCCGCAATATTGGATTTGGATCTGCACATCCGTCGGGCCGGGTTCGCGGCGGATAATTCCGTGCGGAGCGAGGGCGGCGGTGGCGGTTTGGGCGGCGTAGGCTTTTACATTGGTTGTTTTCATAATCGTTTTGGAATCTAGCACAAAATTGTTCAACGACCAGTGAGTTGTTCCAGTGCCTCCGGATATCGCGCGCCTTCGACTTTGATCTTGGACGCCGCGCTTTCGATGTCGCGCAAATCGTCCGCTGTCAGTTGCACATTCGCCGCGCCGAGGTTTTCGTCCAGACGATGCAGCTTGGTCGTGCCGGGGATGGGCACAATCCACGGCTTTTGCGCCAGCAACCACGCCAGCGCGATCTGCGCCGGCGTCGCGTTCTTCTTCCTGGCGATTTGGCCGAGCAGATCAATCAGCGCCTGATTGGCCTTGAGTGCTTCGGGCGTGAAGCGTGGCAGTTTGCTGCGGAAATCCGAGCTGTCGAAGGTCGTGGCCGCGTCCATCGCGCCCGTGAGAAAACCCTTGCCCAGCGGGCTGTAAGGCACAAGGCCGATGCCGAGTTCTTCGAGCGTGGGAATCACCTCCGCTTCCGGCTTGCGCCACCACAGCGAGTATTCGCTTTGGAGCGCCGTGACCGGCTGGACTTTGTGCGCGCGCCGGATCGTCTGCACGCCGGCTTCGGACAAGCCGAAATGCTTCACCTTGCCGGCCTGGATCAATTCCTTCACCGCGCCCGCCACCTCTTCAATCGGCACGGCCAGGTCCACGCGATGCTGATAAAACAGATCAATCACGTCCGCCTTGAGCCGCTGGAGCGAGGTGTCGGCGACACGCTTGATGTTTTCCGGCCGGCTGTTCAAGCCCGCCGCACCGGGCCGCTTGTCGGTGCCGCTCAAGTCGAATCCGAACTTGGTGGCGATCACCACCTTGCCGCGGAATGGCGCGAGCGCCTCGCCCACGAGTTCTTCGTTGGTGAACGGGCCATAGACCTCGGCGGTGTCGAAGAACGTGACGCCGCGTTCCACAGCGGCCCGCAACAGGGCGGTCATCTCCGCTTTGTCCTTGGGCGGACCGTAGGAAAAACTCATGCCCATGCAGCCCAGCCCGATGGCTGAGACTTCCAGATGGCTGTTTCCAAGTTTCCGCTTTTGCATATTTGAATCCTTTCTCGTTGTTAAATGTTGAAAGGAGCTTAACGCACCTGCGCCCAACTGTCGCCCGCGCTCTTGCTCCACCTGTTGCGGGATTGCTCGAAAGTGGTAAAAGGCTTAACCGTGAAATACACGAACTCCACGAAATCATTTTGCGTTGAAAAGTGTTTTGCATGGTTCACCTCATCCGGCTTCGCCACCTTCTCCACATCCGATGCGGAGAAGGGAATCACCGCTGCCGGCGGTAATCGCTCGGGGCCAGGCCGGTTTCCCGCCGGAAGAGTTGCGCGAAATGGCTGGGATTGGCGTAGCCCACGTCCAGCGCGATTTCCACCACGCTCTTTTTTGTTTCGCGGAGCAATCGGCGCGCTGTATCCAGCCGCAAATTGATTTGGTGGTGTGACGGCGACACGCCCACGGCGCTCTTGAACAGGCGGTTGAAGTAAAACTTGCTCAAGCCGGCCTGCGCCGCCAGCCGGTCCAGATTGAACTCCTCGGCGACGTGTTCGGCCATCCAGTCCGTGATTTGCCGCAGCTTGTAGCCGGGCAGCGACGGACTGCCGCGGCGCGCTGCGCCGTCCGTCCCGGCATAGTTCCGCGCCAGATGGATGGCGATGGCCTGCGCGATGCCTTGCAGGAACAGGGCGCTGGCGTGCCGGCGCAACAGTTCCTCATGCACGTGCTCCATCAGGGAATTCAACGCGGGGTCGTGAAACGCGGAAAGGTCCCGCAGCCGGGCGCGCGGCGCGGCGTCGCCGAAAACTTCCTCCAGCGCGCGTTGCAGCAGCGGCAGCGCAATGAACACAGCCATGGATTGAAACGGCTCGTTGCCCACCGCTTTCCAGCGGCAATCGTAGGGCGCGCCGCCGGACGTGAGAAAAAACGAGCCTTTCTTGATGCGATGCGTGACCCACGGTTGGTTGCCTTCGCGCTCTTGAAATTCGGCTTCGCCGGAAACGCTCCACGCGAGGAACGGTTCGCTGACGGCGGGCAGCGACACCATTTCGACGGTGCGCGGCGGTTCGATGATCCACGCCTTGAGGTCGCGCCACGCCTCGCCGCGGCAGGCGACCAGACATTTCCCGCCCACATAGCGCTCGAAGGCTTCGGCGGAGGTGGTTTCGGGCACCGGCATTTGAAGAGCCGCCGTCTTGCTCATGTTTTTAAGCGTAGCGCAGTTTGAGCGAAGAACAAGCTCGCGCCAGTTCAATTTCATATGCGCCAAATATTGCCAATCAATCTGAATGAAAAGAATTGGACGTCCATTTTAAGAATCTTGCGGCTGTGAATTTCTAAATCTACATTGGGCGCATGAATTTGGACGAAGCCCAACGCCAGAAAGTCGCCGCCTGGATCGCGGACGGCGCGAAACTTTCCGAAATCCAAACCCGGCTCATGTCGGAGTTCAACCTCAAGTTCACTTACATGGAGGTGCGCTTCCTGGTGGACGATTTGAAGTTGACGCCAAAAGATCCGGAACCGCCCAAGGTGGTTGCGCCGGTTCCCGAGGCGGCGAAACCTGCCGAAGCGAAAAGCGCTCCGCCACCCGCCGGGCCAGCCGGCGCGACCGGTGGCGTATCCGTGACGGTGGATCAACTGGCACGGCCCGGCGCAATCGTCAGCGGCAAGGTCGCCTTCAGCGACGGCCAGCAGGCCGAGTGGTATCTGGATCAAACCGGGCGGCTGGGGGTCGTGCCCAAGCAGCAGGGTTACAAGCCGACCGCCGCCGATGTGCAGCAATTTCAAGCGGCGTTGCAAGGCGAACTGGCGCGGATGGGGTTTTGAAGAAATTCCAGGTTTTGAGTTTTTAATTTTTAGTTGAAGCAAATGCCCCTGTCTTCACCTAAAAATTCAAATTTAATAATTCAAAACTGCATTGGGACTTGGCACACTGACGCGGCATGCGCGAACAATTCCGGGTCTGGGCGGAAAGCCTTGAAACTTTTGCCCTCGAAGTCATCTTCGGCGAACGCCGCGACGCCAAGGCGACGTTGATGCGCGGACTTTTGTTTGGCAGCTCGAAGCTTTTCCAGGTCGCCGTCAAATTGCGCCGCTGGCTTTACAACGTGCGCATCTTCCGCGACAAGACGCTCGGCGTCCAGGTCATCGCCATCGGCAACCTGACGGTCGGCGGCACGGGCAAAACGCCGGTGGTGGAAAAATTCGCCCGCGAATTGCGCGATGCCGGACGCAACGTGGCCATTCTCTCGCGCGGGTATCGTTCCAAACCGCCGCCATTTCACCAGTGGCTGCTGAATAAAATCTTCCTGCGCGAAGACCAGACCCCGCCGCGCGTGGTTTCCGACGGCAAATCGCTGTTGCTCGATTCGGAAATGGCCGGCGATGAACCCTACATGCTCGCGTCCAATTTGAAGGACGTGGTCGTGCTCGTGGACAAGGACCGCGTGAAAAGCGGGCGCTATGCGATTGAGAAATTTGGCTGCGACACGCTGCTGCTCGACGACGGTTTCCAGTACTGGGATTTGCGCGGTCGGCGGCACGACGTGGTGCTGATTGACCGCCAGCAGCCGTTTGGCAATGAACATCTGCTCCCGCGCGGCACGTTGCGGGAGCCGCCGTCGCATCTTTCCCGCGCCCAGACGATTTTCATCACGAAAAGCGATGGCCGGACCGCCGAGCTTCGCCGGCGCATTGCCGAACTTAATTCCGAAGCCGCCATCATTGAATGCGTGCATCATCCGCTTTACCTCGAAGACGTGTTCACCGGCGAGCGGCGCGACCTGGACACCCTGCCCGGCTGCAAGGTCGCCTCGCTCAGCGGCATCGCTCAACCGGAAAGCTTCGAGCACAGCCTTGTGCGGCTCGGGACGGAACTGGTTTATTCCAAGCGCTTCGCCGACCACCACCGTTTCACGCAGCAGGAAATCCTCAACACCATCAACCGCGCCAAGAAACGCCAGGCGGCCACCATCATCACCACCCAGAAGGACGCCGTGCGGTTTCCCAAAATTGACCGGCGCGACCTGCCGATTTATTTCCTGCGCGTTGAAATCCAAATCGTCAGCGGCGCCAACGACTTTCAGGACTGCGTCCGCAAAATCTGCTTTCGCTGAAAATGGACACCTTGATTTACTGGCCCGCCCGCGCCCTGATCGCGCTGATTCAGGCGCTGCCGCTCACCCTGGTCGCGCGCCTCGGCCGCGCGGTCGGCGGCCTGGCCTTCCGGCTCGACGCACGGCACCGGCGCGTGGCGTTGAAAAACCTGGCCATGTGTTTTGGCCGGGAAAAATCGCCGGAGGAAATCCGCGCGCTGGCCCGGGAAAATTTCCGGCGCATCGGTGAAAATTTTGCCTGCGCCGTCAAGACCGCCGCGATGACTTTTGACGAATTGCGCCCGCACATCGAATTCGCCAACGTGGAACGCCTCCAGCCGCCGCGGCGGATTGTCGTCGCCATCGGCCATTTCGGGAATTTTGAATTGTACGCGCGCTTCCACCAGTTTTCGCCCGGCTATCAATGCGCCACGACGTATCGCGCGTTGAATCAGCCCATGTTCAACCAGCTCATGCAACAATTGCGCGAGCGTTCCGGCTGTCTGTATTTTGAGCGGCGCAGCGACGGCCCCCTGTTGCGCACGGCGATGAGCCGGACGGGGATCATTCTCGGCCTGCTGTCCGACCAGAGCATGAACGGGTTGCGCGGGCCGTTTCTCGGCCATGACTGTTCCACCACGCTCGCCCCGGCGGTTTTTGCGTTGCGCTACCATTGCGAACTTTACAGCGCCTTCTGCTTCCGCACCGGACTCGCAAAGTGGCGGATTGAACTGGGCGAGCCGGTTCCAACCCACGAAAACGGCAAACCGCGATCGGCGGAAGACATCATGCGCGACGTGAACCGCGCCTTTGAAACCGCCGTCCGCCGCGACCCCGCCAACTGGTTCTGGGTCCACCGGCGCTGGAAGGCGGCGGGAACGAAAGCGAAGAGGGAAAATGGAGGATAGAAAATGGAAAAATCGCCATGAACAGCCATCCTCCATCCTCCATTTTCCATCCTCGCAGAATTTTAGTGCGCGGAACGAACTGGCTGGGCGATGCGGTGATGACCACACCCGCGCTGCTGCGGTTGCGCGAGAAATTTCCCGAGGCGCACATCACGTTGCTCGTGCCGGAGAAACTGCGCGACTTGTGGCTGCATCACCCGGCGGCCAACGGGACGCTTTCGTTCGCGCCGGACGAAAGCGTATTTTCCATCGGCAAAAAACTGCGCTCGGGCAAATTTGATCTGGCGTTGGTGCTGCCGAATTCCCCGCACTCCGCGCTCGAAGTCTGGCTGGCTGGAATTCCGCAACGCATTGGCCATGCGCGATCATGGCGGAATTTTTTTCTGACGCAAGCCATCGCACCGCGCGCCGGCAGTGTGAAAATGCAGAAGCGCTCCGTTGCCGAAATCCAACAGCTCGTGGCTGGCGACGCGAGTCGGCGGGCAACTTCCAATAGCCGCGTTCTCACGAACGCAGCCACAAGCGCGCATCAAATCCACGAGTATCTGCATCTCGCTGCCGCGCTGGGAGCCAGCCCGGAACCGCTGCCGCCGCAGTTGGTGGAGACCTCTGGCGAAATTGAAGCCGCGAAGGGGAAATTTGGCTTGGACAAAATCACACAGCCCATTTTCGGTCTGAACCCCGGCGCGGAATACGGCCCCGCCAAACGCTGGCCGGTGGAAAAGTTCATCGCCGCCGCCCGTGACATCCAAAATCGAACCAACTGCACCTGGTTGACGTTCGGCAGCAAAGCTGATTTGGACATTGCCAGCCGGATTGCTTCCGCCATCGCCAGCCCGCCACTCGCAATTTGGAACCTGGCCGGAAAGACCGGGCTGCGTGAACTCATGTCGCTGCTGAAACTCTGCCGCGTGCTGCTCACCAACGACACCGGACCGATGCACGTCGCCGCCGCGCTCGGCACACCGGTCGTTGTGCCGTTCGGCAGCACGTCGCCGGAACTGACCGGGCCGGGTTTGCCGGGCGATGCGCGACACCGGTTGCTCAAATCCGACGCGCCCTGCGCACCGTGCTTTCTGCGCGAGTGCCCGATTGATTTCCGCTGCCTGAACGGCATCACCGTCGAGCGTGTCGTCGAAGCCGTTTTGCAATGTAGCGGCGCTCTATGAGCGTCGCAAACTTTCGGCAGTCATAGGCCGCCGTTACAGCCTCCGTTTCCGGTGTCAAAAAAATCTTCTTGACGTTCGCCGCCAACTGTCATACTGTTCTATGACAGTAAAAGACGGCCATGATATTTCAGATTGATTTCAAGTCCGGCAAGCCGGTCTATCTGCAACTGGTGGACCAGATCCGCTACGCGGCGGCCTCGGGCACTTTGCGTTCCGGCGAACCGCTGCCGTCCATCCGCCCGCTGGCCGAGGAACTGCGCGTGAACCGCAACACCATCGCCAAGGCTTATGCCGAACTGGAGGGCCAGGGCGTCATTGAAACAATTCCCGGCAAGGGCTGCTTCCTGAAGAAAAGCGATTCCCCGTTCAACAAACAGGTCCGGCAGAAACTGCTGGCGGCGGAAATTGACGAGGCCGTGGTCATGGCGCATCACCTGCAGGTGGACCGGGAAAAGTTTCTGGCGCTGGTCCGGGAACGGCTGGATTACTTTGAGCACAAGGTGAAGGAAGGAGAGGACAAATGAACACGGAACATCGAACATCGAACGCTGAACATCGAATTACTTCCGCACGAGTGGTTGATTGGATGTTCGATGTTCGATGTTCAGCGTTCGATGTTTCCAATTCGGTTTCAATTTTCAAAAGAACATGCCATGAACACTGACTCGCCCATCATCGAAATCAAAAACCTGACCCGCCGCTACGGCAAACTCGACGCCGTCAACGGCCTGAGCCTGACCGTCCGCGCGGGGCGTTGCTACGGCTTCTTTGGCCGCAACGGCGCGGGCAAGACCACCACCATCAAATGCCTGCTGAACCTGCTCCGGCCCAACTCCGGCACGGCGCGCGTGTTCGGCCTCGACCCGCAGAAGAACGAAGTGGCCGTGAAATCTCGCCTGACCTATGTGCCGGACATGGTCGCGTTTTATCCATGGATGACCGTGCGCGGCACGCTGGAATATCTCGCCTCGTTCCGCAAACACTGGAACGGCGACATCGAGGCCGACCTGCTGAAACGCTTTCAACTCGATCCTAACCAGAAAGCCAGCCATCTCTCGAAAGGCCAGAAGACCCAGCTGGCGCTCATCGGCGCGATCTGTCCCGAACCGGAATTGCTCGTGTTGGACGAACCGACCTCCGGGCTTGATCCCATCGTACGCCGCGAATTCATCGAAACCGTCATCGGCGCCTATCAATCCGGCGACCCGGGCAGCCGGACGGTGTTTGTCTCCACGCATCTGATCTCGGAATTCGAGGGCTTGATTGACGAATTCACCATCATTGAGCAAGGGTGCGAACTGTTGACGATGGAAGCCGATGCCGCGCGCGACCGGTTCCGCAAAATCCGTGCGAGATTTCCACAACCGCCCGCCCAGCTCGATTTGCCCGGCGCGATGGACGTGAAACAAAGCGGACGCGAAGTGGAAATTCTGACGAACGGCAATAATGATCAATTGCTGGAAAAATTGAAATCGCTCTCGCCCGAGGATTTGCGCTGCGAATCGCTGTCGCTGGAGGAAATATTTGTGGCATCGGGCATTTTGAAAAACGCGAAGGCATGAATCCGCTCGTCAAAAAAGAAATCCGCCTGTTGCTGCCAAGCTTTTTGATCGGCATAGTGCTGACGTTGGCAAACTGGTTTTGGAAAGCGCAGCCGTTTTTTGAATACAACACCAACACGCTGCTCGTCCTGACTTCAAGCATCGCCTGTCCGGCGGTCGCGGTGTTCATGGCGTTGAATTCTTTCGGTGCTGAAATCAGTGCGGGAACTTTTCCGATGTTGCTCGCCCAGCCGGTGTCGCGCCATCGGATTTGGTGGACAAAGACATCGCTCCTCGCGGCGGCCCTTTTCATTGGCGGCTGTTTATGGTGCGCCAGCCTGTATCTGCGCGTGGAGACGTTCAAACACTCGATGGATTTGGGAGACTGGCGTGATGTGTTTGCCGGCGTCTGGCTGTTTCTGCTGGTGATTTATTCCGGCGCGTTGTGGACGGTGCTGCTGCTCCGGCAGGTGGCGGCGGCATTTTGGTTCACGCTGCTGGCGCCCGGAGTTGTTCTGGCGCTTATCGTGGGTCTGTGGCCGGACAAATACTCCACCTTCATCGAACCGGCATTGATCGCGGGGCTGCTGATTTACAGCCTGGCCGGATTTTGGTTTGCCCGGCGGCTGTTCCTGCGGGCGCAGGACGTGCAATGGACGGGCGGGACCATCGCCTTGCCGGAAATGCGCGGCGCGGCAAATCTTCATGCCGGACGGGCGGGAAAACGGTTCTGGCGTCCGAAGGCGGCCTTGTTTGGGAAGGAGCTGCAACTGCACCAGTCGCAATTCATCATGGCCGGCGTTTTGCTGCTGCTGCATCTGGGCGTCCTCGCCACACGGAAATTCGCGCATATCCAGAAAAATTCTGCGCTGGAACTCCTTGTGGAAACTTTCTGGTTACTGTGGCTGGTGCTGCCGGTGCTGGTGGGCGCGGCGGCGGTGGCTGAGGAACGCAAGCTCGGAACCCTGGCCGGCCAGCTCTGCCTGCCCGTGAAACGGCGCACCCAGTTTGCGGGGAAACTCTGCGTCGTGTTGCTGCTATCCGCGCTGTTCGGCGGCGTGATGCCTCTTCTGCTGGAAGGGCCGCGGGTACTGCCGGACGTTCATTTTTTGCCTTCAATTCCCGGTTATTGGACGATGATGAATACTTGGCAAATAACCTTCTGGATTTTGTTCGAACAGGTCCAAGGTTTGGCATTCATGTTCTCGCTGGCTGGAATGGCCATGGCCATCGGTTTTTTTGCCTTTTTTGCCTCCACGCTGGCGCGCAACACGTTACAGGCGCTCGCGCCTACGGTGTTGGGCATAATGGTGACGGGTTTTTTGCTTATTGCAGCATCCGGGCCAGAGTTCTTTGTCCATTATCCCCTGTGGCGCGGCTGTCTGATTTACCTCATCGGCGTTCCGGTGTTCGTAATGGCACTGGTGGCGATGTCGTTCTGGAATTGCCAGCGCATTGACATCGGCGGGCATGTCTGGCGGCAGAACGTGTTTGTGTTCGCGGCGGCGCTGGCATTCGTCATCGGCGCGACGACGGCGATTTACCATCGTGCCTGGGAAAAACTCACACCCTTCGAGCCGCCACACGGCGCGGCGCTGCTGTCGCTGTCGAATCCGGCGACGATGAGCGAACAAAGGAACACTCTGTCGGTGCATTTGCCGGACGGAAGAATCTGGACGGATGATTATGCCTTGAAAGCCGGTCCGCCGAATCTGCTGACATTGGTCCTGGGCGACATCAGATTGACCAGCTTGGGCGGCGGCTATTTTTACGCCGGGTCAAACTGGTTGAGCGTGGTTCGCGGCCTCTGGTTTCAAACAGTCGGCATCAAAACCGATGGAACGTTGTGGGTTTCGGACAAACCGTCACGTCCTCACAAGCTCGAAACCGGCGGGTGGAAAATCGTGAAGGCAGGAGACCTCGCGCAATTCGGCGGCGAAACCAACTGGAGCAGCGTCATTCCGACCGGCTTGTCCATGCTGCTCGTCAAAAACGACGGGACCTTGTGGCGTTGGGGCGTGACCAACTGGGATTTAAAACACAAAGACTGGCCAGGCTTGCAGCCGTTCACGCCCCATCGTTTGGGCACGGAGTCAAACTGGACGGAAGTGTTTCTGGAGGGTTATCGGTCCTATCTCTGCAAAACCGATGGCAGCCTGTGGACCCCGTGGGATGAACCTCATAAGCAACAATTCGAAGTTGAACCGGGATTTTCCCTCCAACGCTTGCCGGTGCACGTAAGCAACCAATGGCGCGGCATGACACGAATACGATTGTGGGTCGGTTATGGTTATCAGTTGGGCGTTCGTGACGACGGAACCTTTCGCATCATGGCCGACCAGCGGTTGGACAAACAGTCGCATTCTTACGAATGGACGGAAGCGGATTTGCAACTCGGCAAAAACACCAACTGGGTGGGCGTGGCCGGGCACGGTGAAAAAGTTGTTACGCTCAAAGATGACGGCACATTATGGCTGTGGGATTTTCAACACGATTACCGGCGCTGGGATTCCGAGCTCGATGAGCGCGATATGCTGGCAACAAAACCCGTCCGCCTCGGGACGCACTCGGACTGGATAGCCGTTACGGGTGCTGAAGGCGGCATCATCAGCCTCGCCGCCGACGGCAGCCTCTGGTATTGGCCGCTGGACAGCTTGGAATATATACGCAGGTCTGGCGACGTGCTGTTGTTCTCTGACGACAACAATTCGTATTTTGAACCGTTGTTGGACTTCTCCCGCAAACCGCAATTGCTCGGCAACGTTTTCGGCAAGGCGGATTAAAACTGTAGCGGCGGTCTGTGACCGCCGCCATATACCACCAAACAAAATGGCGACGCTCGCAGAGCGCCGCTACAACCGTGCCAGAATTAGACTTTCTGCCTTTGCGCCTCCGTGGTAAGTTCGCCTTCGTGGAAACGGTCACTGAACTCACGAACCAGCTCGTCGCGTCGTATGCGCGCGTGGGCGGCATCAACCATCTGGACGGCAAAAATCTGCCGTCCAAACGCGCCATTGCCGCCATCACGCAGGATTTGCTGCGGCTGCTGTTCCCCGGCTATTTCGATGAGAAGCTCATCCATTCCTCGGAAATCAAGGCGGTGACGGCGGAGCTGCTGGATTCGGTGCTGGGCGCGCTGGAGGATGAAATTCGCAAAAGCCTCGAATACAATCCGCCCTCTCATCTGCCAAAAGAGAACATCACGGCGGCGGCGCACAGCCTGACGGTGGATTTTCTCGGCAGCCTGCCGCGCGTCCGCGAGATTTTGCAGACGGACATGGAAGCCGCCTACGACGGCGACCCGGCGGCAAAGAGCAAGGAGGAAGTGCTGGTTTCGTATCCGTTCATCGAGGCGATTGCCGTGCAGCGGCTGGCGCACGAGTTGTATTTGAAGGACGTCGCGCTGATTCCGCGCATCATGACCGAGTGGGCCCACAGCCGCACGGGCATGGACCTGCATCCGGGCGCGCAAATCGGGTCGCACTTTTTCGTGGATCATGGCACCGGCACGGTCATCGGCGAAACGGCCATCATTGGCGACCACGTGAAGATGTATCACGGCGTCACGCTCGGCGCAAAATCCACCGCCGGCGGACAGCAATTGAGCGGCAAAAAGCGCCATCCCACGATTGAAGATCGGGTCACGATTTATCCCGGCGCGACGATTCTCGGCGGCGAGACCGTCATCGGCGCCGGCAGCACAATTGGCGGCAATGTGTTCCTCATGGACAGCGTCGCGCCGAAGTCGCTGGTTGTTTACGACGGCCTCAACATGCGCGTGCTGAACAAAAAGAACAAGACCGCCGTGGTGGATTTTCAGATTTGAAGCGTCGCAGCTGTTGAAAGCACTCATCGAAACCAGAAAAACGAGGCCGGAACGGGTCTTCCTCGTTGGCGTCGAACTCAAATCACGCGACCGCGCGGCCATGCGCGATTCGCTGGCCGAACTCGGCGAATTGGCCGCCACCGCCGGCGGCGAAGTCGTCGGCGACGGCCTGCAAAAAACGGAATCGCTGAATCCCGCCACCTTCATCGGCAAGGGCAAGGCGACGGAGTTTGCGGATTTCTGCCAGCGCCAGGACGTGGACACGGTGATTTTCGACGACGACCTTTCGCCGGCGCAGAGCCGCAACCTCGAAAAAAATTTTCAACTGCAAAATTCTGGACCGCACGTCGCTGATTCTCGACATTTTTGCCCAGCGCGCGCGGACGCGCGAAGGCAAGCTACAGATCGAACTCGCGCAGCTTCAGCATTTGCTGCCGCGGCTCACCAAATACTGGGGCCATTTGTCGCGGCAAAAAGGCGGCATCGGCATGCGCGGCGGCGAAGGCGAAACACAATTGGAAACCGACCGCCGCCGGGTGCAGGATCGCATCGCGAAAATTTCGCGCGAGCTGGAAACGGTGCGGCAGCAGCGCGGGATTCAGCGCAACGGCCGCCAGCGCAACAACTGGCCGCTGGCCTCCATCGTCGGTTACACCAACGCCGGCAAATCCACGCTGCTCAACGCCCTCACCGGCGCGGACGTTCTGGTGAAGGACATTTTGTTCGCCACGCTCGACCCCACGACGCGCCGGTTGCGATTGCCGACGAACCAGAACGTTTTGCTGACGGACACGGTCGGTTTCATCCGCAAGCTGCCGCACGGACTGGTCGAGGCGTTCAAGGCCACGCTGGAAGAGGTGGTGCAGGCCGATTTGCTGCTGCATGTCGTGGACATCAGCCATCCGCAGGCCGAGGAGCAAATTGCCGCCGTGAACGCCGTGCTGGCCGAAATCGGCGCGGGCGAGAAAACGACATTGATGGTTTTCAATAAAATGGACCGGCTCAATCCCGACGGAACCGGGACGGGCGGCGCCGGCGCATTGAACCGTTTGCAGGAACGGCATCCCCATGCCGTCGCGATTTCAGCCACGACCGGCGAAGGCATTGCGTCGCTGCTGGCGGAGATCGGGACGCAACTGCGGCCCAAGCGCGAGTTTCTGGAACTGCGCGTGCCGCACGAGCAGGCGGCGGTGATCGCGCGGCTGCACCAGGTTGGCCAGGTCATCTCACGCAGTTATCGCGGCCCGGCGGCGCGGTTCAAAGCCCGGATTCCGCCACAGCACCACGACGAATTCGCGCCGTACATCGTGCCCGCGGTAAAATAAGGAAGGCCGGAAGTAGAAACATCGCAACCCGACCGACCCGGCGATGGTCATGTAGCTGGCCGCCGGCAGAATGTCTAATGCCTAAACCATAATGACGAAAGAATGACGAAGCCCGAATGACAGGATGATTCTATGGCTCCGCAGGGATTCGGGATTTGTCATTGGGAATTATTTAGTCATTCGGTTTTAGGAATTAGTCATTTTGCCTGGCAGCACACCGGCATCCTCGCCCGCCCGGTAATTCGCCGATTAAAATCCCTTGCTTGCCTGATGCGGCGGACGACGGTATAATTACGGCGAAAATAGGATATGTCACAAACCGGGCGCCAGTCACTCAACACCAGCAACGTCCTCTGCGTCATCATGGGAGGCGGACAGGGCACGCGGCTGTTTCCGCTGACCAAGGAACGCTCCAAGCCGGCCGTGCCGCTCGCCGGCAAATACCGGCTGGTGGACATCCCGATCTCGAACTGCATCAACTCCGGTTTCCGGCGGATTTACATCCTGACCCAGTTCAACTCCACCTCGCTGCACAGCCACATTTCGCGGACGTACAAGTTCGATTACTTTACCAGCGGGTTCGTGGAAATTCTCGCGGCCCAACAGACACTGAACAATAATTCCTGGTATGAGGGCACCGCCGATGCCGTGCGGAAAAATCTGATCCATTTCCTCAACTACGATTTCGATTACCTCATCATTCTGAGCGGCGACCAGTTGTATCGGATGGATTTTCGTCCCCTGGTGGCCCAACACGCCGAAACCGGGGCGGACATCACTGTTGCCACCATCCCGGTCGAGCGGGCGGCGGTGCCGGCGCTGGGCATCATGCAAATGGCCGAAGACGGGCGCGTCATCCGCTTCGAGGAAAAGCCCAGGGATCCCGCGGTTCAGGACGCCCTGCGGCTGGACCCGAAATTGTACGCCAAACTCGGCATCACCGGCTCCACGGTGCGGGAAGAATTGTTTCTCGCGTCCATGGGCATTTATGTTTTCAACCGCGGTTTGATTCTCAGCCTGCTCGACAATCCGCTCACTGATTTCGGCAAACACATCATTCCCCAGGCCATCCAGTCGCGCCGGGTTTTCTCCCATGTTTTCCAGGGTTACTGGGAGGACATCGGCACCATCCGCTCGTTCTTTGAGGCGAACCTCGACATTGTTTCCGAACTGCCGCGGTTCAATTTCTTTGACATGAACGCGCCGATTTACAGCCGGCCGCGCTATCTGCCCGGCTCCAAAATCAACGGCGCGCAAATTGATCACGCGGTGATTGCCGACGGATGTATCATCAACTATGCGACCATCAAGAACAGCATCGTCGGTCTGCGCACGGTGGTGGGCGCGGGCACGGAATTAAACCGCGTCATCGGCCTCGGCAGCGATTTTTACGAGTCCAAGGAATCGGTGGACCGGCACGAACGCGAAGGCAAGCCGCGCATTGGCATCGGCTCGAATTGCAAAATTGACAACACCATTGTTGATAAAAACGCGCGGATCGGAAACAACGTGACCATTTCGCCCGCCGGCAAGCCCGCCAAACTGGATCACGAGCTTTATTACATCCGCGACGGCATCGTCATCATCCCCAAAAACGCCATCATCCCGCACGGAACGGTGATTTGAAAAACACCTTGAGAATTATGAAACAAAAACTGATTTTCATTTTTTGGGGGTTATGTGCCATTTCTTTAATTTGCCTGATTTCGATAAAAGCCCAGTCCGGAAACACGAACAAGCCTGATTTTGCAACTACTCGCCAATTACTTAGCTTAAAAGCCATCGGAACAAACGAAACTGATTCGGAAGTTGCCCAAGCAAGGGATTTAAACGCGAAATTATTTTATGGAAGAGTTATCAGCGACATTGCAACGTCAACAGCGCTGCTCAAGCGGATAGACCAAGGAGATCTAAAAACTGTCAGAGGAGTGTTGATGACAGAGCTTAAAGTTGATTTGGAGATTTTTGGCTACACGACGAATTACTCGATGTCTGAACAGGAACATAAGGCATTCATTTTAGGGAAGGAATATCTCGAACAGCACAAAACAAAGTGATGCCGCCCTACACCATTTACTTTCCCACGCCCGGCTGCTAAAACTTCCGGGTGCTCAACGACGCAGCCATCTGGAAAAATCTCAATTCGCCGGGCCGGTTGTTTTTAATTGCCGGGCCGTGCGTGATTGAAAATGAAAAGCTGTGCCTGCAAGTCGCCGCTTCGCTCAAGAAAACCTGCGCGGCACTCGGCATTTTCTACGTGTTCAAGGCCAGTTTCGACAAGGCCAACCGCACCTCGGCCAAATCCTTCCGCGGGCCGGGTCTCGACGAAGGCCTGCGCGTGCTGGCCAAAGTGCGCGCCGAATTTGGCGTGCCGGTGCTCACCGATGTTCACACCGAAACGCAGGCTGCCGTTGCGGGCGAAGTCGTGGACATCCTGCAAATCCCCGCGTTTCTGTGCCGCCAGACGGATTTGATTGAAGCCGCCGCCGCGACGGGCCAGATTGTGAATCTCAAAAAAGGCCAGTTCCTGTCGCCGGCGGAAATGGGACAGGTGGTGGAGAAGGCCCGGCGCTCCGGCGCGGAAAAAATCCTGCTTACCGAGCGCGGTGCGACATTCGGCTACAACAATCTCGTCGCCGACATGCGTTCGATTCCGCTGATGAAAAGATTCGGTTGTCCGGTGATTTTCGATGCGACGCATTCGGTGCAATTGCCCGGCGGCGGCGGCGACAAATCAAGCGGCCAGCGCGAATTTGCGCCGGTGCTGGCGCGTTGCGCGCTGGCGGCGGGCGCGAACGGCCTGTTCATCGAGACGCATCCGAAACCGGACCAAGCCCTGAGCGACGGGCCGAACATGATTCCGCTCGGCGAAATGGCCACGGTCCTGCGCTCGTTGTTGAAAATTTACGAAGCAGCGAAATAAATCAATCAGCGCCGAAGAATTTGAGTTCAATTTAAAAACATCTCGTGAAAGTTACGCCAGTCATCTTTGCATTTGGTTTATTGTTAACGGCGTGCAGTAAGGCGCCGAGCGACGCAGAGATTCGTCAAAAGATTCAAGGTGTTTGGACGCCAGATTTTAATTCAGACTTCACTTGGAAGATAGAAGCCGGTGGCCGTTTTACCAAACTTTACAAAAGCGGAGGAACGAATGGTTGGACAGAAGATGGTAATTGGAGCGTCACCAATAAACTCTTGGTTTTCACAATGACAAATCGTGATTGGCCGAATTATACCGTTCCTGACGAATTTTACAGGATCGTTCAAGTTGATGTTAGCGAGATAAATTTTATTAGCGGCGACATAAGTGGAAAAGCTCGGAGGAACCAATGATTATCGCATTGTCGAAATTGGAAAAACTGATTCCATTTCATTTTTGAATACCATGCCCGTAAAAATTTCCGCCGCCATCCGCCAACGCGCCGCGCGCATCAAATTGTTTTTGTGCGACGTGGACGGGGTGCTGACCGACGGCTCGGTGTTCATTGGCGGGGCGCGGGAAATCAAGCGGTTCAACATCCGGGACGGTTTGGGCATGGTCTTTCTGCGCCGGGCCGGTCTCCAGGTCGGCTGGGTTTCAGCGCGCCCGTCGGCGGTGACAAAAATGCGCGCCGCCGAGTTGAAGATTGATTTTCTAGTCCAACAGGGCGACCGGATCAGCAAAACCGGCGCGGTGGAAAAACTTTTGCGCCGTGTGAAATTGGACTGGGACGCGGTCTGTTTCGTGGGCGACGACGTGGTGGATTTGGGGCCGCTGCAACGCGCGGGGTTTGCCGTGGCGGTGGGAGACGCCCGGCCCGAGGTGAAGGCGGCGGCGCATTTCGTCACGCGCGCGCCGGGCGGGCGCGGCGCGGTGCGGGAAGTGGCGGAGATGCTTTTAAAGGCGCAGGGCAAATGGGACGCGATCGTGGCGCATTACCAAGAGTGACAGGTGACATGTGACAAGTGACAGGAAAAAGGCAGCCGAACGATTCATGGCGATTATCGTCACCCGTCACCCGTCGCTCGCCACCTGGCTGTTGGTCGCCGTTGCAGTTGTGTTTTATGCCGTTCCCGGCGGGCGCGCGCAGTTGAACGGCCCCCAGCACGCGACCGATTTCACCTCGACCGAATACTACGAGCCGCCGCATCAACAAAAAATCAAATCCGTTTTGTCCGGCGCCGAGGCCTTGCCGCAACCCGGCGGACAGCTCATTGTCAAACAGCTCAAGCTGGAAACCTTCAGCCTCGACGGCAAACTGGAAGTTGCCATCATGGCGCCGGAGTGCATTTATGACACGCTCAAAGGCGTGGCGAATTCGCCGGGGCATTTGCAGGTGCGGACGGGCGACGGAAAGATCCGCACCGATGGCGACGGTTTTTTGTGGCGGCAAAGCGAGCAAAAACTCACCATCTCAAACAATGTATGCACCGTGTTTGAAAACGGGGCAAAAATAATTACCAAGCCATGAAACATCATCATCTTGTCGCCGTTGCCATGTTGGGCGGTCTGCTGGTTCACGCGCAAACGAACACGCCCGCCGCGCCGCCCGCGCCACGCGCTCCGACACTGATCCATGCGGACAGCGCCGATTTTGATTTGAACGGGCGTCAGGCAATTTATCACCGGCACGTGCGCGTGGATGATCCGCAGATGAAACTGACGTGTGAAGAGCTCGTCGCGGACCTGCCGCAGACGGGTGGGCGTCCGGACCACATTGTGGCCGAGACGAACGTGGTGATTGATTTCACGGACACCAAAGGCCAGACCAACCACGCGACCGGCGACCAGGCGGTTTACGTTTATTCAGAACAGGACGGCGTGACCAATAAGACGGTGACGCTAACGGGCAATCCGCAGATAGAAAATGCCCAAGGCACGCAGGCGGGCGACGTTATTATCATGGATCTCGTGAACAACAAGGCCCATTTTGACAATCCGCACATGATTTTCCGACAAAACCTCAACGGCACTTCAGCCGACACCAACCCGCCGGTGACAGTGATAAAAACAACAAATATTCCGCCGGGAAAAGTTGAAAACATTGACAAAAACATCGTTGACCCAGCGTACTGATCCTTGCATGGAAACGCCCGCATCATCATCGAACGGCCCGCTGCTCGCCACGGAAAAGCTGGTGAAGGAGTATCGCAGCCGCCGCGTGGTGAACGACGTGTCCATTGCCGTGGGCGCGGGTGAAATCGTCGGGCTGCTTGGCCCGAATGGCGCGGGCAAAACGACGACGTTCAACATGGTCGTCGGCCTGGTGAAACCGGACGAGGGCGCGGTGAAATTCCAGGGCCGCGACATTGCCAGCTTGCCGATGCACCGGCGAGCGCGGCTGGGCATCGGTTATTTGACGCAGGAACCGTCGGTGTTTCGCAAGCTCACGGTGGAGGAAAACATTCTGGCGATTCTCGAAACGTGCAGGCTGTCCGGCGATGAACGCGCGGTGCGGCTGAAGTATTTGCTGGAGGAGCTGGATTTGACGCCGCTGGCCAAAAGCAAGGCCTACACGCTCAGCGGCGGCGAAAAACGCCGGCTCGAAATCACCCGCGCGCTGGTGACCAGCCCGAAGCTGATGTTGCTCGACGAGCCGTTCAGCGGCATTGATCCGATTGCGGTTTATGAGGTGCAGAAGATCGTGCGCCGCTTGAAGGAGCGCGGGTTGGGCATTTTGATCACCGACCACAATGTGCGCGAGACCTTGAAGTTGATTGACCGCGGGTACATCATCCACAAAGGCCAGGTGCTGGTGGAGGGTTCGGCGGAATTTCTGGCGAACGACCCGAAGGCGCGGGAAATTTACCTGGGGCCGGAATTTAATTTGTGAGCTTATGGCACGACAATCCATCAAGGTCGAACAGTTCTTCAAGGAACATTCCGCCTCGCTGCAAATGCGGCTGGTGGCCGGCAACGGCGGCATGGGACGCATCATCCGCGAACCGACGGTGAATCGTCCCGGTCTGGCGTTGAGCGGATTCACCCGCTATTTCGCCTACAAACGCGTGCAGGTGTTCGGCAATGCGGAGGTGTATTATTTGCGGTCGCTGCCGCGCGATGAACGCGCGGCGCGGTACGCCGATTTGTTCACCTGCAAAATTCCGTGCGTCGTCTTCAGCCGCGGGATGCGGCCGGACAAGGAATTTCTGGCCGCCGCCGGCAAGGCGGGCGTGCCGATTTTCCAAAGCCAGTTGGTGACCATGAAATTCATCAACCTCGCGACGCTGGAATTGGAAATGATGTTTGCGCCGCGCGCCATGGAGATTGGCAGCATGGTGGACATTCTCGGCGTGGGCGTGCTCATTCGCGGCGACAGCGGCATGGGCAAAAGCGAAGCCGTCCTCGGGCTGATCGAGCGCGGTTACAGCCTCGTCTCCGACGACGTGACGCGCGTGATGCTTGTCGGCGGGCACAACGTCATCGGCACGAGCGTCGAGGTGACGCGCAACCACATGGAAATCCGCGGCATCGGCATCATCAATGTCGCCTCAATGTTCGGGGTCAAGAGTGTTTGCCTGGAAAAAGGCCTCGATCTCGTCGTCACGCTCAAGGCCTGGGACCAGGTGCCTGACATGGAACGGCTCGGGCTGGAGCAGGAATATGTGAAGATTCTCGGTGTGGACATCGCCCACATTGTCATTCCGGTGCAACTGGGACGCGATCTGGCCCGGCTGATTGAGGTGGCCGCCTACCAGACCAAGCTGAAAATGTCCGGCTACAACGCCGCGCAGGAATTGAATGACCGCCTCATCGCCCGGATGACGTTCCGGCAATCCGCCGGCGGCAAAATAAAATTCAGTGGCACTACGATTCCGCATCGTCTAGTATAATACAGGCACACTGATGAGCGCAAAAAAATTGCCGGACAGCGAGTTTCTCACCAAGGAACTCACCATTGTCAACAAGCTGGGCATCCACGCCCGGCCCGCCGCCCTGTTCGTCAAGACCGCCAATCGCTTCGCGTGCGAGATTTTCGTGGAGAAAGACGGGGAAAAGATCAATGGCAAAAGCATCATGGGGTTGATGATGCTGGCCGCCGGACCCGGCAGCAAACTGACCCTGCACGTTCGCGGCGCGGATGCTCATGCCGCCATCGCCGAAATCGAAGCGCTCGTGAAGCGGAAGTTTGACGAGGATTGAGGGGCACGTGAGGTCGTGATGCGTGAAACGTGAGGGACTCCGAGGAAACCGTTGCTAACGCCCGCTTTTTACGTTTCACGTTTCATCCTTTTCGTTTCCGCCAATTTTGAACTTTGAAGTCTGAACGCCGGACTCTAGTCTGTGGCCATGTCAGCGGCTCAATTTGATGTCAAATATATCGCGCACCTGGCGCGGCTCCAGCTCACACCCGACGAGGAAAAAAAACTCGGCGCGCAACTCGGCGGCATCCTCGGCTACATCGAGAAATTGAAGGCCCTCGAACGTGACCGGCGTCGAGCCGACCGCCCACGCCGTGCCGATGGTCAACGTCACGCGCCCCGACGTGGTCCGCCCGTCGCTCCCGCACGACGACGCCTTGCGCAACGCGCCCGCCCAGGCCGGCGGCCTGTTCATGGTCCCCAAAATTGTTGAGTAGCCTATGCCTGACATCGGCAATTACACAGAGACGACCAGACTGGTTCTCGCCGAAGCGGGCAAGTATTTCACCTTGTTGCTGTTTTCCGTTCTGGCCATCCGGCTCTGGCGCAGATGGGCTGGAAGTTCCGGCGCCAACAAACCGGGAAACTTGCTTTTGGCCTGCGCGTTCACCTTGATGGCGGCGGGCATCGGATATTTTTCGATGCGCCAAAGCCTGGGCAAACTTTACTCCCATTACGGCATGAGCGCCTTCCGCGCGAACCGGCTGCCGCAGGCCTTCACGCTGTTTGACCTGTCCTCGAAATACTGGAACAGCGCCGATGCGCTGGGGCAGAAGGGAGTCTGCCTTTTGTTGTCGGGCGATCCGGACCGGGGGTTGCAGTTGATCGGGGATGCCAAGACCCGGCGCCGGGGCCGCAACACCCACTTCGAAGAATTTTACGAAGGTTTGTATCTTTTCATCCGGGGACAGCAAAGCAATTCCGTTCCGCTGCTGGCGGCGGCATCGGCGGACAGCGATTTTCGCTGGAGCGTGGTCAAACTATTTGCGGTCATGGCGCTGGACGAAAACCGCGTGGCGGATGCGGCGGGACAGATGAAGCCGTTCCTGAAAGCAGAAGTCACGGAATTCGACCAGGCTTACATCATGGCCTCGCTGAAACTGGCCGACGGCAAAAAGGCCGAGGCGCAGGCGATCTTGAACCAATTCCCGGCGCAGGGTCTCTCGCCGATGTGGAAGTCCCGGTTTGAAAAACTTCAGGCGAAAATGAACCCCTAGACCCTATGGCGCGAAGATTCATTTCATTTGTCCTGCGCTGCCGGCTGGAAGATGTCCTGGCGCTGGGATTTTCCGCCACGTTGCTGCTATTCTTCCTTACCACCCGGCTTTTCCGCACCTTCCAGTTCAATGGGCACGACATCATCTTCATTCTGCTCCCCGCCGGCATCCTGGGCGTAAAATATTTGCTGGAAATGCTGTCGTCATCAGAGTCCCCGGCGGAGAGAACCTCGAACACCGGAAAATATCTGGCCGCTTTTTTCAAGCCGCTGGTAACAATCGTCCACGACTGGTTTCCGTTTTTTCTGTTGAGCGCCTGCTATTACGCGCTCTACAACAACCTGATGCTGCGGGTCAACCCGCACACGGCTGACACGGTTTTGTCCAGGATGGACGCGGCATTGCTCGGCAACCAGGCGTCCTTTTTGCTCGAACCGTGGATCAATCCGTGGCTGACGGATTTCCTGTGCCTGGTTTATTTTTCGTATGTTTTCACGCTGCCGGGCATCGCGCTCTATTTTTATCTGGCGAAGGAGAGAATGATTTTCCGCAGGGTGATGATGGGCTATCTGACGCTGATGCTGATGGGCATTGCCAGCTACCTGCTGGTGCCCGCCATCGGGCCGGATAGTTTCTTTGCCGATCAATACACGCGCGAACTGAATGGACACCCCGTCATCCACGGTGTGGACTACATCATGCGCGCCGGACGGGTGGGCTACGATTGTTTTCCCTCGCTGCATGTCGGCATTCCGCTGCTCTTGAGTATTTACCTGTACCAACACCGGCGGAAATTTTTCATTCCGGCGCTCGCTTACGTCGCCCTCATGTGCTGCGCCACCATCTACCTGCGCTATCACTATGTTGTGGATGTCATAGCCTCTTTTCTTTACGCCCCCGCTGCTTACAAGCTGAACGACTTTCTGCTGGCGCGGTGGCCGGGCGAAAAAATCACGGCCGTTTCAACCACGGGCGGACCATAAGGACAAAAACCGATCCCATGCTCAACCAACTCACCATTTCCGAACTCGCCGCGAAACTCGCCCAACGCGAAGTTTCCGCGCGTGAAGCCATGCAATCATGCCTCGACCGGATTGCGCGCGTGGACGGAAGAATCCACGCCTTCATCAGCCACGACGCGGCGGATGCCCTGGCACAAGCGGATGCAGCGGACCAGGAACTGGCCCGAGGTGGCAGCACTGCAAAGTGCCTGCTGGGAATTCCGGTGGCGGTCAAAGACGTTCTGGCCGTCAAGAATCAGCCGCTCAATTGCGGCTCGAAAATCCTCGGCAAATTCATTTCGCCCTACGACGCAACCGTCATCGAAAAACTGAAGGCGGCGGGCGCGATTGTTTTTGGCCGGCTGAACATGGACGAATTTGCCATGGGCAGCTCGACGGAAAATTCCGCGTTCGGCCTTACGCGCAATCCGTGGGACAGCACGCGCATTCCCGGCGGTTCCTCCGGCGGTTCGGCGGCGGCGGTGGCGGCGGACGAAACGATTGCCGCGCTTGGCTCGGATACCGGCGGTTCCATCCGGCAGCCGGCGGCGTTGTGCGGTTGCGTTGGCTTGAAACCGACTTATGGCCGCGTGTCGCGCTACGGCCTCGTCGCCTTCGCGTCATCGCTCGACCAGATCGGTCCGTTCACGAAGGATGTCCGCGACGCGGCCACGCTGCTGGGGGTCATTGGCGGACACGATCCGCGCGATTCCACGAGTGTGCCGCAACCGGTGCCCAATTATGCCGCGAGCCTGACCGGGTCCGAGCCGGACGGGCCACCCATCAAGGGCTTGAAGCTCGGCCTGCCGAAGGAATACATGATTGGCGGGCTGGACCCCGAGGTGAAAGCCGCGGTGGACGCCGCCGTGAAACAACTCGAGAAGCTGGGCGCGGAGATTGTGGAAATTTCACTGCCGCACACCGATTACGCGGCGGCGACTTATTATATCATCGCGCCCGCTGAGGCATCAGCGAACCTCGCGCGCTTTGACGGCATCCGTTATGGCGCAAGAGTGGATGGTGCCGACCCGATTGAACTTTATTGCCGGACGCGCGGCGCGGGTTTTGGCGCTGAGGTGAAGCGGAGGATTATCCTGGGTACTTACGTTTTGAGCAGCGGCTACTACGATGCGTATTATTTGCGCGCGCAAAAAGTCCGCACGCTCATCCGCAACGACTTTTTGAAGGCGTTCGAAAAAGTGGATGCCATCGTTACGCCAACCACGCCGACGGCCGCGTTCAAAATCGGTGAAAAATCCGACGACCCACTGCAAATGTATCTGTGTGACGTGTTCACTCTTGCGTGCAACCTGGCGGGCATCTGCGGCATCAGCCTTCCCTGCGGTTTTACCGGCTCTCAACCCTCAACCCTCAACCCTCAACCCAAATTGCCCATCGGCCTGCAATTGCTCGGCCGTCCTTTTGGCGAGGAAACGCTTTTTAAAATTGCCCACGCCTATGAATCGGGTACCTTGTGGCATAAGGAAAAACCAGCTATAATGTAAATTATCCGGGTTAAACGGGCCGGTATGAAGCCAACGCAACGCACCAACAAGGTTCTTTTCTATTTGGGATTGTCACTGCCGCTGCTCGCGTTGGTGATAACGAGCTGGCTGGCGCATCAGACCATCGTGCAATTCAGGGAATCGTTTTACTGGGTGATTCATGCCTATGACACCTTCAATGTTCTGGAGCAAACGGAGTCGCACATTGTGGACGCGGAAGCCGGACGGCGCGGGTACCTGCTGACCGGACGCAAGGATTACCTCATTCCCTATGACAATGCCCTGTCGCTCATCCGCAACGACATTCAACAGTTGAAAACCCTGACGAGTGACGGCCTGAGCCAGCGGACCCACATCGTGGAACTGCAAAACCTCGTTGCCGAACAGCTATCCCTTGACCCTGAAAAAATCGCCGGCCAAACCAATTCTCCCGACGCCCGGGCTGTGGCGCTGACGGAGCAGGGCAAAGACACCATGGATAAAATTGGCCGGGTGCTGTTTCGCATGCGCGAGGAGGAGGGATACTGGCTGAACGAGCGGCAGCAGCGCACCGAGGACAACGCCATCGCCAGTGAAGTCGCGTCGGTTGCTCTCATCGGCGCGGTGGCCCTGGCCCTGCTCTTCATTGTCATCATCCGGCTGCGGCTCGAAAGACTGCAACGCGTGGTGACCATCTGCGCCTGGACCGGCCTGGTAAAATACGAGGGCCAGTGGATTCGCATGGATGAATACCTGCAACGCCGGTTCGGCCTTTCCGTTTCGCACGGTCTTTCCAGGGAAGCCTCGGCCAAAATAATCGGGGAAATCAAGGAATCCAACCGGCCGGGCGGCGAACGGCCCCCGGGTTGACCCGACGCCGCCGGAACCCAATATAAGACTTGCGCTCCAAGTAACTTGATGGTTACTTAAAGGAGCGCATGGCCAGACCGGCAAAACCAGAAAGCGGAGCCGCGGTGCGGAATCCCGAACGCACCCGCGAGCGCATTTTGTCCGCCGCCCTGCGGGAGTTCGCGGCGAACGGCTTTGCCGGCGCGCGCGTGGACGCGATTGCCCGGCGGGCGGCCATCAACAAGCGGATGCTCTACCACTATTTCGGCAACAAGGAGCATTTGTTCCGTGAAGTCCTGCGCCGCAAAATCACCGAGCGGCAATCGTCGGCCGAGGGCTTGTCGGGCGACCCGGTGGAGAGCCTGCCTTTTTGGTTCAAACTTTCATGCAAGGACGCCGACTGGGTTCGCCTGCTGGAATGGGAGGCGTTGCAGGACGCGGACAAAAAACTGATTGACGGGAGCAGCCGGCGGATGCTGGCGATACGGTCAGTGAACCGCATCCGCCAACAGCAGGCGCTCGGCTATCTGGCCGGCGAATTTGAGCCGCGCCACCTTTTGCTGGCGATGCGGTCGCTGACGATGTTTCCGCTGGCATTTCCCCAATTGACGCGGCTCATCACGGGCCAGCCGGTTTCCGATCCGCACTTTCAAAAGAAGTTCGCGGAATTTCTGAAAAAATTCGCCGCCGCTTTCCGGCCCGCGGGCGGCCGCCGCAACCAAACCAATTTCGAATTTTGAAAATGGCATGAAACATTCAATCCTGATTCCAACGCTGGCAATGGCCGCGGCAATGTTGGTCAACGGCTGTTCCGGCGGCGCCAAAAAAAACGCGGGCGGCGCGGGCGTGCCGGTGCTCGTGGCGCAGGCGGTCGAAACCAATGTGCCGGTGCTGGTCAATCCGCCGCCGGTTGGCCACGTGATGCCGTATTCGACGGTGACCATCCGCCCGCAAGTGGGCGGCGTCATCAGCCAGGTGCATTTTCAGGAAGGCCAGGCGGTCCGGAAAGACGACCCGTTGTTCACGATTGACCCGCGGCCGATGCAGGCGGTGCTGGCGCATGACAAGGCGCAGTTGGAAAATGCGGAAATCCAGTTCACCCGCGAGCAAAAATTGTTCGACCAAAAACTCGTTTCGCAGGATGAATACGACACCAGCAAGGCCGCCCGGGACACGCTCGCGGCGACAGTGCAATCCGATGAATTGAATTTGAGCTTCACCGATATTCGCGCGCCATTTGATGGACGGACGGGCAGCCTGCAATTTCACGAGGGCAATGTCGTCAAATCCCCGGACGACACCCTGCTGACCATCAACCAGATTCATCCGATTTACGTCGCCTTTGCCGTGCCGGAGCAATATCTGCCGGAAATCAAAAGGGAGATGCGCGAAAAAACGCTGAAAGTGAAAGCAACTTTTCAAAACATGGACGCGCCGCCGCAGGGCGAGTTGACGTTTATTGACAACGCCGTTGACATGACGACCGGCACAATCCAACTCAGGGCCACATTTCCCAACGAAGACAACACATTGTGGCCGGGACAGTTTGTGCAGGTGGTGCTGACGCTGTCGGATCTGACGAACGCCATCGTCGTGCCGTCGCAGGCGGTGCAGACGGGACAAAACGGCCAGTTTGTTTACGTCGTGAAGCCGGATTTAACCGCCGAGGAGCGTCCGATAACCGTTGGCATAACGTATCAGGGCGAAACCGTGGTGCAAAGCGGGTTGAAGGCCGGCGAAACGGTGGTGACCGACGGACAGTTGCGTCTGGAGCCCGGCGTGAAGATGAGTGTCAAAAGCGCAATTTCGTCCACCAACGCACCATGAGCATTCCCGAGCTGTTCATCCGCCGCCCCGTAATGACCACGCTGGTCATGTCGGGCATTTTGCTGTTCGGCCTCGTCGGCTATCGCCTTCTGCCGGTGAGCGACCTGCCGAGCGTGGATTATCCGACCATCCAGGTCTCGGCCAGCCTGCCCGGCGCCAACCCGGATACCATGGCGTCGTCCGTGGCCACCCCGCTGGAAAAGCAGTTCTCGATCATTGCCGGCGTGGACTCCATGTCGTCGGTCAGCGCGCTGGGCAGCGTGCAAATCACCATCCAGTTCACGCTCGATCGCAACATAGACGCGGCGGCGCAGGACGTGCAGGCGGCCATCGCGCGGGCGGCGCGGCAACTGCCGCCGAACATGCCCTCGCCGCCCACCTATCAGAAGGTCAACCCGGCGGACGCCCCGATTCTTTATCTTGCCTTGTCGTCTCCCACACTGCCGCTTTCGACGGTGGACGATTATGCCGAGACGTTGCTGGCGCAGCGCATTTCGATGATCAACGGCGTCGCCCAGGTGTCGGTCTTTGGTTCGCAACAATACGCCGTGCGCGTGCAGGTGGATCCGAACAAACTGGCGGCTTACGGCATCGGCATTGATGAAGTCGAGACGGCGGTGGAGCAGGGCAACGTGGACCAGCCGACCGGCACGCTTTATGGGCGGCATCAGGCGTTTATCTTGCAGGCCACGGGCCAGCTCCAGAAGGCGGCGGACTACCGGCCGCTCATCGTCGCCTATCGCAATGGCAATCCGGTGCGCCTGCAGGAGTTGGGACGCGTCATTGACAGTGTGCAAAACGACAAGGTGGCCAGTTGGTACAACAACACGCGCGCCATCGTGCTGGCCATTCAACGCCAGCCCGGCGCAAACACGGTCGCCGTGGTGGACAACATCACCCGTTTGTTGCCGCAGTTCCGCAATCAAATTCCGGCGGCCGTGCATATTGACGTTCTTTTCGACCGCTCGCAGTCCATTCGCGATTCGGTCGCGGATGTCGAGCACACGCTCTTCATCGCGGTTTGTCTCGTGATCCTGGTCATCTTCCTCTTTCTGCGGAACCTCTCGGCCACGCTCATTCCGAGCCTGGCGCTGCCGATGTCCATCATTGGCACGTTTGCGGCCATGGCGCTCCTCGGTTACAGCCTCGACAACCTGTCGCTCATGGCGCTGACGTTGTGCGTCGGATTCGTCGTGGACGACGCCATTGTCATGCTCGAAAACATCGTGCGCCACATGGAAAACGGCGAGCCGCCGATGCAGGCCGCGTTGAATGGTTCCAGGGAAATCGCGTTCACCATCATTTCCATGACGCTGTCGCTGACGGCGGTGTTCATTCCGGTGCTGTTCATGGGCGGTTTGCTGGGGCGTCTGCTGCACGAATTTGCCGTGACCATCGTTTGTGCGGTGCTGGTATCCGGCTTTGTTTCGCTGACGCTGACGCCGATGATGTGCAGCCGGTTCATCCATTCGGAACACGGGAAAAAACATGGCCCGCTCTACAACGCCTTCGAGCGCTTCTTTGACGGTATGCGCAACACCTACGACCGCAGTTTGCAAATGGTCATGCGCCACCGGCTCGCGACACTCAACGTGTCGCTGGCCGTGCTGGTGGCGACCCTGGTCCTGTTTGTCGTGATCCCCAAGGGATTTTTCCCCGACGACGACACCGGACAGATTTTCGGTATCACGGAGGCGGCACAGGGCATTTCCTTCGACGCGATGCGCGAACATCAGATGGCCGTGGCGAAAATCGCCGCCGCCGACACGAACGTCATGAATTTCATGTCCGCCATCGGCGGTGGCAACGCGAACAACGGCCGCATTTTCATGCGTTTGAAACCGCGTTCCGAACGCAAATTGAACGCGGACCAGATCATTCAGGAACTCCGCCCGCAATTCGCCCAGATTCCAGGCATCAACGTGTATCTGCAAAATCCGCCGCTCATCCGCGTCGGCGGCATGTTGACCAAGGCGCTGTATCAATTCAGTTTGCAGGACACCGACACGAAGGAGCTTTATCATTGGTCGCCGATTCTGATGAACAAAATCGCCGCGATAACCAACATCTTTCAGGACGTGACCAGCGACCTGCTCATCGCCAATCCGCAGGTGATGGTTGAAATTGACCGCGACAAGGCCTCCGCGCTCGGCGTCACGGCCGGCCAGATCGAAAACGCGCTCTACGACGCCTACGGCGAACGCCAGTCCTCCACCATTTACACCGACATCAACGAATACTGGGTCATCCTCAAAGTCGAACCGCAATTTCAACGCGACCCGGACGCGCTCGGGCAGCTTTACATCAACAGTTCCGTCACTGATACCAACAGCTTTCCGAAGCGCATACCGCTCAACGCCGTCGCCCGGCTCTCGCGCAACCTCGGGCCGATGAGCATTTCCCATGTCGGCCAGTTGCCGTCCGTAACCATTTCCTTCAACCTCGTGCCCGGCGTTTCCCTCGGCACCGCCGTCGAAAAGGTGCAAAAACTCCAGGCCGATTTGCATCTGCCCGCAACCATCAGCGCCAGCTTTCAAGGCTCGGCGCAAGTTTTCCAGTCTTCCTCGCAGGGACTCATCCTGCTGCTCGCCATGTCCATTGTCGTCATCTACCTCATTCTGGGGATTCTTTACGAAAGCTTCATTCATCCCATCACGATTCTGTCCGGCCTGCCCTCGGCGGGTTTTGGTGCGCTGGTAACACTGATGCTGTTCCATCTGGATCTGAACATCTACGGCTTTGTCGGCCTCATCATGCTTGTCGGCATTGTGAAGAAAAACGCCATCATGATGATTGACTTTGCCATTGAAGCGCAACGGGGCGGGAAATCCGCCGCCGAAGCGATTCACGAAGGCTGCCTGCTGCGCTTCCGTCCCATCATGATGACCACCATGTCCGCGCTCATGGCCACGTTGCCCATCGCGCTGGGCTTCGGCGCGGGCGGCCAGGCCCGCCGGGCGCTCGGCCTGGCCGTCGTCGGCGGATTGGTGGTGTCGCAATGCCTGACGCTCTACATCACGCCGGTGATTTATCTCTACCTGGAATCGGCTCATCAATGGTATTTGCGCAAGCGCGCCAAACACGCGTCAATTCAAACCGGAATCAAGCCGGCGACCGCGTAATCGTCCTCAATCAGCCGGCTGGCTGTCGGTTCCCAACACCACATAAAAAGTGCAGCCCTCGCCGGGCGGCTCGAGTTTCACCCCGATATGTCCGCCATGCGCCACCGTGATTTCCCGGGCAATGGACAGTCCCAGTCCGGCGCCCGACTGGGTCTGGCCGGGCACGCGGAAAAAGCGCTCAAATATCCGGCTGTGATATTCCTCGGGAATGCCGGGACCCTGGTCGGTGATGCTGAATTCAACTTCATGGTCATTGTTTTCAGACGGCTTGGCGCACAAAAGAATGTCGCCGTTAGCGGGCGAATGTTTGATGGCATTGGACATGAGGTTGGTGAAAACGTGATTGATGCGCTGCCGGTCCACCATGACGGCGGGCAAATCCGGCTCCACAATGAAGTTCACATTCAAATTCTTGGCCGTAAACTTGTCAGCCATTTCCTGCAACACACCCGCGAGCAGCTCGGACGGAGCCACCGGCTCCTTGCGCAGGCCGGCATGCCCCTCGTCCAGCCGGGCGAGATCCAGCAGGTCGTTCAATATCCGCAACAGCCGTTCCGTGTCGTTCCGCGCCGTCTTGAGCAATTCGTCCTGCTTGGCCGTGAGCGCCCCGAAGGTTTTTTCGAGCAACATGTACAGCACCATCCGCACGCTCGTCAGCGGACTTTTCAATTCGTGGCTGACGGTGGCGACGAGGTCGGTTTTGGCGGCATCCAGCAGGCGGAAGCGGGTGACATCGTATAAAACCACCGCCACCCCAAACAAGGTGTCCTCCTTGCTGCGCATGGCCAGGACCCGCGGCAGAAAAAACTTGTCCTCGCCGCTGATGCGAAAGGAAATCACCTCCTTGAAACTGTCCGGGAGAAAATTTTCGCCGCTCTCGAGCGTATTCCCGGCGATGGCCTGCAGCCGGTTGGGCAATTGGCCCTTCAGTTGCAGGCTGGACATCAGGCCATCCGCCGCCGGGTTTTTCAATTCGATGGACCCGTCCTTGTTCAACACAAAAATGGGATCCGGGAAGGAGGCGAGCGTCGTTTCCATCGTGCGATGAACCCGGACGATTTTCTCCGAGGTGCTTTGGCGGTATTCCTGAAGCTGGGCCGCCATTTTGTTGAACGCCAGGGCCAGCTCGCCCACTTCATCCCGCGTGGCCACGGGCACGAGCTGGCCCAGTTTGCCCTCGCCCAGCTCGCGGGCCGCCTGGGTCAGCAATTGAATCGGCTGCAATATCGAGCGGCTGAGCTGATAGCCGGCGTAGGCGGAAAACAGCAGCGCGACCACCATGCCGATGATCATCAGCCGCGTCACCTCCCGCGTGATGGTCCGGATGTTCTGGCTGGTTTCCAGCATGGCCTGGTGGTTCAGATCGTGGATTTTCTCCAGCAGCAAATTGATCATCTGCCCGCTCGGCACCGCTTCCTGTTCATACACCTTGCGCAGGTTTACCAGGCTGCTCGTGGCAGTGATGTTGGTGGAACCAATCGTGTCCACCGCCTTCAGAAAAGCCTGGTAATTGGTCGCCACCTGCCGGGTCAGGGCCATTTCCCCGGGCAGCGTGCTGGCCTTGAGCAGCAAGGCGAGATTGGTGTCAAATTGTTTCCGGTGTTCCGAAAAGGCGTTTGGGTCAATGGTGCGTTTCGGCGATTCCCCCGGGTTGTTTTTGTCGCCGGGATGCGGCCCGGCAACCACCCACGACACCTCGCGATCCATTCCCGCCAGGGCCAGGCTCATGGCCGAGGCCGCGGTGAAACTCTGGTAATTGTTCGTCACCGAGGCGTCCACGCTGCTGGCCAGGCGCGCAAAGAGCACAATGGCATAAACGCCGATGCCCAAAAGAATGGCGACGAACGGCGTCAGGTAAAGAAACAGCCGCGTGCGCAACATGGTGCTGGAAAATGTCTGCACGCGCTCATCTTAGCCGTCTTGCGCGTCCGGGTCACGGGACATTTCCTTCTTCTTGCGATGCAGCGTGTCCCGGGTGATGCCCAGGATTTTTGCGGCTTCCGTCATGGTGGAAGCCCGTTTCATCACGCGGGTGATGTGTTCCGTTTCGATTTCCCGCAGCGACACCTTTGCGCCGATTTGCACGTCCGGCGGCGCGGCTGGCCGGGGCGCCTGGGAAAGTTTTTCCGGCAAATCCAGCAGATCAATCTCGTGGGTGTCAGCCAGGATGACCGCCCGTTCGACCACATTGCGCAATTCGCGCAGGTTGCCCGGCCAGGCATACTGTTGCAGAACGGCCACCGCCGCCGGGGAAAAACCCTTGAGATGTTTGCCGCATTGCGCCGAAAAAAATTGCAGGTAACGTTCCGCGATTTTCAACAAATCACCCGGACGCTCCCGCAACGGCGGGATAAGCACCGCAATGACGTGGAGCCGGTAATACAAATCCTCCCGGAATCGCCCGTCCTGGACGGCCTTTTCGAGATTCCGGTTCGTCGCCGAAATCACCCGCACCCGGGCGCGGCGCGTCTTGGTTTCCCCGACGCGTTCATATTCCTTCTCCTGCAACAACCGCAGCAGCTTGGGCTGGATCTCCAGCGGCAACTCCCCGATCTCATCCAGAAACAGCGTCCCGCCGTCCGCCAGCGCCACCTTGCCCGTCTTGTCGCTCGTCGCCCCGGTGAAGGCGCCCTTCGCATGGCCGAACAATTCGCTCTCCAGCAACTCCCGCGACAGGCTCGGACAACTCACCGTCACAAACGCATTTTCCCTTTGCGGACTGCTCTCATGCAACGCGCGGGCGATCACCGTCTTCCCCGTGCCGCTTTCGCCCAGCAGCAAAATGGTCGCGGGCGTCGCGGCGGCTTTGAACGCCAGCTCCAGCGCCTTTTGCATCACCGGCTCGCGCGTGGAAAGGTCGGCCGTCAGGGTGTCAGCCGAAATGCGGGACTCCAGTTCCGCCACCCGGCTCCGGAGCTTGCGCGACTCGATCACCCGGCTCAACGCCTGCCGGATTTGCTCGGGCGTGAACGGTTTGGGAATATAATCCACCGCCCCCTGCCGCATCGCCTGCACCGCCGTTTCAATCGAAGCAAAGGCCGTGAACACAATCACCTCCAGTTGCGGGCTGGCCTTCAACAGCTCCGGCAGCAATTCCAGTCCGCTTTCCCCGCCCAATTTCAAATCCAGAAACGCCACGTCGAACGCGCCATTTTCAAGCTGCTTCAGCGCGGCGGCGCCGCTCTCCACGCTCACCGCTTCATACCCGGCGGCTTCGAGCACGACGGCCGTGATCCGACGAATGTTTTCCTCGTCATCAATTATAAGTATTCGCATCGGGCGACTCCTTTTCCAAGCTATGATGGACACGATACGCGACCGGCGCCGAAAAGGCGAAGCGGTTTTTCAGCCAAACATCCGCCTTCCCAAGTAGGACAGTGCTTCCAGCCTGTCTCAAAACAATTTACCGCCATCGGGACGGGTTGCACGGGATTGCTTACAAAAACGGAGATATTCCAGAATGGCCGAGCGATCGGCCCGCCGCTCTAAATCCTCGAGCCGAACCCGGGCCAGAACCTCCGCCCATTGCGGGAACCAGACGCCTTGAGTTGGTGATGAAAGACCCATATAACAAACCCACAAAAGACAAAGTCACTTCGTCTTTTGCAAACTGTTATGACAAGCCAAAAGTGAGCTGGGCAGGGACGGGCAATCCAGCCAAAAAACCTGTGTAAACTCTTGAAAATGAAGTTGACAGGCTCAAATCTCAGGTCAAAGATTTCGCCATGACTCTAGGGAAAAACCGCCCCAAACCAATCGGGCTGACTTTGGGTGAATAATAATGTTAGGCGTCTTCGCACCATGAGAACCTGTTCGTATTGTGGCAAGCAGTATCCCGATGATGCAGTTGTTTGTGCTATTGACCAGCAGCCACTCGCCGAGTTAGCGGAGTCACATGCCAGAGTCGCGTTGCCGAGAGTTACATGTCCGCAATGTGGTGCAGCAGATGATTTCACGCCGGTTATTGATGCGCGCGGCTCGTTCAGCTTGTTTGCATTTCTGTTTGGCGGACTTATTGCGGTTTTGTTTCGGAACGCTGGCAAGGCACGCCCAGTCAGATGCAACAAATGCGAGACGCGGTTTTATGCTTCCAGTCCGCTTTCCAAAATTTCGCGAGTCATTTTTTGGTTGCTGGTTGCGCCGACCATCATCGTTTTGATTATCGCTTTGATTTTGGTTGTCCACGGTTTATTTTCGCATTGAGTATGAGAGATCAGACGCCTAACACCTATTAAGCCCGGACGGTCAACAAGAAAAAGCATACCCTGGCGGAAAAGATTTCTTTTCCGTTTTTGCATCCTCAGAACCGAGTCTTCGACTTGATTTGGCTTCCCAAGCCCGCCACCAGATGGGTGCCCCAAGCGGGGCTGTCCGCTTCGCGAATTGTGGTCAGTTGGCAGCTCGGAGGGTGGTCCTCCGGCTAAACATTTATCACGTTCTACGTGACCTATTCGGACTCCATCGGGCCGTGTTCGTTACACTTCGCCGTGCCGAGAGACGAGGACGATTTGGAATCGAGCGGATGCTCGTGCTTCTGCCACTCTTCGGACACGTGGCCGTCCCAGCACGCCGGGTTCAGCGGATACACGTCGGGGTCGAAGATGACGTGATAGAAATGCCAGACCACAATTGCCAGGCAGGCGAGCACGGCTTCGTAGTAATGGATCGTCAGCGCCACGTCCACGATCCAGCGCGGCAGAAACCGGGTCACGTCCAGCTTGAACCAGACCATCAGTCCGCTCGCGCCCATGATGAGGGTGCCCCAGATTACCGCCCAGTATTCCATTTTTTCGGCGTAACCGAACCGCCCGATTTTCGGTTTCTCCGTGCTCCAGCCGAGCAGGTAACGGATTTGACACCACACGTCGGCCAAATCTTTTTTCACCGGGAACAAATCTTTCAACAACTGCCGGCCTTCCTTCGAGCTGAGCAGGTAAATCAAATGCCAAAGCCCGACGAGCAACAGCACGATGCCGGCGATGCGATGTGTCCAGCGCCGGAACGGTTCGCTGGAGCCGAGCAGCCGGGCCATGCCCGAGTCCGGAAATTTCAGGGCAAAGCCGGTGACGGCCAGGATGATGAAGCTGGCGGCGAGCACAAAATGCTGCCAGCGCTGCGCGGCGCTCATGCGCAGAACCGGCCGCACGGCCACGCGATAACGGGTGGCGACTTTGCGCAGGAACAGCAGCGCGTTGTGAATGAACATCGCCCCGATGATGCCGAAGATGAGGACCAGATAAATCCGGCGCACCCACGAGTTGATTTGCAGGCCGATGCCGTCGCCGCCGCCGGCTGATTTGGCCGATTCAATGTCCACGTGGATTTTGCCGGCGGCGAAATTTTTGTCGGCGCCCGGATGACATTTGCCGCAGGTTTCGACGAGGTGGGTCGCGTTGATGGTCGAGTTGGTGTCGGTTGAGGGCAAAATTTTGTGGTAGCCGTGGCAACTGCCGCAATTGGCGGCCACGGTCGAGCCGTATTGCGCCGCGAGGCCGTGATAGCTGCCAAAGAAGGTCTTCACCCGGTCGCCGGGCAGTTTGTATTTGGTGTTGAGCCGTTCCGAAGCGTGGCAGCGGCTGCAAACTTCGGCGGAAACCGCCGGTGAAGCGTTTTTCAGCGCGGCGATTTTGTGTTCCGAATGGCAGTCGGTGCAGGTGGGCGCGTCGCGCACGCCCGCTGCCATAGCCTTGCCATGCACACTCAATGCCCAGTCCCGGGCTTCGGTGTCGTGGCACGCGCCGCAGGTCTGCGCCAGATGGGAATAGTGCAGCGGCGAATCCGGCGAATCCGGCGGCAGGACCGAATGTGAATCGTGGCAGTCCTGGCAGGTGGCGGCATCGGCATGGCCGGCCTTCAATGCCAGACCATGCACGCTGGCATTGTAGCTTTCGGTCTGTTGCTCGTGACAGGTTGCGCACTGGACCGGTTGCAGCGGCACGTTGTCATCGGGATGTTTGTCTGTGACGTTGGCGTGGCAACTGATGCAGGCATTGGTTTTGTGCGCGGACGCCTTGAGCCTGGCTTCATCCACGAACAGCGAAACTGTCTTGCCGGCGGCGTTGGTAATGGCGAGGGTTTTGTCCGAGTGACAATCCAGGCAATCGCTGTTTTTCAACCCGGCCCGGGCCGGCAAGGTGAGTGCCAGGGCCAGGATGCAGAAGGGCAGAAATCGTTTTCCGAAAGTGGCCATCACCATCAAATATCAGATGGAATGACCAGGACGACTCCACACGGTTTGGCGGTGAATGGCCGTTTTTTGTTACGAATTTAACCACGGATGAACACGGATGAACACGGATGGGAAGGTGAACATCCAACACTCAACATTCAACATTCAACTCTCAACCAATTGAATCAATGCGCCAGGCGCGAGAGCATGGCGTAGATGATGAGCAGCAGCAGGAAGACGCCGAGGCCGAAGAAGAAATAGCCGAACGCGCGCGCGATGTTCCGCCAGCGCAGCCATTCGTCACGCACGCGGTGCTGGTCCAGCTTGCCTTCCGTCACCATGCGGTCGTACCAGCGTTTGCGTTCGTGGAGCAGCTCGCCCTTGGAAACGCGGCCGGAGAAGATGACGGTGTCCATCGGGAATTTCTCGATCCGGAAATGCGTGTTGAAGAAATGGATCGAGAAGATGAAGCCGGCGGCGAGCAGCGCCTCGTCCGAATGGATGATCAGCGCCACGTTGATGATCCAGCCCGGCAGGAAGCGGGTGAAAAATTCCGGGAACCACATGACCAGCCCCGACGCGCCGATGATGGCCACGCCCCAGAACACGGCGAAGTAATCGAATTTCTCCCAGTAGGTCCAGCGGTCGAACTGCGGTTTCGGGCCCTGGCCGAAGAACCATTTGTTGTGCGCCACGAAATCCTTCCAGTCCTGCCATGTGGGCATCATCGAGTCCGGCCCGAACAGCACGCGCCACAGCCGGCTGAAATGGAATTTGCCGTCCACCGGATTGCGGAGGTTTCCCCGGCCCTTCCACGCCCGGCCGATGAGCGACGAGACGTGCAGGCCGAAGTAAAGGAAGGTGACGAGCGCGCCGAACCGGTGCAGCGTGCGCGCCGTGTCCGCGCCGCCGAGGATGGCGAAGATCGCCTTGGCCCAGCTCGTGTAATAGAACTTGAGCGGCATGCCGGTGATGACCAGCAGGAGGAAGCTGGTGACGACAAGGAAATGCAGGAACCGCTCGAACGGCACGAAGCGCGTGAACCATTCGTCGTCCACCTGGGTCTTGACCTTGGCCTCGCGGAATTTTTTCGAGTCGTGCAAAAACAGCCAGACGGCGCGCACCAGCCAGAGGAGGGTGTGCAGGCCGAAGAAGGCGAACGTGCCCAGCAGCAGGCCGGTCATGGCCAGGAAAACAGCGTGGAGCAGGGGATAATGTTTCGCGTCCAGCGGATTGGCGTGCGGCTTGAATTCGGTGAAACCGATGGTGGCGCCGGGATGACATTGCTGGCAGGTGGCGAGAATGTTGGTTTTCGACAGGTGCGACGCCGGGTTCGATGGCGGCAGCACGTCGTGATGGCCGTGACAGTCGTAGCAGGCGGCCACGGCGGGGGCCGCGTTCGCCTTGCCGAGCGCCATGGCCTTGCCGTGGTAGGTGTCCCGGTAATGCGCCAGCCGGTCTTCGTGGCATTTGCCGCAACGCGCATCGCTGAGAGCCTTGAAGTTGTTCCCCGACGGTTTCTCAATCTCGTGCGCGGTGTGGCAATCCGTGCATACCGGGCCGCGCTGGTCACCCTTGACAAGCAGTTGCCCGTGGACGCTCTTGAGGTAGGTTTCTTCGATGCCGACGTGGCATTTGCCGCAGGTGGTGGCAACGTTGGCATGGTTGATGGGCGAATCGCGGTCCACCGCGCGCTTGATGGTGTGGACGCCGTGGCAGTCGTTGCAGGACGGCGCGACAATCAATCCCATCTTCAGGAGCGCGCGGCCATGGATGCTTTCCATGTATTGCGACGCGGCCTCCGGAAACTTCATCTGGTATTCCTTCGTCAGCCCCGGATTGCTGTGGCACTTGGCGCAGGTTTGCGGAAGGTTCAGCTTGTAAACGGAAGACGCCGGATCCTTCGCCGACAGAATGCCATGCGAGCCGTGACAATCCCAGCAATTTGCGGCGCCGGAAGCTCCGAGCTTGTGGCTCAGGCCGTGGATGCTCGTGGCGTAATCTTTTGCCTCCTTTTCATGGCAACCGGAGCAATCGGGCGGCGGCAACTTGCTCTCATGCACCAGGTCCTTGATGCCCGTGTGACAGTCCATGCAATCGAGCATGGAATGGACGGATTTCTGAAAGACGTTGGTTGGGAAAAGCAGCGGAACGATTTTCCCGTCCACCTTGCGGGTCGTGGACGGATCCAGGTGGCAGTCGAGGCAGTCAGAGTTTTTGAATTTCTCCGCGGCGTTTACGGAGAACAGGCCCGCGCAAAGGCAAAAGCAGAGAAGGAAGACGACAAGCCGGCGGAAGCGCAAAATTAACATCCAACATTCAATCCCGCAAAGCGGGATCCAACGCCGATTCATGCCTTTCCTTGAATGTTCGATGTTGAATGTTGAATGTTGAATGTTTCCCGGTTCAGGCAAAGCAGCCATCACCGCGTTGGTACCCGGTTCCAACCTGGAGCGGCTACATTCCTCCGTTGTGGCAGTCATAGCAGGTCAGGTCGTAATCGCCGCCGGGATGCTTGAATTTCTGGCCGGCGGGCGAGAGTTGCAGCAATTCGTCGCCGCTGCCCTGGGCCAGGATGGTGTGGCAGGCGTTGCAGTCGTTGGCCTTGACGGTCCGGCCGTCATCGGACTTGTGCTTGCCGTCGTGGCAGCGGAAGCAGCCGGGCCAGATCATGTGGCCGATGTTGTCCGGATAAACGCTCCAACTGGCCTTCATTTCCGGGAAGAAGTTGTCCTGGTAAATTTGCTGGAGCACCGGGATGGCCTGGCGGATGCGCGGGTCGTTGGGATAATGCCCGGCGAGGAAGGTGGCGATGCCTTCCCGGGCTGCCTCGTCAGTGGTGTATTTCTGCATCAGGACATAAACCGCATTGGTTTTTATCCACGGCAGGGCCGGATCAATTTCGCGAAGCGACAGGGCGATGTTGACCGCGCTGTCCGGCGACATGTACCGATGAGCGGGGCGGTTGTGGCAATCCATGCAATCCATTCGGCGAATCTCATACTGGCTGATGTCGTTGGTGAACCTGGGTTCGTGATAAACGGTGACCACGCCCTGCGAATCGGTCACGCGCACCCAGGGAATTTTCTGCCGGCCGGGATCCGTTGCAATGTATTCCACGCGGTTGCCCACCGTCATGTGGGCGTGAATGCCGCCCACCGGCCCGTGGGTCGGATCACTGCCGCCCACCTTGATGGACAGCCGGATGGAGTACGGCGAATTGGTTTCGTCGCCCTGAAAATAGTTGAACGTCCGGTCCAGGTTGCCAAAGAATTTTTTCGGCCAGTGGCATTCCTCGCAAGTTTCCTGGGCGGGCCGCAGGTTCCGGATGGGCGTCGGGATGGGCCGGGGATATTTGTCAAAGGCGGTGGCATAAAGCTGGTAGGTGCCGGACAGTTTGGAGCGGACGAACCAGGTGGCACCCGACCCGATGTGACAATTGGCGCAGGCGACCCGCGCATGAGGCCCGTGTTCGAAGGTCACCAGTTCGGGTTTCATGACCGTGTGGCAGGTTTCGCCGCAGAACTGGACCGACTCGGTGAAATTGTAGGTGTTGTAGCTGCCCACCGCCGAGATCAGCAGGAAAATCACAGCGCCGGTGATGAAACCGGCCATCAAACGCCGGTCGCGGGAACGGGAAAGGTCAATCTGCACCACTGGTAAAAGCCCGACGGCCCCGCCGCGTTTGTGCCGTTCGCGCAGCACCCCCAACACTGTCAGCAAAAAACCGAAGACCAGAAAACCCGGCGCGATAATGTAGGTAAGGATGCCGAGGTACGGATTGGAGAAGTGCGACACCGCATCCAGCATGAACAGCAGGAAAAATGAGAACAAGCCGCCGATCATGACGACCAGCCCGGTCAAACTCATCCAGTTTCGCAACAGGGATGGTCGGTGAGGCGGGTTCCCCGTGTTCTCGGTGTTCATATCGGTCAGACGGTCATCGCCGGAATTCACCCGGCTTTGTGTTTCTCAGTTTTGCTACAGACGAAAAATCCACTTTGGGTTGCGCGAGCATTTTCCGCCCGCGCAACCGCATCCGGCGATTCTCAAAAACTGCCAGGTTCGCTTACTTCTTGAATGTCCGCATGTAGGCCACGAGGCCCTTGATGTCGTCGTCCGACATGCCTTCGGCCGGTTTCATAAGGGTCTTGCCGTCGGCGTCTTTCAAGCCTTCCTTGATGGCCTTGATCGCGGCGTCATCCTTCAACGCGTCCTGAACCTTCGCGTCGGTATAGTCCTTGATGCCGAGCTTCTGGCCCATCTTGGTCTGGCCCTTGCCATCCGTGCCGTGGCACTTGGCGCAGTTGCTTTCGTAGCCGGCCTTGGCGTCACCGGCGAGGGCCGATACAGCGGAGGCCACGAACACAGTCAGTGCGATTGCGAGCAGTTTTTTCATAGGCATTTTCAGTTGTGGTTGTTGATTAATTCAGTGCGATTATTTCGTCAAATTGTGGCCGGACGGCACTCGTCCGCCATTCAAATTCTGCGCCCTCAACGGTAGAGGCCGCCGCCCGCTTTTGCAAGGCTTAAACCACCTGCTTATCCTCAAAGGGAAGCAACTCCCCTTCGCTGAACCAATGGAAGTTCAGGTTGTTCAATATTCGATGTTTTTCGTCCCGGTTCATGGGCAATGAACCTGGCCGCCAACCTGGTCGGCCAGTCCGCAAAGGGTTTGATAATACTCGTCCCGGGAAATTCCCAAGGCGGCGGCGCCGAACGTTTCGGCATCCTCTGCCGAGGCGAACTCGCCATAATTCACCAGCACCAGTTGATAAAGAACCAGGCCGGGCACACGCTCCAACTGCGTCATGAAAAACGGATGAACGTGCATCGCGAAACCATCCTCGGGGCGTTCCCCTTTGGCGACGGGATGGGCGAACTCGCCCGGTTCCAGCGGACCGGCATCAAAGACAATTTCGCAGGGATACCGCACGCAGGCGCGGTCTTTGAGGATTTGCCGCAACTCCTGCCAGCCGATGTGCGGGCCGTATTTCTCGTGGATCTCGCGGCCGCGATCTGCCACGTGCTCATTGAGCGACTGGCGGGCATCGGCGGCGGTGAGTTGGGTGGCCATAAGGTGATGGTTCTCAAGGTTCGGCCGCGGCGCTCAAAGCGGGGCCGCCGATGGCGGGTCCGGGTTTTCCCTCGTTCGCTTTGGAAAGTTTGCCCTGGAGAATCGGCACCGCCATGCGCAGGAAAACCGTGTAGCACAGCAGGCCGAACGCCCAGATGCCGAAGCAAATCAGAGTTTCGTTGAGCGTCGGCGTGTACTCCATCATTTCACCCAGCGGCGTGGGAATGAAGCCGGGGATGACCAGTCCCATTCCTTTTTCGATCCAGATGCCGACGATGCACAGCACGCACGTCACGTTCAGCCACTTCAAACTGCGGCTGACCGGGAGCACGAGCAGGACCATGGCCGTAAGGTTGAACGTGATGGCCGTCCAGATCCACGGCACGAGCGCGTGATGGCCGTTCAAGCCAAGGTAGAGGTATTTGGATGACACGATATGCAGGCCGCCGGCGTAAAATTCAGTGAAGACTTCGCAGACCAGCAGGAACACGTTGATGGTCATGGCCACTTGCACAATTCCGCGCAACGTCATCAGCGCGTGATCCGTGAACATCAGCCGTTCGGCCATCCGCGCCCGGATGATTTTGTTCATCGGGGGCGTCTTCATCAATTCGCGCAAGGCGTCCGCCGGCACGCGCAGCACCTGGGTGGCTTGCTCCGCGACGGCCGTGGCCATGCGCTGAGTTCCGCCAAGGGCGGAAACCTCGCCAAACTGTTCGCCCGGTCCGCAACTGCGCGTCACGCGGTGGCGGCCACTTTCTTCTCGCTCGACCACGACGCGCCCTTTCAAAACAAAATAGGCTTCCTTGTCCGTCTCGCCCTGGCGCAACAGGACATCACCCGCCTCCACTTCCAACACCATCAAACCCGGCAACAGGACGCGGCGGGTTTCCATTGAAACCGAGGCGAACTGCGGCAGGTGACGGGTCAACAATTCCAAATCGTCCAAAGTCGCTGCGCGGCTGGATGCGGCCTTGGCCGTGCCGGCCTGCCCTGGACGCCGGGTGATTCCACCGGCAGGAACCGTGGCTGTGACGCGGCGCACCACCTGGATCGCCAGGATGATCAAGGCCGGACCGGCGGTGAAGGCCGACGCGAGAAAGCGCGGGCCGATGATGGCCTGGTTCCAAAAGGGCCGGCCACCCAGACCCACGTAGAGAAACGCCGTCACGGTATGAATTGAAATGGCCCAGACGATGGCAATGAATACAAACGGAACGTAAAACCATTTCGCCGGCATTTTTTTCTGGTAGCGGCAATACAACAGATAGCCGCAGATGTGGACGTTGAGCAGGAGATAGCCGTTGAGCACGATCACGTCCCAGCTCAACATGGATTGGGGGAAATTGAACTGCCCGATGCCGGGGATAAGATGCCAGAACCGATCCGGGCGGCCCAGGTCCACCGTGACGAACAAGAGACACATGATGATGGCCGCCACCGCGAGCAATTCACCGAAGATGACCAGGTCGTGCAATTCCTCGTTGTTATAAATATAGACGGGGATCACCATCATCACCGCCGCCGCCGCCACGCCGACCAGGAACGTGAAGTTCGCGATATAGACGCCCCACGAAACTTCGTCGCTCATGCCGGTCAGGATGAGGCCCTGGGCAAACTGCCGGCAGTAGGCATGAAGCCCCAGCAGACAAATGACCATCAATGTTCCCACCCACAGGTAATAACGCCAGTCGCCCACGAACGCGCTGCGTCCGCTGCGCGCGAGAAACACGAAGTAATTCCGGATGGCCCGCTGGATCCTCGTCATCATACGTCAAAGTAGTAGAAAAACCGGGGCGATGTTCCCATCTCCTCCTTCAACTGGATGAACACCCGTTTATTTTTGAGGATGTAGGAGACTTCGCTGTTCGGGTCGAGAATGTTGCCGAACTTGCGCGCGCCGGCGGGACAGACCTCGAGGCACGCCGGGTAGCGCCCCGCGCGCGTGCGCTGGATGCAGAAATGACATTTCTCCATCACGCCCTGGCGCCGCGGACGGTTGCCAAGATAGGCCATGTCCGGGTTCAGGCGTTCCTTGGGAATCGAGGGCTTGGTAAAATTGAAACGCCGGGCCCAGTAAGGACACGCGGCTTCGCAGTAGCGGCAGCCGATGCACCAGTCGTAGTCAATCACCGTGATCCCGTCGGTTTCCTGCCAGGTTGCGTGGACGGGGCAGACCTTGACGCACGGCGGATTTTTGCACTGCTGGCACTGCACCGGCATGTAAAAATAGCCTTTTTCCGGGACCGATTCCGGCGCGTAAAAATGCTCGGCCTTGTCTATGTCCAGCGAGCCGTGCGGCAGGCGCAGCACGCGGATGTACTGGATTTCCGGATTGCGCGACTGGTTGTTTTCCCCCACGCAGGCGTGAACGCATTTGCGGCACCCGATGCAGCGCGTCAGATTGAGGCAATAGACAAACTCCACGCCATCCATCGGTTTCAAATCGCGAACATGGGGACGGATGCCATACTGCTTTTCCGTTTCGTCTTCGATGCGTTTGATGACCTTGGCCATGTCTTTCGGCGTCATCTCCTTGTAATACTTTTGCAGAAACCGCTCCATGGTCGGGAAATCGTTCATCTCGAGCAGCGGCTTCAGGCTGGCAGCCAGCGCGGCCAGGCCGGCCGTCACCACCGCAGAAGTGCGCAGGAAATTCCGGCGGTTCATGCCCGCGTCGGGCGGCATGGGATTCGGATTGGGACTGGGTGCGGAAGCTGGCATGTCAGTGATTCGGCTCGGGTTCAACGGAGGCGGTTATCGGCCGCAACGGATGCGGGCCGGGCGCGGGCGGGCGCGACGGAAAATGCGGCGAATGGGGATTATGACAATTCACGCACTGCTTCCGTTCGGGAGCGCCCAGGCTGTGGTTCCAATAGCCGCTGATGCGGCCATGCGCGCCGGCTTCCCAGTCGCGATACGTCGGACCGTGGCAACTGCCGCACAGGAGCGGGCTGTCCGAGAATTTCACCGGGCGCCCGTCGCGCGTTTGCAGCAATTCCAGATTGGTCTCGTTATGGCAGTTGAAGCAGTTGTTGTTGCGGCCATGGCTGCCGTGCCCCATGACGATGTCCGAATGTTCCTTGGGAATGATCAGGTTCTGGTTCGTGTCGTAGCGCAGCGGCGGCGGCTTCCCCTTTTCATGGCAGACATAACAGTCAAAATCGGACAGGTCTTCGTGCGCGCGTTCCAGGTCCGCATACGACCGCCGCACGGTTGCCGTGTTCAAAAAATTGGTGTCCACCAGCGAAAGCGGTGGCAGATGCATGGGCCGCCCCGGCAGATTCAAGAGAAACAACACCGTCAGCACCAGGAAAGCGGCGGTCAATCCTGCCAGCGTCAGCGTGGTTCGGGTTTGCGGGTTCATGACCTCAGCGGCGCGCGTGAGCGCGTCATTTTCTCCCCGGCAATCCGGTTTGGTCTGGCGTTGCGCATGATTTTGTCCGCTGGCGCCGGTTTTGATCGTGGTGGTTGACTAAACTTCCGAAGCGACGGCGTCTTGCGGAGTGTGCTCGCTGCTCGGCAGCCGTTCGGATAAAAACAGTTTCACCAGCACGGTAAGGATGATAAACGGCAGGCTGAGCAGCACGAGCCCCATCAGCCAGCCTTCCACGCCGGCGAATTCCAGCTTGTAACCCATTACCCCGCGCAGGCTCTTGGAAAAAAGCTGTCCGCCGATGACGACGTTCCAGCGCATGGCCAGCACGCCGACCATGACCATGGCCGCGCTGCCGAAAATCATCCGTCGGCGGACCAGTTCCGGCACCTGCCGGCGCAGGATCTGGAGCGACCCGAGCAGCAACATCGGCAGCAGCGTGCCGACGGCTACCTGGCCGAGATTCAGCGTGTAAAAGAGTTTCTCGCGGATCATGATCTGCAACACCGAGAAACCTTCCTCCGCCGCGAAGTCGCGATGGATCCAGTCCAACCCTTCAACGGAGGCGTCCACGACCAGTGCGTAGAACAGAAACATCGCCATCGTGTCCAGACAGCGCATGTCCACCGTGTGCCGCCGAATCCAGGTCAGGACCATGTAGTTGAACACGCAGAGGGCGATGCCCGAGACGATCGCGGACAGGATGAAAATGATCGGCATGAGCACGTTGCCCCACCAGGGATTGGCCTTGATGGAACCGAAGATGAAGCCGACATAACCATGCAGCAGGAACGCCGACGGGATGCCGACGATCGAAAGAATCCAGCCCATTTTCGCATCCAGCGCCAGCGATTCATGAGATTCATCGGTCACACCCACCGTGAACACGCGGTAGATGATGCCCTTGAACCCCGGCGTGACCTTCGCCCATTCCACCAGGTCCTGGCGGTAGTCAAACCACAACTCCAGCAACAGCACCGCCATCAAATACCAGGCATAAACGAAACCAAAAATCGCCATCGGCGAAGTCAGATGCGGCGTCATCATGATTTCATAGCAGCGCTCGGGATGGCCCAGATGGAACAGCAGCGGCAGGGTGGCGCAAAGCAGGAACGACAACGCGGTCAGCATGGCGAGGCGGTACACCGGCTCGAGCGCCTTGACCTTGAACACCCGGACCAGCGACGCCATGATGAAGGAGCCTGCAACGAGGCCGGTGATGTACGGATAAAGCACAATCAGGAAGCCCCACAGCGGATGCGGGATGGCCTCATTGGGATACACGTAGCCTTCAAACCTCGGCAGGACCTCGACGACAATGTTGGTCATTTCGTTTGTCATCTGACCTCCTTGTCGAGACCGGCGTAGAGCACACGCGGTTCCGTGCCCAGATGCGGCTTGAGCACCGACACGCGGTTGTTCTCGTAGAATTTCCGGATGGGATCGTCCGGCCCCGCGTTTTTCAAATCACCGAAGATGCGCGCCTGCGTGGGGCAAATCTCGGCACACGCCGGTTTCAACCCGCGGGTGATGCGGTGATAGCACAACGTGCATTTCTCGGCGGTGTGGGTGACGGGGCTGAGGAAACGGCAGCCGTAAGGACAGGCCTGGATGCAAAAGCCGCAGCCGATGCAGTATTTCGGATCAATCAGCACCGCGCCATCCGGCGCGTCAAAGGTTGCGCCGACCGGGCACACCTGCACGCAGGGCGAGTGTTCGCACAGGTTGCAGAGCTTCGGCACAAAAAAGGAATGTTCGATTTTGTCCTTCGGCAGGGACAGCGGCGGAAAACCGTGCATGCCGCCATTGGGGGAATCCACCAGGGTTTCGCCGCGGGTCTGGCCCGATCCGGGTTCGGGTTTGGCGATGATGTAACGTTCGATCCAGGTTCGGAAGTACGGGCCTTCCGGCACGTTGTTTTCCTTCTTGCACGCCTCCACGCACAGGCCGCAGCCGATGCACTTGTTAACGTCAATGCACATGAGCCACTTGTGCTTCGTGGGGTCGTAGTCCTTCGGCGCGCCCGACGAGACAAAAACCTTTTGCACCGCCGCCTTGGCCGCGCGCGCGGCAGAAAGGGTGAGCAACCCGGCAATCGCGCCGCCCAATCTCGTCAATGCGCCGCGCCGGCTGAATTGGGTCTTCATGGAGTTTGACTGGGTTGATGAGGCACGTGACATTCGGTGCATTTCCCGGCGTAGTGGTCCTTGACGACGATTTGCTTGAACCACTTGGGCCGGGAAGGATTGGCCTCATGGCAACGGATGCAATGGCTGCCGGTCAGTTTGACGGGCAGAATGTCGGGATTTTCCGCGTGTTCGCGGCTGACGCCGTGGCAGGCTTCGCAAGAAAGAGTTTTATGCTCGAACTTGGCGAGTTTCTGCAGTTGGTCGGAATGGCATTCATCGCACGCCTGCTTGCCCGCATAAACCGGCGTGCGGGAACGCAACTCCACCAGCGCTTCGGCCCGATACCAGCCAAGGTCGCCAAATGACGCCGGCGTCAAAACGGCGCGCGCAATCAGGTAGGAGCCGACGATCGCCAGCGTCAGCAAAACCAGACGGACGATTTGGGGCGGCATTTTGAATCGGCGCATGAAACAATAATGGTTGACGGGCGTTCGGCCTGTTTCTTAACCGCCCGGAACGGGAGCATCCCGCCCGGCGGCTGGTTAGTCAGCTTGGACGAAAAACCCGCCCTCTCCGCAAAGGGAGCCACGCTTCCGTCCGGCAAGCCGCCAAACAAAACCGTTACTATTTCAGACCGCGCACGAAGGCGACCAGCCCCTTGACCTCTTCGTCGGACAGGGTGTCAAAAGCCTTCATCAAGGTTTTGCCGTCGGCGTCCTTCTTGCCTTCCTTGATCGTCTTGAAGGCCGCGTCATCCTTGATTTCCGCCTGAACCTTGGCATCCGTGAAATCCTTGACGCCCAGTTTCTGGCCCATCTTGGTCTGGCCCTTGCCATCTTCGCCGTGGCACTTGGCGCAGAGGGTATCCCAGTTTGCCTTGGCGTCCGCCGCCGGGGCATTGAGCACAACGGCGAAGCCGAACATGGCCGCCAGCATGAGTGTTTTTTTCATCGTTTGTTCCTGTATGGGTTGATGTTTAACTGGCGCAGCTTTAGCGCCTGTTTAATGGTAGAAAAATGGCCGGAGACCCGCAAGTTCACCAACCTTATTTTGTCTAATGCTTATCAATTAATTACTTAATGTTTGGACATCGGCGAATTAAACGGGCACATGACCCGTCCAATTCCCCGGCCAACCGCAGTTCGTCGGCCAAACCATCCCCCTCCCGACCCCGGCCAGATTGATTCCCTCGCCAGCCGAACCGCCGGCCAGCATTCGATTGACTTAACATTGTCTTAAGCTTGTCAGAATTTCAAGAAAAAATGATAGTTAACATCAGGATACAATTAATGCTAATTATAATAATAAATGAATCTCAACCATCGGCGGCGGGCGGCGGTTAACCTCGCCCCACACAAACCATTGGCTTGAATTCGCGGCCGGCCCGCGCCATGCTGTCTGAAATCCATGAAGCCCAATGACTTTTCCGATGCGCGGGTGCTCGTCACCGGCGGCGCGGGTTTCATCGGCAGCGCGCTGGTCTGGGCGCTGAACCGCCGCGGCTGCGAGAACATCGTGGTGTGCGACCGCCTCGGCACGGATCAAAAGTGGCGCAATCTCACCCCGCTGCGGTTCGCCGATTACGTCGAGGCCGACACCCTGCTGCCGCGCCTGCAAGCCGGCGCGCTGGGGAAATTTGATTTGATTCTGCACCTGGGCGCCTGCTCCTCCACGACCGAGCGCGACGCGGGCTATCTCATCCGCAACAACTACGAATTCACCCGTGACCTTGCCGTCTGGGCGCTCGGCCAAAAATCGCGCGGCCGGAAAACGCGGTTTGTCTATGCGTCATCCGCCGCAACTTACGGCGACGGCTCGGCGGGCATGGACGACGATGACCGCCGGCTCGACAAGCTGCGACCGCTGAACATGTACGGCTACTCGAAGCACCTGTTTGATTTGCACGCCCGGCGCGCGGGATTTTTGAACCAGATTGCCGGGCTGAAATATTTCAACGTCTTCGGCCCCAATGAGGACCACAAGGGCGACATGCGGTCGCTCGTCCACAAAAGTTTCGGGCAGGTGCAAACCGAGGGCGTCATCCGGCTGTTCAAGAGCTACCGGTCCGATTTTCGCGACGGCGAACAAAAGCGGGATTTTCTTTATATCAAGGACGCCGTCGCCATGACGTTGCATCTGGCCGCCACCCCGAAGGCCGGCGGAATTTTCAACATCGGCGGCGGCGCGGCCCGGACCTGGCTGGATCTGGCCCGGGCGGTTTTTGCCGCGCTGAACCGGAAGCCGAACATCCAGTTCATCGAAATGCCGGACAGCATCCGCGAAAAATACCAGTATTTCACGGAAGCGAACCTGTCCCGGCTGCGTGCCGCCGGTTACACTGCGCCCGTCACCCGGCTCGAAGACGCCGTGGCTGACTACATGCGCAATTATCTCGTGCCCGGCCGCCGCCTGGACCCTGAAGTGGCTTGAAACGCTTTCCGGCCGGGCGGTGAATAATTGGATTGGGTGCGGGCGGGGTTGGACGGTGGATCGCATTGCTCCAGGTGTGCGGCAACGTCGAATCAAGTGAAACAAAATCCGTTTAGCGGTGTCTTTATTAACGAATAACTATCATGGCAAAACCTAAAAATCGCCGGAAGCTGATCATCATTTCGGCCATCGGACTGGTGTTGGTCACGCTGATCCTGCTGGTCATCTTCAAAAAACGCGAGCCGGTCATCACCATCCAGACGGACAAAGTCGCGCGTCACAGCCTTACCAACATCGTTGTCGCCAACGGCAAAATCCAGCCCGTCGTCCAGGTCACCATCAGCCCGGAGGTCAGCGGCGAAATTATCGAGTTGCCGGTCAAGGAAGGCCAGCAGATCAAGAAAGGCGATCTGCTGGTGAAAATCAACCCGGACATTTACGTCGCCGCCGTCAACCAGGCCAAGGCCAATTACGAATCGTCGCTGGCCGCCAAAACCTCGGCGGAGGCAAACCTGGAAAAAGCCCAGGCGGACTACGACCGCAATTTGGAGTTGTTCCACCAGAAGCTGCTTTCGGAATCGGATTTCATCGGATTCAAATCCGCCCGCGACGTGGCCCGGGCACAGCTCGACAGCGCCGGCGACCAGGTGAACGTGGCCAAGGCCACCGTGGACAGCGCGCAGGACTCGTTGAACAAAACAACGATTGTTTCGCCGCTCGACGGCACCATCAGCAAATTGAACTCGCAACTCGGCGAGCGTGTGCTGGGCACCGCGCAATTTGCCGGGACGGAAATCCTGGTCATCTCGGATTTGAACCAGATGGAGGCGCGGGTGGACATTGGCGAGATGGACGTGGTGGGCATCAAGCCCGGCCAGAAGGCGCGGCTGGACGTGGACGCGTTCAAGGACCGCAAATTCGCCGGTGTGGTGACGGATGTCGCCAGTTCATCGAAGGACAGCAACCAGGCCGGCAGCACTTCCAACAGCAGCAGCAGCCAGTCGCAGGAAGCCACCAAGTTCCAGGTGCGCATCCGGCTCAGCGACAAGGAAGATTTCCGCCCCGGCATGTCCGTCAGCGCCGACATTGAAACCGAGTATCGCACCAACGTGCTCACCGTCCCGCTGGCCAGCGTCACCACCCGAGCGCCCAAGCCGCCCCAAAAAACCGACCCGCCGAAAACCGGCGGCACCAACACGGCCGCCGCCAAATCGGGCACCAACACAGTGGTTTCCAGCAACGATGCCACCAACAGCGGGCCGCCGGACAAAAAATCCTCCAAGATGGTGGACGTCGTGTTTGCGTTGGCTGGCGACCGGGTGAACGCCGTGCCGGTGAAAATCGGCATTTGCGACGACAATTACTGGGAGATCACTGACGGCCTCACCAACGGCCAGGAAATCGTTTCCGGCGGTTACCGCGCCATCAGTCGCGACCTCAACGACGGCAAGAAGATCAAAAAAGGCCCTGCGACTACGGAGACAAAATAATAGCTTTGCCATGAAACGTAAAACGTGATGCGTGAAAAACGCGATTTGCCAACCGGCCTTACGTTTCACGTTTCACGCATCATTCAACATGAGCTTGATCCGCCTCCAGAATGTTTCGCGGCGTTACCAGATGGGCGCGGAAACCGTCCACGCGCTGCGCGATGTGTCGCTGGAAATCCAGCGCGGCGAATATGTCGCCATCATGGGGCCGTCCGGCTCCGGCAAATCCACGATGATGAACCTCATCGGCTGCCTCAACACCGCCACGTCCGGCCGCTACGAATTGAACGGCATCGGCGTCAGCGACATGGACGACAACCAGCTTGCCGAAATCCGCAACCGCGAAATCGGGTTTGTCTTCCAGACCTTCAACCTGCTCGCGCGCTCGAATGCGCTGCACAACGTCGAGCTGCCGCTGATTTACGCCGGCGTGCCCGCGGAGGAACGCCGCCAGGTCGCGCTCGACGCGCTCGCGCAGGTCGGCCTGGCCGACCGCATTCATCACAAGCCCAACGAACTTTCCGGCGGCCAGCGCCAGCGCGTGGCCGTCGCCCGCGCCTTGGTCAACAAGCCTTCGATCCTGCTGGCCGACGAACCGACCGGAAATTTGGACTCCAAAACCGGCACGGAAATCATGGCGTTGTTCGAGGAATTGTCCCGCAAGGGCAACACCATCATCATCGTCACGCACGAGGAGGACATTGCCCGGCAGGCGCGCCGCATCATCCGCATCCGCGACGGGTTGATTGCCAGTGATGAAGCAATGACGAAATGAAAGTTCAACATTCAACATTCAACATCGAACACCCAACCCATCTGCAACAGCGAACCTTTCATTGGATGTTGGGAGTTGAATGTTGGATGTTGGATGTTTTTCCCCAATGAAATTTCTTTCCGAACTCCGCGAGGGCCTCGGCATTTCCTGGGGCGCCATCCGCGCGAACAAAATGCGCTCGACGCTCGCCACCCTCGGCATCGTCATCGGCATCGTCACCGTCACGCTCATGGGCGCGGCCATCAACGGGCTGAACCAGTCGTTCATCAACAGCATTTCCTCGCTCGGCGCGGACGTGTTCCACGTGGCGCGGTATGACTGGATGTTCGAATTTTCGTATGACGAATGGATCAAGATGCAGCGGCGCCGTCCGCCGCTCCGGCTCAAGGACGCCGAGGCGCTGGCCAAACAATTGACGCTCGCCGCCGCCATCGCGCCCAAGATGGTCGGATGGGAGCCGGTAAAATACAAAACCCGGAGCGCCAATCTCGTCCGGGTCATCGGCACCTCGGATGCCTATCTGCAAACCAGCGGCATTAACGTGGCCGAGGGCCGGTTTCTGAACGCCGCGGATGCCGCGGGCGGGCAGCCGGTCTGCGTGATCGGCAGCGATGTGGCCACCAATTTGTTTCGCGGAGAATCCCCCATTGGCCAGCGCATCAAAATTGCGAATCAATCTTCCCAGGTCATCGGAGTTCTGGAAAAGCAGGGGAGCAGCATGTTCGTATCGAGCGAAGACAACAACATCATCATTCCCATCCGCGAATTTCTGGCGATCATTTGGAACGGGCCGCTGTATAATTGGGACGGCATCGTCGTGAAGGCCAGCGGGCTGGCGCAACTGGATGAGGCGCGGGAGGAATTGCGGCAGGCCATGCGCCGCATCCGTCATTTGCGGCCGGACGAACCCGACGATTTTGGCATCAACCAGCAGGACCAGTTTGTGAAATGGTTCCACAAGCAGACGAGCACGATTGCCCTCATCGGCCTGTTCGTCACCAGCCTGTCGCTGTTCGTCGGCGGCATCGGCATCATGAACATCATGTTCGTCTCGGTGGCCGAGCGCACCCGCGAGATTGGCGTGCGCAAGGCCATCGGCGCCAAGCGCCGCAACATTTTGCTGCAATTTCTGGTCGAGGCCGCCTGCATTTGCCTCATGGGCGGGCTGATCGGACTGGGGATCGCCTGGTTCACCACGCTGGCGGTTTCCCACTTCTTTTTCACGGCCACCCTGTCCTGGCCCATCGTCGCCGTCGCCCTGCTCGTCTCGCTGCTGACCGGGGTGGTTTCCGGCTTCCTGCCGGCCTGGCGCGCGGCGCGGATGGATCCGGTGGACGCGTTGAGGAGTGAATAAAACGTAAAACGTGAAACGTGAACTGCAAGAACGAGGTCGGTTATGAATTATGATGAATGGCTAAAGTCGGTGCCGGTGGAAATTACGGGCGATACACTTTGGAAAGTCGAAGTCTATCGGCTGGCGCTGTTCGCAGCGGACTTGGGCTGGCATGACGTGAGCAAATTGATGAAAGATAAACGAACGCTCGGACTTTCAGACCAGCTTTATCGGGCCATCGGGTCCATCGGAGCGAACGTGGCCGAAGGCTATTCACGGGGCACAGGCAAAGACCGCGCCCGGTTTTATGAGTATGGCCTGGGTTCAGCACGCGAAAGCCGTGGTTGGTATTATGATGGCCGCCATGTGCTCGGCGAGAAAGTCGCGGAACATCGGATTCGTCTTTCGACCCAAATCATCCGCCTGTTGCTCACGATGGTTCCCGATCAGCGCGGCTCGGTTCTCCGCGAAGACAGCCCTCCCTACCAAACCTCTTTGACTCCGCCAGGCACAGAATTACCTTTCGATCCCGTTGAACTGGCGCAATTGCTCCAAAAAATTCCTCTGCCTTGACCATGCATTCACGCATCACGTTTTACGTTTCACGTTTCACGACCTAAGCCATGCCAGCCAAACGAACCAACCTGCTGCTCGGTGAAATGCATGAAAGTTTTGCGATGGCCATGAACGCCCTGCGGGCGCACAAGCTCCGCTCGGCGCTCACCCTCCTCGGCGTGTTGATCGGCGTGTTCTCCATCATCGTCGTAATGACCGCCATGCGCGTGTTGAAGCACTCCGTCGAAACCGGACTCAGCGAACTGGGCAGCCAGACGTTTGCCATTCAGCGCTGGCCCGAGGCCCAGTTCGGCGACGGTTCCGACTGGCAGAAATACTGGCGGCGTAAATACGTCACCCTGGACCAGGGACGGCAGGTGCAGGAAAAAGCCACGCTGGCCGCTGGCGTGGGCATCCACGGCAATTTCTGGCGGGGACAGATTTCGACCCGCTACGCCAAGACGGCGCCCACCTCCCAGTTGTATGGTGAAACCCCCGGCAGCTTCCCGGCGCGCAACTGGGACGTCGCGGAGGGCCGCGCTCTTTCCGAAGACGACGTGGACAACGCCCGCGACGTGTGTGTGATCGGCAGCACCCTGGCCAAAACCGCCTTTCCGTTCGGCTCGGCAATGGGCGAAGACATCAAAATCAACGGCTACAAATACACGGTGACGGGCGTGCTTGCCTCCAAGGGCGGAGCCATGGAAAGTGATCAGGACAATATAGCCATCATCCCCATTACCACGGCGCTCAACCGTTACGGACGCTGGTGGAACGACCTGACCATCCTGGTGCAGGCGCGGGATGTGGCCAGCTATGATGATTGCATGGAACAGGTCCGCGGCATCCTGCGCAACCTGCGCCGGATCCCGCCCGGCGAGCCGGATGATTTCGAACTGTTCTCCAACGACTCGCTCATCACCCAGTTCAACAACTTCACCCGGGCCGTGCGCATTGGCGTCACCGTCGTCAGTTCCATCGCGCTCATCGCGGCAGGCATCGGCATCATGAACATCATGCTGGTCTCGGTCACGGAACGGACGCGCGAAATCGGCGTCCGCCGCGCCATCGGCGCCAAGAAGCGCAACATCATGGCGCAATTCATCATGGAAGCCATCGTGCTCTGCGAACTCGGCGGCGTCATCGGCGTGGTGCTGGGCATTCTGGGCGGCAACGTGCTCGCGTGGTTTATGAAAGTGCCGCCCGTCATCCCGGTGGACTGGATTGTGCTCGGCCTGTTGATTTGCTCCATCGTGGGAGTCGTGTTTGGAACCTACCCGGCCTACAAGGCGGCGAACCTCGACCCGATTGAGTCGCTGCGGTACGAATAAATAAACGCAGCCTCAAATCCAGCCGCGCGAATTTTCAAAAGGACGGCGAATAATTCTCCTCGTCCATATCAAAAATCTCTTGACTGAAAATTCGATTTGAGTTGAATTTGCGTCACGGCTTATGGGCAGGGTTATGGCAACGGGCTGGGGCAATGCGCAGGGGTTCAACGGTGCAACCAGCCGGGCTTTCTTCATCCGCCGGATTCTTTCCGCAAAATCTCGCCGCCAATCTGGAATCGCATCCCGCGTTCTTGGGAATTGCCGCCGCGATCTTGGCGTTCATCGCCGCAAATTTGGAAACCGTTCCCGCGTTTCCGGCAGCTTCCCCCGCGAAGCTGGAAGCCGCCGCCGCGTTTTTGGCTTCCCCTGCCGCCAATCTGGAAATCGTTCCCGTGCTTATGGAAGCTCCTCCCGCAAACTTGGAACCCTTCCCCGCCATTTTGGGAGCTTCCCCCGCGAAATTGGAAGTTCTCCCCGCGTTTTTGGAAACCACCGCCTCAATCTTGTAAACTGCTCCCGCAAAGCTGTTTACGCATTTTCTCCAGCCGCACCCTCAACTCACAACCAACAACCAAAAACCAAAAACTGACCAAATATGAGCAAAAGCACTCCGCACTTCCCTGTTTCCATCCTTATCCACAATGGCGACCTCATTACCGCTGCCGCCGGGGCCAATCCCCCCGTTGCGTCACGCCTGCCCGCTAATTACATCGCTGCTACCAGCACCGCACTCGGCAAAGTCACCGGCGACCTCACCAGCCAGAAAAACGCGAAAGGCGAACTCGGCCCGCTCACCCGGACCCAGCAGGCGAACCTGAACACCCTGCAACATTGCATGAACCAGGCGCGCCAGACCGCCAAACTCGCCTTTCCCGGCCAGACCGTGAAACTGCATCAGGAATTCCAGGTGGGTGTCGCCGGCCCGTATGACCTCGGCTCGTTTCTGGCCCGCGCCGACATCATTATCGCCTCCGTGCAAAACGCCGCGAACCTGGCCGCGCTCAAGCTCAAGGGCTGGACCGACGCCGACACGACGGCCTTTGTGGCCGCGCGCCAAAGCCTGGGCACCGTCAATGTGACGCAACAGACCGCCAAAGGCAGCGCCAAAGTCAGCACCGGCCAGAAAGATGCCGACGCCGCCGACCTCTACGAACGGCTGCTGACCATTCAAAACGCCGCCGACCTGCAATGGCCGGCCACCGATCCCGCCAACGCCGGCGTGCGCGACGCGTTTTGCCTCAACACCTTTCCGCCCTCCAACGGTCATGGCAGCGGCCCGCAACCGCCCGCACCAGCGCCCGCAACCACGCCCGCGCCGCAGGCCGCCAAAGCGTAAAATGGTAGGGCGTGTCACTCCGTGCGCGCCGCCGGCGGGCAGAGGACTGCCCGCCCTACCTTGATTTATAGCGGCCTCTTCCGTAAAGGTGGGAGAGGCCGCTTTTTTAATCACGCGAATTTTCAAGGGGACGGCGGACGTGCAAGCCCTCTCCTTGGGGAGAGGGTTGGGTGAGGGAGGTCGTGAACCATTCCACAATCCGCAAGCCATCATTGCTTATCGCTCATCAGCTTTCCAAGACGGTGAGTCCGTTTTAAATTGCCGTGGAGGGTTTAATTCTGGATGTGGCATATTAACAACAGACCAACGTCCTGTTGCATCTCTGGTAAATCCCAAGCGTTTGCCTAAAGGTGCCACTACCTGCTCTAAAAGCATATTGAGACATTCCGCTGCCAAGCACGCGTCGGTTTCCACTATGTTAGCTGCCGCGTGGATATAATCATTCCGACGAGGCCAAACTTTATTCAGAATTTGTTCCCACATTTTTGACCCGTCGGTTAATTTGATGATTGTAATATCAATGCCCCAGTCGCGCAAAATAACCGGAAGCATTTCTTTGTCACTCGCTGTGCGCCCCTTCAGCATTTTCTTGGATAAAAGCGCAGCCCATTCATCCGAGGAAAAGGCACTTCTGATAAGAGGGCGAACCAAGAAAAATCGGACTGATATCTCAATGCCTGCCGCTGAACGGGCTAGAGCCGCGCCAAAGAACCCAGCGTTTCTTAACTGTTCTGATTCTTTGATGCACAATTGAACCCGTTCCTCAATCGCGTCACCATATCGTGCCAGATAAGCGAAAACGGGGGCTTCTGCCAATTCGCGTTGATGCTCCTCTAAAAAACGAGAGAGAGCTTCTTCTTCCTGATGGCGGCGCTCGTCTTCGTATTCGGACATAGAAAAATTCAACGCTGCAAAGCCCTTGTCGTCTGCGAATCATTTTTGATTGGATTGGTGATTTTCATTTCGTCTTTTTAGGCTGCTTTGCCTTGCTTTCGTGTTGCAGTAATTCGTTTTCCACTTTAGCTCGCAATTGCTCGTCAGACAGTCCCGCCACTGGTGTTGCAATCAAAGCGGCTTCAGGAAATTGTGCCCGATGTTCCTTTTTACCGTCATCAAACCAACAACATTCAGCCAGGCCTTTTCCTGTGAAACCAACGACCGTCATTTGTGGCCCACCCGATTTTAATCGGACATCATCGCCTATCTTGAATTTTTTATTTGGCATGATTTGGATGCGGAATTTTGTTTATCTGGATGTTGGCATATCGCTGCGTGCGGTCAAGATTGGCTTCGTCCATCCCAAAATGAATTCAGGAAAAGAGTTCCCGTCCTTCCCGCCTTGCGGGACGCGATGAGTTGCCAATGCAGATTGTGGAGTGCTGAGTGCGCGACAAGTCCGTCCCGTTTGCGGGTGCGCCCCGTCTGCCAGTTTCCCCTGCGGCCTTCGGATTGCCGGCAGGTCATCAGAACTGTGGGCTTGTTAGTCAGTTGAAACGATTTAATCTCTGTCGACATGAAAGTGAATCAGTTGATGTTGCTGTATTTGTTTCTGATGCTGGGCGTGGCTGCTGCTCAACAAACCAATTCTGCGTCCAGCGCCACAAGTAGCGAGACGTTTGCAGAACTAAAAGTTAGGGCGGAAAAGGGAAACGCAAATGCGCAGGGTAAAATCGGTTATTACTATATCATTGGGAAAGGCGTCCCGGTGAACCAAGGAGAGGCTGCAAAATGGTTTCGTAAAGCCGCAGAGCAAGGAATTATTCTCGCTCAATATAATCTCGCGCTGATATATGATAAAGGGGAAGGCATGACAAACTATGTGGAAGCTGCAAAGTGGTTTCGCAAGGCCGCAGAACAGGGCGATGCGGAAGCCCAAGCGGACCTTGGCCTTTATTATCTCATTGGAAAAGGAGTGGACAAAGATTCATGCGAAGGAGCGAAGTGGCTCCGCAAAGCTGCTGATCAAGATGTCATCCGTGCGGTGGGCAATCTCGGAACTTGCTACGCCAATGGTGACGGCGTTGAAACAAATTATGCCGAGGCAGCCAAATGGTTTCGTAAGGGTGCGGAACAAGGAGACATTTATGCTCAATTCAATCTCGCACGGTTGTATTACGAAGGCACAGGCGTAGTCAAAAACTATATTGAAGCCGTAAAATGGTTTCGCAAGGCGGCTGAACAAGGCGAAGCGGAAGCCCAGACCCGTCTTGGCGGTTGCTATCACAATGGCGACGGCGTGCCAAAAAATTACATGGAGGCTTATAAATGGCTGAACCTCGCCTCGGCTCAAGGTAATGAAGAGGCAAAACAATTTTTGTCCGATCTCGAACAACAGATGACGGCGGAGCAAATTGCAGAAGGCCAACAATTGTCGGCTGCGTTTGTTCCACAAAGAGGAAAATCCGACTTGCGTTCTGACAATTTCGTTTCGCCCGACTCCCCCACCGGTACCGGCACTGGCTTTTTCATCACAGACGATGGTTACTTGATTTCAAATTATCATGTTGTCAAGGATGCGACGAAGGTTCGTTTGCTCACGAGCGCGGGATTGATTGACGCCAAAATGGTTCAGGTGGATGCGGCCAATGATCTGGCTTTGTTGAAGGCGGACGGGCGGTTTGCACCACTGCCCATTGCCGCCAGTCGCACGGTGAATCTGGGCGGCACGGTGGCGACCATCGGTTTTCCCAACATCGGTATGCAGGGGTTCGCGCCCAAGCTGGCCAAGGGGGAAATCGCGTCGCTGTCCGGCGCGGGGGATGACCCGCGCTATTTTCAAATCAGCGTGCCGGTGCAGCCGGGCAATTCGGGCGGGGCGCTGGTGGATGAGCGGGGCAACGTCATCGGCATCGTGTCGGCCAAGCTGAATGCGTCGGTGGCGCTGGCGGCGAGCGGGGCGCTGCCGGAGAATGTCAATTACGCGGTCAAGAGCAGTCTGTTGTTGAGCTTCCTGGAATCGGTGCCGGCTGTTTCAGCTAAACTTAAAATACCAGTCACGGCTGACCGGAAGTTTGGGGATGTGGTGAAGTCGGCACAGGATGCTGCCGTTTTAGTTTTGGTTTATTGACTGTCTCCCTCTCCGCCAACGAAGTTGGGGGAGAGGGTGAAATATCTGCGGCGGTGCTGGTGTTGGTTTATTGTTTGGCAGCGTCAATTTCCGTCTATGCTCCCGTCGTCGTTTCACTTTGACGAGGCAAGTCGCTTCGACGCGACAGGGCCGCGTTCATCAGCGGTTCAAAACATCGTTACAATCCCCGTTTTCCCACAAACCGGCATTTCCATAAGTTTTTTGTCGGATTTGCCGCCGGGTGGCGCTTTACTGGTGATACATGACGGATCACCGGACATTGCTTGCGGAGTACGCCGCCACCGGCTCATCGCCGCCCACGCCGTCCACGCGGCGCCCGCCGGCCTGGCTTCCGCCGTGACCACCGCTTCGCTGGCCGGAGCGGCGGGTTCAAGCTCTTTCGGCCTCACATCCGCCTGGCTCAAAACCATGCTGGTGAATAAAACCACGCTCATCGCCGCCGTGGCCATTCTCACTGCCACCGCCATTTCCATGTCCGCGGTAAAAACCAAACCCGCCCGCGCCAACGCGCCGGTAACCGCGGCCAGCCTGCGCGAGGGGCTGGTGCTCGACATGACCTTCGACCAGGATGAAACCTTCGACCACAATGCGGCCAGCGGCAGCGTTGTGACGGACAGCAACGGCAAGATCAAGGGCGGCAAAATCACCGACCACAGCGGCCAGGGAAACCACGGCGTGGCCGCCGGTGTTCGCTGGACTCCCGATGGCAAGCGGGGCGGGGCGTATGAATTCACCGACGACGGCGATGAGATTGTAATATCCAACAACCCGTTGCTGAACCCGAAGCAACTGACCCTGGCGGCCTGGATCAAGACCACCTCCAAGGACGCGATCTGGCGGCGCATTTTCGACAAATCTTACACCGAAGGCTACGCCCTCAGCATCGCCGGCGACTTTGGGAAACAAACGTGGCGCGGTCAGCTCAGCCTGGAGATGGGACCGGGGACTCACTTCAGTGTGACCAAAAAAAATGTGGCGGACGGGCAATGGCATCAGGTGGTGGCCGCCTTTGATGGCACCGACGAGTCGCTTTTTGTGGATGGCCAGTTGGCGGCCCGGCCGTTGCGCTGGAAAAAGGGGGAGAAACTGGGAGCGACCGACTTCAACCTGGTAATTGGATGCAACCGCTCCAATCTCAGTCCGAAGGAAAATGATCTGGGCGCATCCTTTCGCGGCCTGATTGCCGGGCCGATGATGTGGAACCGTGCGCTTTCCGCCAATGAAATCGCGTTCCTTTACCAGTCGCAACAGTAGTCCGCCAACTTCGGATCATTCAATCTGTCATCCACAATCAAAAACCAAACTTATGAAAAAATACACTTACGCCATATTGACGGCAGCCGTTATCGCCGCGGTCTCCATTCCAGCCATCATAGCCAAAGCCGGCCCAACTGATGAAGCCGTAACCGAAAACAGCCTCCACAAAGGTTTGATCCTGCATTTCACCTTCGACCAGGACGCGCCGGGCGGCAAGGTGACCGACGTTAGCGGCCAGGGAAACAACGGCAAAGCCTCGGGCGTCCGCTGGACACCCGACGGCAAAAATGGAGGAGCTTATGAATTCACCGCCGACGGCGACGAAATCGTGGTGGCCAACAACAAGTCGGTGAATCCAAAGCAGATGACCCTCGCGGCCTGGATCAAGACCTCCTACACGGATGACAAGTGGCGGCGCATCTTCGACAAATCCTACACCCAAGGCTACGCCCTCAGCATCGCCGGTGATTATCAGAAAAACAAGTGGCGCGGTCTGCTCAGCCTGGAGATGGGACCGGGGACTCACTTCATGCTGACCAGAACAAACGTGGCGGACGGGCAATGGCATCAGGTGGTGGCCACTTTTGACGGAAACGACGAGTCACTGTTCGTGGACGGCAAGCTGGAAGCCAGGCCGCTGCGCTGGAAAAAGGGGGAGAAACTCGGAAGCTCCGACTTCAACCTGGTGATTGGCTGCAATCGATCCAATCTCAGTCCGAAAGAAAATGATCTGGGTTCATCTTTCCGCGGCCTGATTGACGAGCCGATGATGTGGAATCGCGCGCTTTCCACCAACGAAGTCGCGTTCCTTTACCAGTCGCAACAGTAGGCTGGGGGCGGTGATCATGAACCAGAAACGATTCTCCGAGCCATAACTCAAGCCCCATGTCTCCAAACGCATTCATAGGAAAAACGAAGCAACCGACCGATGGAGAATTGACCACCGCGCTCGGCCCGGCCAGAGCGACATGGGATCAACTGCTGACTGATTTGGACCGGGAATTTGGCGTGAACATTCGCGAATGGAACAGCTATTCCCCCAAAGCGGGCTGGAGTCTGCGGGTGAAGCGCAAGGCGCGAACCGTCGTCTGGCTTGGCCCGCGGGCAGGCTCCTTCATCGCCGCGTTCGTTCTCGGTGACAAGGCCATGCAGGTGGCGCGCACCAGCAAACTGCCGCAACGGATCGTCAAAATCATGGATGAAGCGCCGAAATATCCGGAAGGAACCGGCGTCCGCATCACCCTGAAAACGCCGAAGGACCTGGCGGCGGTCAAGACACTCGCCGCGATCAAGCTGGCGAATTAACCGACCCAAGCTTTTATGAACCGAAAAGAATTCCTCAAAAACTGTGCCTGCGGTTTGTGCTCCTGCGCCGCCGTCGGCTTGATTGTCCCTGAATCCGCGCCCGGTGCCGAGACCAAGGCTCCCGAGGACTGGCACTTGAGATTCGTCAAAGAGCGTTATGCGAAGTTGCTGGGAATTCTTTCCAGCCGGATGGATGAAAAAACCTTGAACGAAACCCTGTTCGATCTGGGCACCTACTGTTCCAGCCTGGGCAATGACTGGCTGAAGAAATCGCGCGGCGACCTCGAAGGCTTCCGCCAAGCCGTCAAAAAAGGCGTGTCGGGCGACAACATCACCTACGATTGGGACAAGGGCGTCATTACGATGGCCTCCGACGAGCGGATTGACTGCTTCTGCCCGCTGAACAGCCGGGTCCAGCACACCCCGGAAGTTGTCTGCAACTGCTCGCTGGGCTGGCAAAAACACACCTGGGAAACGCTGCTGCAAAAGAAGGTCAAAGTGGAACTGAAGGAGTCCGTCCTGCGCGGCGGCAAACGTTGCGTGTTCGAGATCCGCATTTTGGAACCAGCAGCCTGAAGTCCATAAGAGTTGGTCAGCCCGCTCCACGCCGGAAAATAATCTGTTCGCTTTTGCCGGCGGCGGCCATGTTTAGGCAGATGACCGATGACATGGCATTGGTGCGCGAATACGCCCGGAACCGTTCCGAGACGGCGTTTGCCGCGCTGGTTTCGCGGCATCTCAACCTGGTTTATTCCGTTGCGCTCCGCGAAGTCCGCGATCCGCACCTCGCGGAAGAGGTTGCCCAAGCCGCGTTCATCATTCTGGCGCGGAAAGCCGGCTCTCTCGGTCCCAAGACCATCCTTTCCGGCTGGCTTTGCCGCACGGCGCGGTACGTTTCCGCCGAGATGCTGAGGAGTCAACGCCGCCGACAAAGGCGCGAACAGGAGGCCTATATGCAATCCCTTTTAAATGAAACGGCAGCCGACGCGTGGATGCAAATTGCGCCGCTGCTCGAAACGGCCATGGCCCAACTGGGCGAGCAGGAGCACAACGCGATCGTGCTCCGGTTTTACGAGGGCAAGGCCTTGAAACAGGTGGGCGCCGCGCTCGGCACGGGCGAGGACGCCGCGCGAATGCGGATCAATCGCGCGCTGGAAAAGCTGCGCAAGTTTTTTGCGGGCCGCGGACTCACACTTTCCGCGGCGGTCATCGCGGCCGCCGTATCCACCAGCGCCGTCCAAGCCGCGCCCGCCGGGCTGGCGGCCACCGTCACCACCGCCGCCGTCCAGGGAACCGCCGTGACCACCTCAACTTTAACCCTCATCAAAGGAGCATTGAAAATTATGGCATGGACCAAGGCAAAAACCGCAATCGTCGTCGGCGCCAGCGTATTGCTCGCCGCCGGAACCACCACCCTCACCGTCAAAGAAATTCGCGGCCACCGGCCTTATTCCTGGCAGGTCCGCAATGCCGATTGGCGGATGCTGGATCGCCTGCCGCAGCAGGTGAAAATTGTCTCCACGATATTTCCCCCCAGCGATGGATATACCGGCAACAACGGCAGGATGCAGGGAACCGGGCTGTCGCTCCGCACTCTGTTGCCCGCCGCCTACAACATCAGCAGGTATCGAATGGTTCTCGACACCGAACTGCCGGAGCAAAACTACGACTTCATCGCCAACCTGCGCGAGGGCAACGATGTGGCATTGCAGCGGGAAATCAAAAAACAATTCCATCTGGTTGGAAGAACCGAAACGCGGGAAACCAACGTCCTGCTTCTGACCGTAAAACGCAGAAACGCCCCGGGTTTGAAGTCCCCAGCCGCCGCTCATTCCCAGAACTCAAACTTAAATAACGGAGCGGGTTTTTGTAAATGTTCCAATGCGCCTTTTGCTTTCTTCGCCGGATTCCTCGAATACTATTTCGAGATTCCAGTCATTGACCACACCGGCATTGAAGGCCGTTTCGATATGGATCTCAAATGGGACGAGCGGGATCAGCAACACCGCAACCCCGAAGCTTTGAAACAAGTCCTGCTTGACCAGCTCGGCCTCGAACTGGTGCCCGGCCGCGAATCCATCGAAATGCTCGTGGTGGAAAAATCTCCAAATTGACGACGTGCGATCGGAAGGACAATCAAACATGAAAAAGTGTTTTTTAGCATGGCTCCTGGTGTGCCTGGTTGTTTCGAAAGGCTTCAGCCAAACGGTTGATCATTCAGGGGTTTATAAAGCCACTCTGACCTGTTGGGGATTCAAAATTGCCGAGCAGGATTTAACCCTGAAAAAATCAACGAACAACGCTTACACCGGTTTCATCCAGGCCCGTGTCGTAAATGAAAACAGCATGATCAAGGTGGGAGGAGTGGACACCAATGTGTATGCGCTCAATGAGTTGATCGTTGCCGGCAGGGCGGTGAGTTACAAGGTGGACCGGATGAAAACGAAACCCGCCTTTGCCGGCAAAATTTCAAAAGATGACAAAAGCATTGACGGAAAGTGGACCGATCAAACAACCCGGACGAGCCTCCATTTTGTGAAAGTGGAGTGACCCGAAACTTTCGATCCGGGTTTCGGGAAGCGCCCTGATTACCTGTAGTGTCGAGCCTGTGGCTCGAAATCGGCGCGCAGCGCCGACGCTACAACGCCAGATTAAGGCGCTGCCGCGTTTCCTCGCGAATTTCCATCCGCACGATTTCTTGTTACCTTTTTCGTCCGGCGGCTGTTTATCAGCAGAACGGATGAACACGATGGACGACTGGCAATTGCTCCGCGATTACGCGACTCGGAATTCCGAGGAGGCGTTTCGCGCGCTCGTGGACCGTTACGCCGGGCTGGTCTATCACGCGGCCCTGCGGCAGGCCGGCAATCCGCACACGGCGGAAGAGGTGACCCAGGCGGTGTTTATCGCGCTGGCGCAAAAGGCGGACCGCATCCCGCGCGGCACCATCCTCTCCGGCTGGCTTTTCCGGGCCACGCGCTTCGCTTTCAACAACCTGGCGCGCGAACAAATCCGCCGCCAGCGCCGCGAACAGGAGGCTGTCATGATGGAAACCATTCTTCGACCGGACGACACGGCATCGGTTTGGGAACAGATCGTGCCGCATCTCAATGACGCGCTCGACAAACTTCCCCGGAAGGACCGCGAGGCTGTTCTGGTCCGCTTTTTCCAGGACAAGAGCCATCGGGAACTGGCGCGGACATTGGGTGTGAGCGAGGACGCCGCCAAGGTGCGCGTTTCGCGCGCGTTGGAAAAGCTGCGGCTGATCTTCGCGCGGCAGGGATTCGCCGTGCCGTCGGCGGTCCTGCTTGCAACGATTTCGGCCCATGGCGCCCAAGCGGCGCCCGCGGGCCTGACAGCTTCCGTGGCTTCCGTGGCTGTCGCCAAGGGAACCGCCGGAACTACCTCAACCCTGACACTAGCGAAAGGAGTGTTGAAAATTATGGCATGGACAAAAATGAAAACTGCATTTGTGATCGCTGCCGTGGCGCTTGCGGGAGCCGGCACGGCCACGGTGACCGTCAAAATGGTTTCACATTATCGCGAGGAATCCATCTGGAACAATATCACCGGAGCTGACTTTTATGCGGAACTGAAAAGTGCGCAACCGGCTGTTTCCATTCGCCCAACCAGATTCACCCGTGAAGCGGCGGATTTTGACGAGATGCAGGGGAAAAGCATTGGGGTTTATCAGCCGTTTGAAATGCTTTTGGCCAAAGCTTATAACACCATCCCGTGTCGCGTTCTTGCTTTGACGCCACTGCCGCCGGGCGATTTTGATTTTATCACCAGTGTTCCCCAGCGTCCAAGAGAGGCCTTGCAGAAAATGATAAAACAGAAGTTCGGAATCACGGGCCGGCGCGAGACGCGTGAAACCGATGTTCTGTTGCTGAAGGTAAAATGGCAAAATGCACCCGGTTTGAAACCAGCGTCCTCGAGAGCCGGAAGCTCCACGTCCAATGAAGGCATTGGCCATTTGAGCCGCACCGATGGTCTCATTGATTACCTGATCTACGATCTTCAATATTATTTGCAGGTTCCAGTCGTTAACCGAACCGGGCTTGCCGGTCATTTCGACGTTGATCTCACATGGGATGACGAAATGAAATGGGATGGCACCGGACATTACTATTTCAGTAATCCTGACGGTTTGAAGCAGGTAGTCCTCGATCAACTCGGCCTTGAACTGGTGCCCAGCCGCGAACCCGTCGAAATGTTGGTGGTGGAAAAGGCGAAATAGAATGTTTTGTTTCCGGTTTCCCGGCGCGGCGATAAAAAATAGAAAATAAATGCCTGATTTCGCCTCCCATCGGCAATAAATAGTCAGATGCCCGAGGTGAGCGACATGGACCGGTTGCGGGAATACCAGCGGCAAGGCTCGGAGGAAGCCTTTGCCGAACTGGTCCGGCGCCACGTCAATCTGGTTTATTCGGCGGCGCTCCGCCATGCCGGGATTGCCGCCCACGCCGAGGAAATTACACAGGCGGTCTTTGTCATCCTCGCGCGCAAAGCCGCCGGCCTGCGCCCGGACACCATCCTCGATGCCTGGCTCTACGAAACAACGCGGTGGACGGCCTTGAGTTTTCTCCGCGGTGAACGGCGGCGGCAAGGGCGCGAACAGGAGGCTTATATGCAATCCACCTTCCGGGAATCCACCGGTGATCCAGTCTGGCATCAACTCTCACCGCTGCTGGACGAGGCGATGTCGCGGCTTGGAAAGAAAGAGCGTGAAGCCGTGGTGCTGCGATTTTTCAAGGAGAAAAGCCTGCGCGAAGTTGCCACGGCAATGCAGGTGACTGAAGCGGCGGCCCAAAGCCGGGTGCATCGCGCGCTGGAGAAGTTGCACCGTTATTTTGCCCGGCGCGGCGTGAGTTCGACCACGGCCATCATCGCCGGGGCAATTTCCGCAAATTCCGTTCAAGCCGCACCGGTGGCGCTGGCAAAGGCCGTGACGGCCGTGGCGATGGCCAAAGGCGCGGCGGCCAGTGGTTCGACTTTAACCCTTATCAAAGGAGCATTGAAAATTATGGCATGGACCAAAGCAAAAACAGCAGTCGTTACCGGCGTGGTTGTGTTGCTCGCCGCCGGAACCACCACCATCACCGTCAAAGAAATCCAGGCGCATCGGACGTATTCATCGTATCCATGGCAGGGCAAGGAGGGTGTGATCATGGAGGAGCAGGTGAACCAACCGCCGCAAGTCAGGATTCTGCCCAGCAAATTTCACACGCCCGACTGGGCCATACTACAACACGGCAAACTGATCGGCACGGGAGTTAGCGCGCAAAATGTCGTGGCTTCCGCTTACGGTTATGTCACCTCGACCAGGGTTGTTTTCTCCGCCAGCCTGCCTACCAACCGGTATGATTACATCGCCTGCCTGCCGTACGGCCCAGGAGCAAACGAAAAGGCGTTGCAGGCGGAGGTGAAACGGGAATTCGGCGTCGTGGGCAAAATCGAGACGCGCGACGCGGACGTTTGGCTGCTCAAGGTTAAATCTCCCCATGCGCCCGGTTTGAAGCGCAATGATAAGGACCATGGCAACGGCCTATTCACCAAGCCGTACGGATTCCATGGCTGGCATGAAGGCATGTCGAACCTGGCTTACGCCTTGGAAGACAAGGCCGGGGTTCCCGTTTTTGACCAGACCCGACTCACGGATTTTTTCGGTTTTGATTTGCGTTTCGATTTTGATTTGAATTGCACGGAAAGCGACTTGAAGAATCACGATTGGGATGCAGTGAATCAGGCGCTCGGCAAACTCGGTCTGGAACTGGTTCCCACCCACATGCCTCTCAAAATGCTCGTGGTGGAAAATGTGAAATAGTTTGTCCAGTTTCGCGGTTCGTGGACATCTTATCGGCAGATGACCGAACTGGATGACCATGAATTGCTCGCGGACTATGCCCGCACCGGATCCGAAGCGGCATTTGCCGTCCTGGTCGCGCGGTATGTGAACCTCGTCCATTCGGCCGCCTGGCGTTTCACCGGCAATCTGCATCACGCCGAGGAAATCACCCAGGCCGTTTTCATCATTCTGGCGCGCAAAGCCGGCGGATTGCGGCGCGGCACGGTGTTGTCCGGCTGGCTTTACCAGACCGCGCGGCTGACGGCGGCCAACTTTGTGAAGGGCGAAATCCGCCGCCAGCGCCGCGAACAGGAGACGTATATGCAATCCATCTTGACCGAACCGGAGCCGGCGGCCTGGAAACAAATCGCGCCATTGCTGGATGAAGCCATGGGGTGGCTGGGCGAGACCGACCGCAACGCCATCGTGCTGCGGTTCTTTGAAAACAAAACCGCGCGGCAGGTGGCAACGGCGTTGAAACTGAACGAAGCGGCGGCACATAAACGGGTCAATCGCGCGCTGGAAAAATTGCACCGTTATTTTGCCCGGCATGGCGTGAGTTCGACCACGGCCATCATCGCCGGGGCAATTTCCGCCCATTCCGTTCAAGCCGCGCCGATGGCGCTGGCAAAAGCAGCAACGGCCGCCGCGATTACCAAGGGCGCGGCGGCCAGTGGTTCGACTTTAACCCTCATCAAAGGAGCATTGAAAATTATGGCCTGGACCAAGGCAAAAACGGCAGTCGTGGTAGGCACGAGCGTGTTGCTGGCGGCGGGAACGACTTCAGTCGTCATCAGCAAATTTAAATCTCCTTCCGTAGATGAATCGTTTTGGGAAATGAAACCTGGAAATTTGCACAAGGCCCCTCCCGTTATCATCATTCGGCCGACACGCTATTCCGACTCTACTTCTATGACGGACCGCGAAAAGTGGATCGCGCACAACGTGGACTTCAAGGGCTTGCTCGAAGTTGCGTATGATTTCACCAATTCGGATGAATACCAAGTCTTCAGCCGGGAACGGATGATTCTACCGCCCGACGCGCCGCAGGGCAGGTATGATCTCATGTTCACTTTGCCCAACCACCCGGTGGAAAAACTGCAACAGGCCATCAGCCGGACAACCGGCTTTGCGGCCCGAAAAGAAATCCGGCAAACAAACGTCTTACAGTTGAACGTCAAAGATTCCGCGCTGCTTGCCCTTCATGTGAGTAAAACAGGAAGCAAAATGCATTTCAAATACGACGAAAGTTTGCGGGCTTGGTCCAATAACCCGATATCGTCAGTAACGTCGTTTCTGGAGTTGTCTTTTCACAAACCCGTTCTGGCGCAGCCCGATTTATCCGGTCGTTATGACTTCACATTCCAATGGCATGATCCGCAACAGAAGACAGACGCGTTGACTCGGGAACTGGAAGAGGCGGGCCTTGAACTGGTTCCCACCAACATGCCCGTCGAAATGCTCGTGGTCGAAAAGGCGAAGTAGTTGTAGCAGCCGACGTAAGGAGGCTCTGATCAGCCGGTTGATGGAGGGAAGATGGAGCCTCGTCACCTCGGCTGCTACGGAATTTTGAAAGTGCCTCGAAAGATTTGTTTCCGGTTTCCCGGCGCGGCGGCAATATACCGGTTGAAACCATGTCGGAACCGGACAACCAGTTGATTGCCGAATTCAACGCCCGCCGCAGCGAGGAAGCCTTTGTCGCGCTGGTGCGGCAGCACGTCAATCTGGTTTTTGCCACGGCCTTGCGGCAGGTGGGCGATGCCGGCGCCGCCGAAGAAATCACGCAAAACGTGTTCGTGGCGCTGGCGCAGGCCGCCGACAAATTGGGCTCGCACCCGACCATCGCCGGCTGGCTTCACCAGACGACGTTGAACAAATCCCGCGAATGGCTGCGTTCAGAATTGCGCCGCCGCCGGCGGGAACAGGTCGCGGTCAATCTGGAACTGGCCCGGGCGGAAGGTGATTCCGTGTGGTCGTCGCTCGTGCCGTTGCTCGATGAGGCGCTCCTGGAGCTTCGTGAACCGGACCGGCTGGCGGTGATCCTGCATTTCATGGAAGGCCAGACTTTTCATGAAGTCGGTTCGGCGCTTGGCATTGGCGAGGACACGGCGCGCAAGCGCGTGAATCGCTGCCTTGATCAACTGACCCATTTCTTCCGCCGCCGTGGTTTTGCGGCGCCGGCGCTCGTGGCCAGCGCGCCGCTCTTCACGCTTTCGGCGCACGCGGCCCCGGCGGGACTGGCGGCATCCGCCACCACTGCCGGCCTGGCCGCCGCTCATTCCGCGGCGACTTCAACCCTGACCCTCATCAAAGGAGCATTGAAAATTATGGCATGGACCAAAGCAAAAACAGCGATTGTCGCCGGAGTGATTGTTGCGCTCACGGCAGGAACAACCATGGTGGCCGTCCACAAACATAAGGTTGATCAGGCCGAAATTAATTCGTGGCGGCTCCATTTATCGCAAGATGCCGTCAGCAAAGCTCCTCCGCAGGTCAGAATATTGCCGACAAAATTCAAGCCGCCGGTTTATGGGGCGATCACCACCGGCAACGGCAAGTGGGCAGGCAATAACATGCCGGTGCGCGACCTAGTGCGCATTGCCTATGACTGGCCTCCGGCCCGCGTTTTTTTTCCGGACGGCGAGCCTAAGGAACGATACGATTTTGCCACCACACTGCCAAAGGGAGGCGAGGAAGCTTTGCAGGAGAAAATAAAACAAACCTTCGGTTATGTCGTGCAGCCGCAAACCCGAGACATGGACGTGCTGGCCCTCAGGATCCAAAACCCGGACGCGCCCGGACTCAAGCCGCATGTCCCCGGAACTCCCGTCCATGGAATCTACGACTATAAGGGAGGCATTACTGCCGTAGGACTTCCCATTTCCATGCCGCCGCCTCGGCCTTACTGAGGGCTGACGCGCTTTCTGGAAATCTATCTGCAAAAGCCGGTCGTGGACGAAACCGGCCTGACCGGGTGCTATGACATTCAATTTCGGTGGAAGGAGCGATACGAAGCCGACCCCGAACACGATGCCATGAAACAAGTCATGCTAAACCAAATCGGCCTTGAACTGGTGCCTACCAATATGCCCGTCGATGTGCTCGTGGTCGAGCGGGCGAAAAATTGAAAATTCCTTGTCAGATTCCGCTGCCGGCGCACATATAATTGATGAATGACCGATGTGCCTGATGCCCGGTTGCTGGAACAATTCGCCCGGAACGGTTCCGAGGCAGCCTTCGCCGCGCTGGTGCAGCGGCACATTGCCCTCGTCCACTCCGTGGCGCTGCGGCACACGGCCAATCCGCAGCACGCGCAGGACATCACCCAGGCCGTGTTTGTCATTCTGGCGCGCAAGGCCGGGACGCTCGGGCGCCGGACCGTTTTGCCCGGCTGGCTTTACCACACGGCGCGGCTGACGGCGGCCAATCTTCAACGGGCGGAAACGAGCCGCGTCCGCCGCGAACAGGAGGCGTACATGCAATCCCAGCTCGAAGAATCCGTCAACGACGCCCTCTGGCGTGAATTATCCCCGCAACTGGATGAGGCGATGGCCGGTCTGGGCACGAGCGAGCGCGATGCGCTGGTGCTGCGGTATTTTCAGAACAAGAGCATGGCCGAAGTGGGAAAGTTCCTGGGACTGGCGGAAAACACGGCGCAAAAGCGCGTCAGCCGGGCGCTGGAAAAATTGCGGACATTCTTCACGAAACGCGGCGTGAGTTCGACCACGGCCATTCTTGCCGGGGCGATTTCCGCCCATTCCGTCCAAACTGTGCCCGCGACGCTGGCAAAATCCGTGACCGCCGTGGCGCTGACCAAAGGCACGGCGGCTTCGGCTTCAACTTTAACCCTCATCAAAGGAGCATTGAAAATTATGGCCTGGACCAAAGCAAAAACGGCAATCGTCAGCGGCGCGGCAGTGTTGCTCGCCGCCGGTACCACGGTTGCGGTCTTGGAATCAAAGTCGCGAGCGGACCGCAAAAAAGACGCCGTGGCCTATGAGATTCAGCATGAATCATTGATGCAAAAGTTGCTCGCGCGACAACCCAACGACATCGAAACAAGGCGGCAGCTTGAAGGCGTTTGGATCATCACCGACAAAAAATTCGACGGCGCCCCCCGGTTTGCCCATTACCCAAAGAACAATCCCCATCTAAAAACCTGGACCTTGACAAATTGGGCCATTGTCACCTATGACTCCAAATCAAATGTCGTTTACTCAGCCGGTGGACCTTATGAACTCCATGGCAATCTCTATACGGAAACAGTTGAATCGGGGACGGGCGGCATGAGCAATTATATTGGCGCTCAACTCCAATACCAACTCCGGGTTAAGGGGGATAAATATTATCAAATGGGGTCGGGTATTGAGGAGACGGGGCAACGCGTTCAGCAATGAATTAACCACCGGTGTCAGGGGCCTGCTCGCCGCCCGGATGCCGGATGTTGGCGAAAAGTATAATTTTCTCAACCTTAACCCGCATCAAAGGGCATTGAAAATTATGGCATGGTCAAAAGCAAAAACGGCGGCGGTGGCCACGGTGGCGGTCATGCTGACCGCCGGCACAACCGCACTGGTGATCGAGACGGTTCACCTGTCGCGCGTCGGGGTCTATCAGCCGATCCGGGACAATGAACCGGACATCACGGCCCGAGTGCGGGGTTTGAAAATGGAAGAACTCAGCGCGGAGGACTGCACGCCTGAATTTTGGCAGCAGTTGCATCAGTCGCCGCTGTTCAATAACCCGGCAGTGGTCAAAGGCCTCGCCGCTGCGCTGGGTCCGTTGCGGACCGTAAAGCTGGTTGAGCGAACGGAAAGCAACGGAAGACCAAGCTATCTCTATCGGATGAAATATCAGAAGATGAATGTCCTTTTTTTGATTGTTCTTGACGGCGATAAAATCGCCTACGCGAAGGGATATCCGGAACCAAAATGAATTTTCTGGATGATGCTTTAAACAAATGAAGACACATGCTCAAGGATTACCAGATAGCGAAGGGAAGAAACTTAAAAGCGAATGATCGCGCCTTTAGCCAAATTCATTGATTGGTATTTCCTTCAAGTCGCCGCGATGCTCCCGTCTATCGAAATGCTCGTTGTGGAACGCGCAAAGTAGCAGAAACACAAGCTCTTGCGATGGACTGGAAAATAGTTGAAACTTTTGGCCGGGTTCCGGGTATTTTCTTCATGGCGTGTTGTCCGGTTGCGCCCAGCCCTGATTGCACACAAAGAAATTATTGAATCAAAATGAAACTGACCTTGCTCCTGCTGACCCTGACCTCCTGCGCGGCGCTCGCCGCGACCGAGGAATCAACCAACAAAACCTTCCAGGTCTCGCCCGGCGGCAAGCTGGTCGTGGACGTTGACTTCGGCTCCATTGACGTCACCACCAACTCCACCGATGCCGTTGCCGTCAGCGTGTGGCGGAAAATCACCCGCGGCAGCGCGGAGGACGAGCAGAAATTCCTCTCCGAAAATCCCGTCGTTTTCGTACAGGACGGAAACACCATCACCGTCCGTGCCCATTCAAAGACCAAGGAAAAGTTCCATTGGTTCAGTAGCTCCAAAAACCGCAATGAGGGGAAATACACCATCCAGGTCCCCGCCCAGTTCAATGCCCAGCTCAACACCTCGGGCGGCGGCATCGCGGCCAGCGACGTGACCGGCGAGGTCAAGGCGGACACCAGCGGCGGCGGACTCCAGTTCGCGCGGCTGCACGGACCGCTGAACGGCGACACTTCCGGTGGCAGCATCCGCGTCACCGATTGCGAAGGGCCGATCAAAATTGACACCAGTGGCGGAGGCATCGAAGTGACCGGCGGGTCCGGCACGCTGAACGGCGACACCTCCGGCGGCTCCATCACCGTCAAGAACTTCAAAGGGCCGGCGTCCGTGGACACCAGCGGCGGCGGCATCACTATCGAAAACGTTCGCGGCATGGTCAAAGGCGAGACGTTGGGCGGCTCGATCCACGCCGTGCTGCTTTCGCCGGTGCCGGGGGACGTGAGCCTTGAGACTTCCGGCGGAGGAGTGACGGTGAAGATTCCCGCCGATGCCGCGTTCAATCTGGACGCCGAAGCCTCGGGCGGCGGCGTCCATTGCGACCTGCCGGTGACGGTGCAGGGCAAGCGGGAGCACGACGAACTCAAAGGCAAGGTAAACGGCGGCGGGCCGGTCGTTCATTTGGAGACCAGCGGCGGCGGCGTTCACGTGGAAAAACTGTAACCGAGGGTTATGCGTGGGGTAAACGGTGACCGGTGACTGATTTCCGTCACCGGTCACAATTCATTCCAACTGCGAGGCCAGCCCCGGTCAAAAAATGGTCACCGGTGGCTGATTATTGGATACTCCACTGCCGCACTGCGATCTTTTGCCTTCGGTTGCCGGCTAAAAAAACCACCGGACAAACCGGTCGAGTCCTGAATAATGGCTGTCTTCATTGGAGAAAGCTGCTGCTTCAGCATCTGGTTAATACCCGTGTCCCGGCGCACCAAAGCAGGACAGGCTGCGGCAGGAGGGGCGGTTGACATTAGATAAGATTTACGTAGGTTATTGCAGCATCGGCATGGCGTTAGCTCCGCGCATATCATATCAAAATGGCTGCCAGGCTTGCATATACGGCATTGATGGAGAAGGCGCGCGGCGTGAAGCTCTGCATTTATTTGCAGGTTAGAAATCGAAAACGCGGTTCCCTTCTTCAGTCGAGCAACTCACACCCGTGCGCGGGGGTGAAGCCATCGTGTCATTTTTTAAGGTCATTTCTGGCGGTGATCGCGCTGCTTTGTCTGCTGGGTCCGGTTCGCAGCTTTGCCCTCGACCCCGCCAAGAATGTTTATCAACACAACTGCCAGTCATGGACCCGCCGGGAGGACCTGCCGGCAAACAGCATCAATGCCATTGCGCAGACCAAGGACGGTTATCTTTTGTTCCCCGCCCCGCCAAAAGAAAAATCCAAATGAAAAACGAATACATCGAAAACAACCGGCGGATTTTGATCGTTGACGACAGCCAGTCCATCCAGGCCGACTTCCGAAAAATTCTCGCCGGCGAAAATTCCGAGGACACGGAATTGATCACCGCCCGGGCGGAATTATTCGGAGGCGCCGTTGCCTCTCCCAAGAAGCGGCATTTTGATTTGACGGCGGCCCATCAGGGACAGGAAGGCCTGGCGGCGGTCCAGGCCGCCAAGCAATCCGGCCGGCCATTTGCCATGGCGTTTGTGGACATACGCATACCTCCAGGCTGGGATGGCATTGAAACCACGGCCAGAATCTGGGAGGTGGATCCCGATCTTCAGGTGGTTATTTGCACGGCTTACTCCGATTATTCGTGGAAAAGCATCACCGCCAGGATCGGCAATTCCGACCAGCTCGTCATCCTCAAGAAGCCGTTCGACACGGTGGAAGTGCTGCAACTGGCCAATGCCCTGACCGAGAAGTGGCGGCTGCTTAAGGAAACCCGCCAACGCATGGATCAGTTGGAGGAACAGGTCGGCGACCGCACGCGGCATTTAAAAGAAGCCAATGAATCACTCCAGGTGGAAGTCACCAATCGCGAGCGTCACGAACATTGCCTGGCTTTGCAGTATGAGGTGACCCGGGTGCTGGCTGATTCCACCGCCACTTCCGAAGATGTCATCACCCGAATTCTCCAAATTGTTTGCCAGAGCATGAACTGGGACACCGGCCGGCTCTGGACGGTGGATCGGTCGGCCAAAGTTTTGCGTTGCACGGCCATCTGGAATTCCGCCCAGGCCGAACCCGCAAACTCGGATCCACCGCCGGTGCTCGCGCCTGGCAAAGGTTTGCCGGGCCGGGTTTGGCAAAATGGCCAGGCCGCCTGGATTTCCGACCTGACCCAGGACGGGGAGGCTTTGGGCGCTTCGCCGGCGGTGAAACCGGGTTTGCGCGCCGCATTTGCCTTTCCGCTACAGTTGCGGGGTGAAATCCTCGGCGTGGCGGAATTTCACAGCGAAGAAATTCGCCCGCCGGAAAGCGATCTGCTCCAGATTTTTGCCACAATGGGCAACCTCATCGGACAATCCCTCGATCGCAAGAAGCTGGAGGAACAATTGTTGCAGTCGCAGAAAATGGACGCCATCGGGCGGCTGGCGGGCGGGGTCGCGCACGATTTCAACAATATTCTCACGGTCATCCAGGGGTACGCGCAAATCCTCGCCACCCGGGAGGACCTCAAACAGAAAGCGCAGGATGATTTGAAACAGATCATTCAAGCCTCCCACCGCGCAAGCAATCTCACCCGGCAGTTGCTCACCTTCAGCCGCAAGCAAATCATTAGAACCGTCGTGCTCGATCTGAACAAGGTCACCAGCAACCTGACCAAAATGCTTCAGCGCATCATTGGCGAGGACATTCTGCTGCAATGCCATTTCTCTCCGGAATCCCCGCTCGTCCGGGCCGACGAGGACATGATCGGACAAATCCTCATGAACCTGGCCGTGAATGCCCGCGATGCCATGCCCAAGGGCGGTGAACTGGCCATCTCCCTGTCCGTGGTTGAATTGGACAGCACCGCCGCGCAGTGGCGTTCCACCGAGGCCCAGGCCGGCGAGTTCGTCTGCCTGAGCGTAAACGACACCGGCTGCGGCATCGCTCCCGAAGACCTGCTGCGCATCTTCGAGCCGTTCTTCACCACCAAGGCCGTTGGCCAGGGCACCGGTCTGGGGCTTTCCACCGTCTATGGCATCGTCAAACAGCACGGGGGCTGGGTCGAAGTTTCCAGCAAGCTCAATATCGGGACGAAGTTCAACATATTTCTGCCCCGCGTCGCCGCCGGCGTGGCCGCCGAAACCGGCGTCATCGAACCCAAAATTGTGGGCGGCACGGAAACCATATTGCTGGTCGAAGACGAGCCGCCGGTTCGCACTTTGGCGCACGTCATCCTTCAGCGCAACGGATACCATGTCCTGGAAGCCACCTCCGGCGCCGATGCGTTGTCGGTATGGGGCCAGCACGCCGCCAAGATAGATCTAGTGTTGACCGACATCATCATGCCCCAGGGTGTGAGCGGACGTGATTTGGCTCGGAAATTGAGGGCCGAGCGGCCCGGGCTGAAAGTGGTTTTTGTCAGCGGCTATAGTCCGGACACCATGGAAATTGAGGCGGAGCTGAACGAACAAACGTTGTTCATGCAAAAACCTTACTTGCCCGAGCATCTGCTCCGCAGCGTCCGCCAAGTCCTGGACGGCCCGGCGAAGCAGCAGGATGCCAAGCCGGATTAAATTGGGACAAGAATGGTTTAACGCTCGCCCCATCCCGGCCTTCTCCCCAACCGGAACGATTCAGATGGCGGTTGTCAAAACCAATTTCTTTCGGGCACCGCCCGCCTACATTGCTGTGGCCGGAACGGCCACGCTCCGCCAACGCAGCAATCAACCGCGGGTCACTTCATTCACGATTGCGCCGGCGGCGTCGAGCACCTGAACGTGCAGCGGCATCTGGCCGACGGCATGCGTGGAACAGCTCAGGCACGGATCAAATGCGCGGATGCCGGCCTCGACCCGGTTGAGCATGGGTTCGGACACGGTTTTGCCCTTGATGTAATGCCGCGCAATCTGGTCCACAGTGCGGTTCATGGCCAGGTTGTTCTGGCCGGTCGCGATCAACAGATTGACTTTCATGATCAATCCGTTTTCGTCCACTTGATAGTGATGGAACAACGTGCCGCGCGGAGCTTCGCTCACGCCGACGCCCTCCAGCTTGTTGATGCCGGCGTCCGCGCGCAGGTTGTTGGAAAGCAGGTCGGGGTCGTCCATCATCTGCTCGATGCGTTCGATGCCGGCGATGATTTCCACCAGCCGCGCGTAATGATACATGAACGACGACGTGACCGCGCCGCGGCCATGGCTCTTGAATCCGGCCATTTCCTCGTCCGCGATGGGCGTGCCGAATTTTTCGCAGATGTTCAGCCGCGCGAGCGGGCCGACGCGATACATGCCGTCCGGGTAACCGAGCGGGCGATAGTAGGGCGACTTCAGGTAGGACGCCTTCTCGGTCGCCTCGCCGATGTGTTCGTGGTAGGTGGCCGGGTCAATCTGGTCGGCGAGGATGTTGCCGCTGCCGTCCATGAACCGCAGTTTGCCGCCGTAATGTTCCCAGCCGCCGTCGGCCGCGACGAGGCCCATAAACAACGAGGAAAAGTTGCCGAAAATCTGGGTTTCAGCCTTGTGCTTTTTCAGCAGCGATTTGAACAGCTTCAGCGCCTCGAGCGACGTTTTGCGAACTTCCGGCAGCCATTGGATGATGCGTTTGCGTCCCTCCTCGGAAAGCGGGGCGCGCACGCCGCCGGGCACGGCCCACGCGGGATGGATTTTCTTGCCGCCGAGCAGCTCGATGATTTCCTGGCCGAACTGGCGCAGGCGGATGCCGCTGCGGGCCAGGTCGGGCTGCGCGGCGATCAGGCCGAAAATGTTCCGCTTCGCCGGGTCGGCATCGAAGCCGAGCAGCAAATCGGGCGAGCTCAGGTGAAAGAAACTCAACGCGTGCGACTGGATGATTTGACCGAGGTTCATCAGCCGGCGCAGCTTCTCCGCCGCAGGCGGGATGCTGACGGCCAGAATCTGGTCGCCGGCTTTCGCCGAGGCCAGGAGATGGCTGACGGGGCAGATGCCGCAGACGCGGCCGGTGATGCCGGGCATTTCGCCCAGCGGCCGGCCTTCGCAGAATTTTTCAAAGCCGCGAAACTCGGTGACGTGAAAGCGCGCGTCCACGACGCCGCCATCGTCATCCAACTGGATGGTAATTTTGGCATGGCCCTCAATGCGGGATACGGGGTCAATGACAATTCTTTGTGCCATAATAAATCGCTATATCGGTTCAACCAAACTTGATGTCTTTGCCGGACAAGTGTACGCCCTTGCCGGCCAGCACCTGTTCCAAAACGGATCGGATGCGCGCGGCGGGCGGCGGACAGCCGGGCAGGTAAAGTTCCACCGGCACCAATTCATGCACCGGCGTCACACTCGGGGTCAGCACCGGCAGGATGCCGGGCTCGGACGGAAATTGCTTGTTCAAGTCCGCGGCGTCCTTGTAGGCGCGCTGCAGGACGTTCACCGGGTCGCCGAACGGATTGCGCATGGCGGTGACGTTGCCGGTCACAGCGCAGTCGCCAAACGAGACGATGACCTTGGTGTTTTTGCGGACCCGGCGCATCGTTTCGACGTGGTCTTCGTTGGCGATGGCGCCTTCGACGAGCACGACGTCCACGTTTTCCGGATATTCTTTGATATCCATGACGGGGCTGAAGACGATGTCCACGGCGGCGGCCAGGTCAATCAGCCACTCATCGAGGTCCAGAAACGACATGTGGCAGCCGGAACAGCCGCCCAGCCATACAGTTGCTACTCTTAAGCGATCCATTGTTTTTTCTCCCGGGCAGTGACGATAAATTCAAGTTTCTCGCGGTCATGCACCATTTCGCCGGCTGTCGCGCCCCGGGCGAACAACGCACCGGTGGGACAGGCATCCACGCATTTGCCGCACGCCGTGCAGGTCTCGGAATCGCCCCACGGTTGGTTCAGATCGGAAATAATTTTGGACTTCGCGCCGCGGCCCGAGACGTTCTTGGTGCCCGCGCCCTCGATGTACCAGCAGGTGCGGACGCAACGGGTGCACATGATGCAGCGGTTGTGGTCCATGCCAAAGCGGGGATGCGTGATGTCCACCTCCCATTTGGGATAGCGGTATTCGTAGCGCACGTGGTCCATGCCCTGCGAATAGGCGAGCGTCTGCAATTCGCAATGGTTGTTGGAGACGCAAACCGCGCAAACATGGTTCCGCTCGGCGAAGAGCAGCTCGAGAATCATCTTGCGATATTTCCGCAGGCGCTCGCTGTCCGTTTTCACGTCCATGCCCTCGGCGACCTTGGTCGTGCAGGCCGGCAGGAGTTTGTTCACGCCGGCGACTTCCACGAGGCACAGGCGGCAGGCGCCGACATCGGCAACGCCATCCATGTGGCACAACGTCGGGATTTTAATGCCCGCTTCCTCGGCAGCCTGGAGGAGGGTTGCGCCCTCGCTCGCGCTGACTTGTTTGCCATCAATCGTTAATGTTTTTGCGGCCATAGGATTCTGGTCGTTGGTTCAATAAATTCAGTTTGTCGCCGCGGGTTTTTTCGCTCCGGCGTCCGCGGTGTTCAGCAGTTCCAGGTATTCGTGGCGGAAGAAGCGCAACGTGCTGAGCACCGGGTTGGGCGCGGTCTGGCCCAGGCCGCAAAGGCTGGTGTTCCTCACCATGTCGCACAGCTCCTCAAGCCGCTGCAAATCGTCCGCGGTGGCCTTGCGGTCGAGAATCTTCTTCAACAACAGGTGCATCTGCCCCGTGCCGGCGCTGCAAGGAATGCATTTGCCGCACGATTCATCCACGCAGAACTCCATGAAATACCGGGCTACGTCCACCATCTTCGTGGTTTCGTCCATGACAATCATGCCGCCCGAACCCATGATCGAACCGAGCTTGGCCAGCGATTCGTAATCCACCGGCGTGTCGAGCGAATCGGCGGGGATGCATCCGCCCGAAGGTCCGCCGGTCTGCACGGCCTTGATTTTGCCGCCGCCGGGCGCGCCGCCGCCCATTCGCTCCACAATCTGCCGGAGCGTCGTGCCCATCGGCACTTCGATGAGGCCGGTGTTCGTGATTTTGCCCGCCAGCGCGAAAACTTTCGTGCCCTTGCTCTTCTCGGTGCCGATCGCGGCAAACCAGTCCGCGCCTTTGCGCAGGATGGCCGGGATGTTGGCGAACGTCTCGACGTTGTTGATGAGCGTCGGGCAGCCCCACAATCCGCTCTCCGCCGGGAACGGCGGACGGGGACGCGGCGAGCCGCGCTTGCCCTCGACCGACATCATCAGCGCGGTTTCCTCGCCGCAGACGAACGCGCCGGCGCCGATGCGCAGTTCGATGTTGAAATTAAACGGCGATTCAAAAATGCCGCTGCCGAGCAGGCCGCGCTGTTTCGCCTGTTTGATGGCGGTTTGCAGGCGGCTGATGGCCAGCGGATATTCGGCGCGCACATAAATATAACCCTCGCTGGCGCCCACGGCGTAGGCGGCGATGGCCATGCCTTCGAGAATGCTGTGCGGATCGCTTTCGAGCACGCTGCGATCCATGAACGCGCCGGGGTCGCCCTCGTCCGCGTTGCAGATGACGTATTTCTGCAGGTTTTCCGTCTTGGCGACCGTGGCCCATTTCAGGCCGGTGGGATAACCCGCGCCGCCGCGGCCGCGCAGACCGCTCTTGACGACCGTGTCCACGACCTCCTTCGGCATCATTTCGCGGAGGACGTTGTGCAACGCCTGGTAACCCTCGGCGGCGATGTAGGACTCGATGCGTTCCGGGTCCACGAGGCCGCTGTTGGCGAGCACGATGGAAAATTGTTCGGTGAAGAACGGGCTTTTGGGATCGCCGCTCTGGACTTTTGTCTTGCCGCCCTTGAGCGTGCCGACGAGGGAGGCCGCGTCTTCGGGAGTTGACCTTCAAATAGAGCGGACCCTGGCCTTGGCGTCCACCGCCACGCAGGTTTTCTCGTGCGCGTCCACCTGCACGAGCGGGCCCTGGCAGCAAAGTTTCATGCAGCCCACGCCGCGCACTTCCACGTCGTTTTCCAGGCCGGCGTCCTTCACGGCCTGTTCGAGGCCTTTCTTGACCGCGCCCGAGTTGGAAGACACGCAGCCCGCCGCCATGCAGCAGCGGATGGTGAATTTTTTCCGCCCGGCGCGTTCCTGCTCCGCGATTTCGTTGAGGTCGTCAATTACCATGGGAAATCCATCCTTTCACGTGTTCGAGAGCGGTTTCCGCCGTTTGCCGCGGGGTGACGGCGCCGTCGTAAACCACCGCCGGCGCGATGCCGCACGCGCCGATGCAGCGCGCGGTGAGCAGCGAGAGCTGGTTGTCCGGCGTGGTTTCGCCCGCCTTGATGCCCGCTTTTTCCTCGACGGCCGCGAGCACCTTGTCGGCGCCCTTGACATAACAGGCCGTGCCCATGCAAACGACGCAGGTGTGCTTGCCCTGCGGTTTGAGGGTGAAGAAATGGTAAAACGTCGCCACGCCATAGACGCGGCCGGCCGGCAGCTTGAGCTTGTAGGAAATGAACAGGAGCAAATCGTCGTCGAGAAAACCGAACAGTTCCTGCGCCTTGTGCAGCACCTCGATCAGCGCGGCCTGCTTGAACTGGTGCTTCTTCATGTGCGCTTCAAGAATTTTGAAGCGCTTGTCACCGCTGGCATGCTCCAGGATTTCCGGGAGCCGGCTTTTCTTGTTTTTTGTAATGGTGGCGATCATGACAATTGAGCGCATAACGACGTCCCGGCAAAGTGTCGTGCGAGCCGGCGCAAATGGCTCCGCAAAAATTGGCGAACT